>JAPPGK010000013.1 GCA_028821405.1 Gammaproteobacteria bacterium | reverse complement strand
TCGCGTTGGAATCGGCCTTTGGCTTCACCCTCACTTCGCGTTGGACAGTACGGCGTGGTCAATCGACGCCGTGGCGCGTATAGTCTCGCGCCCTCACGCACAACCTGCTCTTTACGAATGCTCTGATTCGACACTCGGAGCCGCTTGAACCCACTGAGCCAATCGCTGAGAACAAAAGACGTGCACAAATCAGAGCATTCCAAGGCCACCATGCGCCGCATCCTCGTCACCAGCGCGCTGCTGAACGCCAACGGGCCCATACACTTAGGCCACCTCTTCGAGGACATCCTGACCGACATCTGGGTGCGCTTTCAGCGCATGATGGGCAACGAGTGCTACTACGTCTGCGCCGACGACGCCCATGGCACGGCGACCATGCTTGCGGCGGAGCGTCTCGGTACCACGGCGGAGGCGATGATCGAGTCCCTGCGCCAGGAGCACGCCGAGGATTTCCGGCGCTTCCACGTCGCCCACGACAACTACTACTCGACGCACTCGCCGGAGAACGAACGCCTTACCCGCGCGATCTACGAACGGCTCGCCGAGGGCGGCCGGACGTTCACCGCCGAGGTCGAGCAGCTCTACGATCCCGAGCGCAAGCTGTTCCTGGCGGATCGGTTCGTCAAGGGCACCTGTCCGCGCTGCGGGGCCGACGACCAGTACGGCGACAACTGCCAGGAATGCGGCGCGACCTACGACGCCACCGAGTTGGGGAACCCGCGTTCCACCCTGTCCGACAACACGCCGGAGTTGCGCTCGTCGGAGCACTTTTTCTTCGACCTGGCACAGTTCACCGACTTCCTCAAGGAATGGACGGCGAGCGATGCCGTGCAGCCCGAGGTGGCCAACAAGCTCGGCGAATGGCTGACCGGGGGCTTGAAAGCCTGGGACATCAGCCGCGACGGACCGTACTTCGGGTTCACCATTCCAGGTGCCCAGGACAAATACTTCTACGTCTGGATGGACGCGCCGGTCGGCTACATGGCGAGCTTCGAGAACCTGTGCGATCAAACGGAAGGCCTGGATCCCGAGGACTTCTGGCGCCCGGACAGCGACGCCGAAGTCCACCACTTCATCGGCAAGGACATCATCAACTTTCACTGCCTGTTCTGGCCAGCGGTTCTACAGGGCGCGGGCTACCGCACACCGACCAAGGTCCACACCCACGGCTTCGTCACGGTGGACGGCGCCAAGATGTCCAAGTCCCGCGGGACGTTCATCAACGCGAGCACGTACCTCGAGCACCTGGATCCGGAGTACCTGCGCTACTACTTCGCGACCAAGCTCTCGGCAAATACCGCCGACGTGGACATCCAGCTCGACGACTTCGTGCAGCGCGTGAACTCGGATCTCGTCGGCAAGGTGGTGAACATCGCCTCGCGTTGCGCCGGGTTCATCCATCGCGGCTTCGATGGCGTCTTGGCGGCGACCGTGCACGACGAGGCACTGTGGGCCGAGGCGTCCGGTGCGCGCCGAGAACTCGCCGAACTCTACGAGCGCGGCGACGTCGGCCGCGCCGTCCGGCAAATCACGGCGCTGGCCGACCGCACCAACCAATACATCGCGGAACACGAGCCCTGGAAGCACGTCAACGATCCCGAACGACGTGACGAGGTACAGGGCGTGTGTTCCCTCGGTATCAACGTGTTCCGGGCTCTCGTGATCTACCTGAAACCGATCCTGCCAGCGATGGCCGCCAAGGCCGAGGCATTCCTCAAGGTGGCGCCTTTGGCGTGGGAAGACGCGGGCACTCCGCTCACAATGCACGAGATCGACCGCTTCAAGCCGTTGTGCACGCGCATCGACCGCAAGGACGTCGACAAGGTGGTGGCAGCCACCGTCGCCCAGGCCGAAACGGAGTCGGAGCACGTGGCGGACGAAGGCAGTCGGGAAGTCGGCATCGACGACTTCGGCAAGATCGACCTGCGAATCGCGAAGGTGCTCGACGCGAACTTTGTGGACGGGGCCGACAAGCTGCTCGAACTTCGGCTCGACCTCGGCGACAACCAAAGCACGGTGTTCGCCGGCATCCGCGAAGCCTACGATCCGGCGCCCCTGGTCGGACGTCTAGTGGTCGTCGTCGCCAACCTCGCGCCCCGCAAGATGCGCTTCGGTACGTCGGAAGGCATGGTGCTCGCGGCAGGGCCCGGCGGCGAGGACATCTTCCTCGTCTCCCCGGATACGGGTGCCGAGCCGGGGATGCGGGTGACATGACCGTGAAGGCGACCGTCTGCTAACGCCCATGGCCGAGTTGCTGCTCATCCTGCTGTCGGCGGCATTGGTCAACAATTTCGTCCTGGTGCAGTTCCTGGGTCTGTGCCCGTTCGTGGGCAGTTCCGGGCGCGTCGAAACGGCCGTGCCCATGACGCTCGCCACGATGTTCGTGTTGACGGTGGCCGCCCTCGGAACATACCTGGTCAACCGCTACCTGCTCGTTGCCTTCGAAGTCGAATACCTGCGCATCATCGCGTTCATCGTGATCATCGCGGCCACTGTGCAGTTCACGGAGATGTTCGTGCGCGCCGCGAGCCCCGTGCTGCACCGGATGCTCGGCATCTACCTGCCGCTCATCACCACCAACTGCGCGGTGCTCGGGGTGACCCTGATCGCCGTGGGCCAGGGACTGTCCCTGCCGCGGACCATGTTCCTCGCCATCGGCGCCGGGCTCGGCTTCGGCATCGCCATCGTGGCTTTCGCCGCGCTGCGGGAACGCATCACCGACGACGCGGTGCCCGAACCCTTCCGGGGGCCACCCCTGGCGCTGGTGACGGTGGGTTTCATGGCCCTGGCGTTCTACGGCTTCAAGGGGCTGGGCGGATGACCGCAGCGCTGATACTCGGCGGAATCGGTGTGTTGGCCGCGGTTCTGCTTTCCGTCGCCCGGCGGGCATTGGCCGGCAAACAGGACGCCAATGCCGACGCGGTCGTTCTCGCCGTCGACGCCGTCCTACCGCAGAGCCAGTGCGCCCAATGCGGGTATCCGGGCTGCCGTCCGTATGCTGAAGCGGTCGCAGGGGGCGAGCGACTCGACCTCTGCCCGCCGGGCGGGTCGCGGGTCGTGGCTGCGTTGGAGGAGTTGCTGGGGCGCGATGCCGACGCCGAGATGTCGGAACCCGTCGACGCCGTCGCGCACATCGTGGCAGCGGACTGTATCGGCTGCGCCCTGTGCATCGATGCCTGTCCCGTGGATGCCATCGCAGGCGCGTCCAGATACCTGCACGCGGTGATCCCGGAACGCTGCACGGGCTGCGAACTCTGCGTTCCCGCCTGCCCGGTGGACTGCATCGAGTTGGTGACGCGTTCGGACGAGGTCAGCGATCCACCGGTGCCGGCGAACGCCGCCGCCCTGGCGTGCATCGGCTGCGGCCGGTGCGAAGGCGCCTGTCCTGTGGATCTGAAACCGGAAGTCCTCCACGTCGCATTCGAGACGGATGCCACCGACACCGCCGTCGTCGACTGCATCGAATGCACGGCCTGCACCCGGGCGTGTCCGAGTGGAATCGATCTCGTCGGGGAGTTCGGCGTGCTCAAACACCGGCTTCAAGGCGAACGCGAAACGACTCGTCGGGCCGAGACGGCGCGGCGGCATTCCGACGCGCGCAACGAACGGCTCGCGCACGAAGCACGCGAACAGGAGGTCCAGCGCGCCAAACGGCTTCGGGCGCCGCATCAATGGCAGTAGCCGACTGGCTGGGGAGACCGGCGACCACACCGGCGATCATGGACCGGGTGCTTATCGCACTGGTTCCCGCCGTCGGCGTCGCCGCGTGGTGTTTCGGTTGGCTGTTGCTGGTGCACTGCGTCGTCGCCCTTGTCAGCGGGGCCGTCTTCGAGGCGCTCTGCCAAGCCCTGCGCAAGCGTCCCGTGCGACCCTTTGCCGACCGCAGCACGCCGGTCACCTGCCTGCTGATCGCCATCGGCATTCCGCCGTCGGCACCGCTTTGGATCCCCGTGGTCGCGGTCGCCGTCGCCATCCTGCTCGCCAAGGAGCTCTACGGTGGTCTCGGCCGAAATGTCTTCAATCCGGCGATGGCCGGCTACGCGGCGGTACTGGTCGCGTACCCCCAGTCGATGACGCTGGTCCATGCCACCACAGGGGCAACGGCGCTCGATGCACTTCGGTTCCGGGGCGGCCAGACTCTCGAGGACTTGGCAGGGAACCCCGCGTTCGGGATGTTGGGCGGGGCCGGATTCGAGTGGGTGAACGTCGCCGCGCTTCTTGGCGGCATATACCTGATTGCCGTCGGCGTGGTGCATTGGCGGATTCCCGCAGCCGTACTGATCGGCATCGCGCTGCCGGCGATCGCGTTCTACGACGGCGGCAGCTCGGCGAGCTTGGGATCGCCAGTCTTTCATTGGTTCGCCGGCGCCACCATGCTCGCCGCATTCTTCATCGCCACCGACCCGGTTACCGCACCCCGCAGCGCAGGACACCAGTGGCTTTTCGGCATCGCCATCGGTGCCTTGGTGTTCACCATCCGGTCCGGCGGCAGCTATCCGGACGGCGTCGCCTTCGCGGTCCTGATCGGCAACCTGGCGACTCCGATTCTGGATCGGCTCGGCCATGCGTCCGCTGCTGCGTAACGTCGCGGCATTGGCCGTGTTGACGCTCTTCGCGGGGGCTGTGGTGACCTGGTTCGCCGAACTGACAGAGGACGAGGTGGCCCGAAACCGGCTCGAAGGGGAGACCCGAATCTTGCGGGAACTCGTTGCCTTGGGCACGGGCGACGACGCGCCTTGGCGGGCGCGTCAGCTCCGCCGCTCCGACCTCACGGACGGCGATCTCGTACTCTGCGAACGCGACCTCGTGGTGCTGCGCGTGGATGGATCGGGCTACGGCGGCGGTTTCAACCTGGGCGTGGCGCTCGATCTCGACGGCTCGATCAAGGGCGTTCGCGTCCTCGAGCATGTCGAGACCCCCGGCTTCGGCGACATCTTGAACGCCCCCTCCGCCTGGCTGGACTCGTTCACCACCGGCGACGTCCACGCGGTCACCGGTGCCACGATCACCTCGCGAGCCGTGATGTCCGCTGTCGAACGGGCCGTGCAGGGGGTTCGGCCCGAGGAGATGTGCCCACCATGAACCGGTTCACCGAAGCCGCCGTCGCCCGCAACCCGGCCGCCGTGCAACTGCTCGGGCTGTGCCCGCTCTTGGCGGTCTCCAACACGGTTGCGAACGCCGTCGGGCTCGCCATCGCAAGCACCGTGGTCCTCACCGGTTCCGCCCTACTCGTCTCGGCGGTGCGCAAGCTGATCCCGGAAGACGTGCGGTTGCCATGCTTCGTCTTGGTCATCGCCACCTTCACCACGCTGGTCAACCTCGCCATGGAGGCGTACGCGTTCGACCTCTACCAGCGCATCGCGCTCTTTGTGCAGATCATCGTCACCAACTGCATGATCCTGGCGCGCGTCGAGCAGGTGGCGTCGAAGGAGGGTCTGGGCCGGACGCTGGTGGACGCGCTCGGCACGTCCGCCGGTTTCGCGGCGGCGATCCTGATCCTCGGGGCCGCGCGGGAGGCGTTGACTGTGGGATTCCCGCTTGCCGCGCTACCGCCGGGGGCGTTCCTGGTTGCTGGGTTGCTGCTTGCCGGGGTGAATGTCGCTAGCGCGCGGTGGCGGCGGGGACGGGAAGGCGTCGCGGTGCGTCGACTCCGCGCTTGAACGCCATGACCGAGGCGGCACCGGCGGCCGAATGGCACGAGGTTCTGGGGCGGAAACGCTGGCCCGCCTGGTCGGCGTAACCGCGTCAAGCGCGCGGCGGGCTCCCGCGACCGTGGTCGGCAACAACGGCCTTCGATTGGGCGAGACGGGCGACCGCGTGGTCGACACGGACGATCATAAGGATCGCCCCAGCCTTGCCCCTTGCATGGAACAAACGCCAAAGGGAGCCTGCGACCGTGGCGATTGTTCCATGGGTAGGTCGGCGTGGCTGGGCCGGAGGCGAACCCCGGCGCACAGCGAAGCGAAGCGCCGGGGACGGCTTTGGGGCGCTACGGGGATATGGACGTGATCAGTTCGCCGTCTTCGGGCGCCGGGGGCTGGACTTCTTCATGGGGTCCACGTCGAACGCCGTTCTGCACGACAACGGATTTGACGTGCTGGCGGTCCGCCTCGAAGAGCAGGACGACTGAACGGCGAGACTGCCGAGGATTCGGGAAGAGCGTCATTCCCCGGCAGGATCGACCGGTCCCTCCAGCGCGTCCAGCGCTTTCACGCGCTGAACCCGATGGCGCCGGGCCAGATCGCGCATATCCGTGGTCTCGTCCGTTTCGTCGACGATTTCGAGGCCTAGCAGGGTCTCGATGACATCCTCCATCGTAACGATTCCCGCCATTCCGCCGAATTCATCCAGCACGACCGCCAGATGCTCCTGGCGCGTGCGCAGGACCGTGAACAGGTCGGTGATGGCGTAGGCCTCGTCCACGGCCACGATCTCGCGGCGCACGGTGGCAATCCGCTTCTCGCCACGCCCCTCCACCAGCGCAATGAGCATGTCCGACCATAGTGCATAGCCCGTGATGTGGTCCTTGGATTCGTCGTAGACGGGTATCCGGGAGAACGGCTGGCTTTTCGCGTCCTGGCAATACTCGGCGATGCTCTGGTCTTCCGAAGCCACCTCGACGACCGTGCGGGGAGTCATCACATCCCCTACTTGAACATTCTGGAAGCGGATGAGGTGGCCGATCATCTCGCTTTCCTCCGCTTCGAACACACCCTCCTGGGCGCCGAGTTCCGCCATCGCCACGAAGTCGGTGCGCGTCAATATCGGCTGCGTCGTGCCGCTTTTCAGCCGGCGGGTGATGTATTGACTCAGCCAGACGAACGGTGCCAGCCCCAAGGTCAACAGCCGCAGCGAGTGAACGGTGAACGTGACGAAATGCTGCCAATACAACGCGCCGATCGTCTTCGGCACGATTTCCGAGAGAACCAGTATCGCCACGGTCATGGTTGCCGGAACGGCGACCCGGGTAATCCACGGATTCGCCTCGGCCCAGATCGTCGCCGCCTGGTCACCGACGCCTATGGCGCCGACGGTGTGGGCGATGGTATTGAGCGTCAGGATCGCGGCGAGCGGACGGTCGACGTTGGCCTTGAAGTCTTCGAGATAGCGGCCGACGCGGGTGCCTTGCGCGAACTTCAACCGCGCATGACTCGGCGTAATGCTGAGTAGCACAGCCTCCCATAGCGAGCAGAAGAACGAGAAGACGAGGGCGAGAAAAAAGAAGACGAGGAGGAGGCTGACCATCAATGGACCTGACAGCCGTGGCACCGACAAACCGGACTTGAACCCTCTTGGTCGCTAGGGGCCATTCGTCGATTGTATCAAGCGAAGGACTCCGTGCTCAGGGCTCGCAGGCGGCCCCTGGCGGCCCCGCACCAGGCTTTGAAGGGCCCCGTGTTGCGGGGCGCCGACGAGCACGACCTCGTCCGCTCCGAGTATTCCGTCACCCGGAAAGTGCAGCGGGCCGACCCGCCGGTGGTCCCATCCCTGGCGGGCCGGATCGCCTGGTGCACTCTGCAAGCACAACCTGTTCTTAGTTCTGGAGAACCGCAAGATGGCGATTTCCGTAGACAACCTGGGCGAGCGGGCTATCGCCGCGCTTGCCGCGGTGTGGCAGGAGGCAGCGGCGTTCGTGCCAAACCTGCTGGCGGCGCTGGTCATTCTGGTGATCGGCTACGTGGCCTCGCGAATCGCCGCGTCGATCATCCGTCGGATGCTCACTGCCCTCGGGTTCGAGCGCCTAGGCGAACGCATCGGTATCGGCCGCGTTCTGCAACGCATGGAGGTGACCAAGACGGCAAGCCACATCGTCGGACGCCTGGTGCGCTGCTCACCGTTGCGCTGGGCGTCGTCATCGGCGCCGCGGGAGGCGCCGCTGCGCTGGCCTTCGGCATGGGCTCCCGGGCGGCCAACGTGCTCGCCGGCGCCTATCTGCGCGACAACTACCCCCCGGGAACCCGCATAGCCGTCGACGACATCGAAGGCACGGTAAGAGCCGTTGAGGGCCTTGGCACCGTGATTGAGACCACGACCGGCGAAGTCACCCTACCCAATACGACCTTGGTGCGTGAACGGGTTCGCGTCGGTCCGCGGGACGACTTGTCGTGAGTGATCCCAAAACCCGTGGCGTCACCAACGCGCGCGTACGCAAGGGCACCGCAAACGACGGACTGACGGCGCTCGGGAACACGCTGCGCACCGGTATCGACCTGATCGCTGCCGCCGTGGCGGCAATCGGCGAACGACGCCCGCCGCCGGAGGACCCCGCCGCAACCGTCGCCATTCGCGCCGCTTTGTTCGAGCCCGAGTCCGGATTCGGCACGTTCGGGAAACTCGCGGACTTCGAGGATGCGTGGCGGCGCGAAACAGGGTCGTGGCTATGGGTCGATATCGAGGGGGGCCTATCTGAAGCCCACACGGTCCTTGCCGAACTTGGCATCGAGCGCTCGGTACTGCCAACATGCCCGAACTGGCCACCCGCTACGGGTACTTCGCGTTGCTGGGCGTGATGTTCGTTGCCGGTGTCGTGCAGTTCATCTACTTCCGGCGCAAGAAGTGGGTGTAGCGAGCCGTTGCGATGCCCCTTCTGACCGACGGACAATGGCCGTGAGAGTATTCTAGTTCGAAAAGAGGGGTCAAAAACAATAAGCAGAGTTTGATTTTAGGGGGCTAATAGCGTAAACAGGCAGGCATGAAACGGCATCAACTCGCCGACCTCAGCAACTGGTTGTACACGCCGAGACGCAAACCGTTGATAGTCCGGGGCGCGCGCCAGGTTGGCAAGTCCACGATGGTGGAGTTGTTTGCAGAGGGCAAGGGGCGCGACCTTCGGGTCGTCAACCTAGAACGGCATCCCGACCTTGCCGACGTGTTCGCTAGCAACGACCCTAGGGCGATTCTCAATCGACTCGACACCCTCGCCGAAGCGCCGCTGTCCGAACGAGGAATCCTGTTCCTGGATGAGATTCAGGCGGCACCCGCTGCTATCACCTCCTTGCGCTATTTCTTCGAAGAACTGCCCGATCAACCGGTCGTGGCCGCCGGGTCGCTCATGGAGTTCGCACTTGCGGATCATGGATTCCCGATGCCCGTCGGTCGCGTCGACTACCTCAACGTTGGCCCGATGACGTTCACGGAGTTCCTTCGCGCCACCGGCAAGAAGGGACTTGCGAGCGCCATCGATGAATTCGAATGGCCACCGCAGGACGACACGGCGATCCCGTCGGTGATCCACGAACGTCTGTTGGAGCAGCTACGCGTCTACCAGTTCGTCGGCGGCATGCCGGAAGCCGTCCAGGTCTATGCGGACTCGGGCAGTCTGCGTGCGGTCAGCACGGTACACACCAGCATCGTCGACACCTACCGCGACGACTTCCCGAAGTACGCGCCGCGCCGCGACATGACGAGGATGCTGCGCGTCTTCAACTTCGCCGCCCGCCAGCCGGGCCGGAAGGTCAAATACAGCAACGTCTCGCCCGACGATCAGAGCTCGACGATCCGACGCGACATCGATCTACTGGCCATGGCCCGGGTCGTGGCCAAGGTAACCCACAGCGCCTGTTCCGGGCTTCCCTTGCAGGCCGACCTCAAGGAAAGCGTCTTCAAGCTGGTCTTCCTCGACGTCGGACTGATGAACGCCATCTGCGGCGTCGGCTGGGAAACCCTCGCCGGCAAGAGCGCCACCGAGTTGGTCAACGTCGGCGCATCGGCCGAGCAGTTCGTCGGCCAGCATCTGCAATACCTCCTCGCACCCCGGCCCAACCGGGAGCTCACCTACTGGCTTCGCGAGGGTCGCGCCAACAACGCCGAGGTGGACTATGTCATAGAACTCGGGGGCCGGATCGTGCCGGTGGAAGTCAAGGCGGGCCGCGCCGGCGCTTTGCGGTCGCTACATCAGTTCGTCGCCGAGAAACATCCTCCCGTCGCCGTTCGTTTCGACGCGTTAACGCCCAGCGTGCAGGACGTCGCCACCGAGGTCACATCGAATGGCCAACCCCAGAGAATCCGATACCGCCTGCTGTCCTTGCCGCTTTACCTGGTTGAGCGCTTGCCCGATATCGTCTCGAGCGATCTGGCCCAAAGAGACTGAGGTCCTCTTGACCTGGCGCAGGAGAGGCAGGAGGAGGCGGAGCACGCCGACGACTTCCGCCGGTTCCTCGTCGAGCACGACAACTACCATTCGACGCACTCGCCGGAGAACGAGCGATACACACGCGAGATCTACGAGCGCCTGGCCGCCGACGGGCGTACGTGGCTTGGAATTCCACGACTTCTGGCGCAAGGGCAGCGAAGCCGAGGTGCACCACTTCATCGGCAAGGACATCACCGATTTTCACTGCCTGTTCTGGCCGGCGGTGCTGCGCGGTGCGGACTACCGCACGCCGACCAAGGTCCACCACGATGTTCGTGTTGACGGTGACGGCCCTCGGCACGTACCTGGTCAACCGCCACCTGCTCGTCGCCTTCGAGGTCGAGTACCTGCGCATCATCGTGTTCATCGCGGCGACCGTGCAGTTCACCGAGATGTTCGTGCGCGCCGCGAGCCCCGTCCTGCACCGGATGCTAGGCATCTACCTGCAGCGATCATGTGCTTCTTTTTTAGCACTTCCGGGGTTGACTCGCAACGTGACGGGCGGATAGGATTTGGGATATGACAAACGTCCAATTAGAGTCCGTTCGAAGTCCATTCGACGACCCGCGGGTCGCATCGCGGGCGGTGGCCACGTTGATCCGCGCCGACGCGATGGGGCTGGTGCCGCGCAAGATCACCTGCCTTGACGATTCTGCCATCCGCTGCCTGGGAATGGGGTTGGAACGCGCAGGCATCTGTCGGCGCTATCTCCCAGAGCTTCACCAACCGGCGAGCACGGATCCAGCACGCCTTGCGGTTGTGCTCGATGAGATACGCGACGCGCTCGACGCATCGCCGGCACCGGCGACCGAATGGCCGGCGTTGCACGAGGTTCTGGGGGCGGAAATGCTGGCCCGTCTGGTCGGCGTATCCGCGTCGAGCGCGCGGCGCTACCTCGCCGGGACCCGCCCCATACCGGATGCAGTCGCCGTCCGACTGCATTTCCTGGCCCTGGTCGTTGCGGACCTCGCCGGTGCATACAACGACATTGGCGTTCGGCGTTGGTTCGAGCGTCCTCGGAAGCGGCTCGGCGGAAGCTCACCCGCCCGCCTGCTCGCCGAGGACTGGTCGCCCGACGACGATGGGCCGAGCCGAGTGCGCAAGCTCGCGGCCGCCCTTGCATCCTCGCCAGCCACGTGATCGCCTACCGTCACACCGACCCCCGCTTTGCCTTCCTCCGCGAGAACCCTCCTCAACCTGCGGGGCGATGGAACACGCAAGGCGAACTGACTCACTACCTTTGCGACACGCCGGACGGTGCCTGGGCGGAGTTCCTCCGGCACGAGGAGATCGTCGACGAAGACGACCTCGCCACGATCCGGCGTGGGCTGTGGGCCGTCGAGATCGGCGACGAGCCAAGTGCACGCCCGGAACTACCGGCGGATTCGCTCGTGGGCGGACCGGCCACTTGGCCGGATTGCCAACGTGAGGCGACCCGCTTGCGAAGCGAAGGCGAGGCCGGGATCACGGCACCTTCGGCTGCGCTGCACCCCGGATCAGCCCACGGCTGGCAAGTGGCGGGCGGGCTCCGGCCAGGCCCCGCGAGGGACGGCAAGGTCTTCGCACTATTCGGACCGCGACCGGACCTGGTCGGCTGGGCCGCTGCTGCATCCGGCCATCCAAGCGCGAGTCTCTTGACGCAAGTACGCCACTACTAGCGAGGTTCGCCGCAGACGACGGGGCGACACTTGCCGTCGCCGGATTGACGAACCTGGGACCGTTCCTTGCACGATGCGGGCAAGGGTGCGACGGACGCGATAGCCTTCCCCTACGGGGATATGGACGTGATCAGTTCGCCGTCTTCGGGCGCCGTGCCGGGTTTGCCTTGGCTGTAGATAGTCAGCCGGTTGCCGCGTTCGGGATCGATCAGCGCCTCGTAGGCGTTGGCGATGTCGGCAGCTTCCAGGCCGGCTACGGCGTCGCGTAGCTGGGCTCTGGAGTCGAACGACAGGGTGCGGTAGGCAAGATCGTCCAGAAGGCGGGCGATCCGATCACGGGGGTTGAGGTCGCTCGTTCGTTCGAGGGGGGCGAGGTAGCCCTGCTTGTAGGCCTCGAACTCGTCCGCAGACAAGGCGCGGAACCAGCTTCGCTGATCGTCGAGGAAGGCATGGGTCAGGGTCTCGATCTCGGCGACGCCCACGCTCGACGCCTGGACGGTGAAGGCGAGCCCCGCGTGGCGGGCGATGGGGCTGTCGTAGGCGTTGACGATGTAGCCGAGTTGGCGTTCGGTACGCAAGGCCGTGAAGTACCGGGCGGTCAGCATGCGGGCGATCAGCCCGATGCGGGCGCGTTCGTCGACGGCATCGCTCATCCCCTGGAGATAGAGAAGGTAGGTGGCGTCGTCATGGTCGACCGGGCGTTCATAGCGGAGGGCGGCACCCCCGATTCGCCTCGCGCGGGGTGGCCGGTGCCCTCGTTCGACAATGGCCAATCGGCGTTGCGCCGAGGCCGCGACAGCACGGGCGTCGTCTTCGCGCATATTGCCGTAGGCGAAGAGCGTCGCGCCCATGTCGGAGAGCCGCTCCCGGCGCCACGCGGCCAAGGCCGCCGGCGTCGCCCCCGCTGCGGCACGGACCAAGGCGTCCAACGGCAGGTAGTCGGGATGGACCAGACGGTAAAGCGCGTCCTCCATCTGTTGGTACGGCCGCGCCAGCCGCAGGTTGGCGTGCTCCCGCGCAAGCGCCGAACGCGCGGCGGCGAAGGTTGGGCCATCGATCTCGGCATCGGCGTCGATGAAGGTGTCCAGCACCTCGTCGAACAGGACGGCCAGTTTGTCGTGGAAACCCCGGACGGATAGACGGAAGCCGCTTCCCGTCGCCTCGACCTCGGTGAACAGCCCGGCCATTCGCGCCATGTATGCCCGGGGGTTCAGGGCGTGTTGGACGAGTTTCGCGTGGAGGGTCGCCATCACGGCGTCGTGCGCGTCGAACGGTGCTGCCGTGCGCAGATTCAGGTCCACAAACGCCGCGGGGATCCGGAACTCCGTGTCCGGCGCATGCCAGACTTCCACGCCGGTATCGGTATCCAACAGCACTGGCAAATCCGGGGATTCCGGCTCGAACGCCAACTCTACGTCGTCGGGGAGAAAGGGATTGGGTTCGGGAAGCTCGAAGGGGGCTTCCACGTCGTCGGGCGACAAAGGCGGTGCCAAGCGCCAGGGCACATGGAACGTGGGCTCGACGCGGTCTCCCTCGATGTCCGGGCCCGAGAGGCCGACAATCGAGTTCGCCGGCACCAGACGGTCCAGGTATCGGCGAATCAGCGGCGCGTCGAAGGACTTCCAAAGGTGGTCCGCCTGCAGGACGTCTTCCGGCGCGTAGTAGAGCAGCCCCTCTGCGGCCACGACGACCGATTCCAGGGGTGGGGTTTCCTGCACGAATCGGAAGGCAAGCTCCGCCCGACGGGCCTCCTCGCGGTAGCGCCAGTCCTCGATGCCCTCCCGCCGGATCAGGTCGATCCAGGCGTAGGTGAGATCGACGATCTCGTCGACGTGGGACTTGCCCGCTTCGGTGAGCGTCACCTCGATGTCGAAGGCGCCGTTCCCGTCGTCTTGGTCGAAACTCGTCGCGACGAGATCGTCGATCCAGCCCCGGCGGCTGAGAACATGGTGCAGGCTGCCCGATCCCTCGTGGCCGACCAGCGAAGCCAGGAACTCGCCCGGCTTGGAACGATAGTGCGGCCTGTTTGGCGGAACCGGAAACCGGAAGCTGATCGTGGGCGTCTGCGACACCGTCTGCCAGGCGTAGCTCGCTGGCAGCGCCACGCCCTCGTAGAGGGGCGGGTTGGTCGGCCCAGGGCCGAGACGGCGGTTGACGACATCGCCGAACCGCTCCTCGACGAGCTTCTCAAGCGTGTCGAGGTCGGCGTCTCCCAGGACGGCAAGGGCCATCGTATCGGCCGAGTAGTTGGTCTGGAAGAAGCGACGCGCTTCGGCAACCCCGACATCCCGCAACGACTCGAGGCTGCCCCAGTCGAACCGGGACCAGGGATGCTCAGGGTTCACGAATTGCTTGTGCAAGGCGTAGCTGCGCCACTCGTCGGCCTTCTGTTGCATCTGGTACTCGGCCTGGACCGCGTGCTTTTCGCGCTGCAGGTAGTCGGGGTCGAAACGCGGCGAGATGAAGAACTGCGCGAAGCGGTCGAGGGCCTCCGGGAGATGCTCGGCCTCGATGTCGAAGTAGTAGGTCGTCCGGTCGACCTCGGTGTAGGCATTGGTGTCGCCGCCGTGCTTCAACACGAACTCGCCGAACTCATCGACCTTCGGGTACTTGTCCGTGCCGATGAACAGCATGTGTTCGACGAAGTGGGCGATCCCCAGATGGGCGTCCGGCTCGTGATGGCTGCCCCGGGCGACGCTCACGGCAGCAGCCGAGACGCTGCCCGGCGAGTGGATCAGCAGTGCCCTCAGGCCGTTGGACAGCACGACATTGCGGTAGTCCCGCTCATCGTTGGGGCTCTTGACGGGCTGAGGCGGCGCATTCGTGCACGCCCCAACGAGGATGAGCACCACGACACATACCAAGCGCAAGCCCCACCCTCTCTTCATCGGTTTCGCTGACTCCCCCTTGAGTCCTGCCATTCGCCCCTATAATCGGCCAACAGAGAGCACCGGGTCGATCCCAAGTCGTGAACAAGGACAAGCGTGCCGAAATCTTCGCGCGCCTGCGCGCCGAGAATCCCGAACCCACCACCGAACTCGACTTCGGGACGCCATTCGAACTCCTCGTCGCCGTCATCCTATCCGCCCAGGCGACGGACGTGAGCGTCAACCAGGCGACCGAGAAGCTCTACCCCGTCGCCAACACGCCCCAGGCCCTGCTCGACCTGGGGCTAGAGGGCCTGAAGGACTTCATCAAGTCCATCGGGCTTTTCAACACCAAGGCGGCGAACATCCTAAAGACCTGCCGAGTCCTGCTCGACGAGCACGGCGGCGAGGTGCCGCGGGACCGCGACGCGCTGCAGGCCTTGCCCGGGGTCGGTCGAAAGACTGCCAACGTCGTCCTCAACACCGCCTTCGGCGAACCGACCATAGCGGTCGATACGCACATCTTCCGTGTTTCGAACCGCACCAGGATCGCGCCGGGGAAGACGCCACGCCAAGTCGAGGACAAGCTATTGCGCTGGGTGCCGGACGACTTCAAGCGCGGTGCGCATCACTGGCTCATCCTGCACGGGCGCTACGTCTGCACCGCTCGGCGCCCGCGTTGCGGGGCGTGCGTGATCGAGGATCTGTGCGAATACCGGGAGAAAACCGAGTACGCATAGGGGACGCTGCTGGGGCCTTCGTCGATGCCAGTGTGCTGTTCACCGCGGCCCACAATCCCAACGGCAAGGCCGCGCTAGTCATCGAACTCAGCCGTTGGGAGAGCTTCTCGCTCGCGACCAGCGCCTATGCACGGGAGGAGGCCATCCGGAACCTAGACAGGAAAGCGCCCGAGGCAATTGTCCGGATGAACACCTTTTTGAAGAGCCTTCGCCTTGTCGAGCACCGCCCGGACGCGCCCTTTCCCGTTGCGCTCGTCGAGAAAGATCGCCCCATCTTTCAAGCCGCCCTCGGTTGGGGTGCAAGTCATCTCCTAACGGGCGACCTCAAGCACTTCGGCCCCTTGATGAAGCAGCCGTGCGAAACGCACGGGATTGTCGTTCAGACCGTTGCGCAGTTTTTGGAGTCTGTCGCAAAGTAGCGCGGTTTCCGGGATCCGCGCTGCGGCAAGGACAACGGATCGCTACTCGCGCCTTCTCCGTGCCCCCAGCCGCAACCGCAGTGCATTCAGGCGAATGAAACCCGTCGCGTCCGCCTGGTCGTAGGCACCCGCGTCGTCCTCGAACGTGACGACGCCTGCATCGTAGAGACTGTCGGTTTCCGACGACCGTGCGATGACCGACACGCCGCCCTTGTAGAGCTTGAGGCGAACCCGACCGTTGACGGACTTCTGCGTCTGTGTCAGGAGGGCCTGGATGGCGAGCCGTTCCGGTGCAAACCAGTAGCCGTTGTAGATGAGCGATGCGTAGCGCGGCATCAGTTCGTCCTTCAGGTGTGCCACTTCGCGGTCCAAAGTGATCGACTCCATAGCGCGGTGGCCCTTGAGGAGGATGGTGCCGCCCGGGGTTTCGTAGCAGCCCCGTGATTTCATGCCGACGTAGCGGTTCTCGACGATGTCGCTGCGGCCGATGCCGTGGCGACCGCCGACTTCGTTCAAATGGCGTAGTACCGTTGCGGGCGTCATCGGCTTGCCGTCTACCGCGACGACGTTGCCCGTCTCGTAGTCGAGATCGATCTCCTGGGCTTCGTCCGGCGCTTGCTCGGGCGACACCGTCCACCGCCACATGGCCTCGTCTGCGGGTTTGCCTGGATCCTCGAGCCCGCCACCCTCGTAGGAGATATGCAGCAGGTTGGCGTCCATGGAATAGGGTGATTCGAAGCCGCGTTTGAACTCCACCGGGATCTGGCGCTCCTGGGCGTACGCCATGCAGGCTTCCCGGGAGCGCAGATCCCACGACGGCTCCCGCCACGGTGCGATCACCTGGATGTCGGGATTCAATGCATACGCCGAGAGTTCGAAGCGCACCTGGTCGTTGCCCTTGCCGGTGGCGCCGTGGGCGATCGCGCCTGCGCCGGTCTCGGCGGCGACCTCCACCAGGCGCTTGGCGATCAACGGGCGGGCGATGCTGGTGCCGAGCAGGTACTCGCCTTCGTAGATGGCGTTGGCGTGGAACATCGGAAAGACGTAGTCGCGCACGAACTCTTCGGTGAGGTCCTCGATGAAGATCTCGGTAACGCCCATCGCCTCCGCCTTGGCGCGTGCCTGCTCGACTTCCTTGCCCTGGCCGATGTCCGCAGTGAAGGTCACGACCTCGGCATCCTGAGTGTCCTGCAGCCAACGGCACATGACCGATGTATCGAGGCCCCCCGAGTAGGCGAGGACGATCTTCTTGCCCATGCGTTTGAACTCTCCCTCGGATAGGCTGTCGAAGCGGGGCGGCGAGTTTAGTCGAATCCCGGAAACCCGTCAGCGCACGACTCGTGCGAGTCCCTGCCCCCGGATCGGGGCGCGGAGCCACAGGCGACGTGTGGGCGGGTCCGAAACGGGCGATAATCCGGCAATCCCACCGGGTGCCACGGCGATGACAATGAAAACGCGGTTCCGCGGCTATCTGCCGGTGGTGGTCGACCTAGAGACCGGCGGCTTCGACAACAGCATGCACTCGCTGCTCGAGATCGCCGCCGCAACGCTCGACTTCGAGCAGGAACGACTGGTCATCCGAGGTCGCCACCGGTGGGCGGTTGCCCCGCACCCCGATACCGTGGTGGAGGAAGCGTCATTGAAGGTCACAGGGATCGATCTCGACGATCCGGCGCGCGGGGCGGTCCCGGAGCTTACGGCGGTTCGAGGCCTGTTCCGCCTCGTGCGGTCCGAAGTCAAGCACCACGGCTGCCACCGGGCGATCGTGACCGCGCACAACGCCCACTTCGACCACGGATTCATCCACGCCGCCGCCTTGCGAAGCGGCGTGAAACGCAGCCCATTTCATCCGTTCTCGGTGGTCGACACGGTGGCGCTGGCCGCCGTGCACTACGGACACACCGTGTTGTCCGAAGCCTGCGAGCGGGCCGGCATTGCCTACGATGCCGACCAGGCGCATTCCGCCGCCTACGACGCCGAGATCACCGCGGAGCTGTTCTGCGCGGTCGTGAACGCGATGTCGACGCGCCGCTGATTGGAGCCCCGACGCCAAGCCGTTCGAACTCGACACCATCGAGCGCCCGTCGACCGCAATCGGCCACGGCGGCGCTGTGTGGCTGACGCGGTTGAGCCCTACTCGGCCGCTTCGCCGTTCTTGCCGGCTTCCTTGATCAGCGGTTCGAGTTCGCCGGACTCGTACATCTCGGTCACGATGTCGCAGCCGCCGACGAGTTCACCGTCAACGTAGAGTTGTGGGAACGTGGGCCAATTGGCCACCTGGGGCAACGTTGCCCGAATATCCGGGTTGGATAGCACATCCACATAGGCAAACCGCTCTCCGCACGCCATCAGGCACTGCACGGTCTGCGCCGAGAACCCACATTGCGGCGCCTGGGGCGAGCCCTTCATGTAGAGGATGATCGGGTGCGTGGAAATCTGCTCCTGAATCGTGGACAGGACGGCGTCGCTCATGACTTACCTCGTCGTTCGTCGAATCACCTAGTGTAACCCGCCGCCGACGCAACCCCAAACCGGGCCGCCGTCGAAGGGTTCCGTGCGACGCCGACACGTAAGCCGAAGCGGCGTTGCAGCGTACCCTGCCGAATCGCCTCTCCATGGCGTCGATGCACCTCGACCGAAGGCGACGACTGCGCAGCGGTTGTTGTTGCCATTGCACCCAAGCCAGGACACAAGCGTGTTTCGACATTTCGATTCCCTAGGTACCCTCCCGGTTTGCCTAGCAGCCCGTCGGATCACAACATCCGCCATGTGATGACCTTCCACGAGCCACCCATCGACCGGCGTGGGACAAGCAGCGAGAAGTGGGAGCGCTACGCGGGTCGAGACATCCTGCCGCTGTGGGTCGCGGACATGGACCTGCCCACCGCACCGTTCGTGCTCGATGCCGTGCGCGAGCGTCTCGAGCATCCGATTCTCGGCTACACCGCGCCACCTGCCCGGATGGTGGAAGCCTTCGTCGCGTGGTTGCATGAGCGCTATGGGTGGCGGGTGGCCGAAGATTGGCTGGTGTGGATTCCGGGCGTCGTGACGGGGTTCAACGTGGCCGCCCGGGCGGCGACGGGCAACGGATGCGAGCTGATCGTTCCCGCCCCGGTCTACGGTCCAATACTCGACGTCCCCGCCAACGTGGGGTTGCGCGGGGTCGTATCGCCGTTGGTCTTGAACCGCGGTCGATGGGAGATGGACGTCGACGACCTCGCGTCGAAAGTATCGCCGGACACCGCCGCCGTTCTGTTCTGCAATCCCCAGAATCCGACGGGCCGCGTGTACGACCGCGATGAACTCGAAGCGCTCGCGGAACTCGTACTGCGAAACCGCACCCTGGTCATCAGCGACGAGATCCATTGTCCAATCGTTCTCGACCCGACCAAGCGCCATGTGCCGATCGCCAGTCTGGACCGGGCGGTCGAGGCCCGTTCGATCTCCCTCTTCGCGCCTACCAAGGCTTTCAACTTTCCCGGTCTGAACGCCGCCGTGGCCGTCATCCCCGACCCAGACCTGCGCGAGGCGTACGAGTCGGTGGGGACGGGGCTGATCTCGACGCACTCGCCGCTCGCCTTCGCCGCGCTCACCGCCGCCTTCGCGGACGACACCGACTGGCTCCTCGAACAGAACGCCTTCCTGGCTGGCAACGCGCGCCGCTTGGAGACCGCCGTCGCGGGCATCGACGGCATCCGCACCACACGCGTTGAAGGAACCTATCTCGCATGGCTGGACGTGTCGGCGCTAGGTCTCGCCGACGCGCCGACGGCCTTCGAACACCGGGGTCTGGGCCTTCACGCCGGCGAGGAGTTCGGCGACCCCCGCTTTCTGCGTTTCAATTTCGGCTGTCCGCGCTCGATCCTGGATCAGGCCCTCGACCGACTCGTTCAAGCCGCCGGGGAACTCGCCACGCCCAAACCGGGTTGAACCCCACGACCGCGGCATTCGCGAAGGCATCGTAGGCGCGAGCCGACGCGCCCTAGGGCGCGCCCTCGCCCGTGTTCCTGCAAGGAAGGGACCCCCTCGGGTTTGTCAATCCGCGCGACCGCCGAGGTCGACCCTACGGCACGCCTCGTCGGTCTGCGGCGGGCCCTTGCTAGGGTTGACACGTTCAAAGGACGCTACAATCGCGTGCGGGCCAACATTTCGGTCGTAGCACTCGCTGGTCCCCGACCGCCGCCGGACTCGCCATGGACGCCAAACAGCACATCCAACAGTCAGCCACCTGGCTCGACGGCACAACGCTCCGCGATTCACTGAACGCCGCCAAGGAAGGCGATGCGGACAGCCAGCGCCGCGTCGCCGGCGCCATGATCTGGGCGGCGTTTTCCTGCCCCGACGCCATTCAACCAACCTACGATGTCATTGCTGCCGCCTGGCTCGGTTCGGCGCGGTTCCCCGACATTCCAACGGGTTTGGCGCAAGCGCCCCTCGAAACGAGTTTCTGGGATGCGTTCTTCTCCGCCGTCGACGACGCGGAGAAGGGCTACGACGCGGCATCGATCACCGCCCGGGTTGCGGCCTTGGGTGGCAGCGTGCATCCGAGCTTCCGGGACATCTCCGAGGATTGCGCTCGGCGCCACCCGGGCGCCGGCGCCGCCCTGACCAATCCCGTGCCGGGGCGGACGGATCTCGATGCACTCGGTGCGTGCGGGAACTCAAGCCTCGGCCAGACCCTCTACCGGATGATCGTCGATCAGGGATACGACCTCGAGGTGCTCGATCGGGAGGCAATCGCGCTTGCCGCCTTGCCGCCCTCGCTCCGCTACCTCAACACGCGAATCCTGCAGATGCACGATGTCTGGCACCTGGTCGCGGGTTACGAGACGACGGCTTCCCACGAGATCGCCATTTCCGCTTTCCAGCTGGCCCAGTTCGGGCACAACTACTCGGCCATGTTCCTCGCCACGATCACGACCATTTCCTGCACCCTCCAGCGTGCGGGCTTCGGCATCCTGATGCAGCTTGTCGCCGAAGGCTGGCGGCATGGTCGGGAGACACCGGCCATGATGGACATTCATTGGGAGGCCGAGTGGAACCGACCCATCGAAGCGATACGGAAGGCCCACGGCATACCCGTCTACCAGAGCGTTCTGCCCGCGAACCTGTTCGAGTCCGCAGCCGCATCGCGCCAGCCCGGGCACTGACTCGTGATCGGGCGACCTCGTTCGAAGCCGCCGAGGTTGCCAGCAAATCCGCAAACGCGTTTGAACTCGCCCCAACCCTTCGCTACCATCGCCCCTTTTCCGGGCAGCGCCTGCGCTGCCCGTTGTTGTTTTGGGGGCCGGGGAGCCCGTGCCCTGTAGGAGGCATCGATGGCGGACGTCTACGAGGAAATTCCCCAGTCGGTAATGCCCACATACGCGCGCATTCCGGTGGCCTTCGTGCGCGGCGAGGGCAGCTATGTCTACGACAGCAACGGCAAGCGGTATTTGGATGGGCTGACCGGCATTGCGGTATGCGGCCTGGGCCACGCGCATCCCAAGGTGGCCGACGCCATTGCACGGCAAGCGTCGACCCTGCTGCACACCTCCAACCTGTACCGCATCCCCGGACAGGAGCGCCTAGCGAGCCGTCTCTGCGAGATCTCGGGGATGGACAACGTGTTCTTCTGCAATTCGGGGGCGGAGGCCAACGAGGCGACCATCAAGATCGCGCGCCTCTACGGCCACTCCCGCAACTGCGCCATGCCCCATATCGTGGTTGCCGACGGCAGCTTCCACGGCCGTACCATGGCGACGCTGACCGCCACGGGCAACCGCAAGGTCCAGGCCGGATTCGAACCGCTGCTCGCGGGCTTCGTGCGCGCTCCCTACAACGACGTCGAGTCGGTGGAGAAGATCGCCGCCAACAACAAGAACGTGGTGGCGGTGCTGGTCGAGCCCATCCTCGGCGAAGGCGGCATCGTCATTCCGGACGACGGCTACCTCGAGGCGCTGCGCGGAATCTGCGACCGGCACGACTGGCTCCTGATGCTCGACGAGGTGCAGACGGGCAACGGTCGAACGGGCAAGTACTTCGCCTTCCAACACACTTCAGTCATGCCCGACGTCGTGGCCACCGCAAAGGGACTCGGCAACGGCGTACCGATCGGTGCCTGCCTGGCGCGGGGCGAAGCCGCCAAGATGCTCCTCGCCGGTACCCACGGATCGACGTTCGGGGGGAATTTCCTCGCCTGCGCTGCCGCCAACGTGGTGGTCGACGAGTTGACCGAAGGCGGCGTCATGGACCGGGCCGCCGAGCTCGGCGAGCGCATGCTCGCGAGGTTCCGAGACCGCCTGGCCGGCAACAACCGCGTCAAGGAGATTCGCGGCAAGGGTCTGTTGGTCGCCGTGGAACTCAACGAACCCTGCACGGACCTCGTGGGCGCCGCCGTCGACGCCGGCTTGCTGATCAACGTCGCCGCCGACACGGTCATACGTCTCCTACCGCCGCTCACCATGAGCGACGACGAGGCCGACGCGATGGTGGATCACGTGGCCGACCTGATCGACGCGATGCCCGGCCAGACTCCTTGAGCGACCTTGATGTTTACACGTGGGTTGCATTTTGGAACAACGTATCGCTCTTGAACGGCTCGCGTGCTCGCGAGACGCGCTAGGTATCGCCGAACCAACGAGGGGCGGGGAGCAACAAGGGAGGATCCCGTGGCTCAAACGTCCACGACGCCCCGGCATTTCCTGACGCTGCCGGACCTGACCGCCGACGAGTTGCACCGCGTCGTGGCACGCAGCGCCGTGCTCAAGCGAATGTGGCGACAGGGTCAGGTCTATGAGCCGCTGAAGGGCCGCACCCTCGCCATGATCTTCGAGTTGAGTTCCACGCGCACGCGGGTCTCCTTCGAGGCCGGAATGCACCAACTTGGCGGCCACGCGCTGTTCCTAAACCCCAGCGACTTGCACCTGGGCCGTGGAGAACCCGTGGAGGATACCGCCCGGGTGCTCTCCGAGATGGTCGACGCCATTATGATCCGTACGTTCGACCACGACATGGTGG
Source organism: Gammaproteobacteria bacterium (assembly GCA_028821405.1). GTDB lineage: Bacteria > Pseudomonadota > Gammaproteobacteria > Pseudomonadales > Azotimanducaceae > VXYL01. The sequence continues at coordinate 31,341 of JAPPGK010000013.1, read as the reverse complement.
CGAGCTTCGCCGCTGCCGCGTCGGTACCGGTCATCAACGGCATGACGGGCCGTTTCCATCCCTGCCAGTTGCTCGCCGACATTCAGACCTTTGTCGAGTACCGCGGGGACGTCGCCGGCAAGACGGTGGCGTTCGTCGGCGACGGCCACAACATGTGCAACTCCTATGTCCGCGCCGCGGGGTTGTTCGGCTTCCAATTGAGGGTCGCGACGCCGAGAGGCCATCAGCCCGACCAGGGGATCTTGCCGGCAGCGAACGTGGAACTCGCCGATTCTCCGGCCCAAGCGGTGGCCGGCGCCGACCTCGTGGTCACCGATGTCTGGTCGTCAATGGGCCACGAGGGCGAGGAGGCCGATCGACGCGCGGCATTCAACGGCTACCAGGTGACACCGACGTTGATGGACCACGCCAAGCCCGGCGCCCTCTTCATGCACTGCCTGCCCGCACACCGGGGCGAGGAGGTCAGTGCCGAGATGCTCGACGATCCCCGCTCGGTGGCATGGGTCGAGGCAGGCAACCGCCTTCACTCTCAAAAGGCGCTCCTCGAGTTCCTGTTGTTGCACGGGCGCTGAGCGTCGACGAAACCCGCGGGGCCCGAGCGCTCAGGGAACACGGGCAAGGACGGCGCGTGGATGCGTCCCCGGCGAGCGCTGCTCCACGCCGTGCGTTTGCGGGCGAGCGCCAGGGGCACCCCTACGGGTTGAAGTTGTCCTTCCCGGGTGTCGAGAGGTTCGATAGGTCCCCGGTCTCGCTGTAGAGCAAGTTGACGACGTGGATCTCGTCGGCGGACTCCACGAACAGCCGCCACTTGCCCGTGCCGTCGCCGAATGCGCCGGTCAGGCCCTCGCCGCCGTCCTCGAGGTCCGATGCGGAGAGAGTTCGAGCGGAACCGGCTTCCACTTGCAGTTCGACCGCAGACTCCCCCGCCTCTCCCGCCTCGTCGCGGGCCGTGATCGAGACGTCGACGGCGTTTTCGGTATCGGGATTGATCAGGCGTAGCCGGCTGCGTTGTTCCGTGTTGCTGGCGGGATTGAACACGGACACGTAGTGGGCCCCGGTGAGTGGGTCGATCGGGACCGTGTCGTGCACGGCGGTGAGGAAGCCATCCGTGGTTCGGACATATGCTGCCACCTCGATCTCGAGATCCGAGTCGAACTCCAAGCGCCAGTCACCCGTTCCGACGCCGGTACCCGCAGACAGGCCCTTGTCGGCGTTGCCTTCCTCCAGATCCATCGAGTTGAGCGCTTGTGCCTCGGAGGGCTCGAGGGCGAGGGTGACGGCATCGGGGCTTGTTCCCGCGTCGTCGGTCGCCATGATGCGCACATCGCCCGCTCGGTCGGAATGGTTGACGATGCGCACGAATCCCTGGCGGCCTTCGCTCTCGTAGGCGGACGCGGCGAGAAAGAACGGCACGAGGATCTTGGACTCCGCCGCCGTGAACTCGACATGCAGTTGATAGGTGCCGATCGCCGTCTCGTCGTAGCCGGTGACCTTCACATAGTAGATGCCGCGCACGACATCGGCTTCGATCCTGAAATTCGCGTCGATCGGGAAGTCGGCGTCGTCGTCGAACACGACAGTGCTGCCGTCCTCGCGTTTCAAACGACCGACCGTATCCACTTGCCCCGTCGTATATACCGTCAACGTGCCACGGCGCAGGACCACGATCCGGAAGACGTCGGCATCCGCCCCGCTCAGGATGCCTCCTGCTGTTTCCGACCCTGCGATCACGACCGTCGCGGTCGCGACGGTATCGCCGTGGTCGTCGGCCGCCGGGGGATCCGTGTGTTGGAGATGCACACCGGCGTGATTGTCATAGAAACGGTCGAAACGCCCGTAGTAGTCGATCGGCTGCGCGACCGTGCAGGCCGGCCCGCCGTACAGCGTGCCGATCAGCACGTCGCTGTCGTCCACCGTCGTGAACAGTCCCGCGCCGCTGCTACCGCCAGTGGTCAACCCGTCCGTCCACGTCACCCTGATCGCGTCCACTTCCTCGATGATGGTCGTGGCAGCGATACTGCCACCGGCGAACTGCTTGGGGTCGCCTTCCGGGTGATGCAGCGAAGTCACGTCGGTGCCTCCCGCCCACCCGCCATCGCTATTCCACCCGGCGAGGCAGGCGCTATTCGGCAACGCGTCCCGGAGCCGGAGCAGCGACCCATCCGAGTCGGGGTCGCCCACTACGAGCTCCGCCCCGCCGTGCAGCGCCGTGAAGTCCGGGTCCGGATCCGAGGCGTCACAGTTCTCGTGTTCATAGTTCCAGCGGCTCTCGACGGTGTCGGCGAGCGCTTGCGTGTCAATGCAGTGCGCCGCCGTCAGGAGGTAGGGTGCGTCCAGGTTGTCGTCCCGCGACCGTTCGGAATTGACCGCCGTGCCCGTACAGACATACGAGTCTCCGCCCGCCTCGGTAAACGACAACTGCGCCACGGCGCTGTTCGGGCAGGTGGACAGGCTCCTACAGGCCACGTGGATCGGCTCGCACGCGGTGGCGCTCTTGGGAGTCGCATTTCCGGACCGCGACGTCTTCGCCGAAGCGCGATGGATGTGGGACACGCCGACGATACGGAGCGACACCTCGCTCTCGCCGGTCGACGCCGCGATTTCGATCTCGATCCCCACCGTGTCGCCCGGGATTGTCGGCGACCAGCGTGTATGCACCCGGTCCACCGACGGCTGCCCCGCGGCGAGGCGCGCCCCCGTGAAGTCGTTCTGCTTGAACACCGGATAGCGGCGTTGTGGATCGCCAGGGGCGAAGAACCGTAGGGCCGCCCCGGGCGGAAGAGTCGCCTGGACAGCCACGCGGACCCCTCCCGCACCCGGCGAGCGCACGCTGAAAGCGGCCACACGACCCCCGTTCGCCAGTACCGTCCAGGTCAACGTCGACGCCAAGTCACCCCGGTCCAGAGCCGGCAACTGCCGGCCGACGCCAATCCGCGTCGGTTGCCCGGGCTCCCCGACGCCCGACCCGGTTCTCGCCTCGACGTCGGTGAGCGCCGGCAGCACGATCGAACGCGACACCGCCACGCGGGTGTAGTCGTTCCGGGTTTGCCACGAACTCGGCGGGGTTGCTTCCCTTGCACTGCGCGGCTCAAGCTCATCTAGGCTATCGGCATGCGCGTCGATCATCAGCGCACTGGTCGCCAAGCACCCGACCAGACCCGCCCAGCATCGCCGCGCCAATGTCAACCCGCCGCGGACGTTTCTACAGACCACGGCTGGCTCCTCGCGAAACCGGCGCCCGGTCCACGCGCACACAGTCACGACCCGCCGCCTTGGCTTCGTAGAGCGCCGCGTCCGCCCGGGCCATGAAGGCCTCCAGTTTCTCGCCGTGCGCGCTACCCGCAATCCCGACGGAAAGGGTGACGGCAAAGCTGCTCGGCAAGCCGTCCACGGTCACCTTCCGGAACTCGGTCCGGACCCGTTCCGCCACCCGCTTGGCGCCATCGAGCGACGTGTCGTCGAGCAGGACCACGAATTCCTCGCCGCCGATGCGCCCGACCACGTCGTCGTCGCGAACGCCCCTCAAGGCAACCCGAGCGAAGGCGTGCAGCACCGCATCGCCGACGGCGTGACCGAACCCGTCGTTGATCTGCTTGAAGCGGTCGAGATCGATGAAAAGCAGGGCCAGCGAGCCGTCTCGCCGTTCGGCCTGTTGCAGCCGGCGACCGGCTTCGCTCATGAACCCCCGCCGGTCGAGCAGACCGGTCAACGGGTCGCGGGCCGGTACGGAGAGCGCCCGCTGCACGGCGGCGTGCCAACCGCCCAGCCACGCCGATCGGACGGACGGCGGCGCTCGCGGCTTGAAAGTGCGCTCGGGACGATCGAGGTGCCAAGCCTCCGCGGCGGACTCCAGGTCCGGGTAAAGGCCGGCACCGACCGCAGACAGCAATCCGGCGCCAACAGCCGTGGTTTCGGTGTTCACCGGGCGTGCCACCTCGAGATCGGTGACATCGGCCAGGAACTGGCAGAACCAATCGTTGACCGCCATGCCGCCGTCCACCCGCAACGCCTTGACCGACACGCCGTCGGTGTCCGCCGCTCCCAACAGATCGGCCGTCTGGAAGGCAACACTCTTGAGCGTCGCCGTGACGATCTCGTCGGCACCGGTATCCAACGTGAGACCGGCGACCAGACCGCGCGCGTCCGGGCGCCAGTGCGGCGCACCCAGCCCGGTGAACGCAGGCACGACGTAGACGCCGCCCGTGTCGCCGTCGATTCGAAGCGCGGCGGCCTGCGTCTGGGCTGCGTTCTCGATCAGCCCCAGTTTGTCGCGCAGCCACTTGATGGCGACGCCCGCGTTGAAGATGCTACCCTCCATTGCATAGCAGGTCTTGCCGGCGACCCGGTAGCCGACGGTCGTCAACAACCGTGCTTTCGAGTGTACGCGTTGATCACCCGTATTGGCGATCAGGAAACACCCCGTGCCGTAGGTGCTCTTGGTCAATCCCGGTGCAAAACACCCCTGGCCGACCAGGGCCGCCTGCTGGTCGCCGGCGACGCCCGTAATCGGGATCGCCGCACCGAACCACCCCGGGTCGGCGATCCCGAACTCGTCGACGCAGTCCCGGACTTCGGGCAGTACCGGTGGGGGCACGCCGAAATAGTCGAGCGCAGGTTCGCTCCAAAGCTGCTCGCCGATGTCGAAGAGCTGGGTCCGCGAAGCGTTGGTGGCGTCCGTGGCGTGGGTTGCGCCCTTGGTCAGCCGCCAGATCAGGAAGCTGTCGACGGTCCCGAAACGGATCTTGCCCGCCTTGGCCTTTGCGAGCAGACCTTCAGCCTCAAGCAGCCATTCGAGCTTGGTGCTCGAAAAATAGGGATCGACCAGGAGCCCCGTGATCTCGATGAGTTCTCGCTCCATGCCCTCCTGGCGGGCACGGTCGCAGCGCTCCGCCGTTCGACGGTCCTGCCAGACGATGGCATTGCCGAACGGTTCCCCCGTCTCGGCATCCCAGACCAGCGTCGTTTCGCGTTGATTGGCGATCCCGATGGCAGCGATGGCCGACGGCGCAACCCGGCTCGCCGCGATGGCGTCTCGGGCGGCACAGAGCGTGGACTGCCAAAGCGCTTCCGGGTCCTGCTCGACCCAGCCGTCGTCGGGGTAGAACGGATCGAAAGAACGCTGACCCGTGGCCACGACGCCACCGCGGGCGTCGAATACGATTGCACGCGAACTGGATGTTCCCTGGTCGATGGCGAGCAGGTGCGCCACTTTTTCCTCGTCGCCCGATCCTATCGCCGACATTAGCCGCTAACGGTCGGCGTTATCAACCGAACCGCCCCGCCTTGCCACGGCCTTATCAACAGCTTGGACACCGGTTTCTGCACAGATCAGGCCGCGCGTGGAAAAACCTGTGGAGAATGTGTGGACTCCCGGGTACCTACAGCGGCGGTCTGCGCACAGGATAGACACACGATTTACTCATCGCCACACCGTCGTTACACACAGCAAAAATTGGTTGCAATGGCGCCAAAACCGCCGTATGTTGGGGTTGGGTTCGAAGTGAAGTCCATATGTTGGGGTTGGGGAACCGCCTGATCGAGACGACGGAACAAAGGTTGATGTGTAGAGATTAACTTTTTGGATCAAGTCGAAAAATAGGCTTCTTCGCATCGAGGCTGTTGGTCGGTCGGTCAGTTCCTTCAACCGGGGTACAAGTGCTATAGTACTGGATGAATACCCAGTTACTTGGCCGTAGCGTAACCAGGGAGAGACGATTGACCATGCAACCGGATTCGCCAAGCACGTCGCCTGCCGAAGTGGCAGAGGTTGCCAACGGGGCAACCCCCACCCCGCCTTCGCCGTCCATCGTGGCTACCGCCCCCGGGCAGCTTCGCGTCATCAAGCGCAACGGTTCGGTGGTCCCGTACGACGACGACAAGATCCAGGTCGCACTCACCAAGGCGTTTCTCGCGGTCGAAGGCGGTACGGCCGCCGCGTCCTCCCGGGTTCGGGAACTCGTGGCGAAACTGACTCAGCAAGTCACTGACACCTATCGGCGCCGTATGCCCACCGGGGGCACCCTCCACATCGAGGAGATACAGGACCTGGTCGAGTTGGCGCTGATGCGGGAAGGCGAGCACAAGGTGGCCCGCGACTACGTCCTCTATCGCGAGGAGCGCGCCCGCGTTCGCGCCGCCAACGCCGAGGCGACCGAAGAGCCCGCTGCGACGAGCGGCATCAATGTGATTGCAGCCGATGGCAGCCGTTTGCCGTTGGACGTGGCCCGCATCCGCACCTTGGTCGTGGAAGCCTGCCAAGGCCTCGAGGACGTGGACCCCGAACGCATCATCGACGAAGCGCTGGCCAACATGTACGACGGCATCGCCGCCAAGGACGTCGCTACGAGCCTTCTCATCACGGCGCGCACGCTGGTCGAAGTGGAACCCAACTACACCTACGTCACGGCTCGACTCCTGCTCGACGAACTTCGTACCGAAGCGCTGACCTTTCTCGGCGTCGAGGTCCACGACAGCGCCCACGGCAGCATGGGAGGCGTCGCCCAAGCCACCCAGACCGAGATGGCGGAGATCTACGGCCGGGCGCTCGCGGCGTTCATCGCCAAGGGCGTCGAGCTCGAGTTGTTGGCACCGGAACTCAAGCGTTTCGACGTCGAACGCCTCGGCCGGGCCCTCAAGCCCGAGCGCGACCTGCAATTCACCTACCTCGGGTTGCAGACGCTCTACGACCGCTACTTCATCCACAGCGACGACACCCGCTTCGAGTTGCCCCAGGTGTTCTTCATGCGGGTCGCCATGGGCCTCGCGATCCAGGAAGACGACCCGGGGACGCGAGCCATCGAGTTCTACGACCTGCTCTCGTCGTTCGACTACATGAGCTCGACGCCGACCTTGTTTAACGCCGGCACCATGCGCTCGCAGCTCTCGTCGTGCTTCCTCACCACGGTCTCCGACGACCTCGACGGCATCTACAGCGCCATCCGCGACAACGCGCTCCTTTCCAAGTGGGCGGGCGGCCTCGGCAACGACTGGACGCCGGTCCGCGCCCTCGGCTCCTACATCAAGGGTACGAACGGCAAGTCCCAGGGCGTCGTGCCGTTCCTGAAGGTGGTCAACGACACCGCGGTGGCCGTGAACCAGTGTTTCGCCCCCGAAACCCGCGTCCACACCGCCGACGGCATCAAGGCGATGCGCGACGTGACCACCGACGACCTGGTGCTCGGGCAACGCGGTAATTACCGCCAGGTCCTGGACACCATGACCTACAACCAGACCGACGCGATGGTCGAGATCCGGGTCAAGCACAGCGTGGGGTCGCTCAAGGTCACGGCTGGCCATCCGTTTTGGGCGATTCGCAATGTACCGATGGAACAGTCTGTTGGCCGGACCTTGGATTGGCTCGACAAGGGCAAGGTCCGAACGCAGTGGGTGGAAGCGGGTTCACTCGACACCAGCGACTACGTAGCGCAGGTGATTCCCCAGGAGGTCTTGCCCGTTCCCGGGTTCGACGACGACGATGCGCGCTTATACGGCATCCTGCTCGGCGACGGCCACTGCTCCGCGGACGGATTGGAGTGGGGGGTTTCCGGCAACCCCCAACGGGATGCCCACCTCGACTTCGTCATTTCCTACCTGAACGCCAGGGGCGTCCACTACTGGGTCACCGGCCGAGGTGAACGCTACCAGCAGATACGCTGGGCGACGGGGGTCGGGCTCGTCCGGGACGGCACCACCGGGCAGTACCGCAGCGCCGGGCATCGCGTTCTCGAATTCGCGCGCGAAGACCTCTACGGAACCGACGGACGGAAGCGAATCGCGCGACGGTTCAGCCACCTGCCCCGGTCGCAGACCCTCGCCTTGCTGCTAGGTCTCCTAGAGACAGACGGCGGTGTTAGTCGCGGCAAGGAAATCTACTTCACGAGCACCTCCGAAGCGTTGGCGGAAGGCCTTCGCTACCAGATGCTGCGCTTGGGCGTCCCCACTGCTGGCCAATACCGGGAGCGTCGACAGGATCACGAAGGCACCCGCGATGACGGATCCAAGGTTCGCTTCCAAGGAGTCGTCAATGCCTACGACATTCGCGTTCCCGCCATCCCCGAACTAGCCGCGAGGTTGGGCTGCAAACCCCTGACCAAGCACAACTGGTTCGTCGTGAAGAACTGGGTATTCAGCCGCGTTCGCCATGTCGAACCGATGGCACCCGCCCCGTTCGTCGTCGACCTCAAGGTCGAGGGCGACGAGTCGTACATGACCACCAGCGCCCTCGTCCACAACGGCGGCAAGCGCAAGGGCGCGGTGTGCTCGTACCTCGAGACCTGGCATCTCGACATCGAGGAGTTCCTCGAACTGCGCAAGAACACCGGCGACGACCGCCGCCGCACCCACGACATGAACACCGCCAACTGGGTACCGGACCTGTTCATGAAGCGCGTCTTCGAGGACGGGGACTGGACGCTGTTCTCGCCCAACGAAGTCGCCGATCTGCACGACCTCTGCGGTGCCGCGTTCGAGCGACGCTACCACGAGTACGAGGCGATGACCTCAAGCGGCGAGATCACGCTCTTCAAGCGCATCAAGGCCGGCGAACTGTGGCGCAAGATGCTCTCGATGCTCTTTGAAACCGGGCATCCCTGGATCACCTTCAAGGACACCTGCAACCTGCGCTCACCCCAGCAGCACACGGGTGTCGTCCATTCGTCCAACCTGTGTACCGAGATCACCCTGAACACGTCCAAGGACGAGATCGCGGTGTGCAACTTGGGTTCGGTGAACCTGGCCAAGCACGTGATCGGCGGCAAGCTCGACACCAAGAAGCTCAAGAAGACGGTCAAGACCGCGGTGCGGATGCTCGACAACGTCATCGACATCAACTACTACGCCGCACCCCAGGCGCGCACGTCGAACATGCGCCACCGGCCGGTGGGCCTTGGCATCATGGGTTTCCAGGACGCGCTCTACGAGCAGCGAATCCCCTACGCGTCCCAAGCTGCCGTGGAGTTCGCCGACCGGTCCATGGAAGCGCTGTCGTACTACGCCATCGAGGCATCGTCGAAGCTAGCCAAGGAGCGCGGCAGCTACGCGACCTTCGAGGGGTCGCTGTGGAGCCAGGGCATCCTGCCCATCGATTCCCTGAAGCGCTTGGGCGACCAGCGTGGCCCGGACTACCTGCAGGTGGACATGTCCGCGACCCTCGATTGGGAGAGGCTCCGGGCCCGCGTACGCGCCAACGGGATGCGCAACTCCAACGTGATGGCGATCGCGCCGACGGCGACCATCGCGAACATCGTCGGCGTATCCCAGTCCATCGAGCCGAGCTACCAGAACCTGTTCGTGAAATCGAACCTTTCCGGCGAGTTCACGGTCGTGAATCCCTACATGGTCCATGACCTGAAACGCCTCGGCCTCTGGGACAAGGTCATGGTCAACGACCTCAAGTACTTCGATGGCAGCATCGCCGCCGTCGACCGCGCGCCGGAGGACCTCAAGCAACTCTACGCCACCGCGTTCGAAGTCGAGCCACGCTGGCTGGTGGACGCAGCGGCCCGGCGCCAGAAGTGGATCGACCAGGCGCAATCCTTGAACCTCTACATCGCCAATGCGTCGGGCAAGAAGCTCGAAGTCACCTACCAGATGGCGTGGCTGCGCGGCCTAAAGACCACCTACTACCTGCGGGCCTTGGGCGCGACCAGCACCGAGAAGTCGACGCTCGACAAACCCGGCAGCTCGTTGAACGCCGTGACGGCTGCCCCGACGAGCAGCCCCAGCGTGAGCGCACCGCCGCACACCGTGGCGCCCGAGCCCACGCTGGACCTCGGTGAACCGGCCGACGTGCCTGCGGCTTGCTCGATCGACGATCCAGACTGCGAGGCGTGTCAATAGGACGACGCGCCGTCAACTAAACAAGCGAAGGAACGAAAATATGTTGAGTTGGGATGACTACGAACAGGAAGCGACCACCGCGCCGCCGCCCCCGGACAAGCAGCCCGCCGTGCTGTTCCCGGAGCACCCGGAGAAAACGCTCCCGGGAGAAGCGGCGTCAGTCGTCGAACCACGGCACCTCGACACACAAGACCACGAGGCTTCATGGACCGAAGCCGCACCGGTTGGCGGTGCGTCCGTCAACGGCGCGTTGACCGCGGTCCCCGAGCTCGCCATCCCTGCCCCCGCACAGGAACCGGTGACCACGACCGTCGCGCCAGTTCCGGAAATCGCCCTGCCGAGCCCTCCGCCGGTGACCACCGCCACGGCACCGGTAGTCGCGGAGATGAGTCCCGACGGCGCGGTAGCCGCCGCGCCCGTCGAGACGCCCGTGGCACCCACGGACACCGCCTCGAGCCAAGCAGTCCGGGACGCGGTAGCCGCGCGTTTGGACCGCGAGTCGAGCGAGGTGGAGACGGAGTCGAGCGAACGCGTCACGGTGGATCAGAAGCGGATGATCAACTGCCGCGCCGATCTCAACCAGCTCGTACCGTTCAAGTACGACTGGGCTTGGCAGAAGTACCTGGACGGCTGCGCGAACCACTGGATGCCCCAAGAGATCAACATGACGGCGGACGTCTCGCTGTGGAAGTCCGACGTCGGGCTCTCCGCTGACGAGCGCGTCATCGTCAAGCGCAGCCTCGGATTCTTCTCCACGGCGGATTCGCTGGTCGCCAACAACCTCGTGCTGTCCGTGTACCGGTTGATTACCAACCCGGAATGCCGCCAGTACCTGTTGCGCCAGGCGTTCGAGGAGGCCATCCACACCCACGCCTACCAGTATTGCATCGAGTCGCTGGGCATGGACGAGGGCGAGATCTTCAACATGTACCACGAGGTCCCGTCCGTGGCCCACAAGGCGTCCTGGGCGCTGAAGTACACCAAGGAACTTTCCGATCCGACCTTCCAGACCGGTACCGTGGAGAGCGACAAGGCGCTCCTTACGAACCTCATCGCCTACTACTGCGTCATGGAGGGCATCTTCTTCTACTGCGGCTTCACGCAGATACTCTCCATGGGTCGCCGCAACAAGATGACGGGCACGTCCGAGCAGTTCCAATACATCCTGCGCGACGAGTCGATGCACGTGAATTTCGGCATCGACGTGATCAATCAGATCAAGCTCGAAAACCCGCACCTGTGGGATGAGGAGATGCAGGCACTCGCCAGGAGCATGATCCTCGAAGGCACGGAACTCGAGACGCGTTACGCCCGCGACACGATGCCCCGGGGCGTGCTCGGCATGAACGCCAACACCATGGCCGAGTACCTGCAGTTCATCGCCAACCGCCGCCTCGCCCAGATCGGGCTCTCCGAGCAGTTCCCGGGTGTCAAGAACCCGTTCCCGTGGATGTCGGAGATCATGGATCTCAAGAAGGAGAAGAACTTCTTCGAGACCCGGGTGACCGAGTACCAGACGGGCGGGGCGTTGAGCTGGGACTAGGAAAAGCGCCGGCCAGTCCTTCGATTACCAGTCGATTGGCCGTGGCACGAAGGAGAGCAGCAGTACCCAACCCTTAGCCGCCTGTCAAAGTAAGGCGCGGCTGCAATCGAGAGAAGGCCCCGGACCCGTCCGAGATTCGGAGCCTTCAATGCCCGGTGGTGAAACTTGGTAGACACGCCGCACTCGCAATGCGGCGGCTGTTGCTCGCTCAACGCCGTGAGGGTTCGATTCCCTCCCCAGGCAGCAAGCGCACCAAACCAATTCTTAGACTCGGAGTTCTGCAGCCAACTTTCGCAACGCCGCCACAAACGCCAACGGCTGGTCCAGAAAAACATGGTGTTGCGCATCCGCCACTTCGATCACGGGCACCTCACCCGGGATTAGCCCTGCCGTGTAGTCAACGGTGGTTTTCTTGCACGACTCGCTCAACTCGCCGTAGATGATTCCCACGGGGAGGGTTAGGCCGCTGTAGTCCTCCGGCTGCCGTTCCCCACCCTTCAACGTGAGTGGCAGTTCCTCGTCGAACTTCCAGGCCCAGCCGCCGTCGACGCGCATCAGGGAGTGACGGGCGATATAGGTCAGGATGTAGTCGTTGGCGCAGGGTTGAGGCGGGAACAGCCGGAACCGTTCCTCGGCGACTGCGCGGCTGGGGTAGACCTTGGCGCGGCCGCCACCCATGACCGGCGCGTCCGCCGGGACGGCTTCGTCGGGCGGGCGAATGCCGGAGTCGACGAGTACCAGCGCACCGAAACGGTCGGGGAATAGGTTCGCCGCCTTCGCTGCCATGACCCCGCCGAAGCTGTGGGCGACGATCACCACCTCGTTGCCGAAGCCCGCATCGTCGCAGACGCCGACGATTTCGGCTGCGTAGGTCGTGGCATCGTAGGCGTAGCGGTAGTCCGAGTCGCCCATGCCGGTGAGATCCATCGCGGCGATGCGGTAGTCGTCGGTCAGTTGCGGTGCGATGAAGTCCCACCAGGCGGAATGGGCGTTCATGCCGTGAATCAGGAGCATGGGTTGTTTCGCTTGCATCCCCCAAGAGCGGTAGAACACGTCGCATTCCTCGACCTCGACGGTGTGCTCCTCCGCTTCGGTTTCCACGGCATCCCAGAACCAGTCCGGGATCTCGCCGCCGCCGCCCTTGTCCCAGCGCGCCACGGCGCCTCCTCATGACCTCGTTGCAGTGCCATGAGACTAACAGCGTCCCGACGCGATTTGCGTTCAAGCGCTCGTCAGTCGCACAATGCAGGCTCCTGAGTCGGCTGCGGTTCGCGTTCGTGGACCCATCGAGGAGCGTTGTCGTGGCGAAAATACTCACGCAAAGCGCACCGCCTGTAGCGACTGCAGGGACCAACGGCTGGTCGATTCTCCGGCATCCATCCAGCCGCGCCGAGCCGCTTCACGGCGGACACCTGCGGAAGACCGGACAGCGCGTCTCGCGAGTACGCGAGCCGTCCGCTGTACGTTCCCTTTCTCACGCGCGACTTGCCCGATCGGGCGAGCCCGCCCGCATGTGACCGCCGCGAGGCGTAATAACCATGTCGGGTCACGTTGTGAGAGCCTCACCATGTTACGCAAGCTGTTTAGTCGCAAACCGCGTCTCGACTCGGAAGATCCTGCCATCAGGGTCGCTGCCCTCGCCGATCTCGGGGATGGGGAACAAGCGACGTTTGCCCGCGTATTCCGTGACGATTCCGACCGGGAGGTTCGCCTCAAGGCACTGGAGCGCCTGAACCGCCCCGACATCGTCTTCGAGGGCTTGGACGACGACGACGTTGGCGCCGAAGCCCTGGGGCGACTGCTCGAGGTGATCGACGACGACACGCCGGAGACCATTCGCGACCATCCCGAGGTCCAACGAGCGGCGCTGGCGGCGGCGGAAACGGCGGACGCGGCCCTTGCGATCGTCCCCCGTATCACCGAGCCCATGACGTTCGCGGCCGCGCTGGCCGAGAATCCGCGTGCCACGGTCCGACTCGCGGTGGTCGAAGCGACGTGGGAACCCGCCGCGCTGGCCGAACTCGAAAAAACCGCACGACGACGGGACAAGTCAGTACACCGCGTGGCCCGGGAGCGTTTGGCGGCGTTGCGCGCAGCTTCCCACCGCCGCAACGAAGAAGACACCCAGACCGAGACGATTCTCGCCACGGCATTGGCTCTCGAGGACGACGACCCGCACTACGAGGCACGACGCGACGCCATCGAGCGAGACTGGGCCGACCACCTCGTCGCCATGGAGGAAACGGACGGCGAGCTTGCTCGGTTCAATGTCGTCACCCGCGACCTCAACGCCATCCGCGGTCGTTTTCCCGCCCGTCGACAATCTGTGCAGGTGCGCCAACTGGAGGTCGACTTCGGCGCGCTGCTCACCCGTACCGAAGCGCTTCTTGCCGATGTCGTCGGTTCCCTCGACCCCGGCAAGGAAGAGAGGGTTTCCGTCGACGAAACCAAACGCGCCGTCGACGAACTGGCCGAGCAGTGGAATGCCGGGGCGGACGTCAAACCACCCGGGGAGGAACTGAGCGGGCGGTTCCGCGAAGCGATGGCCGAGGTGGCAAGCCGAACCCGTGACCGTGAACGGATCCGGGACCTCGTTCCGAAGGCCAGGGAACTCCTTGTGCGGGAAATCCCCGATCCCGAACACCCGCGCTTCGACACTCTCGAATCCGCCAACCGCGAACTTCGCCGTCAGCGCGAGGATGTCGAACGGCTGCTCGAGCGCTTCGCTTGGCCCGACGATACCCCGGACCTCGAGGAAGTCGCTGCACTCAAGCAACGCCATCGCGACCTCGAGACCGCTTCCGAACAGTCGGCGACCCGTGCGGACGCGTTGCTCGAACAGGTGGGCGACAAGCTTGCCGAGTTGCGGCAATTCATCGAAGACGGGTCCGTGCACGACGCCGTGGATCGGGAACGGCAACTTCGCGACCTCCTGAAGGGGTTGCCCCGTGCGAAGGCGGCGCCGTTTGCCGCCGATCTCGCCGAACTCGGTGCTCGGGTGCGCGAGCTGCGCGAGTGGCGAACCTACGCCCAAGCGCCTCAGCGCGAGGCACTGTGCGACCAAGTCGAGGAACTCGCGGACAATCCCCTCGAGCCACACGAGCAGATGCGGGCCGTGAAGTCGCTGCGCGATCAATGGAACGAACTCGGTCCAGCGGACACCCGTCGGGACCGGGATCTGCGACGCCGGTTCGATCGCTCCGCGGAGCGGGCGTTCGAGCCTTGCCGCGCCTATTTCAAGGAACAGGCGGAGCGGCGGGCATTCAACCTCGAGCAGCGGCAAGCCATCGTCACGGCCCTTGAAGGGTTCCTTGCGAACAACGACTGGGACCACGCGGATTGGCGCGGCGTGGAGAGGATCCTTCGCCAGGCACGCAACGAGTGGCGCCACTACCATCCCGTGGATCGGAAGGCCGGGCGACAGCTGACGACCCGGTTCGAGGAACTCGCCAGTGATATCCATGCCCTGCTGAAGCAGGAGTGGGACCGCAACATCGAACAGAAAGAGGCAATCGTCGCCGAAGCCATCGCGGTCCGCGAATCCGGTGAGCGCGTCACCGACCAGGCGGAGGTCATGAAAGGACTTCAGCGCCAGTGGAAGGCGGTCGGCCCGCTGCCGAGGCGAGCGGACCAAAGGCTCTGGAAACAGTTTCGCGAGCAATGCGACCTCGTTTTCGAAGCGAGGTCCGTGGTGCTGGACCGGCATTCGCAACGCCGCCAGGTGATGGCCGACGCCGACGCCCTGATCAGCGAGCTGGAACGGCGGTTGGAAATCGACCCGTCACTGGACCGCAACATGATCGCCGACTACGAGCGCCGTCTGCACGCCTTGGGAATGCTGCCCAAGGACGTCGAAAGACGTGCGGAGGAAGTGCTGAGGGACGCCGACCGGATCGTCGTCGCCCGCCAAGCCGAGGACGCGCCGGGCGATTGATACGCCGCCCGAGCACGCGCGGCACGTACCGGCGACCCTTGCGGTCTCCCGAACAACGCACGGTCCCTATCGCGGTCGCCCGAGAACGCAGGGCGTGGCGCGGGGAACTCGCCTCTACGCGTCGCCGCCAGGTAATTCCAGCCGCACGAGCGCGCCGCCGAGTTCGCTGTCGCCCAGTTCCAGGTTGCCTTGGTAGACCTCGGCGAGTTCCACGGCAACGGCCAGGCCAAGGCCATGTCCCGCGTTCTCGGTGTCTGCCCTGGCGCCTCGTTGGAGCACGCGCCGGCGATCGGCGGGCGCGATGCCCTCGCCATCGTCCTCGATCTGGACTGCCACCCCGGTGCTGGTGCCGACGACAGAGATCCGCACCCGCTTGCGTGTGTATTTGAACGCGTTCTCGATGAGGTTGCCGAGCAATTCAAGGAGATCCCGTTCGTCCACCCGCACGGCGAGCGGTGCTTCCACGAGCTCGAGGCTGACGGCTTTTTCGGCATAGGCGCGTTCCAACGCCCGGCCGATCCGGGCGACAACGGGCGATACGGGTACCGCCTTCGCCGGCATGACCGTGCGCACAGCCGCGGCTCGCGAGAGTTGATGGGTCACCGTGGTCTCCATGCGCTCAATCTGATCGTTCATGACCATCGCGCTGGACCCGTTGACTTCGCGCATGGCGTTCTTCAAGACAGCGAGCGGCGTCTTGAGACTGTGCGCCAGGTCGTCCATGGCGCGTCGATACCGCTCGCGGTTGGCCTCCTCGTAGGCGATGAAGCGGTTCACGTTGCCCGCAAGCCGGGACAGCTCGCGCGGGTAGTCGTCGCCGATGTCGCCCCGGGTACCCGCTTCAAGACCGCGCAAACGGGAAGCCATCCGCCGCACCGGTGCGAGCCCCCAACGCACCGCCCCGAACTGAATGACGATGAAGACGATGGCCGCGCTCAACAAGCCGATGGTCGTATAGCGTCGGAACTCCAGCACCTGGCGGCGAAACGGTGTCCGGTCGGCCAGCACCCAGAACGTCAACTCCGCGCCCAGGGACTCCCAGATGACGGTGTACGCCAAGACGAACCGGGATGGGCCGCTCGTGCCGGCGACCCCGAAAACCGACTCGCCCGGGGCGGGGCGTTGACTCAAAGGCGACTGTTCTCCAATGTCGCCAGCGCTGACCACGGCGGACGGCGAACGCCAGACGACCCCGCCCTGCGCGCGTTCGACATAGGCATAGAGCCCCGAGTCCGGTCGCGCCAAGCGAGGTTCGCCCAGTTCGGCACCGAACGCGAGTTCGTTGGCCTCGTCCTGTGCCGCGCTCAGCAGGCCGTAGGCGACGGCGCGGAGTTGTTCTTCCGCGCTCGCACGCACCGCGGCCTTGAACGAACGATCGAGTACCCATCCCACCGCGCCGAGACAGGTTCCTAGAACCAGTGCGGTAATCAACAGCAAACGCGCCTGCAGACCGAGGACGCGGCGAATCGCGCCCCGCGAAGCCCGTCTCGCATTCGTGTCCGGCATGTCTACTGGCTCTATGCGCCCTTCAGTGGATGGTGCCACTGCGTGCCCTGCGCTGCGAGCCTTCGGAATCCGCGCGACCAACGCCTCGCCCGATCAGGGATGCGCATCCGCCGCCAGTGCAAAGCGGTATCCCTGGCCGCGGACGGTTCGAATCGGCTTCAGACTGCCTGCGGGGTCCAGTTTGCGGCGTAATCGCCCGATGAACACTTCGATCACATTGCTGTCGCGGTCGAAGTCCTGTTCGTAGAGGTGCTCGGTAAGCTCGGCCTTGGACACCACGCGGGATGGGTTCAAGGCCAGGAATTCCAAGAGACGGTATTCGAAGGCGGTGAGGTCCACCAGTGCGCCCTCGACGCGGACTTCCTTGCTCGACGTGTCGAGTCTCATCGGCCCGTGTTCGACAACCGACGATGCGAAGCCGGCGGCGCGTCGAATCAGCACCTTCACTCGAGCGAGGAGTTCCTCCATGTGGAATGGCTTGGTGAGGTAGTCGTCCGCGCCGGCTTCGAGGCCGCCCACCTTGTCCCGCCAATCGCTGCGAGCGGTGAGGATCAGGATCGGCACCGTGTTGCGTTCGCGGCGCAAGGTCGTGATCAACTCGATCCCGGTGAGCTTCGGCAAGCCCAAGTCGATGACGGCGGCGTCGTAGTCGTACTCGCGTGCGTAGTACAACCCCTCCTCGCCGTCGCTGGCCATGTCCACCACGAAGTCGTTCTCGCGCAGGAATTTGTCCACCTGCGCCGCAAGCAGCACTTCGTCTTCGACAATCAGGAGTCGCATTGCCCTCGGATGTCCTTCGACTTGCCTTCAGAACTCGGCGTTCTCGTGGATACGGCCCCGAGCATCGACGAACACCGTCTTGACCCGGCCATCGATATCCACCCGCACACGGTAGCCGGGTTCCTCGGGGCGCCTCGGCGCAGGCCGCGCATTGGCCTTGGACGACGAAACCACGCGTCCCCCGTAGGCCTGGCGGACAATGGCCGTGGCATCCTCGAGCGAGACCCCCGAACGTTCCGCGGTCGCTGGCTCGTTCTCCCGGTCTCGTTGAGGCACCGGCGTTGGCCGCCTCTCGGCGGGTGCTTCCCCCCGTTCGGGTGCCTCTTCTGGCGCCTCGCCGGCGAATCCACCGAGGGTTCCCAAGGTGAGCGCCAAGCCAAGGACGTATCTGTGCATGTCGACCCCGCTTCTCCTGCGGCCACGCCATTCTACTCCTGCGATGCCCCGGCCCGACTCAAGCCGGCCCGACCGTCACCCGGACGCGAACGTAATCTCCCGGCCGCTTGCGCATGCGGGACTGGTAAGTCTGTCCGGCGTATTCGTAGGTCACCAGGTAGCCGGTCACTTCCCGCCGGTAGCTGGTCTCGTCGACGACCTCGCAAACCTCGCGTCGTGCGCGTCGGCTCGACGCGACGCGGTGACGCCCTTCCTCGCGACTGATGTCTGCCGCGATGCTCCCGCCGATCAGGGCGCCCACCACGGCCCCTACCTGTTTGTTGCGCTTCTTGTGACCGACGGCGTTGCCGATCGCACCGCCGATCAATGCGCCGAGCAAGGGCGTGGTCGCGCTATGGGACACTGTGGACACGGGCACATCCTCAAACCAGCAGCGCTCCTTGGGCTCGACGTAGGACACGGTTTCGACGATCGGTTCGACGCTTCTGACCGGGGCGTCCGCGTAGCGAACGTCGGCCATCGTATTGGCAGACACCAGGGCGGCACCGAGCAACAGGTTCTGTTTCCACATGGCGATCTCCGTTGGCGTTGGCGAAAACACGCACGGAGTATCGGGGGGTGGAACTGAACGAAGTCTGAACAACGCCTCCAGTGCAGAAGGCCCATCAATCCCTGGGTGCCGAGGCGAACCGCAACCCCGTCACGCGATGATCGTCGTCGAGGTCCACAACGACGTCCGCACTCGACGGCATCGTAGCCAACATGCGACGGGTGACGCGCTCGTAGTGGTCCACGAACCGACTCACTTCCGCCGCGTTCAATCGCTGGTCCGGGGGTCGATCCCGTTCCTGTTCCAGGCGCCAGCGTCGAACCGCGTCCAGGCCCGGCACGTTCAGGAAAACCATCGACTCGAGATCGCCGTTCAGCTCGGCATATGGCCCCTTAAGCGCCGTCTCGATGTAGGACCGCCAGCGACCGTCGGCGTCGTGATCGCGCTCCAGCGCATTGACGGGATCGTCGATGGAATCCCGGGCAGCCGGGGCGCCAACGCACCAGCCCTCCAGCACCACCACGTCGGCGCCCCCATCCACCGTTGCATAGCCGGACCGCGTGTCCAATCCCTTGTCGAAGCGCGGCAACTCGACCGCGCCGGGTTGACCGAGCGCGGCGATGGCGGTGCGAAGGCCGGCCACGTCGTGTGTTCCCGGCGGTCCCCGGGTCGCCAGCAGCGGGTGGATGTCCTCCGCTAGCTGCACCCGTTGTTCCTTGGTGAGGTAGAAGTCGTCGATGGAAAGGACTTCGATGCGGATCCCGAGCATCGATCCCGCCTGGGCGATCAACCGGCCCAAGGTCGACTTCCCCGCACCCTGGCCACCGCCAAGACCCGCACGTGGGGTCCCTCGACGACGCCAATCGTCGGCCAGCAGCGCCGCTATCTGTCGATAGTCGTCCGGGGTGTGCGCGTCCAGGCGCCGATAGCAGCGTTGTGCCGCCGCGCTGGGCACGAGGTTGGCAAGATCGGCGATCGGCATTGACCCCGTCATGACGTTACCATCGAGTGCGAAGCCGCCGTTCTACCGGGTTGCGTCCGGCACGTCGAGCCCATGTGACCGTTCGGGTCCGCGCACGGTCAAAAGAATCACCGCTCAACGGGAGAAACCATGAATCCCATCGCCAGCTACAACCGAATCTACGACACGACCTTCGAGAAGCTGAAGCCATTCGACGGGGTCCCGCCGCTCTTGCTGCGGCTGTTCCTCGCGCCGGTGATGATCCAGTCCGGCTGGGTGAAGGCAACCGGTTTCAGCGGAACGGTTTCGTGGTTCGGCAACACCTTGGGCATGCCGCTGCCAGAAGTCATGGCGTTCCTCGCCACCGCCGCCGAACTTGGGGGCGGCGTGATGCTCGTCGCCGGCTTGGCGACCCGGCTCGTGGCCGTGCCATTAATGATCACCATGCTGGTCGCCGCCTTCGCGGTCCATTGGCAGAACGGCTGGTTGGTCCTCTCGGACGCGTCGAGTTGGTTGGCCAACGACCGCGTCATGGAAGCGGTCCCGCGCAAGGCGGAGATCATTTCCATCTTGAAGGAGCACGGCGACTACAAGTGGCTGACCGCCCGCGGTTCGGTGACGATTCTCAACGGCGGGATCGAGTTCGCGGTGACGTATTTCCTCATGCTGTTGTCGCTGTTCTTCACCGGGGGCGGCCGGTATACGAGCATGGACTACTGGCTGGCGAAGGTCACGAAGCGTTCCGCGGCGTGTTAGGACGTACAGCGAGCGGCGAAGGCGCGTATTCGGACGCCGCCGTCCCGGCCTTGGGGCGCTAAGGCGTGCGTCGGCGACCCGGGGCCAGCGCGGGAAAGTCGAACCGGTACGGCGGGAGCGCAGCCAGGAGCGACTCGCCGTAGCGTCGGGTCAGGATGCGTCGGTCGAGCAGGGTGATCCGTCCCTGGTCGGTCTCGTTGCGGATCAGCCGGCCGCTGGCTTGAACGAGGCGCAGGGAGGCATCCGGCAGCGAGAGTTCCATGAACGGATTGCGGCCCTGGCTCTCGAGCCACTCGGCGACCGCTTGGTCGACGGGATTGTCGGGAACGGCGAAGGGGATTCTGGCAAGGATCACGTGCCGGCAGTACGCGCCGGGCAGGTCCACACCCTCCGCAAAGCTCGCC
The DNA here is from genome assembly GCA_028821405.1 of Gammaproteobacteria bacterium. Taxonomy (GTDB): domain Bacteria; phylum Pseudomonadota; class Gammaproteobacteria; order Pseudomonadales; family Azotimanducaceae; genus VXYL01. The sequence goes on along the minus strand of JAPPGK010000013.1, from coordinate 10,674 downwards.
AAGCCGAAGAGGTAGCTATCGTGCCCCTCGTCGATCGCTGATGTGTGTTCGCTTATCAGGCGTTGCTTGGATGCCTCGCCCTGCAGGCGGCAGTTCGAGCGAAGTTCGTCCGGCAGCGACTCCACCACGGCATTGAACTGCCGCCAGGACGTGAACAGGACCAGTGCACTTCGCTCCAAACGCAGAAGCCCCGGCAACAGCGAAGCGATCTCCTCGGTATGACCCTGGGCGTCGGGCGGTTCGGCACGCATTGGCGGTACCGACAACGTGGCGACGCGCGGGAAGTCGAACGGGCTCGGGATGCGCGACTCGCGCGCCGAGTCGACGAGGCCGGTGCTTTCCCGGAAGCGCGCGAACGTCCCCAGCGCGCAGAGGGTGGCGGACGTGGCAAGCGCGCCGTGGCAATTGCTCCAGAGCTTCTCGTTCAGGATCTCACCGGGCATGAGCGGTGCGCTGGTGAGTTCGATTTCTTCGCGGCGTTCATCCAGTCCCCTGGACGCCCACCGCGCGGCGGATGCCAATGAACCACTCCCGTAATCGTTGAACAAGGCCTCCGCGCTCGCAGCCCGGCTGGCCAGCTGGCCGATGGTCGGACGCCAGGACTCCGCAAGCTGGGGATTCGGCCAATCGAGATTGCCTTCGATGACTTCCTCGAGATCGTTCCCCAACTCATCCAGAATCGCCGCGACGCCACCGAACGACTTGCCTAGCGGCGCAGACGCCTCGGCCAGCGGTGGCGGTATCTCACCCAACGGGAAACGGTGCGTCTCCTTGTCCGCATCCCGTGACTCGAAAGGCAGGTCGCGCACGATGGTCCCCACATCTGCGAGCAGACCCTCGGCACCGCCCGCCTCGTCCACCAGCCGTTCCCGTGCCCGCTGCACCTCGCGTGGTTGGTCGAAACGCCTTGCCATGGTGTCGATGCTCGACGCGATCTGCTTCAGCCAGTCGGTACAGCCACGCAGGGCGGCGCGGGCCGTGAACTGATCGCGGGTCTTTTCCGGCAAGTGATGGGCTTCGTCGATCACGTAGATGGTATCGGCGGGATCCGGCAGCACCACGCCACCGCCGATCCGAAGGTCCGTCAGCACGAGGTCATGGTTCGCCACCACCACGTTGGCGTCGGATACGTCGGATCGGGCCCGGAACACCGGGCACTGGTGGTAGTGTTTGCAGCGTCGGCCATGACAGCCGGCTCGATCATTCGTAACGGGGGTCCAGGCCTTCGAGGGAACACCGTCCGGCCAGTTGTCCAGATCGCCATCCCAGGTGCCGGTGACGAAGGACGACTCGAGGCGGCGGTAGATCTCGAGATCCTCGGCCTCCGGCGGCCCGAACAGGCGCGCGGTTTCCGGGTCGTAGGCGAGGCGGTCCTCGAGGCGCTCTAGACAGACGTACCGACTGCGGCCCTTGGCGATGGCGAACGCGAAGTCAAGGCCAGCGTTGCGCTTGAGGTCGGGGAGGTCGCGCAGTGCCACCTGCTCCTGCAGTGCCACGGTCGCGGTGGTAATGACCACCCGCTTGTCCAGGGCCTTGGCGATGGGAATGGCGGCCAGGCAATAGGCTGCAGTCTTTCCCGTTCCCGTACCCGCTTCTACCACGCACAACCGACGGTCCTCGGTCAAGCCCCGGGCGATGTCCGCGATCATCTGTCGCTGACCGCGACGCGCCCTGAACCCGCGACTACCGAGCCAGGTCGAATAGGCACGTTGGATCGACGCCTTCAATTCGTCGGTCAATACGGGTGCGACGGCGTCTGACAAAATCGGCCTCGGCTACGCAAACTCACCGAGACAGTAACCCAACTCTTCGGGTCGCGTGGAGACACGACCGGCAAAGTGCGTCAATCTCGCACAGAATGTCGGGTGCATGTCGCACAACGACCGGGGCACTGGCCCAAATGCGCAGGCGGGCTGCTACACTGCCGGAATGAAGTGGGTTTCCCTAGTCTCCGTGCTGGCACTCGCCCTGGCAACCCCCGCGGCCGGTGAAGGGATTTCACCCGGATTCTCCATGTCGATCTACACCGACGAGGTGCCCAACGCTCGCCAGATGGCCGAAGCGGAGTCCGGTATCTTGTTCGTGGGAACCCGACGGGCCGGACGCCTCTATGCCGTGGTCCCGTCCGCCGAAGGCGCCCCGGAGGTCGTCACCTTCGCCAAGGGGCTGACCATGCCGAGCGGGCTGGCGTTGTTCGGGGAAGACCTCTATGTCGCCGCCCTCGACCGGATCCTCCGCTATCCCGACATCGCGACGAACTTCCGGGAGTCGCCGGCGCCGGAAGTCATCACCGATACCCTGCCGGACAAGTACCACCACGGCTGGAAATACCTGTCCGTGGGTCCCGACGGCTACCTGTACGTACCCGTCGGTGCGCCGTGCAACATCTGCAAGTCCACCGATGAACGCTTTGCGAGCATCCTGCGCATGGATCCCCGCACGGGCGAGGCGACCGTGTACGCCCACGGCGTACGCAACTCCGTCGGCCTGGCATGGCACCCCGAGACCAACGAACTTTGGTTCACGGACAACGGTCGGGACATGATGGGCGACGACATCCCACCGGAGGAGGTGAACCGGGTCACCAAGGCGGGCGCCCACTACGGCTACCCGCACATCCACGGCACGGCCATCCTCGACCCCGAATACGGGGAAGGACACGACCCGGCGGACTACGTCCCCCCCGAGGTCGAGATACAAGCCCACGCCGCGGCGATCGGCATGGGTTTCTACACCGGGGAACTGTTCGGTCCGGATTATTCGAACGCGCTCTTCATTGCCGAACACGGCTCCTGGAATCGATCCTCCAAGGTGGGCTACCGAGTCAGCGTCATCCGATTCGCGGCGGGTGAACCCGTCTACTCGCCGTTCGTCGATGTCTGGCTCGAAGGGGAGAAGGCGTCGGGTCGCCCGGCGGACGTCCTCATGGCGCGGGACGGTACCTTGCTCATCTCCGACGATCAGGGCGGCAGAATCTACCGCGTGACCCGCACGGTCCCGTAGCACCCCAAAGCCGTCCCCGGCGCTTCGCTTCGCTGTGCGCCGGGGTTCGCCTCCGGCCCAGCCACGCCGACCTACCCATGGCCCCGTCCCGGGACGCGGCAAGCCCGTCCCGTACGATCACCGCCGGCGACGATCCAATGCCCGGCAACCCCCAAGTTGACGCTCGTAGCGGCTGGCACGCGTGGCGACGCGGGCAGCCGCGTCTTTCAGCCACTCGTTGTTCCGCCAAGTGCCCCGGCTGTAGCCACCCATGCCGGCGTAGTACGTCAGATAGAGGTTGCGCGCATCCGCCGGGGCGATGCCCAGGTGGCGATGCGACCGGTTCAGATACCAACCGACGAAGTCGATGGCATCGGCGAAGTCGTCCCGGTCCGATGACCGATTGCGGGTTTCGCGCAGGTAGTCCGACCAGGCCTCGTCGGTGGCCTGGGCGAACCCGTAGGCGGACGACGCCCGTTTCCAGGGGACGACCCCGAGCAGCCGGCCTCGCGGCGGGCGGGCCTTGGCCACATAGCTCGACTCCTTGTACACCACCGCCATCATGACGGGGGTCGGAATCCGCCAGCGTTTCTCCGCTGCCGTCGCGGCGCGGTGCCAACGCGGCCGTTCCTCGAATATCTTGCACAGATCCTCGCTATCGGAGGGGGGTCCGGACATGCAACCGGCCAGCAACGCCAAGGCCGCAACGGCCACGAGTCTGCGCCGTACCAACCCACCGGGGAGCAGGTTGCCGCCCCGCCCATCCGGCGCTCGTGCCAGCGGAAAACCGAGATCACGGCGCAAGTGCGTCTCCTAGGGGCCGCCCAAGACCGGCCAGTCGCTCCGCGAAACCCGCCTCGTCTACGATTTCGATGCCAAGCTCCTCGGCTCTCCCCCGCTTGCTGCCGGCGCCGGGGCCCGCGACCACCACGGTCGTATTCCTGGACACCGAAGAGGCGACTCTCGCGCCGAGTTCGAGCAGGATCGCCTTGGCTTCATTGCGGGTCATCCGTTCGAGGGACCCCGTCAACACCCAGGTCTGGCCCGCCAGCGGTTCGGTCTGCACCGCTTCGGCCACCTCCTCCCAGGAGATCCCGATCTCGTGATGCAGTTCCTCGGCCAGCGTCCGGTTGGTCTCGTCGGCGAAGAAGGTTGCGATGCGCGACGCCACGATGGGTCCGACGTCTTCGACTTCCTGCAGGGTCTCCTCGTCGGCCGCGATGAGCGCACTGAGCGTCCTGAATTCCTTCGCCAGCGTGGCTGCCGTGGTTTCCCCAACCTCGCGAATGCCGAGTGCATGGATGAAACGGGCGAATGTCGTGCGTTTGCTCTCATCAAGGGCGGCGAGCAGGTTCGCGGCCGACTTCGCCCCCATCCGCTCAAGGCCGGCGACCTGATCCACGGTCAGTCGATAGAGGTCCGCCGGGCTGCCGACCAGACCCTCCGCGAGAAGCTGATCGACGAGTTTGTCCCCCAAACCCTCGATGTCGAGCGCTTGGCGAGAGGCGAAGTGCCGCAACCGTTCCCTGTGTTGCGCCCGACACCGAAGACCACCGCTGCAGCGGGCTACGGCCTCGCCCTCCTCCTGCACGATGGCCGATCCGCACACGGGGCACTCGCTCGGCATCGCGACCGTGGGGGCATCGCGCGGTCGTTTCGACTCGACCACCTTCATCACCTGGGGAATCACGTCGCCGGCGCGGTGGATGAGGACGGTGTCTCCAATCTTCAGATCGAGCCTCGATACCTCGTCCATGTTATGCAGCGTCGCGTTTGATACCGTCACGCCGCCGACGAAGACAGGCTCGAGTTTGGCAACAGGGGTAATGGCGCCGGTTCGGCCAACCTGGAAGTCGACGGCGCGCAGCACGGTGCTCGCCTCCTCCGATGGGTACTTGTAGGCGATGGCCCAACGCGGCTTGCGCGTGATCTGCCCCAACGTCCGGCGCAGCGCAAGATCGTCGACCTTGATGACCGCGCCGTCGATGGCGTAGTCCAGATCGTCCCTTTCGGCCAGCAGGGCTTCCACATAGTCCGCGCAGGCGCCGAGGTCCCCTTGCAGGCGCCCGCGGGGATTCGTACGCAAACCCCAGGTTCGCAACGCCGCCATCACCTCGGAGTGGCGTGTCGGACGCCAGCCAGCGGCGGGCGGGCCATCGCCGATGCTGTAGCAGAACATGGACAGCGGCCTGGTGGCCGTGATGGCCGGATCGAGTTGGCGCAGACTCCCGGCAGCCCCGTTGCGTGGGTTGACGATGGTACGCTCGCCCGCTTCCTGGGCCCGCCGGTTGAACTCGAGGAAACCGGAGATGGGCATGTAGACCTCGCCGCGCACTTCCAACGGCGTCGGCGCGGCCCCCGTCAGCCTGAGCGGAATGGCCCCGATGGTGCGGACGTTGGCCGTGATGTCCTCGCCGGTCTCGCCATCGCCCCGGGTGGCCGCCCGGACCAGCAGACCGTCGTTGTAGAGCAGGCTGACGGCCACACCGTCGATCTTCGGCTCGCAGAAATAGGTGAGCTCGTCATCCGTTGCGAGAAGCCGTCGGCAGCGCTCCTCCCACGCGGCGAGTTCCGACGTGCTGGTGCACTTGTCCAGCGACAGCATCGGCGTTTCGTGGCGCACTTGGGCGAACTGTGTCGAGGGTGCTGCGCCCACACGCTGGGTGGGCGAATCTGGCGTGACCAGGTCTGGATGGGTCGCCTCCAGGTCCGCCAGACGATCATAGAGCGCGTCGTATTCGGCATCGGCAATCTCCGGATCGTCGAGGACGAAGTAGCGATGCCGGTGGTAGTTCAGTTCCTCGCGAAGAGCGGCGATCTCGGCTCTCGGGTCCGACCGGTCCATTGCCCGGGACAGGTCTCACGCCCTCAGCCGCATCCGCTTGAAGTCGCTGATCCGCTGCCGGCAGTGCTCGATTGTCTGCCAGCTCATGTCACTCCTGCGTTCGTCCTTCAACTCGGCGTCCAAGGTGGTGGCGAGATCCTGCGCGACATCCAGCATGTTCTCGAAGGCGGCCATGGGATCCCGGACCTCCGCCAGGGATAGCAGCATCGCCACGGCAGGCGTCTCGAGCGCAGCCGGTCGGGAAATGTCGAACGTGCCTGGCTCCACACCGTTCGCGACCGTGTACCAATGGCCGCCGCAACGCGGGTCCGCTTTCTTGAATACCCGATCGGAGTCGCATTTCAAGCCGTGCGACACGAACGCCTTCAGGAGCGCTTCGCCATCCAAGAGCCTTCCCGATTCGGCGAACAGCCAGATCACGATCACGTCGTCGAGGGACGCCGCACCGTTGGCTTCGTCCTGGAGTTCCTGTCGCTCGGTGGGCGGTACGAAATGGTGGAATTCGGGACGCATCGCGCGGGGCACCGTGGGCTCGGTCCGTTTCCCCGCGATCTCGATTCGGCGTCCCCTGCGCAAGGAACCGAGGGTATCCTCGACCGCTTCCTCCTTGCGCAAGGACCCGACGGTATCCTCGACCGTTTCCTCCTTGGGCAAGGATCCGACGGTATCCTCGACCGCTTCCTCGTCTTCCTGCGATTCGTCGGCCGGCAAGGATTCCATTGCGGCGGCGTCCAAGTCGTCGGGCGCCGTCGCCACGTCACCGTCGGCGTTCGCATCCGCGTGGTGGGTCGAACGATCCATCAGGACGGTAGGCTCTCGGCTTGCCTCGGCAGGGCTTTCATCTGGGGGCGTTTGGTCGTGTAGCTCTGCATCCGGATCGTCAGTCCACAGCACCGCCGTGTCTTCCGCCGCGTCGAGATCCAATGGATCGGGATCGGCCTCCCCCGCGTCCGAGTTTGAAACCCTGCGGTTGTCCCGCCATGCCGACACAAGTGCATGCAGCAAAACAAGGCAGATCAATAGTCCGCCACCGACAAGGATGTAGCTCTTCATGTCCATTTGAGAACCCTCAAGGCCTAACCGGCTGCCATACGCGCAGCGCCTTCCATGTCCACAGATACCAAACGCGACACCCCGGGTTCCTGCATGGTCACGCCCAGGAGGTGATCCGCCATTTCGATGGTCTGTTTGTTGTGAGTAATCACGACGAACTGCACGTCCTTCGACAGTTCGCCGATGAGATCGCCGAACCGACCGACGTTGGTGTCGTCCAGGGGCGCGTCCACCTCGTCGAGAAGACAGACGGGACTCGGATTGAGTTGGAAGATGGAGAAGATCAGCGCCACCGCCGCCATGGCCTTCTCTCCTCCCGAAAGCTGGTGAACGGTGGGATTGCGTTTGCCCGGCGGCCGCGCCATGAGTGCCACACCGGCATCCAGCCAGTCGTCGCCGATACGCACCAGGCGGGCGCTGCCGCCCCCGAAGAATCTGGGAAACAGGTCCTGCAAGTGCTCGTCGACACGCTCGAAAGTGTCCTTGAAGCGGACTCGAGTGTCCCGGTCGATCCGCCGGATGGCGTTTCTCAGGGTCGCCAGAGCGGCCTCGAGATCCTCGCACTGCGCGTCCAGGTTCCGCTTTTCCTCTGACCGCTCCTCGTATTCCTCGATGGCAGCCAAGTTGATCGGCCCCAATCGAGCAGTCCTCGCTTCAATCCGTTCCAGCGACTCGACCCAGACAGGCTCGGTCGCGTCATCGGGCAGTTCCCGTTGCACTTCCGCCCGGTCGAACCCGGTCTCGGCCAGTTGGACCCGTTCGTTATCCCGGTTCGTCACCAGCCTTTCGCGCTCGACCCGGGCTTCCTCGAGACGGCCCCGTACCGACTCGACCGCTGCGTCGACGTCGATACGCTTCGCCGTCGCTGCATTGAGTTCGGCTTCGGTCCTGTCGATCTTGCGCTGCAGCTCGGCCAGTTCGGCTTCGAGTTCCTCCCGCTCCCGGGCCTTGTGCGCCAACGCATCGCGCTGATCCGGCACGGTCGACTCGACATCCGCGATGACCCTGCCAAGCTCAGTCATGCGCCGGTCGAAGTCGCGACGCTGATCCAGCAGTCGCTGCCGCGCCATCTCGCTGGCCGTGAGCGATGTTCGCATGCCCTGGTATTCGCCACGCAGTGCATGCACGGCATCGCGCGCCGCCTGGGCATCCTGGCGGGCCTGCGACAGTTCGCCGGCTTCGCGGTCGCGAACCTCGCGCAGAGCCTCGGCCTCCGAACGCAACGTCGCCGCGGACTGGATTAGCGCCGCCAGCCGGGCACGGTATTCCTCGAGCAACTTCGATTCGTTGGCGATCTGGGCGTGGACTTCCTCCCGGTCGGCAGCATTTCGACGCGCCCGGGCGTCGGCTTCCTCCATTCGCACCTGGCGAACATCGTGCTCCCGGGTTACTCGCGATAGCTCCTCGGCCGCGCCGGCATATTGGGTCTGGAGCGTTTCCCGCTCCCCCTCCAGGGCGAGGAGCTGCTCGCGCGCCTGGGCCAACCGGGCGTCGCATTCCACGAACCGCGCCTCGGCTTCTTCCCTCTCGGTCTTGAGCTGACCGATCGCCCGCGCTCGCGCCAAGACGCCCTGATCTTGGTCCTGATCGCCAGGGGTGCCGCCACGAATCCAATCGGCGCCGATCAGCTCCCCGTCCCGGGTCACGATGCGCTGACCCGGCGCCAGCGCCGAGCGATACTCCAGGGCCATGGCCATCGTGTCCGCGGCAAATACGCCGTCCAGCAAAGAGCCGACCGGCGAGTCCACGAGGGCGGACAGTGGTCGCAACGCCCCATCGGAGGGCGGGGACGGACGCGCTTCGTAGAGGGAAACCCGACCGCGGCGCAGGTTCGCGAGATCATTCGCCAGACCGCCGGTGTCCTCGACGGCGACGGCGTCCAGTAGATCGCCCAGCGCCGCCTCAACCGCGGCCTCCCAACCGGATGCAACGCGCAGCGCTTCCGCGAGCCTCGGCACATCCGCCAATCCATGGTCGCGCAGCCATCGCGCAGCCTCGCTGGATGCGTCGTCCGCTTTGCCCACGGCAGCGCGTTGCACCGCCTCTAGACGCGCCAACTCGCCACCCAAACGCTGCAACTCGGCGTTTGCTTCCTCGCGCGCGCGTTCACCATGGGAGCGTTCCTCACGCACGCTCGCAACCTTCTCGGCGTTGGCGGCAATCCCGGCACGAAGCGCCTCCACACGGCGTGCGGATTCGTCGATCTGGCGCGAAAGCCGCTCGACCCCGGCATCGACGACGCTGCTCGGCTCCGTCTCCAACGCCCCGGCCCGGGCGCGCAGGCTCTTGAGAACTTGCTCGCCGTGTTCGATCCGGCTCTGTTTGACCTCCACCTCGCGGCTGTTGTCACCGATCCGCCGGGCACAGTCCTCCCAAGCACGTTGGCCTTCCCTCACCCGTTCGTCGATGTCTGCAAGCCGGGTGCCGGCGGCTCGATCATCGGCTTCGCTGTCCGCCAGGCGGGGCGCCTTGGAGGCAAGTTTGGCGTTGAGTTCCTCGATTCGCCTCGAGTCCGCGTCGAGTTGGTCCTTGGTGTCCCGGTGCCGGGTCGTCAGTTCCGCGAGATCCTCCCTGAACTGCTGGAGTCGCTCGTTGTTGTACTCGATGCCCTGTTCGAGACGCGCCATTTCGGCACCGAGCCCGTGCCAACGGCCTTGTACGTCGGCGCGCTTGCCGGTCAGCCGCAAATGTGCATCACGGTTGCGTTCCAACGCAGCATCCTGGCGAGCACGCGCTGCCAAGGCACCCGCGTGTTCCGCTTCCAAGGTCTCGATCCGCGACTCCTTGCTCGCCAGCCTCGACTCGAGGACGCCGAGCCGCAGGGCGTGGAGTTCCGCGCTCAACCGCCGTGACCGTTCCTTGAGCTCGCGGTAGCGCTCGGCGGCGCGCGCTTGGCGTTTCAGGTGCGCCAAGTGACGTCCGAGTTCATCGGTCCGATCACCAAGTCGTTCGAGATTGTCCACCGTGTGCTTGATGCGGTTGTGCGTTTCGCGTCGCCGCTCCCGGTACTTGGAAATGCCGGCGGCTTCCTCCAAGTGGGTGCGTAGTTCCTCGGGTTTGGCCTCGACCAGCTGGGAAACCATGCCCTGTTCGATGATCGAATAGCTCCGAGGTCCGATCCCGGTGCCCATGAAGACATCGGCCACGTCGCGCCGTCGACATCGCGCACCGTTCAGGTAGTAGGTCGATTGACCATCCCGCGTGACCTCTCGGCGTACGGCGATCTCCGAATAGGAGGCGAATTTGCCGTTGGCGAACTCGCCGCCCGCCCGGCCATCGCCGTTGTCGAAGATCAACTCGATGGAGGCGAGGGATGTCGGCTGGCGCGAGACCGAACCGTTGAAGATGACGTCGGTGAGGGCCTCGCCGCGCAGTTGCCGCGCCGAACTCTCGCCGAGCACCCAGCGAACGGCATCGATGATGTTGGATTTGCCGCAGCCGTTCGGGCCAACTACGGCACACCGGTTGCCGGGGAAGGTGACCGTTGTCGGATCAACGAAAGACTTGAACCCGGCGAGCTTTATTTCCCTAAGTCGCATTCAAGAACGACAGTCCTTTGTCGCGCATTAGTGGAAGTGTAACGAAATTGCTGCGCAATGCCAGCAAAAAAGTACACCAAGGCAACCCGGAACGCGTTGTCGGCGCGCATGGCCAAACGTTGTCGTCCGGCGTGAAACCCATCGCCCCTCGGACTTGTGGCGGTAGCCGAAGGTCGGGCTGGGTGCCAGATCGGCTTGGGTCTAGTGTAGTGTGTCATAAATAAGTTGAAATAATGGTTGTTTCGTGCCATCGTT
>JAPPGK010000107.1:57656-180666 GCA_028821405.1 Gammaproteobacteria bacterium | reverse complement strand
CGAGGAACGCTCCGGCGGCCACTGACACGACGTTTGAGGCTTGACGGGACACTAGTCCTTCACGGTACCGCGGACCGCGCCCTTTAGCCGGTCTGCCTCGAAAAGCAGATCGTCCCCGAACCGCTTCCTGCCTTGGGCGGCCGGGCCGACCACGTCGATCTGCCCCCTGCCGATCACCGCCTCGCGCGAACCGTCGCGCGCCGGGTCGGCGAACCGCGCGAAGAATGCGTCGAGCTTGGCCTGCAAAGCCTTGTGCATCTCCCTGTGTTCGTCCCGATCGATGAGGTTGTATTCCTCATCCGGATCGCTCGCGAGATCGTAGAGTTCGTGGTCGCCGTAGGGATAGCGGTGCACGTATTTCCAGTCGGCCGTGCGGACCATGCGCGTCGGGCCGTATTCGTCGAACACCACGACGTAGTCGTCACCGTCCAACTCCCCGCCGTCGAGCGCGCCCCGGAAGCTCAATCCCGGCAACGAGTCCGCTTCCGGATTCTCGACGCCGACATACTCGAGCAGCGTCGGCATTAGGTCGTAGTGGCTGTGCAGCGTGGCGACAAGGCGGCCCTCGGGAATGTGTCCCGGTCGGGACATCAGCATCGGGACCTTGACCGACGTATCGAACATGTTCGGCGGGAACGTGCCGTTGCCCTTGCCGTAGATGCCGTGGTGCCCCATGTTCATGCCGTTGTCGCTGGAGAACACCACGAGCGTGTTCTCGCGTTCCCCGTTCCTCTCGAGCCAGTCGAGCAGGCGTCCGACGTTCTCATCCATTTTCGTCAGCGCGGAGAAGTAGCCGCTTAGGGCCTCTTTCCTACCCTCGGCCGTGAAGCCGAGCGAACCGGACGACCCCTCCTTGGCCAGTTGATGCGGGTGCATCGGAAGGTCCGGCGTGGACGCGAACGGGCAGTTCGCATAGTAGTCGTCCCACAACTCGGCCGGGTGATGTTCTCGCTGCCAGGGCGCGTGCGGTGCCGTGAAGTGGACGTTCAGACAAAACGGCCGGCCGGCGTCCTTTTGCTGCTCCAGGAACCGCAACGCATTGTCCGTAAACAGATCGCTGGCGTACTGGCTCGTCTCGTAGGCAGCGCCATCGCGAATCATCGACGGCGCGAAGTACGCGCCGCCACCGTAGGCGTGCACGTCCCAGAACTCGAAGCTCTTCTGCGGCTTCTCGGAAAAGCCCATGTGCCACTTGCCGCTCAAGGCACACGTGTAGCCAGCCGCGGCCAGGAAATCGGTGTAGGCCGGGATGCCCGCAAGGTATTCGATCGCCTCGTCTCCCGGTTTCGCGCCCGCACCGAAGGCCAGGTTCGTGTTCCCTGCACGGAGGAAGTCGTGGATGCCGTGCTGCGATGGGATCCGGCCGGTCAGGATCGAGGCCCGCGCGGGCGAGCAGACCGGGGAGGTGCAGAAGAAGCTGGTGAAACGCAATCCGCTGGCTGCCAGCCGGTCGAGATTCGGGGTGCGGATCTCCTCGTTGCCGGCGCATCCCATGGCCCAATAGCCTTGGTCGTCCGTCAGGATGAACAGAATGTTCGGTCTCTCGGTCATGCTGCCTGGTCCATGTTGCCGGCTGGTTTGCTTGACGGCGGGCTAGCCTTGACGCTTCTCCTCGGCGATTTGGATCAAGTTGCCGCACGTATCGTCAAACACGGCGGTAATCACAGTCCCGAGGTCTGTTGGCGGCTGTACGAATCGCACACCTTTGGCAACGAGTCGCTCGTGTTCGGCCTCAACGTCGTCCACGGCGAACGAGGTACTGGGGATGCCGTCCTTCACGAGCGCGCTCCTGAACGGACGCACCGCAGGGTGTTCGTCGGGCTCGAGGACCAGCTCCGTCCCCTCCGGAGCGTCCTCGGATACAACGGTGATCCAGGCATGACGTCCGAGGGGAATGTTGTGCTTCAGCTTGAAGCCCAGTGTCTCCGTATAAAAGCGGAGCGCCTTCTGTTGGTCGTCTACGAATACGCTGGCTAGGTGAATCCTCATCTTCGGTTACCTCCTTCATCTTTTTTCTACGGCCGACACGGTATCGACCGTCCAATTGATCTCCGACACATAGCGCATCCGCGACGTGCTTTCAACGAACTTTGCGATGAGACCCCGCCGCATGCAGCATCTCGGCGACGGAGGTTTCGTTGGCTGTGGAAGGTCCCTGTCACCGCCAGCCTTGGCGCCACGCCTGGTATTCGGTCGGCCGCAGACGGTAGCGCGCGATGTTGCCTTCATGGAGGCTCATTAGCTCGGTCTCCACGACTTCGACGAATCGCGCTTGGTCGGCCTGTGATACCTGTTCCGCCGCACGTTGCCGCGCCATTGCGGTTGTAGCCTTCTTGTCGATTCCAGCGCGTACCACCGCGGCAACCACCTCGGCAACCAGCACCCGGTAACGCGGACGGAACGGTCGGGCTGCGCTACCCGCTACCGAACCACCCTTGCCGGTTAGGGTGACGGGTACGCGATAGCGACGGCCTTTTCGCTGCCCTTCGGCGATCAGCCGCTGTTGTTCCACGAGCAGGGCAAGGCGACGCTGAAGCATCCGCGGCGGCACCTCGTAAGGCAGTCCCTCGCGGATGGAGCTAACCCGCACGCCTCTCCCGGATGGGGCCGCCACGACGGGAGCGCCAAAGAACGCCGGCAAAACCTGCGACAATGGCGCGTTCCACTCGTTGACTCCCCAAGAGAACCACGCATGTCAGACTCCCCCTTGCCCGTCGGCGATCCGGCGGCACTTGGTTTCGATCCCGACCGCCTGTCCCGCATCGGGCCTGCGATGCAGGCGTTTGTCGACGACCGTCGCGTCCCGAACCTCGTCACGCTCGTCGCCCGGCAGGGCCAGATCGTCCACCACCACGCCTGCGGCCTACTGGACCTAGACGACGACGCGCCCGCCGGACTCGATACCTTGTTCCGCATGTATTCGAACACCAAGCCCATCGCCGGCGCGGCGACGATGGTGCTCTACGAACGCGGTGTGCTGACCCCGGACGATTCCGTCGGTCGCTACCTGCCCGAGTGGAGGAATCTGCAGGTGCGACGGGCCGATGAGCCGATGATGACCGAGCGCGCCCGGCGCGGCATCACCATCCGCGACTGCCTGACCAACACCACCGGGCTCTCCAACCCGGGCACAATGCCGCACTTCTACCGCCAGCAGTATCGCGACACCCTCACCAAGCTCGGCTGGATTCCCAGTGACGACGACGCGCCGCGTCCGAGCAACCGGGAACGGATCCGCGCACTGGCGGAGCTGCCGCTGGCTGCCCACCCCGGCGAGCAGTTCGGCTATCACGTCGGCTATCCCGTGCTCACCGCCGTCCTCGAGGAGGCGAGCGGCCAGCCCCTCGACGAGTTCTTCCGGGAGGGGATCTTCGAGCCCCTGGGAATGAACGACACCGACTTCTATGTCGGCGACGACGCGGTCCACCGTTTCGGCGCCAACTACGCTCCCCGGGAAGTGGACGGCGAGATCCGCCTCGTGGCGGTGGACAAGGCCGCCACCAGCGAAAAGGTCGTCGGCCCCAAGACCGAGTTCTCCGCGGGTGGCGACATGGGTGGCGTGCTGTCGACGGCGGGCGACTACGCTCGGTTCGGGCAGATGCTGCTGAACGGCGGCGAGTTGGACGGCGTGCGCGTGCTCGGCCGCAAGACCGTGGACATGATGATCGGCAACCACACCGGCGACATGGTCATCCCCATGACCGGGCCGGGTTTCCATTGGGGGCTTGGAGTCGCGATGTACCACGGCCGTGGACGGCCGCCGTTGATCCGGTCGGTGGGCACCTACGGCTGGGGCGGCGCGGCCGGCACGACCTACTTCGCGGACCCAGCGGAGGAACTCATCGGCGTGTGCCTAACCCAGGTGATGTCCGCCGGCATGATGCCGAACAACACCTACCAGGAGGACTTTCAGCGGTTGGTGTACCAAGCGCTGGTTTGACGGGTAGCGGGCCGCCCGCCAGCAACGCGTCCCGTCCCCGGCGACTACGGCTTCTGCGGTACGGGTACCCGTGGGTTGAACACCTTGCCGATCAGCGCACTGCGAGGCCGGTAGGGCAGACCGTCCTCGAGGATCGCCTTCATGCGGGTTTCGGCTTCGAGACGCACGTAGCCGGGGTCGTCCTCCGACTCCGCCATGATGTAGAACGTGCCCGTGCGGATGGCCTCGAACACGAGGTCCGCGCAGCGGGACGGCGGCATCCCGAACGCCTTGAAACGGTCGGCGATGGGATTCGAATGGCCGCGCGGTACGCGGGGTCCGCCGAAACGCTCCGGCCGGTTGCGTTCGGAAGTGGTGATGTTCGTCGCCACGACGTTCGGACACAGGACGTGAACCGATAGGCGCCCGTTGAGCTCTTGGTAGAGGGCTTCCATCAACGCCACGCAGGCGTGCTTCGAGACGCCGTAGACGCCCTGGGCGGCGCACAACCCGTCTTGCGACGACGTGGCCATCACGGCGCCGGGAGCGTCGCCCGCCACCATCTTGGGGACGAACGCGCGTACGCAGTTGGCGACCCCCTTGACGTTGACGCCGAGCACGAAGTCCCAATCGATGTCGCTGGCCCTGGACACCGGACCCCCGCCGCCGACTCCCGCATTGCAGCACAGGAGCGACACCGGGCTGTCCGGGAAACGAGCCGAAACGGCCGCTTCCAGGTCGAGGACATCGGCCTCCGTGGAGACGTCGACCCGATGGCCGAAGACCTCGACCCCCGCTGCCCTCGCGGCGTCGGCGAGCCGGGATTCGGCCTCGTCGATGGCCGGGGCTTCGATGTCGGCGATCACCGCGTGCATGCCGCCGGCGATCGCCTTCTCCACCAAGGCGAGGCCGATTCCGGAGGCGCCCCCCGTGACGACCGCTACGCCTCCCGCAAGCACGCCCAAGTCGGGGTGTGCATTGTCTTGGGCGCCATGTTCGTGGGTAGCCATCGTCGATCCTCTTTTCGCCGCGACGTGAAAGCGGACAGCATACCGGCACGCTCTCGAACCGTGGCGCAATCTGCGCCGCCCGTCGATAATGCGGCGCGCGATAAGGGAAGGAGACCATGCAGGCACCGCCAGTCACGAACGCATTCGGCACCCACGAACTGCTTCGCTTCGACTACGCCTTCGCCGCGACGGCGGAATCCGAAGAGGGGTTCGACCGGAACGTCCTGGACGCCGTCGACCGGCATGGCTTCGTGGTGATCGAAAACGCGGTGGACGGTGCCGATTGCGATGCCCTCGTCGGGGAGATGCGTCCCTATATCGACGCCACGCCGCACGGCTTGCACGGCCTCGGCGGCACCCGCCGCGTCGGTGCGCTTGCTGCGAGGTCGCCGGCGAGCCACAAGATGATCGCCCACCCGGCGATCCTCCGCCTCGCCAATGCGATCCTGGGTGAACAGCGCCTGTCCGGCGATGCCGTGCAGATCAACGGCAAGTCGGCCAAGGGCGAGAAGGGCTTCCGCTATCCGTGGCAATTGCATCTGACGCAGATCATCGATGTGGGTCCAGGCGCAGGCACCGAAGCCATGCCGCACCACCTCAAACTGCACCGCGCCAACGGGATGTGGGTGCACGACTTCCAGAACGCCGGCATCGACCCGCAGGTCGAGGTGATGTGGGCGCTGTCCGACTTCACCGAAGACAACGGCGCCACCCACGTCGTCCTCGGCAGCCATCGCGAGGAACCCCGAGGCGGACACCTTAGCCATCGACAGCCCACGGTCCAGGCCGTCATGGACAAGGGCAGCGCGCTAGTTTGGACGGGTTGGTCGGTTCACGGCGCGGGGGTCAACACTACCTCGGAACGCCGGATCGGCATGAACATCAACTACGCGCTGGCGTTCCTCGCCCAGGAGGAGAACCAGCTACTCGCCTGTCCGCCGCACATCGCGCGGGAGCTTCCGGTGGCGTTGCAGCGGTTGATCGGCTACCGGCAACCCGCCGGGGCGCTGAACTACGTCGCCGAGTGCCAAGCGCCAGCGGACTCGGTGTTGAAAGAGGACTTCGACGTGCTCGTGCCGGGCGCCCACGGCCACCCGATGGACGCGGACATCGACGGGCCCACCTACGCACCTGCCGACAACGATGCCTTCGCTGCGAAACTGCGTTCCCTGGAAGAAGACAAAGCGGCGGCCCTGGCGGTGGATGACCTCGAACTCGCGCTGCATCTCAAGCGCGCCATCAGCATCCTGAAGAAATCGCCCCGACTGTGAGCGGCACGCCGTTTCGGATACTCGTCATCTGCACCGGCAACCGCGCCCGCTCGCAGATGGCCCACGGCTGGCTCCGCCATCTTGGCGGCGAACGCGTCGAGATCGAAAGCGCGGGAACGGCACCCAAGGGCGTTCACCCGGTGGCGATCAAGGTGATGGCGGAAGTCGGCATCGACATTTCCGGGCACACCTCCGACCGTGTCGACGACTACATCGACCATGATTTCGACCTAGTCGTAACGGTGTGCGATCAGGCGAAGGAAGCGTGTCCCGTCTTCCCAGGTGCCAGGCGAACGCTGCACCGCGCCTTCGAAGATCCAGACTATCCGTGGATGGACGACGAGGAATTCGCGGACGTGTTCCGTCGAATCCGGGATGCGATCGGCGCTTTCAGCCGGGACTTGCTGGTTCGCGAAGTGGAGGCGTAGCGAAAGCCAGACGGGGTTCTATCTCAGCGCTTGTGGCACCGGGCGAGACAGGCGGTTCGTTTGCAGGCATCCGAGCAATAGCGATCATGGCCATAGGGCACGAACCACTCGCGACACGACTTGCAGCGCCGGGGTTCGGATTTGATCGGCCGCAAGGTGCCCAGGCGGCGTTCTTCGAGGCGCCGCGCAATGTCGCCGTTGCGCGACGCCATGTCGCGAAACTCGCGATCCCCAATGTCCATGAGATCCATGATCTGGCCCACTTCGAGGTGTGGTGACCGAAGCAGCAAAGCAACGGCCGTCTCTTCCACCCGCTTGGGCATCTCGTGATCAGCGGCGTGATCCGTATCCATACTACCTCGCTTTGGAAAAACCGGCTTCGCCAACATCGGCATGGCGCCGCCTGTTGTCGGATTCGACTACCCAGCGGCTACCGAGTTCAGGCGGCAGGATGGATGAGACACCGAACCGCCATGATTGAACTCGTGCATGGCAAGATGCAACGCGCTCATGATCCTCTCGGCTCGACGGGCGCCGCGGGGTCTACGCCAATCGACTCGTTCGACCGGCTGTCGCGCCTCCGCTGATCCGGCATGCGACCGGCATCGCGCAACGCCCGCCGCAACAGGAAGTCGATCTGCGCGTTGACGCTACGCAACTCGTCTGCCGCCCAACGTTGCAGGGCGGCGATCACTTCCGGCTCGGTACGCAGCAGGAACGGTTTGCGGGCGGCCATCCGTCACCATCCGCCAGTGCGGGGCTACTGGTAGAGCGAGCCCGTGTTGAGCACCGGCTGGGTGCCCTTGTCGCCGCACAGCACGACCAGGAGGTTGCTGACCATGGCGGCCTTGCGCTCTTCGTCGAGGTCCACGATGTCCCGGCTCGAGAGGTTGTCCAAGGCCATCTGCACCATGCTGACCGCGCCTTCGACGATTCGCTCACGGGCTTCGATGATCGCGCCAGCCTGTTGGCGCTGGAGCATCGACGAGGCGATCTCGGGGGCATAGGCCAAGTGCGTGATGCGGGCCTCGAGCACTTCGAGCCCCGCTCTGTGGAGCCGGCCCTGGATCTCGGTCTTCAACTGGCCAGCGATTTCCTCGGTGTTGCCACGCAACGAGATCTGGTCGTCCCGGCGCGTGTCGTAGGGATACTGGGTCGCCAGGTTGCGCACCGCCGACTCGCTCTGGACATGCATGAAGTTGACGTAGTCGTCCACCTCGAACGTGGCCTCCGCCGTGTCCACCACCTTCCAGACCACCACGGCGGCGATCTCGATGGGATTGCCGTCCGCGTCGTTGACCTTGGACCGGTCGGTCTCGAAGTTGCGTACCCTGAGCGAAATCTTGCGTTTCGTATAGAACGGATTGGCCCAACGAAAACCCTGATCGCTGACCGTACCCACGTAGCGACCGAACAACTGCAGCACACGGGCCTCGTTGGGGTTGACCATGAACAGACCGAACGGCAGGACAATCAAGACCACAAAAGGCAGCACGGTACCGAACACCATCAGCGGACTTTGCTGCACGATGCCGACCACGAACAGCGCCACATTCGCGAAGATGGCCAAGAGCAGGACGGACAGCGCAAGAGCACCTGAAGTGACGGTGCGAGGGATTTCCTGTATCACGGCAAGCGTCTCCAATGTGATATCACAGAGATATCCTAACGCTATCTACGTGGTCGCGGCAACTGGCCATGCTCGGCGTTCGACGGGATCAGCGCAAGAAACTCGTCTGGGCCGTGCCGGTAGCTGGCGAGAGTTTCACCTCGACGTTCCCCGATGGCCATGCGGTCGGTGCCGTCCTCCAATACTCGGTGTCGCCGTCAACAAGCCATACCCAAGCCCATTCCTCGGGACGGAACTCGTCCAACCGAATCCGACCCGTCTCGTCGGTTTGCGCGAGCGGTCCTGAGCATGCACCGCACGCGCAATTGGCCGAGTGTGCGTGAAGCCAGATCCCCGACGCCGGTTCGTCTGAGCGCCAAACGCGCATCGCGAGGGGACGGGCGGGAAACTGGTGCACGACGACGTCGGTGTCCGGTTGGAGCAGCCGTGTCACCAGGCGCTCCCTCTCGTAGCGACCCTCGTTCAGGAAGACGTGATCGCTCGTGAAACCCCGCCCTAGTTCCAACGCATATTCGAAATCCCCATCGGGCACCTCGATCCAGCCCTCGGTGTTCGCGACAAAGGAACCCAACGGTTGGCCGCCCGCCAAGACTGCACAATGGTTCGACTGAGACCAGAACATGAACGCATTGATGGCCGTGCCGGGACGCGGTCGCCCCTCCGGGTCCACGATCCGCACGCGTCGCGGCGTTCTCGTCCGAAACACAACGGCCATGTTCGCATTCATTCCCTCCTCCACCGCGACCTCTTGGCCGCTCGGAAAGGCGATCGTCACGGCACCGGCATGCCCGGCGGCGCCCAGCCACGCGAAGCGCTGCGACTGGATCGCGGCCAGCGGCGGCGCTTGGAGATACAGGTAGACGCCCTCTTGGTCGTCGAACCGATTCCAACGCGAGCGCAGCCAGTCGGCGTCCAAGGTAAGGCTTAAGCCGTCTGCCGACGTCTCAAGTGGGATGCGATCCGTCGCGCCCCACGCGACAAGGAGCAAATCCGCGGTTGCCGCGCGTACCGGCTTGCCGTCAGTGTCGACAAACCTCAGATCCAAGGTCGTGGCGGCATGGACCCCCGCGCACAGGGCGGTGCTTAGAACCCAGGTGAGCGCCGCATTCGCTTTTCGACGGCCCGTTCCCATGCGCGTGCGTTCCTTCGAGGGGATCAGGAGATCATATCGGCCAATCCATTGCGCCGCACACCGCCCCCTCCGCAACGAACACACCCCGAGGGCAGCTTGACCGCCACCCGCAATAGGCGTATAGCCCTCCCTGTGGGCAATCGGCAGCCAATCGTCGCCGCCACCCTCGCCGTTGCCGTGGCTTGGGCGGGCACCGTGTGCGCGTGCGCTTTGCCCGCCGTCGACGCCGCGGGCGCAACCGGACACCACGCGCACCACGGCATGGAGCGTTCGCCATCGATGGCGTGCGCGCATCTCGACTGCCTAGGCGATTGCGGTGTCGACGCCACGCCACCAAAGGGCGTAGCGGCCTCCCTCGACCTCCCGAAGCCCTCGCTCGACGATCTTGCCCTTCCCGCCGTAGCGCGGCCCGTTGCCTTCGCGGCTCGCGTCCCGTCCTATCACCACCCGCCCTGGCGAGCCTTCCGCCCGGTTGACTCTCCGGTCAGCCGCTTCGACAGACTCCTGAACTAGCGCCCTCCTTGGCGAACGCGGCACGCCGCGTTTCTTTGAATCGCTTGCGCGCAGGGTTTTCCCCGCGCGAGACAGCAAGCGGGTTACGAGAAGTCCATTTCGGAGGGTGCGATGAAAGCACCGAGAACACTCGCCTGGTTGGTCCCGTGCATTTTCGGCGCATCTCTCGACGCCGCCACGGCGACCTATGCGACCCTTGGCAACGCGCGACTCGAGGCGCTGATCGAGGAAGCGCTGTCGAGAAACCCGGCAATCCAAGCGGCTGCCTGGGCCGAGGCGGCCTTACGGGAGCGAGTACCAACAGCCGGCGCGCTGCCCGACCCAACGTTGCAGTTGACCGGCTTTGCACGGTCACCGCAAACGCGAGTCGGACCGCAGGTCAGCGGCGTCGCGGTCAGTCAACGCCTGCCGTGGTTCGGGAAACGCACCGACAGCGCCGAGGCCACCACCGTTCGGGCGGAAATCCAGCGCGAACTCGCCGCCGCCCGACGCGCGGACGTGGTCCACCAAGTGAAGGTCGCCTACTACGAACTCGCCTATCTCGACCGGGCGATCGCGATCACCGGCGAACAACGCGAGCTTCTCGAACACTACGAGTCCCTTGCCCGCGCCCGCTACTCCCAAGGCGTCTCCTTGCAGCAAGCCGTCGTCAAGCTGCAGGCCGAGATCACCCGGGTTCTGAACCGGCGCCAGGAACTCGCCCGCCAACGCGTCGACGTCGAGTCAAGGCTCAACGCCCTGCGCGACCGTCCCGCCCACGCCGGCATCGCCGACGTGAAGCTCGGCGCGTTGCCCCGGTTTGCCCTCGACCAAGACCGTATCCTGGCCATGGGGCGGGACAACGCACCGGAAATCAAGGCGGCGGCCCTCGCCGTCGACCACGACAAGGTCGGCGTTCGACTTGCAGAGCGCCGCTATTGGCCCGATCTCGTCCTGGGTGCCACCTGGGGCCGAATCCGAACGCGTGACGACGAACCGGGCCGATCGAACCCGCCACCCGGCAACGGCAAGGACACGCTTGGATTGACGCTGGGCATCAACATTCCACTACATAGGGGAATCTACGACGCCGGCGTCCGCGAAGCCGTTGCCCGCCGGTCCGCCGCCGAGGAGAGCCACCGACTCGCGTTGAACGGCGTGGATCAGGCCGTGCGGTCTACCGGTTTCGCGCTGACCACTATCGAGACGCAGATCGCGCTGTTCAAAAACGCTCTCGTTCCGCAGGCCGAACAAGCGCTCAGAGCCACCGAGGAGGCCTACGCGACGGGGACCACGGGCGTCCTCGACCTGCTCGACAGCGAGGAACTGCTGCTCGACGTCCGACTTGGCCTAGCGCGCCTCGAGGCCGACTACATGCAAGCGCTTGCCGACATGGAACGCGCCATCGGCGCGCCTTTTCCCCCAAGGAGCCAGCAATGAAACTCCGTTCAACCGTATTGATACTGCTCGGCGTGGTGCTCGGCGCAGCCGCCGCGGCCCTCGTTGCGTACAACCCCGCCGGATGGGCATGGCTACCCGATACCGAACCGACCGCGCCGGTTGTCGAGGCGCGTGTCGAGGAATCGACGATCTACACCTGCGGCATGCACCCCGACGTGAGGCGGACCGAACCGGGCAATTGCCCGATCTGCGGCATGAAACTCGTCGCCAAGAAACCGTCCGCCACGGCCGGAAAAGAAGGATCAGATACCGACGTCCGGGTTGCGCCGGGCTTCCTGCAGAACTTCGCGGTTCGTACCGCCGTGGTCGAGCGAGGCGCGCTGCCGGTCGCCATCCGCACGGTCGGCGTCCTCGCCCACAACGAAGAGAAGCTGGTTTCCGTCAACACCAAGTTCGAGGGCTGGATCGAGACGGCCCACGTCAACAACGTCGGCGAGTCCGTCGCCCGTGGCGACGTCCTCTTCGACATCTACAGCCCGCAGTTGGTCACCACCCAGCGCGAGTATCTCGCGGCGATGGCCTACGTGCGGCAACTCGAAGCAAGCGACGCCTACCCGGATGCCATCGAGCGCGCCAAGTCGCTGCTCGAGGCCGCTCGCGAGCGACTGCACTACTGGGACATCACCGAGGAGCAGATCGACGCCCTGGAGAACGCCGGCACCGCCCCGCGCACGATACGGTTCTTCTCGCCCGCCTCGGGTTTCGTGGTGGAGAAGATGGGCGACTCGCTCGAGGGCATGAGACTGCAGCCGGGCATGACGGTACTCAAAATCGCGGACCACTCCACCCTGTGGGCGCAGGCGGAGTTCTTCGAGTCGGACCTGCGCCACGTGCGCGAGGGCAGCGAGGCGACCATCGAGGTCGACGCCTTCCCCGGGCGGCGCTGGAACGGCCGCATCCTGTTCTTCCGTTCCGCCGTCGACCCGGAAACCCGGGCCCTGACCGCTTTCGTCGAAGTGGACAACGCCGACCTTTCGCTTCGCCCGATGATGTACGTCGACGTCGTACTTCGGGTGGAAGGCGCTTCGGACGCGGTGCTCATCCCCGCCGAAGCCGTGCTGCACAGCGGCGAACGGTCGGTCGTGATCGTCGAGAAGGACGACGGTCTGTTCGAACCCCGGGAGGTGTCCCTAGGGCTTGCCGCTGAGGGTCTGCAGGAGATCACGGAGGGTCTCTCGCCCGGCGAGACCGTCGTGGTTTCGTCGCAGTTCCTCATCGACTCCGAGAGCAACCTCAAGGCGGCCACCGCCCAGCTATTGCGGGGCGACGAGCCGGACGATGCGCCGGACGAACCGATGCCACAACACCACCATCACCACTGAGTGCCAAGCATGTTCGAACGCGTCATCGACTGGTCCATCGAAAACCGGTTCCTGGTCGTCATCGCCGCTGTGCTGGTCACGGCGGCGGGCGTCTACTCCCTCATGCGGGCGCCACTGGACGCGATACCCGATCTCTCCGACGTCCAGGTCATCGTCTACACGGAATATCCGGGACAGGGGCCCCGCATCGTCGAGGACCAGGTCACGTACCCCCTGACCACGCAACTGCTGGGCGTGCCGCACGCCGAGGTCGTTCGGGGCTACTCGTTCTTCGGCTACTCGTTCGTCTACGTCATCTTCGAGGACGGCACGGACCTCTATTGGGCCAGGGCGCGGGTTCTGGAAACCCTGAGCCATGCGGCAGGAAAGCTACCCGCGGGCGTCACGCCGTCGCTGGGCCCCGACGCCACCGGCGTCGGCTGGGCGTTCATGTACGCGCTCACCTCCGATAGGCACGATCTCGGCGAACTGCGGTCCATCCAGGACTGGTTCCTGAAATACGAACTGGCGAGCGTTCCCGGCGTGTCCGAGGTCGCCAGCATCGGCGGCTTCGTGCAGCAGTACCAGATCACCGTGGACCCCAACCGGCTGCGCGCCTACGGCATTCCCATCTCGAAGATCCGCGCCGCCGTCGAGGCCAGCAACACCGACGTCGGCGGCCGCTCCCTGGAGTTCGCCGAGAAGGAGTTCATGATCCGCGGGCTCGGCACCATCGAGTCCGTCGAGGACATCCGGAAGATCTCGCTCGGCGTCGACGCGAACGGGGCGCCCATTCTGCTCAAGGACGTGGCACGGGTGGGGATCGGTCCCGAAATGCGCCGGGGCATCGCGGAGTGGAACGGCGAAGGCGAGACCGTCGGCGGCATCGTCGTCGTGCGCCACGGCGCCGGTACGCTCAAGGTGATCGGCGACGTCAAGGCCAAGCTCGAGGCGGTCAAGCCCGGTCTTCCCGAGGGCGTGGCGGTCGAGGTGGCCTACGACCGCACGGCGCTGATCGAGCGGTCGGTGGCGAGCCTGCGCACGAGCCTCCTGCAACAGCTCCTGATCGTGGGCCTGGTCTCCATGGTGTTTCTGCTCCACTTCCGCAGCGGCCTGGTGGCCGTCGTTTCGCTCCCGATCGGCATCCTGGCGGCGTTCCTCGTCATGAGGGCGCAGGGCATCAACGTCAACATCATGTCGCTGGGCGGCATCGCCGTGGCCATCGGGACCATGGTCGATGCCAGCATCGTGATGGTCGAGAACGCGCACCGGCACCTGGCCCGCAACAACGGACAAAGGGACCACTGGGCCGTCATCGCCCAGGCGGCGAAGGAGGTGGGACCGACTCTGTTCTTCGCGCTGTTGGTCATCACCGTTTCGTTCCTGCCGGTGTTCGCGCTGGAAGCCCAGGAGGGCCGGCTGTTCAAGCCGCTGGCCTACGCCAAGACCTACGCGATGGCCGCTGCGGCGCTGCTGGCGGTGACGCTCGTTCCCGTGCTGGTGGGCTTCTGGGTCCGTGGACGAATCTCGCTCGCGGACAGGAATCCGATCAGCCGGGCGGCGGTGGAGGTCGGCCTTGTGGTGTTCGCGTTCTCCTGGCTCGTGCGCCCGGTCCTGAACGCGGTCTTCCGGTTCAAGTTCGTCGTCCTCGGGCTCGCCGTACTGGCACTTGCCGCGACGGCGATCCCCCTGTCGCGAGTCGGCAACGAGTTCATGCCCACCCTCTGGGAGGGCGACCTCCTCTACATGCCCACGACGTTGCCCGGGATTTCGATCACCAAGGCGGGGGAACTGCTGCAGCAAACCGACCGGATCATCCGCACGTTCCCGGAGGTGGAGAACGTATTCGGCAAGGTCGGCCGGGCCGATACCGCCACGGATCCCGCACCGCTGTCGATGATCGAGACGACCATCATGCTGAAACCGAAGCGCGAATGGCGGCCCGGCATGACCCCGGAAAAGCTCGCCGAGGAGATGAACGAGGCCATCGACGTGCCGGGGCTCACGAACTCCTGGACAATGCCCATCAGGACGCGCATCGACATGCTCTCCACGGGCATCAAGACGCCCGTCGGGGTCAAGATCGCGGGACCCGATCTCGCCGAACTCGAACGGCTCGGCAAGGAAGTCGAGTCGGTGGTCCGGGAGCTTCCCGGAACCCTCGACGCCTATGCGGAACGGGTCATGGGCGGTGGCTATCTTGACGTCGCGATCGACCGCGACGCCATCGCCCGCTATGGACTCACGATCCGCGACGTCCAGGACGTGATCCAGACAGCCATCGGCGGCATGAACATCACCACGACGATCCAGGGGCTCACGCGGCATCCCGTCAACCTGCGCTACAGCCGTGAACTGCGTGACGACCTGCCGGCGCTGCGCAACGTCCTGGTGCCGACCCCGGCCGGCGCCCAGATCCCGCTCGGACGTCTGGCCAGCATCGAGTTCACCGTGGGACCGCCCAGCATCAAGAGCGAGGGAGGCAGACCCAATGCCTGGGTGTACGTGGACATCCGGGATGTCGACGTCGGCGGTTACGTCGAGGCCGCCCGAGAAGCCGTTGCCGAGCAGGTCGACATCCCACCCGGCTACACGATCGCCTGGAGCGGACAGTTCGAATACATCCAGCGTGCCGAACGCCGGCTCGCCCTCGTGATTCCCGCCACGCTGCTCTTGATCGCCGGGATCGTTTACTTGAGCAGGAAGTCCGCCTTCGAGACCCTGCTCGTGCTTCTCGCGGCACCCGTCGCCGTGACCGGCGCCATCTGGCTGCTCGACCTTCTCGACTACAACCTGAGCATCGCGGTCTGGGTCGGCATCATCGCCTTGGCGGGGCTCTACGCCGAAACCGCGACGGTGCTGCTCCTCTACCTGAACATTTCGGTCGATGAGTATGCAGAGCGCGGGCTGCTCACCAACCGCGGCGCGCTCGTGGACGCGATCAAGGACGGCACCGTGAAGCGCGTGCGCCCGATCCTGATGACCATTGCCACCGACGTGATCGGACTCCTGCCCATCATGTGGAGCACCGGTGCGGGTGCCGATGTGATGAAGCGGATCGCGACCCCGCTGGTGGGCGGTGTCGTCACCGCCGGGATTGTGGTGCTGTTCGTGTTCCCCGTCGCGTTCTACCTCTGGAGGGCGCGGCGCCTGCCGCAACGTGCGGCATGACCTGACGCCGATTTCCCGAGCCTGCCCACGACTGGCATGGTCGATACCGCACACGTGTCCCCGACGGGGCTTCGCAACCAGGCCGTCCGGTTGCCTGGCCGCCTCGCTCGAACCCTCCGGTATACTGCCGCACGCATGGCGCTCGAATTCCCCTACCCCACCCACCCCGAACCCGGCACAACCATCGAAGTTGGCGAGGGCGTGCGGTGGCTCACCATGCCCATGCCCGGTTCGCTAACGCACATCAACCTATACCTTCTCGAAGACGGCGATGGTTGGTACGTCGTCGACACGGGTCTCGCCACGCGCGAGACGAAACGACTCTGGCACGAGATCTTCGAGGCCGAGTTGGGCGGCAAGCCGGTCAAGGGCGTGATCTGCACACACATGCATCCGGATCACATCGGCCAGGCGGGCATGATCGTCAACCACTTCCGGTGCCCGCTCTACATGACGCGGGCCGAGTACTACCAAGCCCGTTCGTTCATGACCATGGGGATGTCGGCCGCGAAGGGCGCGTGGCTCGGGGAACAGTTCTACCACCGCTACGGGATGTCCACGGCGCCGATGCGATCCATGCGCGAAGCCTGGAAATCCCGGGCGAAGACCGCACCGGGCACGCCGCCCGACGACATCCCCGACCCGCTTCCCATGGGCTATCACCGGCTGCAGGACGGCGACCTGCTGACCATCGGCGACCACGACTGGCAGGTGGTCGTCGGGGCGGGGCATTCACCCGAGCACGCCTGTCTGCATTGCCACAGTCTCGGCATCATGATCTCCGGCGACCAGATCCTGCCCGTCATCACGTCCAACGTCAGCGTCCACCCCACCGAACCCGAAGCGAACCCCTTGAAGGTGTGGATGGAGTCCCACGACAAGTTCCTCGACACGCCCGAGAACACCTTCGTGCTGCCGGCGCACAACCTGCCGTTCTACGGCGTCCGGGAGCGGCTACGGGACCTCATCGGCCACCACGAAGACCGGATGCTCGCCATCGAGGAGTTCTGCGATGAACCGAAGACCGCCAAGGACATGCTCCCGGTCCTGTTCCGGCGCAAACTGGATGCCCGGCAGACCATGATGGCGTTGGGCGAGGCCATCGCCCACTGCCACCTTCTGATGCACCGCAACCGGCTTCGTCGAACGCTGGACGAGGACGGGCGCTACCGGTTCCTGTCCAACGATCCGGATTTGGCACGCCGCGCGCATCCCGGTCGCCACGACGCGCCGGACGATGCCCCGATCATGGTCTGACGCGCATCTGCCATCCCAAGCGTATCCGATGAAGAGGTTCCAGCGGCTTCGGCGCCTGCTCACGCGGGAGAACATCGCCCGTTTCACCTACGCCACGTTGAAATGGGGCGACAACCACGTTCCCTTTGGCCTCCGGTCGGTCGTGGGGGTGCTCTTCGCCATCGGCGGCGTACTCTGGTTCCTGCCCATTGTGGGCATCTGGATGCTCCCCCTCGGCGTGGCATTGATCGCCCTCGACATCCCCTGGACGCGGCACAAGGTCCACGACTGGATGGTCAAGCTCAAGGCCACAGCGGAATCGAAGACGACGATCCCCCTCGGCGATCAGGAATCCGGTACCCGCAGCCAATAGCCACCTGCAACGCGACGCTCGACGTACCCCGCCGTGGGCGTCGCGAAGTGCGTGCCGATCACGAGCACCTCGGAGTCGACATACCGTTCGAGCAGCGCTTCCCGGGTGTGACGGCCTTGGACCTGGTCGTAGTCGGCTGAACTGCACCAATCCGTTCGCGTCATCTGGCAGGGATGGTGTATGCAGTCGCCGGTTATCAACGCCTCTTCCCCTTCCGAGGCGATGCGGACGCTCACATGGCCAGGGGTGTGGCCCGGCGTGGGCTCCAGCCAGACCTCGTCGCAAAGGCGATGGTCCATCGGCACGAAGTCCACCAATCCGGCATCCAAGACGGGTCGCACCGAGTCCGCAAGCACGTCCCGACTCGAGTCGACATCCTTCCAGTAGCGCCATTCCGTTTCCGCGACGAGATAGCGCGCCCTGCCAAATGTCGGGATCCACTCGCCCTCGAGGAGCATCGTGTTCCAGCCAACGTGATCGACGTGCAGATGCGTGCACAACACGGTGTCGATGGACGATCTCGGGTAGCCCGCGGATCCGAGGTCGGCGAGAAAGCTCGTCTGCAGGTTGCTCCAGGTGGGGATGGCACGCTGCTTGTCGTTGCCGATGCAGGTGTCGACCACGATTCGACGTTCACCGGTGTCGACGACGAGGGCGTGGATGCTCATCACCAGGTTGCCCTCCTCGTCCATGAAGTGCGGATACAGCCAGCGGTAGTCGCGGACTGCCTCCCGGGTGGCATCCGGCAGGATGAACCGCGTGCCGCCGGTTACCTCCATCTCCACCACCCGCGTGATCTTGACCTTGCCGACCTGCCAAGCCTCGTTCACCTCGCGCTCCACGCCATTCATCTTGTGCGATTATTGGTGAACGGACCTCGGCCAGACAACAAGCCTTTGGAGGGAAACGATGGACATCAAAGGGTTCTTCTCGTCGCTCGCGGAGATACCCGCGCTGTTGGCATTGAAAAAAGGCCTGGTGCCCCGGCCGAATACCGACAAGGACTGTATCGGCGTGGCCCTCGAACGCAATGCCGAGCGGATCGGCGACCGCGTTGCGGTGATCACGGCAGACGCCGAGGCCACCTGGGCGGAACTCAATGCCCAGTCCAACCGCTATGCCGAGTTCCTGACCAGTGCGGGCCTGGAACCGGGCGACACGATCAGCGTCATGATGGAGAACCGCATCGAGTTCTTCGCCGTCGTGCTCGCGGCCAACAAGCTCGGCATCACCACGGGTCTCATCAACACCAACCTGCGCGAGCGGCCCCTCGTTCACTGCATCACCGTCACCGCATCCAAGAAGTGCATCTTCGGCGGCGAGTTGACGGATGCCATCGGCGAGGTCAAGGGCGAACTCCAACTCGTCGAGGGCGCCGACTACTTCGTCGTCCCCGAGGACGGCGGCTCGGCCCCGGATTGGGCCGTGGACATGGCGGCGGCCAGCGCCAATCTGCCCACCGGCAACCCGGCCCACACCGGCGAGGTCACGCTGGGCGAGACCGCGATGTACATCTTCACCTCCGGCACGACCGGTCTCCCGAAGGCGGCCCTGGTCTCCAACCGACGTTTCCTGATGCTTGCCGCCTTGACCGCCAAGGCCGGCTTGCGCTGCACCGAGAAGGACCGCATCTACATATGCCTGCCGCTCTACCACGCGTCGGGGCTCATGGTCGGTGCCGGCGCGGCATTCATGTCCGGTGCTTCGATGTTCGTGCGCAAGCGCTTCTCGGCGAGCGCGTTCCTGCCGGAGATTCGGCAATACGATTGCACGCGATTCGTCTATGTCGGCGAACTTTGCCGCTACCTGCTGGCGAGCCCCGCCAAACCCGACGACCACGACAACCCCCTGGACACCGTCATGGGCAACGGCCTGCGTCCGGACATCTGGTTCGACTTCAAGAACCGGTTCGGACTGAAGCGGATCACCGAATTCTACGGGGCGAGCGAAGGCAACGTCGCGTTCGCGAACCTGATGAACAAGGATCGCACCATCGGTATGACCTCGGCCAAGATCGCGCTCGTGCGCTACGACGTCGACGCCGACGAAATCGTGCGGGACAGCGATGGTCGATGCGTCGAAGTCGAGTCGGGCGAACCGGGTCTGCTCCTCGGCCATATCAACCCCAACGCGGCCTTCGAGGGCTACACCGACCGGGAAGCCACGGAGAAGAAGGTCCTGCGCGACGTCCTGGAGGAGGGCGACTCCTGGTTCAACACCGGTGACCTGGTCCGCGAGATCGACGTCGGCTACACGCTCGGGTACCCGCACTACCAGTTCGTCGACCGCGTCGGCGACACCTTCCGCTGGCGTGCCGAGAACGTCTCCACGAACGAGGTCGGCGAGATCGTGAACGGCTTCAGCGGCGTCGAGATATGCAACGTCTACGGCGTTGAAGTGCCGGGTGCCGATGGGCGCGCCGGAATGGCGGCCATCTGTCTCTCGGCGGGCGCCGAACTCGACCTCGGGGGATTCGCGCAGTACGTCGAGCGCGAACTCCCGGCCTACGCGCGACCCGTGTTCCTGCGCATCCAGAAGGACTTCGATCTCACCGGCACTTTCAAGCTGGTCAAGGGAGACCTGAAGCGGGAGGCATACAGCATCGACCAGTTCACCGACCCCGTCTACGTCATGAAGCCGCGGACCAAGGACTACGTTCCACTGGACCCCGAGTACCTGCAGACCATCCGCAACGGCGCGGCCGGGTTCTGACGCGGTCGTGATCGAGACGTTCGAGGCCCACTCGGACTTCAAGGGCTTTTCCGTCGATACCGGTTCGCTTCGCGCCGAGCTGATCGAGCTGGGCGGTACCGTGACGCGTCTCGAAATCGCCGATCGGAACGGGACGTTCGCGGACGTGCTGCTTGGCTGTCCGACCATCGCCGACTACCTCGGACCCCACCCGCACTTCAACTGCCTGGTCGGCCGCTACGCCAACCGGATGACCAACGCCGAGTTCACGCTAGACGGCGTGACCCATGGCCTCGACGCCAACATTCCACCTCACCATCTGCACGGCGGCCGAGACGGATTCGGTCTGCGGCGATGGCAGGGCGAGGTGGACGGCGACGGGGTCGTGTTCCGCCTGACGAGCATCGCGGGTGACGGCGGCTACCCCGGGACGCTCGCCGTCCAGGCGGCGTATCGCTTCGCCGGCACCCGTGTCGCCTTGGAGATCACGGCAACCACGGACGCGCCGACCCCGGTCAGTTTGACCTCGCACCACTACTACAACTTAAGCGGCGTTCAAGGCTCGACCGTTGCCGACCACGAGGTGTCGATTCAGGCGGCGGCCTATCTCCCGGTCAGCGAAGACCTGACCCAACTCGGGATCGTGCAGCCCGTGTTCGGGACTCTCTTCGATCTCAGGAGCCCCGTCACGCTGGGCAACGCCATGGCTGCGGACGACGGCCAGATCCAGCTGGCCGGAAACGGCTTCGACCACACCTTCGTCGTTGCCGGCCGCGGTCTGCGCCGCGCCGCGGAAGTTCGACATCCCGAGTCCGGCCGAACCCTGACGGTCACCACCGACCAGCCGGGCATTCAACTCTACACCGGCAACTCGCTATCCGCCCTCGGCAAGCACGGTCTGTGCTACCCGTTCCACGGCGGGTTATGCCTCGAGACGCAGCAGTTTCCCGATGCGCCGAACCACCCGAACTACCCGGACGCGATCCTGCGTCCGGGCGAGCGCTTTCGCGCCCGAACGGAGTTCGAGTTCTCGGCCAGGTGACGCACAGGGATGTGCCGCCAAATTCGATGGCGTAAGCCATTGAATTTGCGAGCGAAACTATTTGTTTCGCTACTGTTCAAGTCCAGGGACGGACTTGAACAGAGGTTTCTTAGGGGCGCGCTACGAACTGGCGAGTGGTGCGAGGTGCCGGTTGATCTTCGCGACGTATCGATTCGCCGCGGGTAGGAAGTAGGTGTTGGTGCGGTTGCGATAGCCGACGTTGTAGGAACGCAAGGCGCAGTCCTGGGCGTCGTCGGGTGCCGGTACGGCGACGGTGCATCGCTCTTGGTAGTGGGCCAGGATCTGCGCGCCGCAGTAGACGTTCTCCTCGGGGATCATCAGGTCGAGCGCGCAGAAGTCGCGCCAAAGCAGGGGCTGCACCTGCGCCGGTCCGACCGCGCCAACCGAAGACCGCGCCTGCTTGCGAAACGAACTCTCGGTCATAACGAGACTCGCCAGCAATTCCGGTTCCAAGTCCTGCCGGGTGGCCGCCTCAAGAATCCAGCCGGCGAACTCCAGCGCAACCGTGTCCTTCAAGCCATAACCCTCGGCAAGCCGGGCACCGAACCAGTCCCGCTCTTCGAGCCATGTGGGTCGCTCGTAGGCAGGTTCGGGAACGTCGATGGACAACTGCATGCGCCCGTCGTCCCGGGCGAGCACCACCGAGGAGAAAACAGCAACGGTGGAAAGCACGGCCAAGGCACCAATTCGCGTCGCACCGACCGCCAATCTCGGTGCCAGCCGGGCGCGACCAAAACGGTGCGCCGATCTCGATCTCGCGGCGTTTGTAAGCATGGGCATTCTCCCGCCTAGGCATCCGTTCCACGAAACGGGGAAGCGGAGTCTACCCCTTTGGCGAGAAAAGTGAAGAGAAAATGGAGGAATTCTTTATGAGTTTTATATTTCATTGGAATGTTTCGCCCGGAAAAATGTGTATTTGGTTATTAAGAGCCGCCTGAGTCAGCCCAATCCAGCAGATTGCGCGCTTGGCGCTCAGTTCCACGAGACGGTCACCTAAACGACCGTTGCGCGGCGAGGATTCCTAGGACGGGGAACTACCAAGTTGCGTTCACCGTCGCTTTCGCATCCCGACTCGCGCGCCCCCGGTCGTCGAGGCCGCTGCCCTCCCGCAGCGGCATGTCGTTCTACGGAGGCCCTCGGCAATCGTCGCGAAGCGCTACGCCGCGGTTAGTTCATGGACGATCCGCGCTCGATCCTCCTTCGGCAGTTGCGCGTAGGCGGCGGAAGTCCGATCGACCACGTCTCCGAATCGGGTTCTTATCGCGGCCGCGATGCCTTCCGGTTCCGCCACCACGGCGAACTGCCCCATCAGTTGCTCGTCGATCAAACCGCCCATTTCCACCCATCGGCCCTGCTTGGACATCGCATTGAGTTCGCCCTGCAGCTCCCCGGCACCGACGCTGTCGAGCACCGGCTTGTAGGCAGGGGTCGACCCGTAGAAGGCGATCTGCTGACGGGTCGCTTGTTTGGCGGCGGCAAGCTCGCGCTCGTCCCGACCCGTGACGACGAAGCACGGGTAGGAGATCTCGAAGTTGGCGCGCGACTTCTCTTCGCCCCGTGCTCGAGCCTTGGCAAAGCCGCGCTCGAGCGCCGGCAATGTGGTCTCGCGCAGGTATTTGTCCGTCGTGAAGGCATGCACGATGATCCCGTCCGCCACCTCCCCCGCCACCTCGGTCATCAGCGGACCCACGGCGGCCAGAAACACCCTTGGCGCGCCGAATTCGTTGTTGGTGGGCGAAAAGAACGGCGTCATCAGCGTATGGGTGTAGAACTTGCCGGTGAACTGCAGCGGCTCGCCCTTGTGCCAGGTGGCCCAGATGGCGCGCATCGCGAGGATGAACTCCCGCATCCGAGCCGCCGGGGAGGACCAGGGCATGCTGAATCGCTTGGTGATGTGGGCCCGAATCTGGGAGCCGACGCCAAGCACGAACCGACCTTCCGAGGCCGCGTTGAGGTCGTGGCCCATCTGGGCAAGCAGCATGGGGGTCCGGGAGAAGGCGACGGCGATACCGGTGATCAGGTCGACCTTTTTCGTATGTTGTGCCGCGAACGCCAGGGGCAGGAACGGATCATGCCCCGTCTCCGCCGACTGGATTCCGCTATAGCCCATGTCCTCGAGTTCCTGGGCCTGCGCCCCGACACGCTTGAGATCCCAGCCGACGCCACCGTCAACCTTCATGTCCTGCCCTCTTGTGATAACGCGAAACAATCCACTATATCGGCCGTTCCGAGGTTTGTCAGTCGGCGGCGAAGCTGAACCGGTCAGCCGTGAACGCCTCGAACGTCGGCATCGCCTCGTCGAGGGGCATCGGGCCGATGGGAGAGACGATCGTCGTGTCGATGCCCGTCTCGGCGTCCTCCCGAATGCGGCGATGGACCCGGTCGACGTCGCCGATGACGCACACCGTATCGATCATCTCGTCGGTGATGGACCGGGTCGACAGTTCCCGGTCCCGCGCCTGCCAGCCGGCCAGGATTCCTTCCGCCTCGTCGGCGTAGCCCGCCCACTTGAGGAAATTGTTGTACACCGGATTGGCGTAGTAGGGCGTGTAGTGGGTGCGGAACCGGGCCTTGGCCTCCTCCGCGTCGTCGGTGACCATCACCAGGTACCGGTTCACGATCTCGATGTCCTCGATGCGCTTGCCCGCACGCCTGGCCCCGATCTCGACATGCTCGAGCATCCTCGGCAGCGCCTTCTGAGGCCAAAGGTTGAAGACCACGCCGTCGCCGAACTCCGCCGCCATTTCGATCATCTTCGGGCGCAGCGCCGCGAGGTAGATGGGCGGCGGCTCCGGCAACGGCTCCTGCCGATAGCCCCTGCTTCGCAAGGTGGACAGGTCGAAGTCCGACCGCTCTCCCGCGAGCATGGACCGGACCATGATCGCCGTCTCCTTGACCCGGGTCAGCGGCTTTTCCATGACGATGCCGTTGAAGCGCTCCATGATCGCCTGGCTCGACGAACCTAGCCCGAGCACGAACCGACCCGGCAGAAGCTGGGCGAGCACATTGGCCGTCGCCGCGAACACCGCGGGAGTACGCGTGTAGACGGGGGTAACCGCGACCCCCACCCGCATGCGTTGGGTATACGGCGCCACGGCGGCCACCATGGTGAGACTGTCCGGCGCCATGGCATCGCTGAACCAGACATCGTCGAAGCCGTTCGACTCCGCCCATTTGACCAGGGTGATCGAGTCCTCGACCTGCGGTCCCGCCGGCAAGGTGACCGCAATTCGTTTCGGCACTGTCATCGCGTCGCGTCTCCGCCAGACAAGCGGTTTCCCCGCCCGGACCGGCCAGTTTGTCGGATTGCACCGGCGTGCGGCAAGCGCACACGGGTGCACGAAGGGAACAAACCGGAGTATGGTCGCCCAATCGTGAGACGGCGATTGACATCGAAGCAACGCTTGGCCAGGGCCGGAGGCGGCTGATGTGCGGGCGATTCAACGCTGCCGACGACCCGCTGAACCAGGTCTACGAGGAACTCGTGGGGCACCCGTTTCCCGGCGAGCCGAACCACAATACCGCGCCCACCGAATCCGCCTGGATCGTGCGCCAGGACGCCCCCGGCAGCGACGAACTTCAGGCCATTGCCGCGACCTGGTGGCTGACCCCGTACTGGTCCAAGACGCCGAAGCCGAAGTACGCGACCTTCAACGCCCGCGCGGAAACGATCGCCGAGGCGAGCTCGTTTCGGGAACCGTTCCGCCGCCGCCGTTGCCTCGTGCCCGTTTGCGGCTTCTACGAGTGGCAGAAGGACGGCGGGCGCCGGATACCGTACTACGTACGGCCTCGCGCCGGAGGCATGTTGCTGGCCGGGGTGTGGGACCGGTGGCGAAGTCGCGACCGGACGCAGACCGTCACGAGTTTCGCCATCGTCACAACCGCGGTCACCACCAAGCTCGAGTTTCTCCACGACCGTCAACCCCTGATGCTCTCGAGAGGCGGTGCGCGGGAGTGGATGTCCCGGGACGCAACGGCATCCGACCTCGACGCGCTCCTCGAGCCGTGCATCCCCGTCGACCTCTCGGTCGTGCCGGTGTCCGCCTACGTCGGCGATCCCCGGAACAAGGAAAACCGTTGCCTGGAACCCGTGGCGGCCAGTTTATCAATCGACCGCGACGTCCACTGACACAACCGAACGGAGATCAGCAATGAGCTTCTTCAACAAGCACTTCTACGTGGGCATGCTCGCCGGGGCGATCGCGCTGGTCGGCGTCGGCGTGGTCGCGACCGTCGCGCTGTTGATCGTGATTCCCAAGACGATCAGCGTGGGCGGCGGGTCGGGTCCCGGGTCGATCCCGATCGCGAGCATGCTGCCGGAATTGCAGTTCCCCACCGGGGACGAACCGATCGTCGAATGGCAGCTAACGGACCTTGCCGGCAACGAGACCAATCTTGCGGCGCTTTCCGAGAAGGTCGTGTTCGTGAACAGGTGGGCCACCTGGTGCACGCCGTGCGTGGCGGAGATGCCGACCATCGAGAGCCTGGCGGACGAGTTCGCCGACCGCGACATGGCGTTCGTGATCGTGTCCACGGAACCTGTCGACACCGTCGCACCGTTCGTCGAGGACAGGGGCTGGAATCTGCCGATCTACACGGCGAAGCGCGTGCCCCCGGTATTCCAAACCCGCGCCATCCCCGCGACCTTTGTACTCGACGAGACGCGACGCGTTATCTACGCGCACGTCGGTAGCGCCCTATGGGATGCGCAATCCGCCATCGAGTACTTCAACAGTCTGTTCGGCTCTAGCGCCTAGCTCGAATTCGTTTCCAGATTGAGCCACCTGCGCTCGTCTTCGGTGAGCGTGAGACCCACGCCCGCCAACGACGAGCGCGTCTCGGCGAGCACGCGTGGTCCGACAAGCGGGAAACAGGGAAACGGCTGACTCAGCACATAGGCCAAGGCGACGTTGATCGGTTCGACACCGCGTTCGCTGGCCAACTCCACCGCCCGGGCCCGCCGTTCGAAGTTGTCATCCGCGAACCAGCAGCGGACCAACTCGGCATCGCTAGGTTGATTTCCATACCTCGCCTCGACGTCTGATCGACTCGCCGCGCGGATCGCATCGAACCGGTTCGTGAAGAAGCCCCGGGCCTGGCTCGACCACGGGAATAGCGCCATCTGCTCGGCCTCGAGCCATGTGCGCCACTCGGCGTCCGAGGCGGCGACGCACCCCTTCCACACCGGATCCACCATCCGCGCGAGGCTGAAATTGTTGGACACTGCCGCAAAGGGTGTCAGACCCTCGGCCACCGCGTAGGCATTGGCCGCCTGCACCCGCGAAAGCGACCAGTTGGATCCGCCGAATGCCCGGATGCGCCCCGCCGAACGTTCGGC
The DNA here is from genome assembly GCA_028821405.1 of Gammaproteobacteria bacterium. Taxonomy (GTDB): domain Bacteria; phylum Pseudomonadota; class Gammaproteobacteria; order Pseudomonadales; family Azotimanducaceae; genus VXYL01. The sequence continues at coordinate 154,150 of JAPPGK010000107.1, read as the reverse complement.
GTTGAGTACATCGATCCACTCGCCGACCGGCACGTCCGGGTTGTCCCGGTGCAGGAAGTAGAGATCGATATGATCCGTACCGAGCCGGTCCAGGGTCACATCGAGTTGCGGGCCCACCCGGTCCGGGAAGTTCGCCGGCGTGTGGGCGCCCTTGCCGATCACGACCACGTCATCCCGGATGCCCCGGTTGGCCATCCACGTGCCGAGCAGTTGCTCCATGCGACCGCCGCCGTAGATGTGGGCCGTATCGAAGGTGTTGCCGCCGTACTCGAAGTAGTTGTCCCACATCACGGACGCATGGAGGATGTCCGGCTGGTTGTCGCAGCCCATAACGAGCCTCGACACCGGTTTGCCGACCCCGGCCACTTCGCTTTTGGGGATCGCCTTGCGCCTGACCGCGAGCGGCCTGCCGTGGACCGGTACGGTGCGCCGCTCGGGTTTTTCGAAGTCGAACCGCACGCCCGCTTCCCGGCGCCAGAGGTCGAGAGTTCGCGCGTTGCCCAGGCTGTCCTCCCAGTCCATGTAGGGCGACTCCAAAGCACCGTCTTCCAAGGCTTCGGTGACCGTGTCCACCTCGTGCACGTAGAGCGGCTTGGTCTTTCCCGCGATCCTCTCGCGCTTGCCGCCGCGACTGAGTTCGAAACTCCAACGGCCGTCGGGGCGCGAACCCATCCAAGGCGTGGCGATGCGGATGGAACCGGCAGAGCCGAATACCTCAACGGCGTTGTCGAGACTCAACTGGACGGCCGTCGACAGCCTCGCGATCGCCCCGCTCGGGAAATTCAGCAGCGCGCATGCCCAGGCATCGACGCCGGTGGGGCTCAGTTGCCCGAAACCGACCAGGGCATCCGGCTCTTCCCCGGCAACGAGACGGGCCATCGAGACCGGGTAGCACCCCACGTCCATGATGCCGCCCCCGGCCAATTCGTTGGCGTGCAGGCGACCTTGGGGGTTGAACGGCGACGCGAAGCCGAAGCTCATGTTCATCTGCCGCACCTCGCCGATCGCGCCGTCGCGGATCAACTCGATGGCCTTCGCGGTTTGGGGATGCGTGCGGTACATGAAGGCTTCCATCAGGAAGCGCCCATGGAAGGCGGCGGTCTCCACCATCGCCATGACTTCCGGATGGTTGACGCCCATCGGCTTTTCGCAGAGCACGGCCTTGCCGGCCTCTAGCGCCTTGATGGTCCACTCCGCATGCATGGGATGCGGGGTCGAGACGTAGACGACGTCGACGTTGGGATCTTCGAGCAGCGCATCGTAGGTGCCATGCGAAGCAGCCCGCGAGAGTCCGTATTGCTTGCCGAACGCATCGGCCGCGGCTTGCGTCCGGCTGCCGACGGCGACCAGTTCGGACGTATCGGAAGCCACGACGGCCCGCGCAAGTTTGTGGGCGATGTTTCCCGTGGCGAGGATTCCCCAACGTGTTGTCATGTTCCGTTCCCGACAGCCAGACCGCAGAAGTCTGTAGGAGTCGTCGGTTGATCAGCAAGTCCCCGACAGCCAGGTTTAGGCGGACCCTGTCGAACGGCACCAACGACCCATGCCGTTCCTACCGCGTAAGCAGGCGCCGGTCGAACGGAAACGGCTGAATCTTCCCGTGCGTCACCAGTTTCCGGAAGTCCGGGTGTTCGGGGTTTAGGACCAAATTGCGTTCGAAACGGTTCACGAAGCTCGGTGCGCTGAATCCGAGAATACCCTTGGCACCCAGACGACGGTCTCCCAACGCCACAGTGTCTTCCCCGAGGTCCGCACGGTCGGGATGTTCGATGGCCCCGTCTGGAACGTTGACTTCAAGGAAGCGGTATTCGGGCAATACATTCAACCTTGGCGCATGGACGAGGATTTCCAACGCGGCCAGGGAAAGCGTGGTCGAACAATAGACCGCCCTTCTGCCAGGCGAGTTGAAGCGACCACCCCACTCGCGCGCGCCGTCACCACTCAGTAGGACCTCGACGCTATCGGCATACTTCGCCTTAGCGACGCGGAATGCGATCACGTGGGTATGCCGTGTTCCAGGCGACCGATGAGCCTAAGCACGTCCCTGGCGCCAATCTCCGTCGTGGCATGGTCCAACGGGGCTTCGCCATCCAACGCGACGGCCGGCGTGTTCAGCCAGTGCGCTGCCGCATCGATGTCACCCAGCAACTCCACGGCTCGATGCAACAGCTCTGCGTATCGAACCACCCGATCCGACTCCAAGGCTGACAAACGCCCCTGTTTCCTCCGTCGAGCATAGGTCTGCTTCGACAGGCTCAACCACCGTTGCATGGTGGCCGAGGTCACGTGGAGGCAGCCGGCGAGACTCTCAACGGTATGCACCGGAAGCCCTTCTCTCACGGCGAAGACGTTCAGCGGGGCGGCGTGGCCGAGGATGCCGTTTACCGTCGAACGACTCCGTCTACGCCGCCGCCGCTTTGCCTGCTCAGCCATGTCGAGGACCTATGTCCTATTTGGCATATCGCCAGTGTACCAATTTTGACCCGACCGGCAATTCCCCTTCCTCGACGTTCGGTGCGAAAATACCCAACGATGCAACCGTCGCGGCCAAGACTGACCGACGTACAGATCGCCCAGTACCGCGAGGACGGCTATGTGCTCGTCGAGAACGTCCTCGAAGACGAGACCCTGGCCGACCTGCGCCGGGTCACCGAGAACATCGTCGCCAGCGCCGCCGGCATCGAAGACCACACCAACATCCTCGACCTGGAAGCGTCCCACGCCCCTGACGCACCCCGGGTGAGACGGATCAAACAGCCCCACCTTGCCGACCCCTTCTACCGCGAACTCGCCGCCCACGCGGGCATCATGGCCGCTCTCGAACCGCTGATCGGGAAGAACATCCGCCTGCGAGCCGGCGGCAAGATCAACATGAAGTCCGCCGACTACGGCGCGCCGGTGGAATGGCACCAGGACTGGGCGTTCTATCCGCACACCAACCAGGACGTCCTGGCCGTCGGCATCCTGCTCGACGACATGGATTCCGACAACGGGCCGCTACTGGTGCTGCCCGGTTCGCACCGGGGCCCGGTCTACGACCACCACAGCCACGGCGCGTTCTGCGGCGCGATCGACGTCGCCCGGGAGGGCCTCGATGTCTCGTCGCCGCGGGAGCTCCACGGTCGGGCCGGATCCATCACCATCCACCACGCCCGGCTCGTCCACGGCTCGGGGATGAACAAGTCCCACCGGCAACGGCGCATGCTGTTCTTCGAATACGCCGCCGCCGATGCGTGGCCGCTGGCCGGGATCGAGAACCTCAGCGATCTGGACGACTTCAACGGTCGGATGGTGCATGGCGAACCGACGCTGCGACCGCGATTGGAGGATGTTCCGGTGAAGATGCCCCTACCCCGGGCGCCGTATCAAGGGTCGATCTACGAGAACCAGCGAACGTTGTCCGCGCAGTACTTCAATCACACCACCGAAGGGGCGTAGCGAGCACCTCAAGGTGTCAGCCGCGTGACGGCAGCGCCACGGTGGCGGTTGCGTACGCCGTGGGAAGACCCGACTGGTTTTCGTTGCGGACCTGAAGCTCCACCCGATGTTCGCCGTCGACGATCATCTTCTTCGCGACCTCGCCGTGCAGCGTGTTGGTGTCCCCCACCACGTTGGGGTGCCGGATCGAGGCATGGAGCCTCTTCAGCGTCCCGTCGTCGCCCATCCAGTCGGTGACGATCTGGCTCAGCCAGCAGACCCGCTGCGGTCCGTAGTCGAACTGTCCGGGCATATTGCGGCGCTTGGTCGCGTGTTCCTCGTCGAAACGCCCACCGCCGCCTAGATCAGCCGAACCTTCGGCATCCAAGGCGGCCCGGGCACTGCGCCCCGTACCCAGCACGCCGTGCGTGAACAGGAATAGCTCGGTGACCGAGTACGTGCCCTTGGGAAGCGAGGGGATGGACTCGCCTTCCTCGACATCCTCCCAGTAGCGGGTTTCGGCACCCCGACGCTCGCGTTCCCAGACCAGCGGATCCGCCGGCACCACCACCGGTTCCGCCGGCGCCCCGCCCGCGTTCTTCGCGGTCCGGTCGTATTCCATCGTGTGGCCGGTATTCTGGTAGCGCACCATTAGGGTGTTGATGGTCGCAACCACTTCCTGGCGCTGGTTGATGAACGTGACGTGGCCAGTGTTGAAGTTGATCGGGCCGATGCGCCGACTCTGCTTGCGGACCGTCTCCCCAACCTGTTCCTGCGCGGTGATGCGGTCGCCAAGCCAGATGGGGCGGATGAAGTCGATCTCGGCACCGGCGTAGTTCACCGGCAGGTACCGGGTCGAGACGCGGCGGCGGTCGATGGCGCCGGTCTCGCCGGCCACGACACCAAGCGTTACCCCGTAGAGGAAGGGCGGCGGGGCCGTGATCATGCCGAACCGGCTGGCCGCCGCATGCGCTTGGTCCCGCCAGAGCGGGTTGTAGTCGCCCACGCCATCGCCGAAACGGCGGATGTTGTCCAGGTTCGCTTCCTTGCTCGGCCGGTGCGGCAGGACCGTGCCGATCCCCTTGCGGTACTCCGACTCGAAAGCGTCGATGGTCTGGATCAAGTCGAGGTCTGACATGGCGGTCGGTCCCCCTCCGGTCAAGTGAATGGAGCCGACTAGTCTAACCGTCGGCGGCGAACCACTTCGGCAAGGGCTTCCGCCACGCTCGTCCCCGCCGTATCCACGACTTCAGCCGTCGGCCAGGGCTCGTATTCCCGGTCCAACACGTCCTGCCAGGTCGGCAATCTGAATCCGTCGATGTCGACGGTTCGGGACTCGACGCGGTGCCGATGTTCCGTCCTGTCGCTGCAGACAAGCTCGATCTCGACCAAACGCGCGCCCGTTCCCGCCGCCACGTCGTGCCAAAGCCTGCGCGTGTAGGCGATGGGATTGACGGCGTCGACGATGACCGGCAGACGGAGTCGCAGGTTCTCCCGGGCGATGTCCCGCGCTACGAGATAGCCCTCCGGCCCGGCAACGGTTTGACCGGCATCCCGCATGGCCTGTTCGATCGTGTCGATGCGAAGATGCATCGCGCCGAGCCTTTCCGCCAGCGCATTCGCCAATGTCGACTTCCCCGTGCCGGGCAAGCCACCCAAGACGATGAGCGCAACAGGGGTGCCGCGTACCGACACGCGGTCAAAACGGTCGGCGGTTGTCCGTGTGCGGGCACCAACGGGCAGTCCGCAGGAACGGCACCAAGGCGTCGAACGCCTCCCGGGTTCCGATTCGTTCCAGGGTTTCCGCCGCGTAGGCGCTGACGTAGCGGTTGGTGTCGAACAGGGCGCTCTCGAGCGGCGCCACGGTCTCGCACATCAGTTCGGTGGAACCGCAGACCGCAGCCCGGGTCAGTGACAGCGCCGCGTCGAAACGGACCTCGGATGCCGGATCAGCCAATGCCGCCAACAGGCCGTCGCGCGTCGCCGGCGTGGGTTCGATGATGCCGAGGGCCTCCGCTGCGGCTATCCGGACATGGACATCTTCGTCCCCCAAGGCATCGATCAATACCTCGCCAGCTTGCGCTGCGCCGATCTCGCCCAGGGCAAACGCGGCGTGCTTTCGGCCGCGGGGCGTGCCATCGCGGAGCACATCGACGAGCCCGGCGACCGCCGCGTCGCCGACTTGAACGAGACCATGCGCCGCGTTGCGCACCACGGCGTCCTCGCGCCAGATCTGGCCGTTGTCGGAGTAGCGGCGCTTGTTCTCGTGGGTCGCGGGATTCGAGTCGAGCGCGTCGAGCAGAACGCGTGTCTGGTTGTGGAGTCCCAGCGCGTAGCCGGCGTTGATGCCGACGGCTTCGTCGTCGGCACTCAAGTCGTCGACGCCCACCTTGCCGTTCGCGGCAGGAGTCCCCTGCCCGGTGAGCCAGTTCCAGGTGGACCGCCACACCGGAGAGAGATCGAGGGCGGGCGCCCTTCGGGGTTTGCGCCAGCGGATCGCGGTGTCGGCTCGCGCCGGCGGCTGCAAGCGCACGAACTCGAACTTGAACATATACCGACGGGCATCGGTATGGTTCCTCATCTTGCGGTGCCAGATGTCGTAGTGGATCAACACGAACGAGCCTGCGGGACCCGCAATAGGCACCTCCTGGCAGAAATCCTCGGGCCGCTGGTTGAGGTGCTGACTGCCGTCCATCACCGCCGTGGGTCCCTTGGCCAATTCGGTGTCCTGGGGGAAATACATGATCATCACCCACCACGGCCGATGGTTGCGGACGCGGCGGACATAGCCCCAGTAGCTGTCCTTGTGGAATCCCTGCTCGTCGCTGCCCGGCGGGTTCTTGTGCAGGGCCCGGTGCGCGTGCATCGAATAGCCCTCGCCGACCACGCTCGTCAATGCGCCCTTCACCACCGGATCCTCGAAGAACTCGTTCAATTCCGGGATGAGCGGCAGCAGGTTGTTGCCGAAATGCCCGATTCCTTCCGACAACTCGTCGAACCGTTCGAAGATGACCCGGTGGTAGCTTTCGGGCAACGACGACTTGAGCGTTAGGAAACCGCGCGCAACGAACTCCCGGAGTTGCTCGGCGGTAAGCGGAACGTTGGCACGGCCGGCGTTGTGTCGGCGGGCTTCCAAGGGGTAGGCGCGCATCGGTCGATTATCCGTCAACCGATGGCGATCGTCACGCCGTCTCAGTGAATTCTCAGTGAATCGTCGGTTGCGCACGCTCCCTGAGCATGGCGACGGCGTGGCGCACCTCCCGGACGCCGGGATCGATGCTCAACACGCGCTCGAAGGCCAACAGCGCAGAGGTGAGGTCGCCGTGGCCGAGACAGATCTGGCCCAGCCCCGAAAGCGCGCCGAAGTGGCGTGGTTCCCGCTCCAGGGTTCGGGCGATGTCGTCGAGGCTCTCCGTGTGGCGATCCTCAACGAAGCGCAGCGTGGCCCGCTTGTTCCAGGCCTCCGCCCAGTCCGGCCAGCGATCGACCATCCGGTCCAGGGTATCCCCGACGTGGTCAAGTTCGCCGGAATCGAATGCCCCCACCACCGTCCGCATGGCCTCGGCAGCGGCGGCATCCGCGTGGGAACACCAGACGGACCAGATGCGCTGTGTTGTTGCCCGGCGTTCGGCGTTCTCCCGGGCCGCGCGCAGCTTGGCGAACAACGCGTCGAGCTCCGGCGTGGCGGTGGGCAATTCGGCGTTCATCGCCGTGAGCGCCAGATCGATGCGCGAAGCAGGGTCGAACACGTCAACGTACCCGCCAGGCTTCGAGATCGAGATCGTCGGGAAGCGGCACGAACACCATCCGCACCGGTCCCTCGATGACCTCGCTGGTATGGCCCTTGCCGTTGACGTCGTCCGGCAGGAAGGGCTCCCCCGGTCCCCATCGACGTTTCTGGCCGTCGGTCGTGCCGATCTCCCAGATCCCCTGCATCATGATGCACAACTGCCGGCGCGGGGCGTTGTGCCAGTCCTGGAATGCTCCCACCGGGGCTTCGAATACCCGTACGGCGGGCGAGGCGAACGACTCGCTCGTTCGGAGTTCATTGCCCCAGGCGTCCGAGGACACGAGGGAAACGGGGATCTCGACGTCGTCGAAGGCCGACCCGCCTTGCGCGGTTGTGTAGAAGCGGGTTACGCGCACCAGGCGCTCCGCGGTCCGTGTCCCGATGATGCGGAGTCTACACGCGACATTCCGCGCCCGGCGTCAATCGGTGACAATTGTCGGCTGACCCACAAGTCAATCCCAGGAGAGGCCACATGCCAGCACCACGCACCCCGGAATGGTACGCCGCGGTCCAGGAGGAAATCGTCGATCCCGAACGTCCCGTCATCGATCCCCACCACCATCTTTGGGCGACGACGTCGATGTGGGGCACCTACGTGCTGGGGGATCTCTGGGAGGACACGGAGTCCGGTCACAACATCGAAAAGACGGTGTTCATCGACTGCCGCTCGGGCTACCGGCAGGAAGGTCCCGAACACCTGCGCCCCATCGGCGAGACCGAGTTCATCGCCGGTGTCGCGGCCGAGAGCGCCAAACGGGAGGGTGCGGCGACCATCGCCGGGATCGTGAGTCACGCCAACCTGCTCCTCGGCGACGCGGTCGAGGAGGTACTGGCGGCGCACGAAGAAGCCGGCAACGGCCTGTTCCGCGGGATCCGCCACGCGGGTCCCCACGACACCACCGGCACGCTCACCAACGCCGGTCGCGGACAACCCTGTCCCTACGGCGAGGCGGACTTCCGCACTGGCATGCGCCGACTGGGGCAACTCGGCTACACCTACGACACCTGGCACTTCTTCCACCAGAACCGCGACTACCTTGCCCTCGCCCGCGCCGTGCCGGACACCACCATGGTCCTCGACCACTTCGGCACGCCGCTCGGCGTCGGCGCCTACGCCGGCAGGCGCCAGGAAATCTTCGCGCAGTGGAAGGAGGACATGGCCGCCATCGCCGAGTGTCCCAACGTCGTTGCCAAACTCGGCGGCCTCGCGATGCCCGACAATGGCTTCGGCTGGGACAAGCGCGACATGCCGCCCACCTCCGACGAGTTCGTCGAAGCCCAGCGGCGCTACTACCTGCACACCATCGAGTGCTTCGGACCGGACCGCTGCATGTTCGAAAGCAACTTCCCGGTCGACAAGCTCTCGATCGCCTACCACGTCATGTGGAACGGCATGAAGAAGATCGCCGCCGAGTTCAGCGAGGACGAGAAGCACGCCATGTTCTACGGTACGGCGGCTCGGGTGTATCGGCTATAGGGTTCGACACGCACGGGTATACTGCCCTGCTACGACCACGAGGGGGGCGGCAACGTGCTGGCGAGTACCGAACCGAGAACGAACGCGGACGAATACAACCCGCGCGTCATCACCGTCGCAAGGCCCGAGCACCATTTCAGCTACTTGACCGATGCCAACGGCGACTGGCTTGCGACCACCGACGGCAAGACCCTCGGCGTGCAGGGACACGTCGACGACGCCGCGATCTGGGACGTCTCGGACAACGGCTTCAAGCACGTCGCGACGGACTTGAGCCTCCAGTCGGACACGACCACGCTGGACGCCGCGACGGGGTTACGGCTAAACGAGTCGCCCGTAGCGGCGGACGGTTCGTGGGGCAACGGCGAGTCGCCGGGTACATTCCACATTGGCCACGGGCCGGAGAAGCTCCCCTCCGAGTACCTCGAGATGCTCGATAGACAGGGATGGGTCGCGCTCGCATGCATATTGCCGCCGCGCGTCGTGGACGGTCTGCAACGGGTCGGCTGCGTGGACGCCTATGCCGAGCGCGAGCCCGTGCGCCAAGCGCCGCTGGCCCAAGATCCCGCGGTCGCCAAGGTCAGCGTCGAACCCGTGTCGCTTTGGCTCACCCGGGAGTACATGCACACACGGGACATCCGGCTCGGCCACTCGCCGGGCGTCTCGGCGTTGACCCGGGACGACGGTAAACGCGAAGTCCAGGGTTGGCACAACGACTTCCCCTATCTTTGGGGTACCGGCGACCGGATTCCCGTGCCGTCCGGCGACCTCGTGCTCGGCATGCAGCGCAACGTCTGCGTCTCAGACTTCACCAAGGAGAACGGCGCCACGCTGTTCAAACTCGGCAGCCACGCCTCCAACAAGCCGCCCCCCAGGGAGTGGGGCATTTCGACCCATACCTACCGGCGAGGCCACCGCGCCGAATTCGGCCTCCCCTATGCCGGTCCCGACGCCGACGTCATCGAAGCCCCTGCCGGCACGATCGTCCTCTACGATGCCCGAACCTGGCACCGGGCCGGCATGAACCAGACCGATGAGAAACGCGGCGCCATCATCCAGGCCCTCATCCCCGGGTTCATCGTGCCGTTCATGGACACCAGCGGCACCTACAAGGCCTTCCTCGAGAGCGACGCCTGCCAGCAGGTCACCGAGCGCGAACGCAAGGAAGTCGAAAAGCTCATGGTCCACAAGATCGTCGGCCCGGGGGGCCTGTTCGCGATCGGGATCGATAAGGAACTCACCGAACGGGTCCGGCAGCAGGCCGCAACCGCGCGGTCGGTCTATTGACAGGCGTCGGTCGAGGTTAGCAGGTTGCCGGGGCCGCTCGACGGCATACGCGTTCTCGAAGCCGGTCTTCTCATCCAAGGCCCGCAGGCGGCGGCGCTGCTCGCCGACATGGGTGCCGACGTGATCAAGATCGAACTGCCGGGCTTGGGAGACCAGGGACGGTACATCCACGTCGGCCCCGACGACCCACGCAGCGCCGTCTACACCGCGTGCAACCGCGGCAAGCGCAGCGTGGCGCTGGATCTACGCCATCCACGCGGCGCCGGAATCTTCAAGACGCTCGCGAGGGACGCGGACGTCTTCGTCAGCAACTTCAAACCCGGCACCCTGGAGACCTGGGACATCGGCTACGACGACCTGGCCGAAATCAACCCCGGCATCATTTGTGCCCAGGGCAGCACCTTCGGCCCGGTCGGGCCCGACGCCGATCGGGAAGGCGCCGACCTCGCGGGACAGGCAGCGGGTGGGCTCATCAGCACGATTGGGCGCGACCAGGACGCACCCTCCCCCGTCGGAGTTTTCGTTGCCGACCACATCGCATCGCTGAACCTCGCCGCGGGTATCCTGGCCGCGCTGCACGCCCGCGCGGCGACGGGCCGCGGGCAACGCGTCGAAGCATCGCTTCTCGGCGGGCAGATCTGGGCGCAGGCCACGGAATTCACGCATCTCATGTTGACCAACGAGCCCGCAAGGCGGGCGAACGACGGCCACTCGCTGATCAAAGGGGTCTACGGGATATTCGAGACCGCCGACGGCTGGATCGCGATTCCCGGCGTGCCGCCGCACGCCCGCGACGCCTTCTTCATCGCCGTCGGCAGGCCCGACCTGACCCTGGATGACCGACTGCAGGACGTCGCGGTCCATGACGCCTTCGACTGGCTAATCGACCAACTCGCGGCCGCGTTCAAGATGCAGCCGACCGAACACTGGTGCCGGGTACTGCGCGAAGCTGGAGTCCGTTACGCTCCCGTCAGGAACCACCGGCAGGTACTCGACGATACAGGTGCCTGGGACAACGGCTATTTCGCGGAAGCGGGCAACGACGAAGGCGAAGCTGTTCAGGTCGTGGGAACGCCGATCCGCATGAGCGAGACACCGCTCGCACCGGGGGCAACCGCACCGGAACTCGGTGCCCACACGGAGGAGGTACTGCGCGAGATCGGCATCGGCGACGCCGAACTCGCGGTATTGCGTGAACAGAAGACGATCTGAATCAAGGAACAAATCAATGGCCTACGAAGAAATCCTGACCGAAACGCGCGACCGCGTCGGCATCATCCGACTGAACCGTCCGCGCAAGCTAAACGCCTGGACGGCTACCATGTCCGGCGAGATCATCGACGCGATGACCGCCTGGAACGCCGACGACGGCATAGGCGCCATCGTCCTGACGGGCGAAGGCCGAGCGTTCTGCGCCGGGGCCGATGTCGGCAACTTCGCCAAGCGCGTCGAGACCAACCGCCAAGGCGAGGGCGAACAACTGAGTCGCGGCGGTGCCAACATGACCCACTTCATCCGTCAATCGAAGCCCACCATCGCCGCCATCAACGGCTACGCGGTGGGCGTCGGCTTGACGATGATCCTGCCCTGCGATGTGCGCATCGCGTCCACGAGCGCCAACTTGAGCATCCGCTTCATCAAGATGGGACTGATGCCCGAACTCGGTTCAACCCATCTTCTCGCCCAACTCATCGGTCTCGGCAACGCCACGGAGATGTGCCTGACCGGCCGCATGGTGCCCGCCGACGAGGCGAAGCGAATGGGCCTGGTGAGCGCGGTCACCGCACCCGACGACCTGCTGCCCACCGCCATCGCCAAGGCCGAGGAAATCGCCAACAACCCGACACGGGCGGTGATGATGATCAAGGAACTGCTGCGCAAGAACCCGATGGAGGACGATCTCGACGCCGTGATGGAACGCGAGGGATTGCGCGACCAGATCGCCCGACGCCAACCGGACCATGCCGAGGCAGTTGCGGCCTTCCTCGAGAAGCGGGAACCGAAGTTCAACCGTTGAACAGGAACGGAAACCCGATGGCCAAGAACTACATCCTCATCGACTACGAGAACGTCAAAGCCATCGACCTCGCGCCCGTCGTCGACAAGCCGTATCACCTGATGGTGTTCGTCGGTGCCAGCCAGAACAAGCTACCAACCGACTTCGCCGTGCAGATGCAGCGTCTCAAGTCTGCGGAATACGTACGCATTTCCGGCAATGGCCCGAACGCCCTCGACTTTCACATCGCCTACATGATCGGCCGTTTGGCCGAACGCGAACCCGATGCGTCGTTCCATATCGTGTCGAGGGACCGTGGCTTCGACCCGCTGATCACCTACCTCAATGCCAACAGGATCCGGGCCAACCGTGTGGGCGACCTGTTCGAGATCCGCGCCTTGCGGCTGCCAAAGACGGTAGGCGAGGAAGGCATCATCGACGATGTCGTGAGGAACCTGGCCGGACGGGGTTCCTCCAAACCCCGCAAGTTGCGCACCCTCTCCAGTACGATCGCATCCCTGTTCAAGGACGGCTTGAGTGACGACGAAGTGCAATCGGTCATCGCGCAACTTCAGGCGAAGGGCCATATCGTCGTCAACCAGGAGAAGGTCTCCTACAACCTGCGCAGACAACGCTAGCGAACCCCGGCTCACGGGTTAGGGAGATCGCACTGTGCCGCACAAACCCAACATCGTCCTGATCTTCTCGGACCAGCACCGGGGCGACGCGCTTGGTTGCGTTGGAAACCCGGTCGTTCGAACGCCTAACCTCGATGGCCTCGCCGCCGAAGGCGTCATCTTCAGAAACTGCAACACGAGCTCGCCGCTGTGCATGCCCGCGCGGGCCTCGTTGATCACGGGCATGTACGTCAACGAGCACGGCGCCTGGGGGAATCGTAACGAGGCCGATCGCCACGGGCCGAGCCACGTGAGGAACATCCGGGATGCCGGTTACTGCACCGCCGTGGTCGGCAAGACCCATTTCCGGGTGTACCAGGCCGATGACGGCCACACCCGCGACCATGCGTCGGGATTGCACGACTGGGGATACGAATTCGCCCACGAGACCAAGGACACCATCCCCTCGGCCACCCACCGCTGCTACTACACGGACTTCCTGGCCGAGCGAGGCAGGCTGCAAGTCTACGAGGACTGCGCACGCAACTTCAGGCTGGGGCAGAGGACGGGTTTCCTGCGGCCGTGGGAACACCTGCCCAACCTCCTCGAAGAGGATGAGCACATCGACAGCTACATCGTCAACACCGCGTCGGAGTGGATTCGCGGCTACGCCGAGGACAGGCCGTTCTACCTCCAGGTCTGCCTGATGGGGCCGCATCCCCCGTTCGACGCGCCGGCGAGATACCGCGACATGTTCGACCCCGAGGAAATGCCCCGGGCGATCATGGAACCGCCGGTTGAACCCGTTTCTCCCCAGATCAGGACGATGTTCTCGCGGCGGGGCTTGAAGGACATGACCGGGTCCCAGAGTCGAACGTTTACGAGTCACTACTACGCGAAGGTCGCATTCGACGACCACGCGATCGGCGTCGTTCTTCAGGCTTTGCGGGAAACGGGCCTGATGGAGGACACGTGGATCGTCTATACCTCCGACCACGGCGAAATGCTTGGCGATCACCGGTTTTGCCAGAAGTCGGTGTTCTACGAGGGCGCGCTCAACATACCGCTGATCGTGAGACCGCCCGGCGGAACCGAGCCATGGACGGCGCACGGCCTGACGGACCACTACGACATCTGCTCTACCTTGCTTGACGCTGCCGGTGCCGAGAATCTCGAGGTCGACCATGGCCTTTCATTGCGCCCGAAGATCGAGGTCGGTTCTGACGGGCGCGATGCGCAACGCGGCAAGGGCGTGGTCTTCAGCGAAGTGAACCTCTACTCCATGGCGCGGACCGAGCGCTACAAGATGACCATCGACTCGCTGACGCGAAAACCGCTGGAACTGTACGACCTGGGGGACGATCCGCAGGAGCTCGCCAACCTCGTGGACGAACCGCGATTGTCGGGCGTGCGCAAGGGCTTCCTGGAAGACCACTTCGACCACCTGCTGGCCCAGGTGAACGAAGGGCAACTCAAGGTGCACCAGGACGGTGGCATACCCACCAGGCTGCACCAGGAATACCCTGAGTATTGAATGCGCGGGTTCAGGTGTCCATCATCGCCCTCGCCTTCGTCGCCACCGATCAGCGATCGCGAACGGCGCCAGCAGCACGCCGAAGAACAACAGTCCTATGCCGGCCAGAACCGGGATGTAGTAGGGCCACGGCGCGAAGAAGAACGGTGACGCGGAGTCGGGCGGTTGCTGCAGGAACATGTAGTTGCTCCCCAGGAGCGGATTGACCACCAGCAACGTGATGGTCAGCACCAGTAGCAGGCCGAATGCCCGCGCAAGCGAGGCCAACGTCGGTCGCATCCTCAGCCCCCAGACCGCAAACACCGCCCCCGCGACGATGCCGCCGTGCCCGATGAAGTACTGAAAGAAGCGGTACTCGGGGAAGCCGACCTCAAGCTGCGGCGTCAGCAAGGCATTGAACGTGCCGGCGAGTCCCCAGAAGTAGACGATCTCGAACGTGTAGCGATTGCGGAACACCAACGTGACCACGAGGGCTAGGACGGCGATGCCGCAGATGTGCAGGGGAAGGTGCCGCCGGACGAACTCATCGACGCCCGCGTCGAGGAGCCGGTAGACCCAGTGGCCCGCTTCGTTGGCGAACATGACCGCTGCGAAGGTAACGCAGATAACCGTCGTCACGCGCTCGCCGCCCCGGCGGGCCGCGACGCTCAACAACACGGGCACGAGGAAGACGAGACATAGCGCCGCGACGTGCGGCGCGCTCAGCAGCTGGAAATGACTCCCCGTAGCCATGGCAAGGCGGACACGGCCGCACTCATCCGAAGTAGTCCAAGTAGATCCCGCCGATGTAGAACGCGCAGAGCGTCGCCATCGCCAGGAATACGCCGACGATGCACCAGGTCACCCAGCTCTTCGGCCGGACCCGGGGATCCATGCGTTTGCGCTGCATGTAAAGCGTCACCACGGCCTGTATGGGGAGCATGAACGCCCCGAAGGTGGCGCCCACGATCACCATGGCGATCGGCCGTTCAACGAGCATGTAGAGCAGGAAACTCAGGATGGGCATGCCGATGATGTAGCCTCGGGTCCACTTCAGGCGGGTCTCCAGGTTCTTGCGCGGAAAGAACCCGAACGTGACAAGGAGATCGGGAAACGAACGCGACCCGGCCCCAAGACCCGACAGGACGGTGGAAAACAGGATGAAGAACGCGCCGAATATGAACAGGTATGTCGACCAGTCCCCGAGCGTCAGGGAGTACATGTTCGCCAGAATGGCCACCGTCTCTTCCCGCTCGGGCACGAGACCTTGGCTGTGCAGGACGCCGGCCCCGAGGAAATAGAACGACAGCGTCGCGAACGTCAGGATTACCAACGTCACCAGGACGTCCACCTGCACGACCCGAACCCATCCCTTGGCCCGGGCCACCCAACGCGGATCCTCGCGGTCGCCGCCGACGAAGCTCGGATAGCCCTTCTCGACGCACCAGTAGGTATAGCCGGCGATTTCGCCGGACGCGACGCCCGTCGCCCCGTACATGCCCACCGCCAGAAACAGGAACTCCAAGGGGAAGTCGAACTGCAGACCCGAGACGATGTCGTCGGCGGTCACTTGGAACTCCGTGGTCTGCATCAACGCCGCGCAGACGATGGTGGTGAAACTGAAGCTCATCACCATGACCACCAGGATTTTCTCGATGCGACCGTAACGCCCGGTCCAGAGCAGCAGCATCACGAGGATCGCCGCGATGCCCGTGGCCATCTTGCCGTCCACCTCGGGAACGGCGGGCACGGCATCGAGCAACAGGCCGAGCGCCTGGCCGGCACCGCCGATGATCCCACCCGACGTGACGAGCCCGGGAATGAAACCAAGCAACCCGAACCAGATGGGCCAGGATACTTCGACCCTTGGCTGCAACGCTCGCCAGGGCCGCGACCAGCGCAATGGCCGCACCCGAGCGGAAGTCCTTCCCGGCATACGGTTCAGGGTTCTGAGATAGGTGTCGCCCGTCGTGACGACATAGCGGGCCAACTCCGCCTGCACCAGCGACTTGATCCAGCACGAGAAGAGCACGAACCAGAGCAAGGTGAACCCCGCGGCGGCACCGAGTCCCGCGGTGAGCAGAATCTCGCCGGAACCGACGATGGAGCCGGAAACGATGATGCCCGGACCGAGGTACCGGAGCCTGCCCAGCAGCGTCGTGGGCGGCTCTCGGGTCCGCCCCGGCTGAATGGTGTAGGGATCGTCGCTCATGGGCGAGGCTCGCTGCGCGTCACACCGGGCAGGACATGACGGCCCAACGACGTCAGTTGGGTGTCGGCGGGTCCATCCCGATGCGCCCGGGCGTGAGTCCAAGCTCCTCGAGGACCTCCGCCGAGTAGCGAATGCCGCCGGTCAGGACCTTCGGATCGCCGCTTACCAAGGCCAGCGCCGCCTCGGCCATCACCTCCACCGGCTCTGCGGCATCGAGCATCTCCTGCGTGTATCGACGACCGAACATCTGCCCCGGGGTCGCCACGACCTTGTCGGGGGACAGGGCGTTGACCGAGATGCCATGCGGATACATCTCGGCGGCAAGGCCGGTTGTGAAACGTTCGATGGCAGCCTTGGTCATCCCGTAGACCGCGCCGTCGTAGGACCGCTGGCCCGGCTTGGGATGAATCGCGGCCTTCGACGAGATGTTGAGCACCGAACCGCCGCCGCGTTCGATCATCCCGGGCAACGTCAACTGGCACAGATGGTGCGGTGCCTTGACCAGGATCTCGAACATGCGGTCGTAGTACCGCTCGGGGAAGTCCACCGTGGCGCCCGGAACCAGGATCGCGGCGTTGTTGACCAGGATGTCCACCCGCCCGTACGCATCGAGCGCGGCCTGCACCAAGTGTTCGCGTTCGGCCTTCTTCTGGAGATTCGCGGCGACAGGCGTGGCCTCGCCACCGGCGGCTCGGATCGCCGCCGCCACCGTATGCACGGTTCCCGGCAACCGCTCGTCGCGTACCTCAACGGTGCGCGCCGTGACCACGACTTTCGCGCCGGCGAGGGCGAAACGCCTTGCGATCGCCTCGCCGATACCGCGTGTCGAGCCCGTAACGATGGCCACCCGGCCACTTAGATCAGCCATATCGCCCTCCCTCAATGGACGATCATGCTATCACTACCGATCGCTACCGATCCGGGCGACCCCGCCCGCCAGGGCGCGGTAGCCCCGACGCACGCCCATCGGTCTGAGGGGAAGCCCCGCTTAGATCTCCACCATCTCGAAGTCGGACTTCGGTGTCGCGCATTCCGGACACACCCAATCCTCGGGGACATCCTGCCAACGCGTGCCCGGTTCGATGCCGTCGTCCGGCCAACCCTCTTCCTCGTCGTAGATGAACCCGCAGGTCATGCACTGCCACTTTTTCATTCTTGCCCTCCTTGCGGGCAGACCGCGCCCGCCGCAAGCGGCGAAGATTAACATTGGGGACGGCCGGCGGGCGCGCCAAGAGCAATCCACGGGCGTGAAGGGGTCGTCCCTGCGCCTTCGTTTGTGTGAGCCGCAGAACACCCGGTAGACCCCCGCCAGTTGCTATCATGGCGAACTTCGCCTTAGGGGTCTGGCATGTCGGATATCAACCACCGAACCGTTGACACCAACGGAATCAAGATGCACTTCGTCGAGGCTGGCGAAGGCCCGCTGGTGGTCCTCTGCCACGGGTTCCCGGAATCCTGGTACTCCTGGCGCCACCAGATCCTGTCCCTCGCCGCGAACGGATACCACGTCGTCGCTCCCGACCAGCGCGGCTATGGCCGTACCGACGCGCCCGAGGAAATCGCCGCGTATACGCTGTTCCACCTCGTCGGTGACATCGTGGGGCTGGTCCACGCCCTCGACGAAGAGACCGCGGTGGTCGTGGGCCACGACTGGGGGGCGCCCGTCGCCTGGAACGCCGCCATGTGGCGCCCCGACATCTTCCGGGGCGTCGTGGCGATGAGCGTGCCGCTTGGCAACCGGCCGCCATTCCCACCCACCGCCGGCATGAAGGCAAGGTTCGGCGACAACTACTTCTACATTCTCCACTTCCAGACGCCAGGCGTGGCCGAGCACGAGCTGCACAAGGACGTCAAGCGCAGCCTCCGCATGCTGCTGTATTCGGCATCCGGCAACAACGTCGGGCCGCGCGGCGGGCCGCTCCCGAAGACCGCCGGGTTCCTCGACTCGATGACCGACCCAGAGGAACTTCCCAACTGGCTGACGGAAGAAGATCTCGACTATTTCACCAGGGAGTTCCAGCGTGCCGGGTTCCGCGGGGGCCTCAACTGGTACCGGAACCTCGATCACAACTGGGTATTGTCGGCACCGTTCCAGGGCATGAAGGTCAACCAGCCTGCGCTCTACATCATCGGCGAACGGGATGTGACGCGCGGCTTTCTGAGCGCCGAGCAACTGCGCGAAGTCGTTCCCAATCTCAGCGACGTCGTGACCTTTCCGGGCATCGGCCACTGGACTCAGCAGGAGAATCCCAAGGGAACCAACGAGGCGCTGCTGAAGTTCCTCGATTCGCTCGGCTGAGCCCCGCCCAGACACCCCAACCCATCACGGCGACGATACGGCATCAAGACCTGGCTCGAGCGGGAGCCACCGCGGACACGAAACAGCAATGGAGACACCATGAGCTACAACAACATCATCTACGAGACCGACGACCGCTTGGCGTTCATCACCATGAACCGCCCGGAGAAGCTCAACGCCCTGAGCCATGCCCTGCGCGGCGAGGTCTACGACGCCATGAAGGAAGCCGAGGCCGACCCCGCCATCGGCGTCATCATCCTCAAGGGGGCCGGCCGTGCGTTCTCGGCAGGCTACGACCTCGCGCCCAATCCGGACGAGCAAAGCGACTACGTCAGCCACCGTTCGAAGATGCCCGACACGGGCTCCACCCACCCGCAACACTACGACTGGTCGCGGCATGCCCTGATGGGCCACTGGCTGATCTGGGAACTCGCCAAGCCCGTGATCGCCCAGATCCACGGTTGGTGCCTCGCCGGCGCCACGGAACTGTCGTCGATGTGCGATATGCGCATGGTGGCCGACGATGCCCGCGTCGGCTATCCACCGGTGCGCGCCATGGGCACCATGGACATGATGTGGGCGCCCTGGTTCATGAAACCCGGCAAGGCCCGGGCGTTCGCGTACACGGGCGATTGGTTCAGCGGCGAGGAAATGGCCGACTTCGGCTGGGCGACATTCTGCAAGCCCAAGGATGAACTGGAGGACTTCACCATCCGGTTCGCCCGTCGCCTCGGCCATATCGACAACGACCAGTTGAACTACAACAAGCGCGCCGTCAATCGCCAGTACGAGATCATGGGTATCCGTACCGGTCTCATGTCCGGCACCGACGTGGAGGCCATGTCGAAGCACCGCCCGGCTGCATCCGAGTTCGGTCGCCGGGTGCGCGAATTCGGCTTGAAGGCGGCGCTGGAATGGCGCGACGGCCCATTCGGGGACTTCCGAGGCGAATACGAGTCGGCACCGAAGAACCGGCCGCTGGCCGGGTCTACGCCCCAGGACGCGAAGCCGGGGGATGCCGACTACAGCCGATCCTAGCGTCGTGTCCAGACACTAAGCCCCCCGCCTGGCCGACGGGGAGGCTGCACCGAACAAACGTGCTTTCGTTCGGTGGGGTGGCTACACTCGCCCACGATGGCGCAGAGAGTACGATTCGAGGTCGTATCCAGCGACGACGAACCGCTGATACTCGTCGACGAGCAGGATCGCGAGATCGGCACGCTGGACAAGGAGTCGTGCCATGACGGCGCTGGAAAGCTCCACCGGGCGTTCTCGTTGTTCGTGTTCAACGCCAAGGGCGATACGCTCTTGCAGAGGAGGCACCCGAGCAAACGCCTCTGGCCCGGGTACTGGTCGAACGGATGCTGTTCCCATCCTCGTTCTGGCGAGGTGCTGGAGGAAGCGGTGGTTCGGCGCGCCCACCAGGAACTGGGGCTCGCCGTGGTGCCCGAGTTCCTGTTCAAGTTCCAGTACCAGGCGTCCTTCGGCGACATCGGCAGCGAGTTCGAACTGTGCTCCGTGTTCGTGAGCCACGGCGCAGAGGCACCGCACGTTAATGCGGCGGAGATCGCCGAGTGGCGTTGGATCCCGCGCCACGAACTGGGTCGGGAGATTCAGGCGGCGCCGGGGAGTTTCACACCGTGGCTCAAGATCGAATGGCAGCGCCTCACGACCGAGTTCCCTGCCCGTATCCGGCCGTCTTGAGTGCTCCCCGTTCAGGGCTTGAACTGCGGTCCCGGCCGGCACGCGGTCGCGGGAGTCTCGCCGGAAAATCAGCGCAATACAGCATGTTAGGATATGGGGTCGTTGTTGTCTGCGGAGCGGCTCGCGTCAAGGGGAGCTGTCGTCAATGACATCCGAAATCGCGTCTACCGGGTCGGGGTCGCGAATCCCGAATTTCTTCAAGTTGAGCGTGGGAGCACGCATCGAAGCCCTGCGTGATCGCACTGCCCTGACCGAGGAAGACCTTGCCGCGCTGGACACGGGCACGCACACGCTGAAACTCCACCTTGCCGACAAGATGATCGAGAACGTGGTCGGCGTGTTCGGCTTGCCGATGGGCGTTGCGCTCAACTTCCTGATCGATTCCCGAGAGGTCATCGTGCCGCTCTCCGTCGAGGAGCCGTCCATCGTCGCCGGGCTGTCCGGGGCGGCCAGGACCGCACGGCTGTCCGGCGGCTACGTGACGGACGTGACGGATCCGCTCCTCATCGGCCAGGTGCAGGTGGTCAACGTGGCCGATGTGCCGCTGGCCCGGCAGACCTTGCTTCAACGCAAGGAGGAGGTTCTCAACCTTGCCAACAGCCTGCACCCCAAGATGGTCGCCAGGGGGGGCGGCGCCCGGGACGTCGAAGTGTTTCACCATCGGGCGCCGGAGGGCGGGAACCCGGAAGGCCCGGAACGGGACATGCTCGTCATGCACCTGCTCGTGGATACCCGCGATGCCATGGGCGCCAACATCGTCAACGGCATGTGCGAAGGTGTGGCGAGCCTCGTCGAGGCCATCACCGGCGGACGGGTCTTCCTGCGCATCCTCTCCAATTTGACCGACCGGTCACTGGTCCGGGCGCGGGTCCGCATTCCCGTACAGAACCTTGCGATGAAGGACTACGCGGGCACGGCGGTCAGGGATGGGATCATATTGGCCAACGATCTGGCCTTGGTGGATCCGTACCGGGCTGCGACCCATAACAAGGGCATCATGAACGGCGTCGATGCGGTCGCCATCGCCACGGGCAACGACTTCCGCGCGATCGAGGCCGCCGCCCATGCCTACGCGGCCAAGAGCGGCCGCTATCGCGCCTTGACGCGCTGGTACGCCAATGACGACGGCGACCTCGAAGGCGAAATCGAGATGCCCATGAAGGTCGGGACGGTGGGTGGCTCGCTGGGGACGAATCCCACCGTGCGGCTGAGCCACCGCCTGCTCAACAATCCCAACGCCGCCGAACTAGCCGCCGTCATCGGCGCCGTCGGATTGGCGCAAAACTACGCCGCGCTGCGATCCCTGGCGACGGCGGGGATCCAGCAGAACCACATGACCCTGCACGCCCGCAGCGTCGCGTCCACCGCGGGAGTTCCCGAGGAGTATTTCGACGAGGTCGTCGAGGGGTTGATCGAGAGCGGCGAGATCAAGGTATGGAAGGCCGAGGAGATCGTCCGCCGGCTCACCCAGAAGAGCGAGACGGCACCGGCGACGGATGCCGAACCCCGGAGTTCGGCGTGCGGAAAGGTGATCCTCCTCGGCGAGCATGCGGTGGTGTACGGCCGGTCGGCACTGGCGGCACCAATCCCGTTGGCCGTCGAGGCCCGCGTCGTCGACGCCGGCGACGGCGTGCAACTGGTGATACCCCGATGGGGCGTGGAACAGCGGGTCGCGCCCGTTCGCGAACACCCCACCGGCGCGGCAGGCATTCTCGCCCTGTTGCTCGAGCGACTTGACCTCGGGGATCGGTCGATGACCATCGAAGTGTTCCCGAATGTTCCACGGGCGGTGGGGCTCGGCGGGTCGGCGGCGCTCGCCGTCAGCGTGATCAGGGCGTTGGATCGGCACTTCGCGTTAAATTTGTCCGATCCGGAGATCAACGACTTCGCCCTGGAATGCGAGCGGGCGGCCCACGGTACGCCCTCCGGGGTCGACAACACGGTGGCCACCTTCGGCAAAGCCGTACTGTTCCGGGCGGCATCGAACGGTCGCGACGCCTCGTTCGCCGGGATAGAACTCAAGCGGCCCTTGCCGTTGGTGATCGGCATGACCGGGAAGGAGAGCCTTACCGCCAAGACCGTTGCCGGCGTAGCCCAGGCCCGGCGCCGGAATGCACCGCGCTACGACGCCATCTTCGACCAGATCGAGATGCTCACGAATGCCGGTGCGGATGCCGCCCGCGACGGCGCGCTGTCGGACTTGGGCGAGTTGATGAACCTCTGCCACGGGTTTCTCAACGCGTTGCAGATTTCCACCCGGGAACTCGAGGAACTCGTCGAGATCTCAAGGCGGCACGGCGCGGCCGGCGCCAAGTTGACCGGCGGCGGCGGCGGCGGTTCCATCGTCGCCGTGTGCCCCGACGGCACGGACTCGGTGCTCGCCGGCATCAAGAATGCGGGGTACGACGCCTTGGCGTTCGAGGTGTCGTGACCGCGCTGCAAACCCCAGGTGCCTACACGGCGGGGTACGCCACTGCAAGAGGCGTCGATGCCGCGCTGGCGGACGCGTACATACGTCACACCCGGATCGGCGATCCGGATTTGGATCCGGTCATCGAGGATGTCGCGGACCTCACCGGCGATCAGCTGCAACGCGGCATCCGCGCCGGCATCGAGCGGGATGACGAGGCACTTCGCCAAGCGCCGCGGTCGCTTCGGCACTTCTTCGAAGACAAGGTGGAACCCCCCGCCTGGCTCGACTTCGAGGCCCATGCGCCTGCCGTGCGGGCCTTCAACGTCAACGCCGCCAACGTGCTCGTCGCGTTCGTCTGCGGCGTCCTGATCGAGGGGTTCTCCACGCTCATCTCGAAGTCGTTCGCCACGACCGGTCGGGTCTTGAACCCCGAATCCGCCCGTCGGCGTTTGATGCAGAACAATCGGCATCTCATGGAGGTGTTCTTCCCGGGCGGCATGGAGCGGGATGGCGACGGCTGGAAACTGTCAACGCGTCTGCGGTTCGTGCACGCGCGCGTCCGTCACCTGTTGGCGAATTCCGGCGCCTGGGACGTCGAGCACTACGGCACGCCGGTCAGCGCCGCGCACCTGGGGCTCGCGACCACGGTGTTCTCCATGCGCCTGCTGGAACACGCCGCCCTGGTCGGTGCCGTATTCAACGAAGACGAACAGGCCAGCGTCATGCAGGTCTGGCGCTACACCGGGGTGGTCATGGGCGTCCCGGAGGGTATCCTGTTTGTCGACCGGGACCATGCGCGCCGGATATTCGAGATCGCCCATCTGTGCGAGCCTGAGCCCGATTCGGACGCGGCGAGTATGGCCAACGCCTTGATCGGGGCGATTCCCTTGACGGCGGGCATCGAGGGGGAGCGCAAGCAACGGAAAGTCATGAAACTCGCCTACCGGCTTTCCCGGTCGCTGATCGGCAACCAACTCGCCGATCAGTTGGCGTTTCCGAAGATGAACACGATGGGTTCGTTGGCCGCCTTTCGAGCCCGTCAACGACTCCAGCGGTTTGTCCAGGGAAGGCAGAAGGTGCGGTTGAACAACTTTTCGCAGCTCTTGGACATTTCCGTCTACGATAGACCCGATGATCGCTACCGTATGCCGGATCACTACCTGTCGGCCCGGTCCAACCCGTGGTAGGTGGGAGCGTTGATGAGATGACCGGGGCGCGCCATGGCTGATGCGGGTCCGGTGGCGTTGGACCGCTATACCTCGGTGGTCCTGGATCGACGGTGGCCCGTGGTGGCGGTGGCGGGGCTCGCCATGCTCGCGCTCACGGCCGGCGCCGTGTTCATCGGCGTCACCAACGACCACCGCGTGTTGTTCGACGAACACAACCCCCAACTGCTCGCCTACGAAGCGTTGGAGGAGACATACACCGAATCCGACACGGCGTTGATCGCGGTGGCGCCCGGCGCGTCGGTCTTCACCCGCGAGACGCTCAGCCTGATGGAGTCGTTGACGGAGGCGGCCTGGCAAACGCCGCATTCCATCCGCGTCGACTCCCTGACCAACTACAACCATAGCGAGTCCGTCGAGGACGACCTCGCCGTCGGCCCGCTGGTCGACGGGGCCGAGGCCCTCTCGGACGACGCCTTGGCGCGCGTCGAGCAAATCGCCATGGACGCGCCGGAGATCGCCGGACGCCTTGTTTCGGCCGACGGGCAGGTGGCGGCATTGGCGATCACCTTCGCCCTGCCCGACGACGCC
Organism: Gammaproteobacteria bacterium; assembly: GCA_028821405.1. Taxonomy (GTDB): domain Bacteria; phylum Pseudomonadota; class Gammaproteobacteria; order Pseudomonadales; family Azotimanducaceae; genus VXYL01. The sequence goes on along the minus strand of JAPPGK010000107.1, from coordinate 129,668 downwards.
GACGCGGCGGTGATCGAGATCACCGAACACTTGAACGAGGTCCTCGACGAGTACCGTAGCGAACACCCGGAGGTGGGGTTCCACGTCACCGGCGACGTGCCGATGAATCGCGCCTTCGCGGACGCCACGCGGGACGACATGGAGAAGCTGACGCCGTTCGCCTTCATCGTCATCGTCCTCGTCACCATTGCCGTACTGCGTTCGGCCCTCGCTACGGTCGCCGTCGTCGCGGTGCTCATGTTCACGATCAACACGACGTTGGGTTTCGCGGGTTGGGTCGGCACCGTGTTCAACCCGGTCAACGCCGGCGTGCCGCTGATCGTCCTGACCATTGCGGTCGCCGACTCCATTCATATCGTCTCGGGGACGATGGCGGGCCTAGGGAAGGGTCTCGCGAAACGCGACGCGATCCTCGAATCGATGCGCGAGAACGCCTATCCCGTGTTTCTCACATCCGTCACGACGGCGATCGCGTTCCTGACCTTGAACGCCTCGGAAGCGCCGCCGTTCCGGGTGCTGGGAAACCTGGTGGCGTTCGGCGTGTTGTGCGCGTTCGTCTATTCGATGACCCTCTTGCCGGCCTTGCTCGCGATCCTGCCCCTGCGTCCCGGTCGCGGCGGCGGCAAGTGGGTCTTCCTCGACCGCCTGGCAAGCTTCGTCATCGCACGGCGCACAACGCTCATCTGGGTGATGTCGCTGGTGACTGTTGGCTTGATCGCCGGCATCTCACAGCTCGAGTTCACCGACAACTGGACCAAGTACTTCGACGACCGCTACGAGTTCAGGCGCGACACGGATTTCATCGTCGAGAACCTGACCGGCCTCGAATCCTGGGAGTATTCCCTGGATTCGGGCGAAGAAGGCGGAATCACCGACCCGCAATACCTGCGCGATGTGGAGGCATTCGCGCAATGGCTGCGCGCGCAGGGCGAGGTCAGCCACGTACAGGCGTTTCCCGACATCATGAAACGCTTGAACAAGAACATGCACGGCGATGACCCCTCGTACTACCGAATTCCCGAGGATGGCGCGCTGGCGGCGCAGTACCTCTTGATCTACGAGTTGTCGCTGCCGTTCGGCAGCGACCTCAACAACCGCATCGACATCGCGAAGTCGGCAACCCGATTGACCGCGATGGCGCGCGGCGGGCTGACCGCGCGCGAGCAGCGCGATTTCGATGCGCGGGCGCAGGCTTACCTGGAAGCGAATGCCCCGGACCTCGTGACACCGGCGACGGGATTCACGATCACCTTTGCGCACCTGTCGCAGCGCAACATCGAAAGCATGCTGCAAGCCACCATCCTCGCCATGGGCGGAATCTCGGTCATCCTGCTGTTGGTGCTCCGAAGCTGGCGGCTTGGCGTGATCAGCCTGATCCCCAACTACCTACCTGCGGCGATGAGCTTCGGGGTATGGGGATATCTCGTCGGCCAAGTCGGGCTTGCCGGCTCGGTGATGACCGCCATCGCCTTCGGGATCGTCGTTGACGATACGACGCATTTTCTCACGAAGTACCGGCGTGCCCGGAACGAAGGCAGTTCGCCCCCCGATGCCATACGGGCGACGTTCCAAGCGACGGGAAGGGCGCTTTGGACGACGACGGCCATTCTCGTGGCCGGCTTCCTGGTGTTCGCGTCGTCGGGCTTCGAGGTCAGCTGGACGCTCGGCGTGTTGGTCGCCATCACCTTAAGCCTCGCGCTCGTCGCCGACTTCCTGCTTCTGCCCCCCCTGCTCATGGCCCTCGACCGGAGAAAGACATGACGATGAATCTCGCTCGCCGGCCCATCGCCTATGGGCTCGCCGCCTTCGTCCCGATTGCGATCGCGCTCGACACACCGGCTTCGGAACTCGCCGAAGCCGAGCAGAAGGGTCTCGATATCGCCTTGGAGGCGAGGCAGAAAAAGGTCGGGTTCGAGAACTTCACGGCCAGCCAGGTCATGGTGCTGCGCAACAAGCAGGGACGCGAGAGCCGGCGCGCATTGCGCGTCAAGGTGATGGAGGTCGAGGCGGACGGCGACAGGAGCTTGTTCGTTTTCGACGAGCCCCGGGATGTCCAGGGCACGGCGTTTCTCATTCACGGCCACAAGGACAAGGCCGACGACCAATGGCTCTACCTGCCGGCCCTGAAACGCGTCAAGCGCATCAGTTCCGCGAACCGGTCCGGTTCGTTCATGGGCAGCGAGTTCGCCTACGAGGACATGAGTCCGCCGGAAGTCGAGCGGTTCACGTACCGGTACCTGCGCGACGAGCCCTGCGGCGAGTTGACCTGCACGGTCGTGGAACGCTTTCCGGTGGACGACAAGTCCGGCTACAGCCGGCAGGTCGTCTGGCAGGACACCGAGGAGCTTCGGCTTTGGAAGGTCGAGTACTTCGACCGCAAGAACGCGCACCTCAAGACACTGACCGTCGACGGCTATCAACGCTACCTGGATCGCTATTGGCAGGCGAGCAATATGAACATGGTCAATCACCTGACCGGAAAGAGCACGGTCCTGACCTGGACCGACTACCAGTTTCAAACGGATCTGGTGGCCATGGAATTCACGCAAACCGGCCTACGACGCGTCCGCTAGATGGCTCGCGACATCGTCGGGCTCGACGGACGGGCCGTCGCCCTCGGTCGGCGAGGCCTTGCGCTGCTGCTGTCGCTGACGCTTGGCGATGTGTCGGCCGCCAGCGGGTGGGAGTTGTGTCGAGCCGTCGATGCCCAAGCGGGGACGTGCGCGGCGCCCGGCAGCGCGTTCGCCCGCGTCGAGTTCTCGGGCAGTCTCGGTCTGGAGGCGAGGTACTTTCCGAGGTCTCCCGGCCACCCGGGGCAGGGCTCCGAGCCAAGCAGCCTGACCGCGAAGTCGAGCGTGTACCTCGAGAGTCAGTCGGGATGGAGTGTCACGCTATCGCCGTTCTTCCGGTTCGACAGCGAGGATCCCCGCCGGACCCATGCGGATTTGCACGAGGCCTACGCGTTGTTCGTGGGATTCGTGGGCGATGCGCAGTGGGAGCTGCGCGTTGGCGTGGACCGGGTTTTCTGGGGTGTCGTGGAGTCCAACAACCTCGTCGACATCGTCAATCAGGTCGACTTGGTCGAACACCCCGACGAGAAGTCCAAGCTAGGCCAGTTCATGGGCCATCTAACCTACGCGGCGCCGTGGGGGGTCGTCGAAGTGCTCGGGATGCCCTATCACCGGCAGCGCACGTTTCCCGGACGCTCTGGCCGGCTTCGGTTTCCATGGCTTGTGGATGCCGATCTCGCCACCTACGAGAGCAGTGCCGAGGAACGGCACGTCGACGTGGCGGCGCGATACAGCCACACCGTCGGCGCGCTGGACTTCGGCATCAGCGCCTTCGACGGCACCAGCCGGGAGCCGTTCCTGGTTCCCGCCTTCCGGGCCCGAGATATCGCGCTGGCCCCGCACTACCGGCAGATCCGCCAGTTTGGGCTGGACGGCCAACTCACCTTGGGCGCGTGGCTGTTGAAGCTCGAAGCCATCCATCGGACCGGGATGTTCAATCGGCTCGGTCGCGAAGAGCCGTACGCGTCGTTGGTGCTGGGGGGCGAGTACTCGTTCTACTCGGTGTTCGGGTCCGCGTTGGACATTACCGTGCTAACCGAGTGGTGCTACGACGAACGCGGCACCCGGTCGACCACGAAGTTCGAAAACGATGTCTTTCTGGGTGCCAGACTTGCGTTCAACGACGTGCAGGGCACCGAGCTGCTTGTCAGCACGTTGCAGGGCACCGATCACGATTCACGGGTGTTTTCGGTTGAGCTGAACCGCAGGTTGTCGGATCGCTGGTCGCTACGGGTGGAGACCATTGCGTTACGCGAACTGGACCCCACGGACATCCTCTACGAGACGCGGCGCGACAGTTTCCTCGAAGTGGGGATCGTCTACAGTTTCTAGGGAATCCCGGTCGTCTCGGCATCGGGCGGGACAAACGCCGCCCCAGGCCCCTTGCATGGAACAAACGCCAAAGGGAGCCTGCGACCGTGGCGATTGTTCCATGGGTAGGTCGGCGTGGCTGGGCCGGAGGCGAACCCCGGCGCACAGCGAAGCGAAGCGCCGGGGACGGCTTTGGGGCGCTACGGCGCGTCGAGGCTCTCCAGTTGCGCCGTGGCGCGTTCGTGGATGATTCGGTCGAAGTCGTTGCGCACCGGTAGCTCGAGCGCCTGGTTGAGCAGCTCCCGGACGCGGGCACGGTCCTTGCGGCCGCCGATTGCCGCTAACCCGCGAGCGAACTCGACGTAGGCAACCTTCTCATCCGGGGCGAGCTCGAGGGTCCGCTCGTAGTTTTCCATCGCGGCCTTCACGGTTGCGCCGTAGGTCATTCTGCCGAGCATCCGGCCGAAGCCGTCCACGACGTCCGCGTGCCAGGACGCCAAGCTCAACCGGGCCTCGGCCATGTCGGGATCGATCTCGAGGACGGCCTCAATCGCCTCGCGCGACCCACCGACAAAGCCCTGTCGCAGGGCCTTGGTCGGCCCGATGCTCTGCGCATAGCGTCCCATGGCGTGGGCGACCTGGAACCGGGCCTCGGCGCTCGTTTCGTCGAGTGCCACGGCCTGGTCCGCCAAGCTGCGGGCTCGTTGTAGAAGCGGTTGCTTGTCGGCATCTGCGGCAATGTAGTGCCCGTGCACCGACAACGCGTCGGCCGCCAATGCGTAGCCTTCCGACGTGCCCAGCGATTCCGCCATATCGGCGGCCTCGAGGTACCGCCCCTCGTCGAAGGCAGTGCGCGCCGCATCGATCGATGGTTCCGCGTGCGCGGCGAAGACGGCAAGTGTGGCGATCAGAAACGCCGCTGCCGACCGCACGCCTTGCCGGGGTGATCGCCGGCTTCGGCAAGTTGTCTCGGCGACGAAGTCGGTGGGCGTCACGTGGCGCTGGCCGGACGCGGTATTCGATCGATGGCGCTCTCGAAGAGCCAACGCAGGGCCCGGTCGGAACGCACGAGCGCACTGGTCGCCAAGACGATGGCACGTACCTCGTTGCGCGAGATCTTGACCTCCTCGCCGCCGCTGAACGTGGGATTCTCGCGGATCCGGCGAAGGGTCTGCACGGCCATGCCGAGAGCCCATAGCAGAAAACGGCGGATGCCGGCTTCCCGGGCGGGAATCAGCATCGTGTACCGGTAGGCGGAACTCAGGTGCCGCACCGCCACTTCGATCAGCCGGCACAAGGCGAAGACGAACCGAGCGCCGGTCTGTCCCGCCCGGACCTTGGACAGGTCCACGCCCGCGTCCGCGAATACGTCCCGCGGCAGCCAGCAAGCCCCGCGCTCCCGGTCTTCCCAGAAGTCCTTGAGTATGTTCACCATCTGCAGTCCCTGGCCGAACGAACGGGACAACCCGAACAGCTGGTCTCGTCGACCCCTTATGACGGGTGAGTAGTCGCACAGCAGTTCCGTGATTGTCTCGCCGACCACGCCGGCGACATGGTAGCAATAGCGGTCCAGTTGGCGCATGTCCTGGAGCCCGCGCACCGTCAACTCGGACTGAAACTCCGCCATTCCCGGCGCCATGATGCGGATGCAGCGCTCGATCGCGCGCCGTTGCGCGGGCCGAAGGTCGTGGGTGATGCCGACGACCGTATCGACATTGGCGACGAGATTTCGTTCCGCCTCGATCGTGCCTTCGGACAACCGTGGATGGAGGTCCCTTGCGAACGACCGAGCGGATGAACGCCCCTCGACGACGCCGACGAACCGATCGAGGTAGATGCCCTTCTCTTCGACGGACAGCGTGGGTTCGTCTTCGACGGTGTCGGCGATTCGACACAGCAGGTAGTTGTTGCCGACAGCGTGGCGCAGCGGCTCGGGAAGCTGGGGAATCGTCAGCGCGAAGGTCCGGGAGACGCCCGGCAAAGCCTCGGACTGGTACGTCAAGGGATCCGCGATAGCAGCCATCGGGGTTCCTATACGCAAAGACCACACCGGTCTTCACCATGGCCGGTTACGGTCGGGAAATCAAACCCTTGGCGATGTCTCAGTTTGAAATTGGCAGGCTACCGACGCCGCGAAACGATGAACTTCGCGAGTTCGACAAGCTCGGCCGCCTCGGTTCCGAAGCACGCCAACTCATCGAGCGCGCTGGCCATTCGGCGATCGGCTTCCTTGCGTGCGGTTTCGAGCCCGAGGACCGTCACATAGGTCGACTTGCCGCGGTCAGCGTCCGCACCTTGGCGCTTGCCCAGGGCTTCGGTCGCAATCGTCGCGTCGAGCACGTCGTCGTGGATCTGAAACGCGAGACCGATCTCCGTGCCGAATCGATCAAGGGCGTCGGCCTTCCCGCCCGGCAAGTTCCCTGCCGCGGCACCCATGGCCACCGAAGCGTGCAACAGGGCGCCGGTCTTCTTGCGATGTAATTGTTCAAGTTCGTCGGCACTCAAACGCCGGGTCTCGCCCTCGAGATCGAGGACCTGGCCGCCGACCATGCCGCCGGCGCCTGCGGCCCGGGCGAGGAGCCGAACCCACCGCAAGGAAACGGCAGCCTCGACGCCGTCGGCGCATGCCGACTCGAACGCGAGCGCTTGCAGGGCATCGCCAGCGAGTATCGCCGTGGCCTCGTCGAACGCCACGTGGACCGTGGGGCGACCCCGGCGGAGGTCGTCGTCGTCCATTGCCGGCAGGTCGTCGTGGATGAGCGAGTAGGCGTGGATCAGCTCGACAGCCGCGGCAGCGTGGTCCAGCACCTCGATCGGCGCGCCCGCCAGCCGCCCCGAGGCATAGACCAATCGCGGGCGGATGCGCTTGCCGCCGCCGAGAACCGCATAGCGCATGGCATCCGCGAGTCTCGGCGGCACGCTGGCCGCCTTTGAGAGCACTCGGGCCAGCACGAGATCGACGCGCTGCTCGGTGGTGTTCGTCGGGGCTGGTTCGGGGCGCATCGTGCGATGGGAAGGGCATCAGGCCGCAAGACTGAGCCCCAACGTCGCGCAATACGGTCGCATCTGTCAACCTATCAACCATGACAGGTTCCCCAACATCGTTGCGGCGAGGCCATCGCGCTCGGCGCGCGCGCCCTCCCCCATCATCCCGCGCAGAACCGCATCGGTTGGGCGGCACAGGCAGCCACAAGCGCCGAGCGGGCGACCACACGGGTCGAGCGTACGGTCTCGTCGCGACGGTATTCGCCTTGCTGGCGGGTTGCGAACAACCGGACACCGGCGCCGTGCAAACGAGCGGCATGGAAACGGCTCGCATCGTCTCCGCGGTTCGCGGCGGCCTGCTCGAACCCGTTGAACAGGGCGAGCATTTTGCGATCTACGATGTCGGTGTCAAGGAGTACCCGGCAACCACTTTCCTCGTCCAGTCCAGTGGACAACCGATCAACCTCGGCGAAGAGATGCTTCCCTACATGGACACCGCGAACCTGTGGAACTTCGTGAGAACCGCCGACGTGAAACCAAGGGACGACACGCCGACCGAGGTCTACCTCTACAACTGGATCGACAGTGCCCAGGGACCCATGGTGTTCGACGTCGGCGTCGTCGTGGAAGACGGTACCGAGATCGACCCGGCGAGCGGATTCGAGCTCAAGCGCTACCCGGCGATGACGTTCGCGAGCCTGATCTACGAGGGTCCCTTCCCGCACGAGCCCAACAGCGGCTGGCAAAAGCTTCGCTGGGAGGAACGCGCCGAGGAGAAGGGCCTCGTCTACACCCAACGCCTCTACCGCGAGCTCTACCATGCCTTCGACCACCAGACACAGCAGCACATCACCGAAGTGCAGATCGAGATCCGGTGATTGGAACCACAGGAAATGCCGATAGTCGACATCGAACTCGTGGCCGGTGATCCCGAGGAAGGCCGGGGCCAACTTCAAGCCCTTGTGGATGAGCTGGGGGATCTGTTCGGCAGCGAGCCGGGCGGCACCTGGGTCAAGCTGCGTTCGACCGACCCGGCTGGATACGCCGAGAATCAGGTTGCCGCCGGTGAGTATCGACCAACTTTCGTGAACGTTCAGAGGCTTAGACTACCGGATAGAGCCGAACGTCGTCGGGAGATGGCGGCCGTTGCCGAGATCGTCGCCCGAACCCTCAACCGACGACGCGAGAACGTGCACGTGCTATATGCGCCACCGGCCGAGGGCCGGATCGGTTTCGGTGGAGAATTGGCGTGACCGACGTCGCCCTAGCGCTTCGAATCGAACTGGTCGATCCTCCCGAGGGCTACGCTTTCTGCCTGCAGCGCGGCAAAGGTTCAAGGAGCGAGCGCCTCGACTACGAGGAAGTTCTTGAAGGCGACGACGATCCGGTCGTATTCGATCTAGACGTCACGGTCCGCAAGGCCAAGACCGGATCCGAGCCCGATTTCTTCGGCCCGTTCGTTCAGGGACCGGGTGGCGCGCGATTCTTCTATGTCTGCGTTGGGGAATGCATCGAGGGGGCGGCTCCGCACTGGTCCGGGCGCGTCAAGGTGCCCTTGGCGGGAATCGACTGGGCAAGTGTCGAATCCGCAGCGGCCGGCCAAGCCTGCCTCTTCGCCCGCTACGCGGCTTCCCGCCCGGATGGGAGACCTGTGTTCGCGTCGGTTCCTTTGCTGGACGATGGATGGGTAGTCGTCATAGATTGACGAGGCAGAGACACCCATGAACCAAAACGTCGAGACAAACCACGCCGGCGCGGCAACCGCAAGTTGGGAGATGGCGACGAACGGCCCGCCGCCGAACTACGAGCACTTCCCGGAGGTCCGCGCCGGAATCAATGCGAAACCACTGCCCTCGCCTACCGGCCCCAGACTCGAAATCACCGAGGCGCAGAAGACCCGGTTCTACCGCGATGGATTCCTGGTCATCAAACAGGCGGTGCCCCTGGAATTGACCCGCGACGCGCGCGAGCGGGTAGAGGGTTTGCGTGCCAGCGGCGGCACCACCGACTTCCAGCGGGGGTTCCAGTTCTTCGCGACCACGCCGGCGTGCCAGCAGGGGTTCGTGAACATGTTCGAGGGCAGCCGGTTAGGGGGTGCCTTGAGGGAGCTCATCGGGCCGTTCTCGCCGATCATCGCCTGCGATGCCCACAACACGCCCGGCGCCGACGACAGCGGATTCGTTGGCGGCGACCAGGGCGAGATGGGTCATATCGACGGCATGATGGCCCCGCCGCCGCAGTACTACCCCCAGAGCGTCGACGACATCGTGGCGCTCGGCAAGGATCCGCACGACCCGGAGGCGATGCACCGCTACATGAGTCACCTCGACCACACTGTCCAGAACCCGATGGGGACGCCGTTCTACATGGATCCGGAGCGAACGCTTACGCTCGGGACCTTCACGGCGTTCGTAGGGATCGCGTTCAGTGATCAGACCCAGGCGGGCTGCGGGCAAACCGGTGTGCGACGTGGCTTCCACCACGACATGGAGCAGTTCTTCCGGATGCAGCGCGACGCCGGTGGCCCCATAGGCTACGAGGGTCCGGGCTGGCCGCGCGTGGACCCCGCATCCGTGGCAAACGGCACCCCAAGGATGGGAATGCCCGCCCCGCTGCTGCAGCCGCCGCAGGCCCGCCACGGCGGTTTCGTCGACATCGAAGGTTGGCGCGACAGTCGCGGCAAACCCTATACCTGGATCACGCCGGTGGTGCTCGAAGAGGGCGACGCGTTCGTCGCCCTGCACGGCCTGCCCCACGCCGGCACCGCCAACCATTCCCGCCACACGCGGTACGGTGCCTTCTTCCGGGTGCGCCGGTTTCGTGCCAACAATCCCTACGAGGGGGATCCGCGTTGGCTTCACGGAACCCGCGACCAGAACGACCGCCTTGCGGACGCGTCGGCGGTCGAGTTCGACTACGACAGCTACAACCCGTACCAGATGACCATCGATCACCTATGCGACATGTGGTCGGAGTGGGACGGCATGCAGGAGACCGTCGAGCGGGAGCGCGCCAAACAAGGAGGCCGATACCCGGTACGGCTCACGTTTCCTGTCAGCCCCGATTACGGATCCGGCCGGCTACCGCCAATGGAGGTGCCCCATGACGCTTGACGTCGTCACCGAATCGAGAGAACTCGACGACGCCCTCGTCGATACGAAGCGCTGGGCGGACGAAGCCTGGGTACACGCCCAGTTCGCCTGGCTGCGCGACAACGACCCCGTTCGATGGATGTCCCCCAACGGTTTCGATCCGTTCTTCTCGGTCACGCGGCATGCCGACATCAAGGCCATCGAGAGCGACAAGAAGCTGTTCATCAACGATCCGCGGCCCATCCTCTCCGGGAAGATCCTGGAGGCCATGACACGCTACCTCGCCGGACGACGCCACCTCGTCCGTTCGCTGGTGACCATGGACGATCCGGACCACACGCGTTATCGAGCGCTCACCCAACGCTGGTTCATGGGATCCAACCTGAAGAGGCTCGAGGGCCGGATCAAGGAGTTGGCCACGCAGTACGTGAACCGCCTGGCGGATCTCGGCGGCGAGTGCGACTTCGTCAAGGATGTGGCGATGTGGTACCCGCTGCGGGTGATCATGTCGATCCTCGGCGTTCCCGACGAGGACGAGCCGCAGATGCTGAAGCTGACCCAGGAGCTCTTCGGAAGCGCCGATCCGGATGTCCAACGCTCCTTCGAACCCGAGTCGCTGATGGACGTCGTGGCGGACTTCGAGGCGTACTTCCGCGCTTTGACTGCCGACCGCCGCGCCGAGCCGACGGACGACGTCGCGAGCCTGATCGCGAACGCCCGCATCGACGGCGAGCCCGTGCCCGAACTCGAAACCAACGGCTACTACATCATCATCGCCACCGCCGGCCACGACACCACGAGTTCCTCGGCGGCCGGCGGACTGCTGGCGCTCATCGAGAATCCCGTGGAGTTGGCCAAGCTGGGTGGAAATCCGGATCGCTACATGGGATCCGCGATCGACGAGATCATCCGTTGGGTAACCCCGGTCCGGCAGTTCATGCGCACGGCCACGGACGATTGCCGCGTCGGCGACGTCGACGTAGCCAAGGGCCAGGCCTGCGCGCTCTGGTACGTATCCGCGAACCGCGACGAGGCCGTGTTCGAAGAACCGTTCTCCTTCCGCGTGGACCGACGCGCCAACCACCTGGCGTTCGGCTACGGACCCCACGTCTGCCTTGGCCAGCACTTGGCGAGGATGGAGTTGGCGGCGCTGTATCGGGAACTGCTCGATCGCGTCGACCACCTCGAATTGAACGGCGAGCCCGCGTACACCCGGTCCACCTTCGTCGGCGGTCTCAAAAGCCTGCCCATCCGCTATCGGATGAAGTAGACGGGGAGGTTCCGATGGTCGAACAGGCACCGCCGCCGAAAGATCCGGAGATGGCTCTGTCGACCAAGTCGCCACCCGCGCTGCGGCCGGTGCCGATCACGCCCGACCTCGACCCGCCCGGTGCCGACCGATTGGGTTTGAGTCGCGCCGAGATCGAGCAGTTCAAGACCCAGGGATTCGTCGTCAAGCGCGGGCTGATTCCGAGGAGCACATTCAAACCGTTCATCGATCTCTGGTGGCGCCAGCCGCCGGTGACCGCCGCCGGCCTGTCACGGGATCAAGGTGGTTGGAGCGCTCCCGGCGAACACTGGCCCACGGATAACCGCTGGGGCCTCGCCGACAACTGGATGGGCGCCGGCGCCTGGCCGTCGCCGGAGGACGAGCGTCCCGGCGCAACCGTCGGCGAACGCGTTGGACGTCTCCCGTACAAGCTGACGCGGGACAGGAGCAACGACGTCTGGCGTTGGCACGGCATCGGCCACGACCCGGCGTTCGTTGCCGCCACCTCCGCGCATCCGCGCATGCTCTACATGCTGGAAGCCCTGCTAGGCGGCCCCGTCAAACGGCCTCGACGCAACCGCGGCATCTACGCGGTGTTTCCGCGAGATCCCGAGGCACCCGCGTCGAGACTCGGTCCGCACATGGATCAGAGCATGACGGAGCTGTCGGCGGTCACCTACCTGGAGGACGTGCCGCCCAACTCGGGCGGATTCACGATCTATCCGACCTCGCCACAGCTGCTCTATCCGACGTCCGCCCAAGCCCTCAACTGGGTGGCGACGGAACAGTCGGCCGAGGTGATTGACCACATCAAAACAAATGTCCAACCTCTTGAATTAACGGGTAAAGCCGGTGATGTTATCTTCTGCCACGGCTGGATCGTGCACTCCGCTGGCATCCACGAGACCGATCGGATTCGCATGGCGGCGGTGCAGGACTTCAACAAGGTGCGCGAGCGCAGCCACATGCGCTGGACCGCAGCCGGCAAGAACGGCGGACCCCGGATCAACTGCGACATGGACGGCGTGTTCCGCTTCTCCGAGGAGTCCGAAGACGACCCGGCAGACGGCCACCGGGAGGTCACCAACCAGTGGATCATGGATTCCAACGAATTCGTGCTCGCGCGTTCGGAACCCTTCGACGACATGTTTCGGGAATGGAACCTGGGCCGGCACCCGGTGGCAGGCGACATCGTGGACGAACCCGCCTGGTGGGAGAAGTACAACCTGCCGCTGCTGCCGACCGGCGGCATGCCCCGCGGCACCGGCGGAACGCCCGCCGTAGCGTTGTCGGATATCGCCGAGTACGGCGGCGACGGAACCTGGACCGTACAATCCCGGGCCAACGACTGGAGGGGTACTTAGCGAATGTGTAGCGACCCGCTTGCCGATCAATCCCCGTTCAAGGTCAGGTCTGCCCGGCGGGGGTTCCGAAAGGGGGTCGACCCACTGAAGCTCGATCAACTCGTTGACGAGTTGGACGTTGGGGCCTTACGCCCACCGGAATTCGTACGCCTGCGCCGGGAGCCAAGTCGCGAGTCCCTGCCAGCCAAAGATGATCGCGAGTCTGACTAGCCGGATGACGATCAACGGCACCATGCCCCAGTAGATCATCGGCAGACCGACGCAATGCCCTGCAAAGTAGAACGACGCGCCTCGTTTGGCGGTCGACCCGGTCTGGTTCACCGTGATGTACGCCTCTGCCGAAGGATCCGAGCCGTACCGGCAGAAAAGGCGGTTGCAGGGGTAGACCGATTGGCGCAAGGTTCCGCTGCTTCGGAAGAATCGGCTGATACGAAGGACGGCACGTGGTGGGCAGAAAAGGCGCGTTGTTCACGCCAGGTGCGGGAAGGGTGCCGGACGTGGTCGCCGGCAGGGCCGATGTCGAAGCGCTTCTGGCTCTGGGCATCCGGGCAGCCGGGGATGGCGACGAGGGGGGCACCAGGCCGTTGCTGCTTCTCGGGCCGCGTGGTGTCGGCAAGACCGTTCTCTGTACGATTGCGGAGGAGATGGCGGCAAAGGCGGGAATGCCGACTGTCACCATGGCCGGTGCGAACGTCGCCACCAAGTCGGAGCTGGCGGAGACGTTGGTTGCACCCGGGCCGCTTGACCGAGTGCGCGGCATCCGGGCAGCGGGTTTCGGTGTGGAAGCGCACCCCAAGGACGCGCCTTCAGTTGAGCACGCGCTGGCCGCAAGGGCCAAGGAGCGAGGACTGCTGATCGTCGCGGACGAAGCGCACGAAATGGATGCGGGCGTTGCCCATGTGCTCACCAACGCGGTACAACGGGAGGGTCGGAAGAATGTCTTCCTGCTACTGGCGGGAACGCCCGTACTGGACTGGAAAAGGAGCGCGTGGAAGACGACCTTCGACGAGCCACTCGTGGAGAAGCGCCTGGGACCGCTGAGCAACGCGGCCGTGAGAGAGGCGATCACCCTGCCGCTGCAAAACCTTGCACAAGGGGTGGCTGTCACCGATGAGGCGTTGGAAACCATTGAGCGCGAGTGCATGGGATTTCCCTTTTTCGTGCAGGTCTGGGGCGAACTGATCGAGCTAAGCGGGGCGACCCGTGTCGACCCGGCTCTGATCGAACGAATGCGAGCAGGCTTTGAGGACGAGCGTGACAAGCTGTACCGGGCGCGGTGGCGAAGATTGCGCCAGTCCGGGCTCGCCGCAGGCGCTTTGGCGCTGGTCGAGGAAGGGCTCGGCACCGAGCCCATGCAGAGCGGACAGGTCTACGAGTGCGTCGCCAAGTGCTACCGGCGCATGATGGGCGGCCACGATGCGTTGGACGGCGAGAACGTCGAGTGGATCGTACGGGGCTTGGTCGCGGAAGGCGTGCTTTGGGATCTTTCGGGCGGCATGGACGAGTATGTAGCGGGTACACCGCCGACCATGACCAGCTTCCTCGCGACAAGGCCGGCACCCACGAAGCTCGAGACCGAGGGCGTACTGTGGAGATTCCTTGCTGAGCAGACGGCGGAGACGCGGGTGGATGCGAGTCGCGTGGCATCGGTCACCGCAGAAGGAGCTTCTTGAACGACATCTACCGGCAACGCCGGCCAAGTCAACGGAACCCGTACGCCTGCGCCGGCAGCCAGGTCGCGAGTTCCTCCCAGCCGAAGATGATCGCGAGTCCGACTAGCTGGATGACGATGAACGGCACCACGCCGCGGTAGATCACCGGCAGATCGACCCCCGCCGGCGCAATGCCCTTCAAGTAGAACAACGCGCCACCCACTGGCGGCGTCAGGAAACTCGTCTGCAGGCAGACGGCGAACATCACCGTGAACCACACCGGATCGAACCCCAATGTGCGTACCACGGGTTCGATCAGCGGCAGGATGATGAGCGTCAGTTCCAGCCAGTCGAGGAAGAAGCCGAGGATGAACGTGGCGATCAGGATGCACACGACGATCCCGGTCGGTCCGAACGGCAGGCCGAGCAGCGCTCGCTCGATCAGTTCGTCGCCCCCGAGGCCGCGTAGCACCAGCGTGAAGCAGACCGCACCGATGATGGCACCGAAGATGAACGCCGACGTCCGGGAGGTCTCCTCCACGACTTCCGCCATCATCTTGCGGTTGACGGAACCCTCGAGTGCAGCCAGCAGCAGCGCGCCGCCGGCACCCACGCCGGCGGCTTCCGTCGGCGTCGCCAGACCGAAGAAAATGCTGCCGAGTACCGCCAAGATCAGCAGTGCCGCCGGAACCACCGCCAAGGTCAGTTCCCACGCCGCGCGCAAGGTTATGGGTTCCGCCGGGACGGCCGGGGCATGTCCCGGTTTGAACCAGCCGATGGCCAGCAGATAGACGATGTACAAGCCCCCCAGAAGGACGCCGGGAAACACCGCGCCGAGAAAGAGATCGCCGACGCTCATGGACATGCGGTCGGCCATCACCACCAGCATGATGCTCGGCGGGATGAGGATGCCCAGCGTGCCGACGGCGCACACCGTGCCGGACGCCAGGCGTTTGTCGTAGCCGTTCTCCAGCATCGCCGGCAACCCGAGCAGGCCGAGCAGCACCACCGATGCGCCGATGATTCCCGTGGACGCGGCGAGGAGGACGCCGATGATGGTCACCGTGATGGCGAGGCCGCCGCGCACCGGGCCGAGAAGCCGCGCGAAGCCGGTCAGCAGGCTGCGTGCGATGCCGGAACGGTCGAGCAGCACCCCCATGAAGATGAACATGGGCAACGCCACCAGCACCCAGTTCTCCATGACATCCCAGATGCGATCAACGGTCATCGAGGTGTAGAACCAGTCGACGTTCGTCGGGATCGCGAAATCCACCTGAAAGACGATCGCGAACGCCGTGAACACGACCGCGAGCCCGCCGAGCACCCAGGCGATCGGGTAGCCCGAGAAGACCAGCCCGATAAACGCAACGATCATCAAGAGCGCGAGAACTTCGGCACCGGTCATGGCGGCCCGTCCGTAAGGTAGGCCCAAAGGCGTGTCAGGCGGGAAGCAACCGCGATCAACAGCAGCAGGAACGCCACCGGCAGCACGCCCTTCAACAACCAGCGAAACGGCAATCCGCCGGGTGACGAGGAGACCTCCGAGGCGGTCCAGCTATGGGCCACGAACGGGAACGAGAACCACAGCACCACCGCGATGAACGGCAGAAGCAGCAAGAGGGTGCTGTAGAACTCGATCCAGACCTGCAGGCGCGGTTGGAGTCTCACCGACACCAGGTCGATGCGGATGTGGGCGTCGACCCGGTAGGCGTAGGCGATGGCGATCAGGAACGCGAACGCGTTCAAGTGCCACTGCAACTCCTCGAGTTCGATACGACCCTCTTGGAAGACGTAGCGAAGGGTGACGTTGACCACGATCACGGCCAGCAGCACGACCCAAAGCCAACTGGCCGCACGACCGACCACGGTGAGGGCGTGGTCGACCACGCGGGAGAAGCGGGTCTCCGGTAGCTGGACTCCGGTCAAGCTCAGAAGCCCTTCGGCAGGTACGCCAGGGCGCCTCGCCGGGTATGCACGGCCCGCAGAGGTAGCCGAAGATCGATCCCGTACACGATCAGAAGTCCTTCGGCAGGTCGGCGAGGGCGCCTCGCCGGGTATGCAGCGCGGCCCGCAGAGGTAGCCGAAGATCGATCCCGTACACGATCAGAAGTCCTTCGGCAGGTAGGCGAGGCGACGCCACTCGCGGTAGACGGCCTGGTAGGCGCGCTGGGAATCGAGCACCGCCTTGAAGTCGGCATCCGCGGCCGCTTCCTCGTCGAGCACCTCCCGTGCCGCGCTTTGCAGGATCCGCAGCACCTCTTCCGGGAAATAGCTCGCCGATACGCCGAGGTCCTCGAACCCCGCCACGACGGGTGCCTGCTGGTACTCGGACAGTCCGAGGCTGCGCCCGACCGAACCCATGCAGACCGTCTCGAGGAGTCCGTGGTCCGCCGGCGGCAAGCCCTCCCACACATCTAGGTTGACCACGAAGTGGGTGGCGCTGAACGGCTGATGCCAACCTGGATAGTAGTTGTACTTGGCGATCCGGGAGAAACCGAGCGCCTGGTCGGTGATCGGCTGCGCGAACTCGGTTGCGTCGATGACGCCGGTATCGAGTGCCTGGAAGATCTCGCCCGCCGGCAGCATCGTCACCGACGCGCCGACCCGCTGCATAACCTTGCCCCCTAGGCCCGCGAAGCGAATCTTGAGCCCCGCGAGATCGTCCGTGGAACTGAGGGGCGTGCGGAACCAACCCGCCGTCTCGGGTCCCGAGATGCCGCACAAGAGCGGCTTGATGTTATGCCGGGCGTAGATGCCCTCCGCGAGTTCCCTGCCGCCGCCGAAGTGCCACCAGCCGATATACGCCCAGGGCTCGAGTCCGAACGGCGTCGCGCCGAACAGCGCCGACGAGGGAATCTTGCCCTGGTCGTAGCCGAGCCACGTATACCCGGCCTGCACCTTGCGGTCGCGGACGGCGTCGGTCACCGCGAACGCCGGAACGATCTCTCCCGGATCGTAGAGATCGATCCTCACGCCGCCGCCGCTGGCGCGGTCGAGCGCTAGAGCCAACCAACTGGGCGTCTCGCCGGCGCCCGGCAGACTGCGCGGCGCACTCAACGGCACCCGCCAGTGGATGCGCACCACAACGCCCTCGTCCGAGGTCGTCGCCACGACTGTCCCGCCACCGCCCGGCGGTCGAAGCGCCAGGCTCAACAGCATTCCGGCAATCAAGGCCACTGCGGCGAAAACGAGCGCAGCCCGTTTGGAAATCACGGTTTGCGCTCCCCGGTTGAACGCCTCACCGAATCGCGACCGGGTTGATGATCATCTGCACAGCGCCCTTGATCTTGGCGTGGCCCAGCACGAACAGGAACTCGAAGGCACCGTCCCGGACCAGCGGCCCGGTGTTCATCACCTCCAGGATGTAGATGCCGTTCTCCATGAGTAGCGTCACGTGGCCCTGGAACGGGCGTTCGGGATGCTCCGGCGGCACCACGTCCAGTCCCCAAGTATCGGCGCCGGCAGCGACGACGTTGCGACTCGCGAGATAGTCGGCCACATCCTCCGCCATGCCCGGTTCCCCGGCTACCCACGCTTGGGGATCCGTGGCGAGCATGCCTTCCGTCCAGCCCGTGTGGAACAGCACCACGTCGCCTTCGCGGATCGGCGTACCTTGTTTTTTCTCGACGGCCTCGACGTCCGCCGCCGTGAAGAACTGGCCCGCCTGCATGACCTCGACGCCCGCATGTCCTGCCATGTCCAGCACCACGCCCCGGGCGACGATGGGCGGAATCTTGTCGATACCGAGCTTGGTGAGTCCCGTGATATCGGCGAAGTCCTCGGCGCGGTTGCAGTTGTAGTAGACGCCGCCGGGTGCGCCCAAGTGGCCGAGGCCATCGATCTGCGAGCCGATCCCGAGCCACGTCTGCAACAGGTCGTCGTTGTAGGCCATGTTGGGGAACGCCGCCCTGCCCTGCTGCTGACCGGGCTGGACCACCTGCAACGCCAACCCCCGGGGCGGGAAAGCCGGCGTGGTCGCGTCGATGGTGATGCCGAGGCTGTAGGTCTTGCCGGTCTTGATGAGCTTCGACGCCGCGAGCACGCTCTCCGCCGTGATCAGGTTGGCGCTGCCGATCTCGTCGGCCTCGCCCCACTTGGACGGCTCGCAGTCCTTCTCCGCCGCGGTGGCCGACAGCCCGCAAACCGCCAATGCCAATACCGAGAATCTAGCCGCATTCATGCCTGGTTCTCCCCACGATCCTCGGTTCATTGTGTCAGCACCGGCGACGAATGTCGCCGTGCGGCGCTAATACCAGAGCGCTTTGTCAACCACGTTGCGCAACGGTTCGCCGGCCAGGAAGCGGCGCGCGTTGTCGACAAGCAGGGCGTAGCGCCGTTCCGGGATGTCCGCGGCTTCAGCCACGGCCACGTGCGGCGTGATCAGCACGTTTTCCATCCGCCAGAGGGCGTGTTCGGCGGGCAACGGTTCAATCTCGAAGACGTCGAGGCCGGCCCCCGCGATTTCGCCGCCGGCCAGTGCCCCCGTCAGGTCGTCGAGCCTGGCGGTCATGCCGCGACCGATGTTGATGAAGTAGGCCGTCGGCTTCATTCGAGCAAAGCGATCGGCGTTCCACATGAATTCGGTCTCCGGCGTGTGCGGTGCGGTGGTGACCACGAAGTCCGCCGTCGGCAGCAGGTCGTCGAGGGCCGTCGGCGCGCGGATCGTCGCCGGACAGTCATGTTCGGGTCGCGGGTCGATGCCGACCACCGTGGCGCCGAGCGCCGCGCATAGCCGCGCCGTCTCCGCCCCGATACCGCCAACCCCGTTGATCAGCACGGTCGATCCTGCGATGTTGACGTAGCCGTGCTTGCGGGCGCGGGGCGCCCAACGTCCCGCCCGCTGCGCATCCATGTAGTAGGGCAGCCCCCGGGACAAGGCCAGCATCAGCATGAGGATATGGTGGGCGATGTGGTCCGAGTAGATGCCCCGCGGATTGGTTACGACCACCAGATGATCGACCAGTTCCCGGTAGTAGTAGCCGGGAAACGGCCCGGCGAACGGGTTCTGCAACCAGCGCAGGCTCTGTGCCAAGGGGAGCATCGTCGGCGACACCCAGCCATATGCGGCATCCACGTCCGCCAAGACTTCCCGCACGGCGGCATCGTCCTCCAACACGGTCACATCGAAGCCGGGAGCATCTTGGGCGAGGCGCCCGGCCCAAGAGCGCATGTCGTCGTTGACCGGCGGCAACATGGCGAACAGCGGCTTGGCGGGCGCGCCTGGGTCTTTCGTCATCTCCGACTCCTTCGCAACCGAATGCACTATGCTAACAACGTGATGATCCACGGTCGCAGCCTCGTCCACCCGTTCGATCGATGAACCAACCCGGTGAAGACTGGCAGTGGACTACCTTCCCCGCATCCGTCGTGCCAGTGACGTATACGTCGCTGTTTGCTTGATCGGGAACCGCTCCATCCTCCACTCGGCGAGGATTCGGGCGCGTGTGCCCAATCGGTTCGCTTTCTGTCTATGCTTACGCGCTTTGCCCAGCCGACGCCCACGCTAGGAGGAAGACCCAGATGCTCGAACGGTTCAAGGTTCCGGAGGACATCGCGGTGCGCGTGCCCCATTCGACCATGCGCCAAGTCGTGGAGAGCATCTTCACCGCCCTGGGCATGACCGAGTCGGATGCCGCGAAGTGCGCGGATCCGCTGATCTACGCGGACGTGCGGGGCATCGACTCCCACGGCGTCAGCAACATGATGCGGGCCTATGTCGCCGGCTTGAAGGGCGGCTATATCAACCCGACACCGACCATGAAACGGGTGCGGGACTTCCCTGCCGCAGTCTCGGTGGACGGCGATCGAGGCCTTGGCCTCGGGCAAGGCAAGGAACTGATGCAGCTCGCCTGCGAGCGCGCCAAGGACAACGGCGTCGGCGTTGTCACGGCATTCAACAGCGGTCACTACGGCGCGGCGGCCTACTATGCACACCTCGCCCTCGAATACGACATGGTCGGCGTGTCCATGACATCCGGCGGCCTGCAGGTGGCGCCCACCCAAGGTGCCGAACCCCTGCTGGGGTTGAATCCCCTTGGCATTGCGGCCCCGTCGAAGAACGAGCCGCCGTTCATCTTCGACGCGTCGATGAGTTCCGTCGCCGGCAACAAGATCCAGCTCTTACGGCGGCTCGGCAACAAGGTCCTCCCCGGTTGGATCACCGACGCCGAGGGCGCGCCGGTCATGGACGAGGTCGACGTGCCGGACCGCTACCTGATGCTTCCGCTGGGCGGAACCCGGGACATCGGCTCGCACAAGGGCTTCGGCCTGTCGATGCTCGTCGAAATACTCTGCAAGGCGCTGCCGGGAACGGGCGCGGGCCCGCACCGGCGCCAAGGCTCCGGACACTACTTCATGGCCTACAGCGTCGCTGCGTTCGGCGACGTCGACGTGTTCAAGGCGGACATGGATGCCTACCTGCGTTCGATCCTCGACTGCAAACCCGCGACGGGCGAGTCGCGGGTCGTATACGCCGGCTTCCCCGAGCACGAAGCCGAGATCGACCGACGCGCGAACGGCATCCCGTACCATCCGGAAGTGATCCAGTGGTTCAACGGCGTCATGGAGCAGTTGGAGGTTCCTTCGCCGTTGTAGCGGCCAACGAGGATGACCGAAAGAAACGGGGCTCCGCGCAGAGCCCCGTAGGCGGCACCAATCTCCTCGGCGATTCGGCGTTCAGCTCATGTTCGGCGAACAACATCGAGCCCCAGGCCCGCAGTGCTGGTTCGGGCAAGAACATAGGAATCGATGCCGCGACGGCCAACGGTGACGCCACGGCAGTTCACCCGTTTTCGGTACATCACGTGCCGGATGCGACATCTCCAACGACGCACCGCGTCACTGGTTCGTAGCGCTCGCTGCAACGCTGCTAACATCGACTCATGGCCGAAATCGAGACCAAGGGCGACGCCGTGGCACGGGAGATCGCCCAGGAGCACCGCGACCGGGTGGGCGGCGTACTTATTGCCCTTCGTGAAATCGTGGCGCGCTTCGGGTTCGTCAGCCGAACCCAAGAGCACGATGTCGCCGAGGTGTTCAACTTGAGCCGTGCGGAGGTGCGCGGCATCGTGTCCTTCTATCACGACCTCAAGACGAGGCCCCAGCCACCGGTACAGGTGCGGGTATGCCAAGCCGAGGCTTGCCAGTCCGTGGGCGCACGGGAACTGACCAGGCGCGTCGAAACACACCTTGGTGTCAAGCTCGGCGAGCCGTCGGACGGCGTGTCGCTTGACGCCGTCTACTGCCTGGGCCTCTGCGCCCAGGCACCCTCGATGATGGTCAACGGACGCCCGCTTGCCCGGGCCGATTTGTGCGATCTAGCCGAGGAGATTCCGGCGTGACTACCGCCTTCGTGCCCCTGGATACCGCAGCCGTCGCCGCGGGCGCCGATGCCGTCGCTGCCGCCGTCGCGGACACGGGGGCTGCGATCATTCGCAACGGATCGAGGGGAATGTGCTGGGCAGAGCCGACGATGGAAATCGAGTACGGCGGCGCTCGCCTCGCGTTCGGCAATGTAGCGGCCAGCGACGTTGCAGGCATCTTCCAACAGCACGAACGACACGCGAAATGCCTGGGCGAGGTTTCCGAGATCGAGTACCTGCAACGACAAACCCGGGCGGTCTTTGATCGCGCCGGCACGTCCCATCCGCTCGAACTGCCGAAGACCACCGTCGTCGAGGAGTGCCTGGGACGCGATCCCAAGTCGCTGATCGGCGAGATCGAGACGTCGGGCCTGCGGGGGCGCGGCGGGGCCGGATTCCCCGCCCACATCAAGTGGCGCACCGTTTTCGATACGCCCGGCGAGCAGAAGTACATCGTCTGCAACGCCGACGAGGGGGACTCCGGCACGTTCGCGGACCGGATTCTCATGGAGGGCGACCCCTACCGCCTGATTGAAGGGATGACGATCGCCGGGTTGGCCACCGGCGCGACGAAGGGGTACGTCTACCTGCGTTCCGAATACCCCATCGCCGCCGACGTCTTCCAAGCCGCCTTGGACAACGCCTACGCCGACGGCTTGCTCGGCACCAACATCCTAGGCAGCGGCAAGGCCTTCGACCTTGAGCTCTTCATCGGGGCCGGCGCCTACATCTGCGGCGAGGAAACCTCCCTCCTCGAAAGCCTCGAGGGGAAACGCGGCGAGATCCGGGTCAAGCCGCCGGTACCCGCCGTCAGCGGCCTTTTCGGGGCGCCGACCCTCGTTCACAATGTCATCTCCTTCGCCGCCGTGCCCGCGATCATGAAGCACGGCGGTGCGTGGTATGCCGATATGGGCGTCGGACGCTCCACCGGCACCATGGCGTTCCAACTCGCCGGCAACGTCCTGCGCGGGGGTCTCATCGAGGTGCCCTTCGGCATCACCATCGACGAGGTCGTCAACGGCTTCGGCGGCGGCACGCGCAGCGGTCGACCGATCCGCACGATCCAGATCGGCGGGCCGCTCGGCGCCTATCTCTCGCCCGACGAATTCGACACGCCCCTCACCTACGAGGCCATTGCGGAGCTCGGTGCCGGCATCGGCCATGGCGGCATCGTGGTATTCGACGACACGGTCGATCTGGCCCAGCAGGCCCACTACGCCTTCGAGTTCTGCGAGGTGGAGTCCTGCGGCAAATGCACGCCGTGCCGGCTCGGTTCGGTGCGCGGCAAGGAGACCATGAGCGGGATCATCGAAGGTCGCGATGTTGAGCAGAAATTGACTATTATTGAAGGCCTTTGCGAGGTGATGGAGACTGCGAGCCTGTGCCAGATGGGCGGCATGACGCCCATCCCGGTGTTGAGCGCGATGAAGCGGTTCCCGGAGGACTTCCGGCGATGACTATATCGGTCCCCGACTTCGGCACCCCGTCGGCGGTGCGCTACGCCGAGCCGGCGCGGCGCCTGGACAGCAACGGCAACGGTGCATCGGTTGCTGTTTCCAACGGCGTCGAATATGTCGATGTCACCATCGACGGCGCACCGATTCGGGTCGCTGCCGGCACCTCCATCATGCGGGCCGCGCGGGAAGCGGGCCTCGACATCCCCAAGCTCTGCGCCACCGACAACCTTCAAGCGTTCGGTTCCTGCCGGGTGTGCCTGGTGGAAGTGCAGGGCCGCCGGGGCCTGCTCGCTTCCTGTACCGAGCCCGTACAGGAGGGAATGGTGGTCCGCACCCAGACCGAGCAGGTCGCGCGGGTACGTCGGGGGGTGATGGAGCTCTACATATCCGACCACCCGTTGGACTGTCTGACCTGTCCCGCCAACGGCGACTGCGAACTGGAGACGGTCGCCGGCACCGTGGGTCTCCGGGACGTCCGCTACGACGACGGCGCCAACCACCTGGATGCGGTCACCGATACCTCCAACCCCTACTTCCAGTTCGATCCGTCGAAGTGCATCGTGTGTTCGCGCTGCGTGCGCGCCTGCGACGAGGTCCAGGGCACTTTCGCGCTGACCATCGACGGACGCGGCTTTGGTTCCAAGGTGGCGACCAGCGACGAAAGCTTTTTCGATTCCGAATGCGTCTCCTGCGGTGCCTGCGTGCAGGCCTGCCCTACCGCCACCTTGATCGAGAAGTCGGTCGTCGATCACGGCGTACCGGATCGCAGCGTCGATACGACCTGTGCCTACTGCGGGGTGGGTTGTTCGTTCCGGGCCGAGGTCAAGGGCGACGTGGTCGTGCGCATGGTCCCCCACAAGGACGGCAAGGCGAACCACGGGCACTCGTGCGTCAAGGGCCGCTTCGCCTGGGGCTACGCCAATCACCGGGAGCGGATCACCACGCCGATGATCCGCGAGACCATCGACGATCCCTGGCGGGAGGTGGGCTGGGACGAGGCCATCGACTACGCCGCAAAGCGATTGAAGGGCCTCCAGGAGAAGTACGGCCGCACGTCCATCGGCGGCATCACCTCGTCGCGCTGCACCAACGAGGAGGTCTGGGTGGTGCAGAAGATGGTCCGAGCGGCATTCGGCAACAACAACGTCGACACCTGCGCCCGGGTGTGCCACTCCCCCACCGGCTACGGACTCCGGCAGACCTACGGCACTTCCGCCGGGACACAGGACTTCGACTCGGTGGCGGATGCCGACGTCATCGTCGTCATCGGGGCGAATCCCACCGAGGGGCATCCGGTGTTCGCCTCGCAGATGAAGCGGCGACTGCGGGAAGGCGCACGGCTTGTCGTCTGCGACCCGCGTCGGATCGATCTCGTGCGTACGCCGCACATCGAGGCGACCTACCACCTGGCCCTACAGCCCGGGACCAACGTGCCGCTGATGAATGCATTCGCGCATGTCGTGGCCACGGAGGACCTGATCGACCACGGCTTCGTCGAAGACCGCTGCGACACCGAGTCGTTCCGGGACTGGCTCGAGTTCGCCCGGGATCCGGCGAATGCGCCGGAGAACGTCGCCGACACCCTCGGCGTGCCGGCGGCCGACATCCGCGCCGCCGCCCGTCTCTACGCGACGGCCCGCAACGCCGCGATCTACTACGGCCTCGGCGTTACCGAACACAGCCAGGGTTCCACCATGGTCATGGCCATGGCCAACCTCGCCATGGCCACGGGCAATATCGGTCGCCCCGGCGTCGGCGTGAACCCGCTGCGCGGCCAGAACAACGTCCAGGGTTCCTGCGACGTCGGCTCGTTCCCCCACGAGTTCTCGGGCTACCGGCCGGTGGCCGACGACGCCGTCCGGGCCCAATTCGCCACACACTGGAATGTCGAACTCGATGCCGAGGCCGGTCACCGGATCCCGAATATGCTGGACGAGGCCTGCGCGGGAACCTACAAGGGCATCTACATCCAGGGCGAGGACATCGCCCAATCCGATCCGAACACGCAGCACGTGGAGGCGGCGCTCGGGTCCATGGAGTGCGTCATCGTCCAGGACCTGTTCCTGAACGAGACCGCCAAGTTCGCCCACGTCTTCCTCCCCGGGTCGTCGTTCCTCGAGAAGGACGGCACCTTCGTCAACGCCGAACGGCGCATCAACCGCGTTCGCGCCGTGATGCCGTCCAAGGCCGGCATGCAGGAGTGGGAGGCGACACAGGCATTGGCAAACGCCATGGGCTACCCGATGAACTACGCATCGGTGGAGGAGATTCTTGCGGAGATCGCCGAACTCACGCCGATCTTCGCCGGTGTCACCTTCGACCTTCTGGACCGCGAGGGCAGCGTGCAGTGGCCGTGCAACGAGCAAGCCCCCACCGGCACACCCGTGATGCACGAAGAGCAGTTCGTGCGCGGCAAGGGCCTCTTCGTCCTGACCGAGTACCAGCCGACGCCCGAACGCGCCAACCGCAAGTTCCCGCTCCTGTTGACCACGGGCCGGATCCTGACCCAATACAACGTGGGTGCCCAGACACGGCGGACGGACAACGTGGAGTGGCTCGACGAAGACGTATTGGAGATCCACCCGGCGGACGCGGAAACGCGCGGCGTCCGAACCGACGATTGGGTCTGTGTCACCAGCCGCATCGGGGAGATCACGTTGCGCGCCATAGTGACCACCCGGGTAGCGCCCGGTGTCGTCTACACCACCTTCCACCATCCTCAGACCGGCACCAACGTCGTGACCACCGAGTTGTCGGACTGGGCCACGAACTGCCCGGAATACAAGGTAACGGCGGTGGAAGTCAGACCCGCGAACCACCGTTCCGAGTGGCAGGACCGTTTCGCGGAACGCGCCCGCAACCAGGCCGAGGCGTTGGCCGCGGCTGGCAGCTAAGCCGTCCGCCCCCGTGGCGACAATCGAGTCCGATCCATCAACGCCGACACCGGCGCAGAGCCTGCGCGTCGACGTGGCCTTTCATGGGCGCGACACCGATGAAACAACCGATTTGGTAACCGTCGAGGAGCCGATGGAGATCCGGCTCGGGCTCGCAACGGGGGAAGGAACGAACGAGCAGAGCATTTCCGTCACCATGCGCACCCCGGGCGACGACTTCGACCTGGCAACCGGGTTCCTCTACACCGAAGGGGTGATTCGCGACCACGCCGACATCGCCCGTATCGAGTACGCCGGACAACCGAGTCCCGACAAGGGCCTCTACAACGTGGTCAAGGTGACCCTCGCCGATCGAGTCCGTTTCGATGCCGCGAACCTCGTGCGGCATTTCTTCACGTCCTCGAGCTGCGGAATCTGCGGCAAGGCATCGCTCAACGCGGTTCGCATCCAGTTGCCCGAGGGGGAACGCGACGCCTTCGAGATCGCCGCCGGCGATCTCCACCGACTCCCCGAAGCACTACGGGCGAGCCAAACCGAGTTCGACCGCACCGGTGGGCTCCACGCATCGGGGTGTTTCGATGCCAAGGGGCGGATCCGCCGTTTGCGGGAGGATGTGGGACGCCACAATGCCTTGGACAAGCTGATCGGCTCCTACCTCGGGGACCCTCGGCCGCTCGCGGGTCTCGGCATCCTGCTCTCCGGCCGTGCGAGCTTCGAGTTGATCCAGAAAGCCGCCATGACCCGTGCCGCGTTTGTCGCCGCAGTCGGCCCGCCGTCGAGCCTAGCCGTCGAACTCGCCGAGGAACTCGGGATCACCCTGGTTGGATTCCTGAAGGCAGACACCTTCAACGTCTATGTCGCGCCGCAGCGCATTGTCTGAATCAGCGGTACTGCCGGGCATCACCGCCATCATCCTCTGCGGCGGTCGCGCGACGCGGCTCGGTGGAATCGAAAAACCCATGGCCGACTTGGGCGGCAAGTCGCTCCTTGCGCATGTGATCGCGCGGCTTGAACCCCAAGTCGACTCGATCGTGCTGTCCGTTGGGCGGAATTGTCCGCAATACGCCGGATTC
This sequence comes from Gammaproteobacteria bacterium, assembly GCA_028821405.1. Taxonomy (GTDB): domain Bacteria; phylum Pseudomonadota; class Gammaproteobacteria; order Pseudomonadales; family Azotimanducaceae; genus VXYL01. The sequence goes on along the minus strand of JAPPGK010000107.1, from coordinate 102,639 downwards.
GGCTACCCGGTCGTTGTCGACGACGAGCCGGACCAGGGGCCCCTTGCGGGAATCGTCTCCGCTTTGGCGGTGGTGGATACGCCCTGGACGCTCACCACCCCGGCGGATACGCCGTTTCTCCCCTCGAACCTTGTTCACGCCCTGGCGCCTTCCTGCCGCGAGCATGGGGCGGCCGTTGTCTCCGCCGGCGGACACCGGCAGAACCTAGCCATGCTCCTCGACGAAAGACAGGTCACGGCGCTCGCCGAGTTCTACCGAACCGGTGGACGCGCCGTCCACCGCTGGCTCGTCGCCCGTGGCGTCGAGGAGGTGGCTTTCCCGGAGGACGGCTTCCTGAACATCAATACGCCCGATGACCTGGCCCTCGCACGGTTGGAATTGGACCGCCGACCCAACGACTAGCTGGAACTCAGCCTCTACGCCTAGCCACCCTCTCCTTCGAGTGGGTTCCGATCCGCACCATGAACAATGTGGATCGGGGCTTCGCTACGCTCGTAGTCGGGGATCGTTCGACCGGCCGCCGCCCACGCATCGCGAGCTAGGGGCCACATCATCATCAATCGCTCTTCCGCTGTCGTCGAGGCACGCAAATCGGCAGGAGGCTCTTCCCCGAGGTGGTACTTTCGGATGGGCCACGTCGCTCGCGATAGCTGCCTTTCGGAGGGTTTCACGGGATCAACGCAATGCAGCAGATGATGCCTATTCTAGCGGGTAGCCCGGCTCACGAACGGTCGATGCATCGGGTCTATCGGGTCTCCATGCCCTTGTGATCGCTACCGAGCGACGCCATAAAATCAAATAGACACGTCGCTAACGAGGCCGCACCATGAAACGTGTTGCACTGTTTGTCCTGACCAACATCGCCATCCTGACCGTGGCCAGCCTCACGTTCAGCCTGCTTGGCATCACCGACGCGTTGGTGGCGAACGGCTTCGACCCGGGCGGCATGCTGCTCTTCTGCGCCCTGTTCGGTTTCGGCGTTGCGTTCGTCTCGCTGGCGCTTTCCAAGTGGATGGCCAAGCGGGCGACCGGGGCCGAGGTCATCGATGCCCCGCGCAACGCCGGCGAACGGTGGCTCCTCGACACCGTGGCCCGGCAGTCGGCAGCCGCCGGAATCGCCATGCCCGAGGTCGCGATATTCCCATCGCCCCAGCCCAACGCCTTCGCCACCGGCGCCTCCCGGGACAAGGCGCTGGTCGCGGTCAGCACCGGCCTCCTCGATTCCATGCGCGAAAACGAAGTCGAGGCCGTGCTGGGCCACGAAATCGGCCACGTCGCCAACGGCGACATGCTGACGCTGACACTCATCCAGGGCGTCCTGAACACCTTCGTGCTGTTTCTCGCCCGGGTCATCGGGTTCGCCGTCGACCGGGTGGTACTACGCAACGAAGGCGGCATTGGCATCGGCTACTTCGTCACCACCATCGTTGCCCAGATCGTGCTCGGGATCCTCGCCAGCATCGTCGTGATGTGGTTCTCCCGGCAGCGCGAGTTCCGGGCCGACGCCCAGGGTGCCCGACTCGCCGGGCGCAACAGCATGATCGCCGCGCTGGAACGCCTGAAAGCGTCGAGCGGGATGCCCGACACCATGCCGGAATCCATGGCCGCATTCGGCATCTCTAGCGGCGTCCGGCGGGGCTTGAGGGCCCTGTTCGCCTCGCATCCGCCGCTGGATGCCCGGATCGCCGCATTGCGCGCATCGTAGGGGACTGGCCGAGGAGTCTGCGCCGCAGAAACGGCGCGCCAGCGCCGTTGATGGCGCAGAGTCCTCGGGCGGTGGGGGCTGGGGCCAGACCGCGAGTGCGCGCCTTAGCGGGCGCGGTCGAGCCGTCTGGCGGCGTTGTCCCGTCCCGCGCCTTCCAACACATCGCTCGATGCGGGCGACCACAAGGGGCGCCCCTTCGGCGCAGGTTATTCGTGTTCGAGTTCGACTTCTAGTGGATTCGGTTGGTGCTCGCGGTTGGCACCGCTGGCCCAATCCGTGACGCGACCGATGTATTCGGTTTCCCCGACGACGACGCGGTCCTTGAGCCCTTTCTTTTGACCCTGGATCGGCACTGACTTGATGGTGAACGTCTGTGTGACGTAGCCGTCCTTCTGCACGGTTACGACGAAGTCGCCGCGGCGGGCGACCTTGACGCTGCATGGCGTGGTGCACTCCCAACCGCTGGTCGACGTAACCGACGCCCCGGAAGGAGAAGAGCGGACCTCGAATGTCTCCGTCGATCCGCGCTTGGCCGTCGCGCAACCCGCCAAGACCGCGAAGAGTACGACAACAAAGCAACGACGCATTTCGGCCTCCGTCGACATCGGGCGACTCCCGTATCATGCCCACGGACACTGGCGAAGGGAAGAAGGATGCTCGACATTCGGCGCGCTGGCGGGGTGACCAGGATCAGCTTTGGCGGGCGGTTGATCGACTTCGCCATGCTCGAGACCCTGCGCGATGCGGTGAACGAGGCGGCCACGGACGCCAGCACCCGCGCACTGGTGCTGGACTGCTGCAGTGGGGGCGACGACTGGACGAATATGGGCGAGTGGCCGGCGCGGCTCGCGCATCGGCACCCGAAGGGATCCCACGGTCCCGGTCCGTTGCCGGAACAGGACGCGATCAGGACGCTACGGGCATTCATGAAACCGACGCTGGCGCTGATGCACGGCGAGGTGCTTGGGCTCGCGCTCGATCTGGCCTGCGTCTGCGACATCCGCCTGGCATCCGCGACGGCGCGAATCGGCGATCCACGTATTCGCCAAGGCCGCGCTGCTGCGACGGGCATCGCCTACTTGCTGCCGAAGCTCATCGGCCAGTCCCAGGCGATGCGGATGCTGCTGCTGGGCGAGATCCTTACCGCCGAGGAGGCGAAACGGATCCAACTCGTTCACGAAGTCGTGGATGTCGAGTCGTTCGACGCCCGGGCAATCGAACTCGCCGCGGAAATCGCGAACCTACCGACGCGCGCCTGGGAGGTCCACAAGCTCCAGGTGCTGCCGCAGCTCGACCTGCCCTTCGATGCCGCCATGGTGCATTCCCTCGGCGTCCGCCAAACCCACGTCATCGAGGACCGACTGGAGGGAATGAAGGCCTGGCGGGAGCGCCGGCCGCCGGAGTTCAAGGGACGATGAGCGACGAGGCGGCGTTGGTCATCCGGGACGAGGGACCGGTTCGCCACCTGATCCTAAACCGCCCGCAGAAGCTCAACGCCCTGGACCTCGACCAGCACGTACGCATCAAGGGCGCCGTCGAGGCCGCTGGCGACGACGATTCCGTGCGCGTCCTCGTCCTGTCGGGCGAAGGCCGAGCGTTCTGTGCCGGGGACGACCTGACGGCAGGCACCCCTCAAGGCAAGGATCCCATGAGAGGTCGACGAGTGGACCTCGACCTCGGCACCGGCCCGGCGCTCCTGCTCGAATCCGCCGCCGTATTTCGGGCCTGCCCCAAGCCGACGGTGGTGCTGCTGCACGGCCACGCCCTGGGTTCCGGCTACGACTACAGCCTGTCGTGCGACTTCCGACTCGCCACCGAGGACGTGAACTACGGCGATCCGCGCATCCACCGGGCACTCTGGGCGGCGGAAGGCTGGTCGTACAAGCTGCCCCGACTGGTCAACCAATCCGTGGTTACGCCGATCTCCTACCTGGGCGAAACGATGGACGGCCCAACCGCCGAAGCCTGCGGCCTGGTTCACCGGGTCTATCCCGCCGGTTCCGATCTGCGCCTCGTCGCGAAGCCGTTCTTCAACGAGTTGGCCAGCCTGGACCCGTGGGCCTACCGGCAGATGAAGGCACGCATCCTGGCGTCGGTCGACCTCGACTTCGAACACGCCCTCGTCTTCGCCCGGTAACCGCTTTGACGCCACGGGAGGCCAACTCCAGCGAGCGCCAGCGAGGTCGTATTGACCAACGGATAGGGCTCGCGCAAGATACGAAGTTGGGCCCGCGCTCGGTCGAACGCGGCCCCAGGATCGTATGCGGAAGTAAAAAAAGAAAGGGGAACTGAATGGAGACTCAACGTCGATTGGGGCTTTTCGCTTGTTTGCTGTTTGCCACCACCGGGACAGCGTTGGCGGAAGAGGAAAACGAAGCTGACGAAGACGATATCGAAGAGGTCGTCGTGACGGCGACGCACCGCGAAACCAGGCTGATGGATACGCCGATGGGCATCGGCGCGGTCACCGACTCGGTGATCGAGGAGATTGGCGCCCAGGAGATGGGCGAGGTGTTCCGCCTGGTCTCCGGGCTCAACATGGGCGGCGAAGGCGCGGCGCAGACTCGCTACACGGTCCGTGGCGTCACCTCGCAGCAGACCAACAGCGTGCGGGACACCGCTGGGGCGATGGTCGCGGTCTATCTGGATGGCGCCTCGCTGACGTCGGCGCTCGGACCGGCCCGGCAGATCACCGGCAACCTGTTCGACATCGACCGGGTCGAGGTCCTGAAAGGCCCCCAGGGGACGCTCTTCGGCGAGAGTGCCCAAGGCGGTGCGGTCCGCTACATCTTCAAGTCCCCGGTCGCCAACGAGTGGGACGCGGCACTGCGTTTCGGCACCTACTCGATGAAATGGGCGGACGACAGTTCCCACGATGTCAACGGACTCATCAACGTGCCGTTGATCGAGGATCGCCTGGCGGCGCGGCTCGTTCTGTTCGACACCTCCCGCGCCGGCTACATCGACCAGTTGGCCGATTGCACGCCACAGGTGAACGACACCGGCTACCCCATCGCGCGGGCGATCTGCACGGGGCTCAACAAGGACATCAACTCCACCTCCAACGCCGGCGGGCGGCTTGCGGTCAAGTACTTCGGCGAGCGCTTCTCCGCCGAGATCGCAAGCTACTGGGTGTCCCAGGAAGGAGACGGCACCGCGTACACGAACGCGGGCAATCGGGGCGATACGGACCTGATCGAGGACGACCCGTACGTGACCAATTCCCTGGCGTTCCGCGGCCTCCACGGCGACGGCTGGGACGACTTCCGGGTGACGCGGGTGACCCTCGGCGCCACGCTCAACTTCGCGGACATCGAGTTCTCGGCGACCGATACCGACCGGGACAGCCTAACCTTCCGGGAACTCGCCGAACCGATGGTCCGGGCAATCGACTGGGCAACCGCCTTCGGCGCCAACGTCAGTGGCCGCTGCCTGCTCGTGGTGGCCGATCCCGAGGTGAACTGCCCAGTACCGCTCGACGCCATGAACATGAACAGCTACGGCTGGGATGGCTGGACCGACGTTCAGCGCGCAACCTACGAGGTCAAGCTGATCTCGAACCGGCCCGGGAAGCTCCGCTGGACCGCCGGCGCCTACGCCAAGGAGTCGGAGGACTGGTCCTGGAGCGGCGTCTTGTACTCCATGAGCGCCGGACGCGAGATCTACGACGAGGTCTTCTTCTTCAATTCGCCCGAGACGTCGCACCAGACGAACTTCGAGGAGACGTCGGTATTCGGCGAGATCAGCTACGACCTCACCGACGAACTGGAACTGACGGTCGGCGCCCGGGTGGCATCGCTGTCCCAAGACTTCTTCATCGGCGTCAAGGGCGAGAAGATCTACCAGGACAGCGTCAATCTCGGCACTTGGAAGTGGCCGGACTCCTTCGAAGACTACCGGACCTACGTCGGCGAACAGAACGGCACCACGGACAACGACGTCATCAGCCCGCGTTTCGTGGTCACCTGGCGACCCCGCAACCGCGACCTCATGGCCTACTTCAGCTACGCCGAGGGGTACCGGCCCGGCGGGCAGAACCGGGGGGTGCTGCTATCGGCCAGGAACCTCGAGCGGGATGCGTCGGCGGGCGAGCAGACCGGTTCGCTGTCGCCGGCGGAGATCGCCGAAAGGCGCGCCAACGCCGAGGTGCTGCGCACGGTGGTGTTCTTCGACGGCGACACCGTGGTCAACTACGAACTCGGCACGAAGTTCACGCTGATGGACGGCCGGGCGGGAATACAGACGGCGGTCTACATGGTGGACTGGCAGGACGTGATCCAGCGTTCCGAACGACCCCTGCCCAACGGCAGCGTCGTCGGTTTCAATGCCAACGAGGGCGCTGCCGAGATCTGGGGTTTCGACCTCGACGTCAGCGCCGCGTTGACCGAACGGTTGCGGGGGTCCATTGTGACCGCCTACGTGCAGACCGAGTTGACCGAAGCGCTTCAGAACGAGGGCAAGGAACTGATCTTCTCGTCGCCCTGGAGCGTGACCGCAAACCTCGACTACGACCTGCCGATCAACGACCAACTCGCAGCGACGTTCCATTTGGATGTGTCGAGTTTCGACGAGCGCTGGTTCAACACCGACAACACCATCGCCTTGCCGAGTTACCACATCATCAACGCGCGGGCCACCGTCCGTGATGTCGACGACCGGTGGGCTATCGTGCTCTGGGCCAAGAACCTGGGCGACGAACGCATCGTCCGCGACCGCTACAGCGACCTCACCACGGGTGCCGAGAACCCGTGGCTTGGCGACCTGCGCGGCAGCTACCAGTACCTCGATCCGCCGCAGGCGGTGGGGCTCGACTTCCGCTGGAACCTGAGGTAGATCCGCCCGGGCGACCGAACCGCGCCCGCCACGGGGCGCGGTCGCCCACGCGGAGCCCTACGGCGTCAGCCCAAGGCTCGCACCATCCACGACCCGGCCGGCGACGCCATGGGCCCGTGCACCAGGTCTGACCTTCCGACTCTCGGGCAATGGTCCCTTGCGTCGTCCTGTCTGGCCCCGCTCCTCGTCGTGGCCGCTTGCGGCGGTGGCGGCGGCGGTAGCGCGCCCCCCGCGCCTCCGCCTCCGACTCCCCCGCCTACCGGCGTGGGTCCGGACCAGCCCGCGCTGCGCTTCACTGAACAATCCGCCACCGTCGGCCTGACCCGACCCTGGGGCTACACCCACTCACCGCTCAGCGATCCGGAATACATGGCGAGCGGTCTCGCCGCCGTGGACTACGACGCGGACGGCGACATCGATGTCTATGTCGCCGGGGGCGACGTCGCGCCGAACCGGCTGTTCGAGAACCAGGGCGACGGGACCTTTGTCGATGTCGCTGCCGATGTCGGGCTCGACCTAGTTCACAAGGGCAGCGGCCCAACCTTCGCCGACATCGACGGCGACGGCGATCTGGACCTTTTCGTCGGCGCGGTCGAGGGCGACCCGTACTACCTCATGGAGAACCGCGACGGCACGTTCGTCGACGTGACGGCGTCGTCGGGTCTGGCCATCTTCGCGCAGAACACCTTCTCCGCCGCCTTCGCCGACTACGACGAGGACGGCGACCTGGACCTGGCACTGGCGCACTGGGGAAACGCCGAACGGGACGACACCGAGACGCTGTGGCGCAACAACGGCGACTGGACGTTTGAGAGCTACAGCCGCCAGTCGCGCATCGCCGAGACCCTGATCGACTCGTCGGATCCGGAGGAACTGCAGATCCGCGCGCCCGCGTTCCGGCGGGACAACTCGTTCACGCCGAACTTTGCCGATATCGACTCGGACGGCGACCTCGACCTTCTGATGGCGTCCGACTTCCGCACCAGCCAAGTGTTCAGCAACGATGGCGACGGCCGGTTCACCCTGACAACGGACCGCGAAGTCATCAAGGATCAGGCGGGAATGGGCGCGGCCGTGGTCGACTACGACAACGACGGCGACCTCGACTGGTTCGTGACCTCAATCTATCGGACCCGCGCCGGCACCGACGAGTTGATCGGCTACGGCAACCGTCTCTACGCCAACGACGGCACCGGGGCGTTCGCCGACGTCACCGATGATGCCGGCGTCGCCAACGGGGGCTGGGGCTGGGCAGCCTGCTTCGCCGACTTCGACAACGACGGCCACCAGGACATCTTCCACGTCAACGGCTGGCGTGAGGAGAACGACGAGGAGGACAACAACTACGCGAACGATCGCGTTCGCCTGTTCCGAGCGACCGGCGACGGCGCGTTCGTCGACGAGGCCGAGGCCTCTGGGCTGACCGACCGCGGGCAGGGGCGTGGTGTCACCTGCTTCGATGGGGACCGCGACGGCGACATCGACATCCTGATTTCCAACAACGACGACAATTCGTTGCGCTACTACCGCAACGACACGACGCTCTCGACGGCCTACCTCGGGGTGAGCCTCGACGGTTTCGGAGTGGGAGCGCGGGTGACGGTTGCCGCAGACGGGATCACCCAGGTCCAGGAGATGCGCGCCGGCAGCAACTACGTCTCGCAGAATCCCCTCGAACTGCATTTCGGACTAGGCGACGCGGATGCCGCGGACGTCACCGTGAAGTGGCTGGACGGGTCGGAGACGACGATGTCCGGTGTTGCCGTCAACCAAGTCGTCACGATCTCCCCCACGGGGGGACCCGTCGCAGGGCGACTGATCGTGGACTCCGGTGACGGCAGCGGATTCTACGAACCCGGGGACGAGGTAACCGTGATGGCGGCCCAACCCGAGGCGGGCTACTTCTTCTCGCACTGGAGCAGCCGTGCCGGCACGTTCGCTGACCGCTTCGCGCGCGAAACCACCTTCACCATGCCCGCCGGCAACGCGGTCGTCACGGCGAACTACATCCCGGGGGTCGGCCCCAACCAGGACGTCTCGGTCGCGCGGCGTTGGAACGAGGTGCTGCTGCAGTCCATCCGCAACGACTTCGCGCGACCGACGGTACATGCGCGAAACCTGTTCCACGTCGCCGCCGCGATGTACGACGCCTGGGCGGCCTACGCCGAGATCGAGTCGCGATGGCTGCTTGGCCGTGAACGGATCGGGACCGAGTGCCCGTTCGATTCGCTGCCGGCCCCCGCGCAGGTCGAGAACGCCCGAAGCGAAGCCATGAGCCATGCGGCCTACCGGCTGGTCCGGCATCGATTCGCGGATTCCCCGGGGAACAAGCAGATCCAGCGCGACGCCGACGCGCTTATGGGCTACCTGGGTTTCGATCCCGAATTCGAGTCAACGGAGTACGCGGCAGGGGACAATCCGCCAGCCGCCCTCGGCAACCACATCGCCGCCTGCTATATCTCGTTCGGTCTGGCGGACGGTGCCAACGAGGCCAATGGCTACGCCAACCAGGTCTACGAGCCGGTGAACCCCGCCTTGGAACCCTCGAAACCGGGTAACCCGAACATCGTCGACCGCAATCGCTGGCAACCGCTCAAGCTCGAGGTCGCCATCGACCAAGCCGGCAACCAGGTCGACTCCGAGCCCGAGTTCATCGGTCCGGAGTGGGGCAGCGTCGTGCCCTTCGCACTTCGGGAAGAGGACGTAGTCACCTACCAGCGCGACGGTTGGCAGTACAAGGTCTACCACGACCCGGGGCCCCCGCCGACCTACGACGGTACGTTGGCGGGTCAATACAGGTGGAACTTCGCCCTAGTCGCCGCCTGGGCATCACACCTGTCGACCGAAGACGGCGTCACCATGGACGTCTCGCCGGCGAGCATCGGCAACATCGACGATGCGGACTACCCAACGCAGTTTGAGGACTACGCGAACTTCTACGACTTCAACGAGGGCGGCGACCCGGGCGACGGCTACGACACCAACCCGGCGACCGGGGAGCCTTACGACGCACAGGTCGTACCGCGTGGCGACTACGCCCGCGTACTGGCCGAGTTCTGGGCCGACGGCCCGGACTCCGAGACTCCACCCGGCCACTGGTTCGTCATCGCGAACGACGTCAGCGACCATCCCTCCCTCGAGCGCCGCTACATGGGTGGCGGGGGCGAACTCGGCAAGTTGGAGTGGGACGCGAAGCTCTACTTCGTCCTGGGTGGTGCCATGCACGACGCCGCAGTGGCCGCCTGGGGCATCAAGGGCTACTACGACTACATCCGTCCGGTCTCCGCCATCCGCGGGATGGCGGACCTCGGCCAGGGCAGCGATCCCGACTCGCCCTCGTACCATGTTGACGGCATCCCCTTAAGGGCGGGCCTTGTCGAACTCGTTGGCGAGGACGATCCGCTCGCAGGCGACGACGGGGAACACGTCGACAAGGTCAAACTCTACTCGTGGCGCGGCCACGGCTTCGTCGAGGATCCGGAAACCGACCTCGCCGGGGTCGGCTGGATCCTCGCGGAGAACTGGTGGCCCTACCAGCGCCCGACGTTCGTGACTCCGCCGTTCGCCGGCTACGTATCCGGGCACTCCACGTACTCCCGCGCCGCAGCGGAAATACTGACCGCGTTCACCGGCGACGAGTACTTCCCCGGCGGAAAGAGCAGCTTCGAGATCCGCCGCAACGAGTTCCTCGTCTTCGAGGAAGGCCCATCGGTCGACATGCGGCTCGAGTGGGCGCGCTACCGGGATGCGTCCGACCAGTGCAGCCTGTCGCGGATCTGGGGAGGTATCCATCCGCCGGCGGATGACATCCCGGGGCGGCTAATCGGGATCGAAGTGGGTCTCGATGCGTTCGGGTTGGCGGACCGGTTCTTTCGGGGAACAGTCGACTAGCATCCGAGCACGAGGCCAAGCCGCCTCCTGCCGGGGTTGCATTCGCGCACCAACGGGAAATAATCAAGGGTTGACATCGCGCAACGAATCGCGTGGGACGGGTCTGATGCCACGGCAATAGGAGGATTCCCGGAGTCCCGTGGTCGCCCGTCTCGGAGACCTGCAGAACAGGTCGCAAGGAGGGAGATGATGATCAGCCGCGACCCGTCGACCACCACGCCGTGGACAGGCAAACGGACTTCCCTCCGGCAAGGGTGCCGCCGGGCCGGCATGTCTCTCTGCATGGCCTTTGGCGCCGCGTCGACGTTGGTATCCGCGAATGCCGAAGACCACTTGGTGCCGCTATTCCCCGCCGCGTCGGACTCGGTTCGCCAAGGCTTCGTGCGCGTCATCAACCACGGGGAGGAATCCGGCGAAGTCAGCATCGACGCCATCGACGACGACGGCAATGTCCATGGCCCCCTGACGCTGGCCATCGGCGGTGGCGAGACCCTCCACTTCAACTCGGGAGACCTGGAGGAAGGCAACCCTGACAAGGGCTTGACGGGTAGTACGGGGAGCGGCGAAGGCGATTGGCGGTTGGACGTAACCAGCGACCTCAACGTCGAGGTGCTGGCCTACATTCGCACCCAAGACGGTTTCCTGACCGCCATGCACGACCTGGTGCCGGAAACAGGCGACGGGTACCGGGCGGCCACCTTCAATCCGGGTCGCAATGTCGACCAAGTGAGTCGCCTCCGCTTGATCAACCCCGGGGACACCGACGCCACCGTGACGGTCTACGGCATCGACGACGACGGCACCCGATCAGGTGATGTCGTGGTCGTCGTACCGGCGGGTGCCGCGCAAACCTATTCGGCCACGCAATTGGAGAACGGTGGCGACGGCTTGACCGGCCAGATGGGTACCGGAAAGGGCAAATGGCAACTTGACCTCAGCGCCGATCAGCCGATTCACGCAATGAGTCTATTGCAGAGCCCGACAGGCCATCTGACCAATCTGTCCACCACGTCCAAAAACGACGCGGACGTCCATGCCGTGCCGATGTTTCCACCCAACATCGAGGGCGGACCGCAGGGTTTCGTGCGGGTGATCAACCGCGGCGACACGGCTGGCGAAGTGACCATCGCGCCCTTTGACGACGACGGGACGGAGTACGACCCTCTCACCCTCGCCATCGAGGCCAAAGAGACCCTCCACTTCAACTCGAAGGACTTGGAGGCTGGCAACGAGGCCAAAGGTCTCGCCGGCACCGGCCCTGGCGAGGGCGATTGGCGCCTGGAACTCACCAGCGATCTCGACATCGAGGTCTTGGCGTACGTTCGCACCCCGGACGGATTCCTGACCGCCATGCACGACACGGCACCGACCGCAGAGAATCGGCACCGGGTAGCGGTATTCAACCCGGGCACGAACACGAACCAGTTGAGCTGGCTGCGCCTCGTCAATCCCGGTGCCGAAACCGCCGCCGTGGACATCACCGGCATCGACGATGCTGGCGAGTATGCCGACTACCTGGTGCAGATCGACGTGCCCCCCGGCGGGAGCCAATCGCTCGATGCCGAGGAGCTAGAGGACTTAGGGCTCGGCGATGGGCGCGGCAAGTGGCAACTGGTCGTCGAATCGGAGCAGCCGATCATCGCCATGAGCCTGCTGGCGACGCCGACCGGCCATCTCACCAACCTGTCGACGGCGCCAGGCCGCGGCGCGACCTTCCCGGACACGGCCGAGGACGTGTTCGTCGAGGCCGTCTCCGAGTCCGTCGTACAGGGCGTCTGCATCGGTTGCCATACCGAAGGCGGGAGATCCGGCCACACGCGGCTGGTGTTCGTTGACGACACAGACCCGGATCACCTCGCCAAGAACCTTGCACAGTTCGAGAACCTGCTCGGTGACGTCGACCGGGACTACGTCCTGCACAAGATCGCCAACGTTACCGGCCACGGTGGCGGCAGGCGTTTCGCAGAGGATTCCGAGCAATACGTCGGCCTCGAGCGCTTCCTGGTCCTTCTCCAGGGCGAGCTACGTCGTGCAACCCGCCCCGTGGAGGCCATTCGATCGCCCGTCCCGGACGGGATCGGCCACCCCGTGTTCGCGAGCCCCCACTCCAAACCCATCGCGGCTCTCGGCGACTTCGTCTACGTGGCCAACACGCCGAGCGACACCGTGGACGTCATCGATGCCCGAACGTATGCCATCGTCAACCGGATCAACGTGGGCATCGATCCCGTCAGCGTTGTGCCGCGGCCGGACGGCCTGGAGGTCTGGGTCGCCAACCATGTCTCGGACACCGTGAGCGTCATAGACACGGATTCCACGAGCCCGACGTTCCAGAACGTCGTCGCAACCATCCAGGCCGTCGATGCCGTCCATCTGTCCACCGATTTCGACGAACCCGTCGGCATCGCCTTCGCCGGCGACGAGAAAGCCTACGTGGCACTCGGTCCCGCCAACGAGATCGCGGTAGTTAACGTGGCAACGCGGAGCGTCGGTAGACGTCTCGGGATCCGGGCCCAGGATCCCCGGGCGATCACAGTGCGCGGCGACCGGCTCTATGTCGTTGCTTTCGAGTCCGGCAATAAGAGCCAACTCTCCGGATGCTTCGAGGGCGAGATCGGCGAGGACGGTTGCACCTTCGACGCCGTCCAGCACGTCTTCACCACCAACAATGTGCTGTCGCTCGGCTACCAAGCCGACATCACCGAGGACCCCGATGTGCCCGACCGGGACCTCTTCGTGTTCGACACCACGACGGACGAGCTCCTAACCGTCGTGGACGGCGTCGGCACACTGCTCTACGGCATCGCCGTGGACAGCAGCGGGCGGGCCTACGTCGCGCAGACCGACGCCCGCAACACGGCCAACGGTCTCGCCGGCACCCGGGGTCACGGCATGGCCGAGATGGAAAACCGCGCGTTCCTGAACCAGATCACCCGCGTCGACTGCGGCGCCGACTCGGGCTGCGATGAGCCGGTCCGCTTCGATCTCGAACCGCTACCGCCGGATCATCCCGAGCCGGACGACGCCCTGGCGACACCGTTCGGCATTCAGATCAGCAACGACGACACCACGCTGGTGGTCACGGCTGCGGGAACCGACAAGCTCTTCACCGTCGATGCCGAGACGGGCGACGTGCTCGGAAGCGTTGACGTCGAGAACGTTCCCCGAGGCGTCGCCTTGGTCTCGGATGCCGAGGGCAAACCCATCGGTGCCTGGGTGCTGAACGCCGTGGCCAATTCCGTCTCGGCCGTTGACCTGTCCTCGCCGGACGTGCCCACTGTGACCGAAACCATCGCACTCGAAGACCCCACCCACCCCGTCGTCAAACAGGGACGCGTGGCGTTCAACGACGCCCACGCCTCCACGACGGGCACGTTCTCCTGCGAGTCGTGTCACCCGGACAACCACACCGACCAGTTGATCTGGATTCTCCAGACGCCGCCCTGCGAGGGACAGGAGGGTTGCATCGACCAAGTGCCGCCCCGTCTGACCATGCCCGCGAAGGGGCTGCGTGATACCCAGCCCTACCATTGGGATGGCATCCCCGGCGACCCCTACGGCGGCATCAACACCGCCTCGATTGACGCACCGGTGGATCCGAATTGCAGCGAGGACGATCCGGAGTCCTGCACGCGCTTTCTCGTGGACGGCTCGCTGGCAACGACGATGTGCGACGTGAGTTCAGGCGGCTGTCCGCACACCAACGACGAAGGCAAGGCGGGACTACTAGATGCGGCAGACCGCGACGCCCTGGCCACCTACCTCTTGAGCGTGCCCTTCCCCCCCGCTCAGAAACGACCGTTCGACAACGAACTGACGCAGACGGGCCGGGACGGCATCTTCGAGTTCAGTTTCATTATCGACTCCGGCCAAGGCACCGGCGCCCAGACCTGTGGCGACTGCCACCGGATGCCGTTCCTGGTCACCCCCAACACGCCCGGCACCGGCATGGACGCACCCACCTGGCGGGGCGCCTACGACCGCTTCCAAATCACCCCACAGGCCCGGACCAACGTCATCGACCTGATGTACCTGGCCTTCCGCGAGAACGGTGCCGAGCCGCAATCCGAATTCAACGAGCGCTTCTACTACGAAGAAGAGGACATCTGGGATCTAGGCGGCGCATCGCCGGAGGTCTGGCAAATGGTCCTGCAGAACAGCACCGGGTTCTCGGGGAGCTTCGGTCGTCAGGTGACCTTGAACGAAGACAGCGCAAACATGCCGCTGACCGCACGACTCCTGGAGGCCCTCGAACGGTCCGGCGAGGAAGGCGCGATCATCATGCAGGGAGAGGGTGTCCTGCTATCGGACGACGAAGCGAGGGGCTTGGCCGTCGAATTCAGCGGCGGCGTCTACCGGACCCAGGATGGGAGCGAGTCGTTCGAGCGTTCCGAATTGGTGCAGTTGGCCGCTGACGGCGAGCTAGTGCTGACGCTTACCGGTCGGAGCGGTGCCAATATCGACAAGCACATGCAGCCCGCGTTGTGGCCCGTAGCGCCGATCCACCGGCAATCCCGAAACGTCCACCTCGCCTTTCTCGACGAAGACAGGAAGCTGCGCATCAACGCCAGGCATATCCAGGAAAGCGCGTCGCTCCATTTGAACGGTCGGCGGGTCGATGGCGACGTCGAGTGCGAACACGGTAGGCTGCCCCACTGCTCCGGCGACGTCGCCATCGTCACCCTGGACGAAGCGCCGCCCGGCGGCTTGCACTTCCTGCAGATTCAGAACCCGCAGGGGTTGTTCAGCAACGACATGATGTTCTTCCACGAAGATCTGGAGACGATGCCCTCGGCGGGCAACCGGAACCTCATCAGCAGCGGCGGCGAGTTCAACCGGGTCCGGTTTGATCGCCACAACTGGAACTTCGTCAATGTAGACGGCATTCTCAGGGACGGTGACGTCAACTGGAGCCACCAGGGCCGCCAGGTGAACGTCCGCCTGATCCGCGCCTCCTCCACGAATTGGCATGCCCAGATCAGCCATGCCGTACCGGTGGTCGGCGGGCAGACCTACACGCTGTGCTACGAGGCCAAGTCCGACCAGCTCGGCGACGATCAGACCCGGCCGATCCGGGCCTATATGGACACGAACATGGACAACTGGCTGAACACCAGCGGCGGCCAGTTCAGGGCCGACCTAACGTCGTCCTACGAGCAGTTCAAGCACACCTTCACGATCGCCGAGACCGACCTGAGGGGTCGGGTGGCGTTCGACCTGGCGGAGAGCGCCTACGATGTGCAGATGGACAACATCGGGCTCTACGAAGGCACCGAGTGCGGCGACCCGTCGAAACAACCGGGGATGTTTCCTGGCGTCCCATAGCCTCTGAGAATACGATCAGCGACCTTTCCGGTACCGGTCACCTGAACAGTTCGGCATGGGTGCCGACGCGTGTGAAATACACCGTGCTGCCCGGACCATCGGTGTCGTCGATGCGATAGATGAGAAGGAAATCTCCGCCTACGTGGCACTCGCGGTATTTCGCCCAAACGCCTTTCAACGGGTGGTCCTTCCGGTCGGGGCCGAGCGGGGCGTCGTTCGCGATGAGCTGGAGCATGACCGCCTTCAGCCGGTTCATGTCGTATCGCCCCCTGCGCGTGAGCCGTTCCCAGTCTTTGAGGAAATCCCTAGCGTAGTCAACACGGCGTGGCGGGTTGGTTCGCTCACTGGCGGGCGGCTCTTTCAAGGTCCGCAAGCATCTCGTCCGCGTTGGCGAATCGCGCTCGGCGGTTCTTCACCATCTCATCCACCTCGGCCATGGCCCTCCTGGTGTCCGCGTTTGGCACCTTCAACTCCAAGGGGAAGGCCTGATCGACAGCGATGCGGTGGAACAGCAGGCGCACGGCTTCAGAGGCCGTGAGTCCCATCGCCGCCAGTGCTTGGATTGCCTCCCGCTTCAGTTCGCTGTCCATGCGGACATGGAGCATTGTGCTTTGCGTGACCATCGGCACCTCCTGTATCGCATATGCGAGATACGCCGCTGACGTTCTCGAGTCAACCTCGTGTCCAGCGGGGTGTACGACAGATCCTTAGTGACGGTGGTCGTCGCGGAGATTTACCACCCGTGTCCTTGCAACGAACGGCCCGTTATAGGCCAGCCGGGCGACCGCGCGCCCTGGCGGGCGCGATAGGGTCGCCCCTACGAGAAATACATACCCCCGTCGGTCCTGCGCAGCTTGTCCCGGGCGATCACCACCCGGTGCACTTCGGACGGTCCTTCGCCGATCCGTTTGACCCTCAACTCCCGATACCAACGCTCCAGCGGCATCTCCTTGGCCATGCCCATGCCGCCGAACATCTGCATCGCCCGGTCGACGACCCTGCCCGCCGTTTCCGTGCCATAGAGCTTGCACACTGACGCATCGACCTTGCCGGGTTCGCCAGCATCCACCTTCGACGCGGCGTCGTAGATCAGGAACCGCGCCGCGCGCAGTTCCACTTCGGAGTCGGCGATCATCCACTGGATGGCCTGCTTGTCGGCCAGCCGCCCGCCACGTACGGATCGCTGCTTGACCCAGCCGCAGGCCATGTCGAGGGCTTCCTGGGCGATGCCGATGCAGCCGGCGGCGTAGGGGATGCGGGCATCCACGAGCCAATTCTGGGCAACACCGAAACCCCGGCCGACCTCCCCGAGGACGTTCTCCTCGGGTACTTCGCAGCCGTCGAGGACGATTTCGTACGGAGATAACGCCCGTATCACCTTGATTTCGTTGAACTCGATACCTGGGAAGGTTGGCTCCACGATGAACGCCGTGATTTCCGGCGGCGCATCCGCCGTGCCGTCGCGGGTGCGGGCGAAGATGATCCCGTAGTCCGCGCCCTTGGCGGCGGTGATCCACATCTTGCGTCCCGTTAGACGCCACTTGCCGCCTTCGAACACCGCCCGGGTCTCGATGTTGTTGCGCGGATCCGAGCCGCCGGTGGGCTCGGTGATGGCGACGAACGCACGCTTCTTGCCATCCACGCAGGGCATGCCGTACTTCTCGATCTGCGCGGGCGTTCCGCCCCAGATGACGACCGGCGGACCCCCCGCGAACGCGCCGAGCGCCGGTGCATAGGCACCCAAACGACACTTGGCGGATTCCTCGGCGACGATCGCCCGGGCCAGGGCACTCACCTGATTGCCGCCGTACTCCTCGGGAACGGTCAGCCGCGTCATGCCCATCGCCTCGGCCTTGGCCCGCAAACGGGCACGGTCCTCCGGGGGGCAGCCGGTGGCGTCGTGGGGCAACCGGTCTTCGATGGGCTTGACCTCTTCGCGCATGAAGCGGCGCACCTGGTCGCGCAGCATGATCAGCTCGTCCGGCAGCGCGAAGCCGTAGT
The DNA here is from genome assembly GCA_028821405.1 of Gammaproteobacteria bacterium. Classification (GTDB taxonomy): domain Bacteria; phylum Pseudomonadota; class Gammaproteobacteria; order Pseudomonadales; family Azotimanducaceae; genus VXYL01. Next base: position 84,884 of record JAPPGK010000107.1, on the reverse strand, counting down.
GGTTGCCGTCGTTCATTTGAATTCCCCTCGACATGGAAGCAGGCAAGCTAACGCGAAGCGCCTCGCTCGCGAAAGTGCCCCCGTCAGAAATGGCGTTGCTGTGGGCCCGACGCCGGATCCTTGCGCGGATCGAAGGCGTCGCGAACGGCTTCGCCGACGAAGATGAGCAGCGTCAACATCGAGGCCACGGTCAGGAACGTCGTCAGGCCGAGCCAGGGCGCGTGGATGCTGTTGGCGCGGCCCTGGGCCAGCAATCGGCCCAACGACGGCGAGTCCGCAGGCAGCCCGAAGCCTAGGAAATCGAGGGAGGTCAGCACCGTGATGGATCCCGTCAGGATGAACGGCAGGAACGTGATCGTCGCCACCATCGCATTGGGCAGGACGTGTCTTCGCATGATGGTCGCATCGCCGACGCCTAGCGACCGAGCCGCCCCGATGTACTCGAAGTTCCTCGCCCGCAGGAATTCCGCGCGAACCACGCCGACCAGCGACATCCATCCGAATGCCACCAACAGACCCAGCAGCCAGAACACGTTCGACTCGACGATGCTCGCCAGGATGATCAGGATGAAGAGTGTCGGCAAACCCGCCCAGACCTCGACGAAGCGCTGGCCGAAGAGATCGATCCGGCCGCCGAAGTATCCCTGGATGCCACCGACGCAGACGCCGATGATTGAACAAAAAAGCGTAAGCACCAAGCCGAACAGGAACGACAGGCGCACGCCGTAGATGAGCGAAGCCAACACGTCCTTGCCGACCGTGTCGGTGCCCAGCCAGTGTTCCCTCGACGGCGGATACGGCGCCGCGCCGGGCAGGTCGTAGTCGATGGTGTCGTAGCTGAACCGAACGGGCGGCCAGATCATCCACCCGCCCGCATCGGCGATGAGATCCTGGACGACGCGTTCGCGGTAGTCCGCTTCGACCTCGAACACGCCGCCGAACTCGGTCTCGGCGTAGGTCTCGAACAACGGGAAATAGAACCGGTCCTCGAATCGGATCACCAACGGCTTGTCGTTGGCGATGAGTTCGGCGAAGAGCGTTACCGTGAACAGCCCGAGGAAGAGACACAGTGACCAGTAGCCCCGCTTGTTGGACCGGAAATTGGCCCAACGGCGTCGTGTCAGCGGGCTGAAGGTCACGCTCACGTGCCCCGGGTCTCGAAGTCGATCCGGGGGTCGACCAGCGTGTAGGTGATGTCGGCAATCAACTGCGTCACGAGTCCGAGCAGCGTGAACATGAACAACGTGCCGAAGACGATGGGATAGTCCCGCGTCATGATGGCCTCGAACCCCAGCAATCCGATGCCGTTCAGCGAGAAGATCACCTCGATCAAGATCACGCCCGTGAAGAGGATCCCGAGCAGGGCCGCCGGGAATCCCGCGATGACGATCAGCATCGCGTTGCGGAATACGTGCCCGTAGAGAACGCGGCGCGGGGTCAGGCCCTTGGCCTTGGCGGTGAGCACGTACTGCTTGCCGATTTCATCGAGAAAGGAGTTCTTGGTCAGCATCGTCAAGGTCGCGAAACTGCCGGCCGCCATCGCCGCGACGGGCATGGCGAGATGCCACACCCGGTCCTTTAGGCGCTCCCAGATGCCAAGTGCGGCGTAGTCATCCGATGTCAGTCCACGCAATGGAAACCAGTCCAGGTACTCGCCGCCGCAGAACAGGATGATCAGCAGCATGGCCAGCACGAAGCCCGGAATGGCGTAGGCGATGAGAATCAACACGCTCGTGGCGACGTCGAACGACGTGCCGTCGCGGATCGCCTTGCCGATGCCCAGCGGCAACGAGACCAGGTACACGATGAGGAGCGTCGCACCGCCGAGCGACAGCGACACCGGAAGCCGTTCGACAACCAAGTCGACCACGGCGACGTCCTGGTAGAAGCTCATCCCGAAATCGAACGTGAAGTAGTCGCCAAGCATCTTGAAGAAGCGCACATGGGCCGGCTTGTCGAAGCCGAACTGCCGTTCGAGTTCCTCGATGAGATCCGGATCGATCCCGCGTGCGAACTCGTAGCTGCTCGGCGTACTGGGATCCAGCGCGGCGGGGCCGCCGTCTCCGCCCCCGCCGATCGCCGCCGTCGCCGCGACGCCCTCGCCCTGCAGGCGGGCAATGGCTTGATCCACCGGACCGCCCGGCGCAACCTGGATGATGACGAAGTTGACCAGCAGGATGCCGATCAGGGTCGGGAAGATGAGCGCGATCCGGCGCGAGATATAGGACGAGACGACGACTGATGCGAACGCCTTCACGGCATCCAGGATGCGTTGCCGCCGCGTTGCCGATCTACTCGCCATGCCCGGCAAGCCACGCGTCCACCCGTGCACTCTTGGCGGCATCGAACCACCACAGGTGCGGAAATCCCGTCCAGTTCATGTGCTCGACGCCCAACGGCGGATGACCGAAGCGGTCCCAATACACGATCTTGCGCCCCACCGGGTAGCCTTCCGGAATCAGGTAGAAGCTCCACAGCAGCACCCGGTCGAGCGCTTGCCCCGCGATGTTCATCTGTTCTTCCGTGGCGGCGCTGATCACCTTCTCGACGAGGAAGTCGACGACGGGATCCTTGATGCCCGCGTAGTTGGTCATGTTCGGCGGGTCGGCGTAGCGGGACGTGAACTGGCTGCGCAACCGGGCCGGTTGCGGAATCTTGAACGTGTAGAACTTGCGGATCGTCGTGTCGAAGTCGTAGGTGCGCAGCCGGTTGACCATGAGGTTGTTTTCCATCCTGCGCAGGACCGCTAGGATGCCGAGCCGTTTGAGGTTGTCCACGAACGGAACCAGCATTCGCTCGTGGGCGACCGAGGAGACCGCGAACTCGAAGGTCAACGGCTCGCCGGTCACTTCGTTGACGCGTACGAAATCCCGCACCACCCAGCCCGCGTCGACGAGCAGCGCATGGGCCCTCTCAAGTTCTTCGCGGTTCCGACCGAATGCGCGGTTCTTCGGCAACTCGACGGGATGGGTGAACACGCGCTCCGGAATCCGGCCGCGAAACGGTTCCAGGATTTCGAGTTCCGCTTCGCCCGGCAACCCCTTGGCCTGCATGCCGGAGAGCATGAAGTAGCTGTTGTTGCGCGCCATGCCGTCGTGCCAGTAGACCCGGTTCGCCCACTCGAAGTTGTAGGCGAGCGTCAGCGCCTCCCGGATCCGAATGTCCTTGAACAGCTCGCGTCGCGTGTTCAATACGACACCGTAGTGCATCCCGTAGGACGGGCCCATCGTGTAGGCCTCCTTGAGAAACAGGCCCTGGCGATGGGCCTCGAAGTCGTAGGCGGTTGCCCACGTGGCCTCGTTCTGGTCCCGGTAGTAGTCGAAGACGCCCGCCCGCATCGCCTGGAGCATGACGTTCTCGTCGAAGAAGTAGATCACCTCGAAGCGGTCGAAGTTGTAGTGGCCCACGGCGATGTTGAGATCTCGGGCCCAATAGTCCTCGACCCGTTCGAAGGCGATCCTGTGGCCGGCCTCCATCTTGCCGACCCGGTAGGCGCTGTTGCCCAACGGCGGCTCCAGGGTGGTCGCGCCGAAGTCCCGGTTCTCCCAATAGTGCTTGGGAAGCGTGGTGAATCCGGTGGTCTGGACGATGAGTTGCGGAGTCTTTTCCGCATCCTCGCTGAACACGAACTTGAACGAACGCGGTCCCACGCGTTCGAGCGCGACGATGTCCCGGTAGGCGCTTCGCCAGCTGATCGACGCCTCGGTCTTGAGCATGTCGAACGTCCAAAGGACGTCGTCCACGGTCACGGGTTGGCCATCGTGCCAGTAGGCGTCCTCGCGCAGCGTGTAGGTGACCCAACCGTAGTCGTCGGCGACTTCCACGCTCTCGGCGAGCAGGCCGTAGTACGAAGCCAACTCGTCTTCCGATGCCTTCATCAGCGGGTCGTAGATCGCCGAGCCGAGACGCGGGTCCATGAAGTAGGGAAGAATCCCCTTGTCGACGTAGGGGTTTAGGTTGTTGAACGACCCGATGCCCGGCATCCTGATCACGCCGCCCTTCGGCGCATCCGGATTGGCGTAGTCGAACCGGACCATGTCCTTCGGGTACTTCAGGTCGCCGAAATACGCGAAACCGTGGCTTGGCTCGCCGCCCACCGCGAACGTGGACCCGTATACGAGTACCGCGGGTGCCAATGCGCCACGCATCGCCTCGACAAACCGGCTGGTGCGACGTTTCACTAAAGCGGTCCGGGTCCGTTCCGACCCTGCAACAACCAACGGATCATCGGCAGGTGTGCCCGACCGACGAACACCTGCTCCTCGACCAGGTACGCCGGCAGCGTATGCACGCCGCGATCGTCGACGGACGCCTTGTACGCGGCCAATGGCGCTTCGAAGCCTTCACCGTCGAAACCCGGGGCACCGAGTCCGCCGAGCACGGCTCCGAGCGTCGCGACGTCTTCGATATCGAGGCGACCCGCCCAGAAATCGGTGAAAACCTGATGGTGGTAGGCCCGCGCAACGCCGTGTCGATCCGCCCAAAGGCCGCCGGCGCAGGCCAAGGCCGAGTCGACCCCGTTCGCATCGCGGTTGATCTCGATGCCCTGCCACCGGGCGTAGCGGGCCACATCCATCGCGACGTATTCCGCGCGAACGCGGCTATGTCGTTCGGAGACGGACTCATCGCCCCGCTTGGCACCTACCGCGGCCGGGCGGGCGTTGCCGGGCACGGGCAGCCACTCGATGCCAACCCCCAACTCGTCCGCCAAGGCGCAGGTCGGTGCGAACGCCAGCAACGACGCGGTACTGATGTAGTCGAACGCGAAGCCGATCACTGCGCTGGCTCGAACCGGTCGTAGGCCACATCCGGCGGCGGCCCCTGCCGCCCGCCGAGCACCCAGCGGATCGCCGGCAGGTGTTCGCGGCCGAAAAAGACTTCGCCGTCGATCACGTAGCTCGGAACACCGAAAATGCCCGAACCGTGTAGTTGCGCCTGAAGGTCGTCGTGTTCGCGGCGACCTTCGCCCCTGAGGAAGGCGAGAAACCCTTGCTCGTCCCCACCCGCCTCGGCAACCACGCCGGCCACCACGCCCTCGTCTTCGATGTCGAGTTCCCGTCGCCAGAACCGTTCATAGACGATGTCCATGTAGCCCTTGAGCACATCCCGGCCGTTGCGCTCGGCCCACAACATCCCAATCCCCGCCAACGACGAGTCCCAGATCTTGCGCGGCCCGTAGATCAGGATGTTCTTCAACCGGGCGTAGCGCTTGGCGTCCATGTAGGCGTAGCGCACGCCCTGCCACTGACGCGGCGTCCGGTTCTCCTCGACAACCTTGCCCGTCTCGTTGACCTTGGCCGACCCGAGGAAACTTGGGATGTTGAGCGTCAGGGGCCGCCAGTCGATGGCGATGCCGAAGTCGTCCTCGAGTCGCCAGGTCGGATCCTTGGCGAGGTAGGCGTACGGGCTCTTGAAGTCCATGTAGACGATCAGGGGCTTGTCGGTTTCGAGAGGATGCACTGCGCAGGGTCTCCACACGTTGAGCGGGCGCGTCCGGTTATTCGGCATAATAACCACAACAACGCATTTCCTTGGGGGAAGAATTGTGAAGTCACCGATATGTGACATGCTCGGCTGCGAGTTCCCGCTCGTCGCCTTCAGTCATTGCCGCGATGTGGTCGCCGCGGTGAGCAATGCCGGGGGATTCGGCGTGCTCGGCGCCGTCGGCCACTCGCCGGAGACGCTCGATATCGAGCTGTCGTGGATCGACGACCAAGTCAACGGCAAACCCTACGGCATCGACCTGCTCGTTCCGACCAGTCTGGACAGCAAGGAAGAAGCCCTGGCCGCGGACGAGATCCGGGCCCGAATTCCGCCCGAACACAAGGAATACGTGCGCAATCTGCTCGCCCAGTACGACATACCCACCGACGACCTCTACGTCGAACAACCCCGGGCCGGCGTGGGGGACAACATGCGCGAGAAAGGCGCGTCCATCGTTCTCGACGCGGCATTCGCGCATCCCATCAAGCTCGTCGCCAATGCCCTGGGCGTCCCGCCGCCGTTCATGCTCGAACGCGGCCGGCGCGAGGGCGTCCCTGTCGCCGCGCTTTGCGGTGCCCGAGAGCACGCCATCAAACACGCCGAGGCCGGCACCGACATCCTGGTGGTATCCGGAACCGAAGCCGGCGGCCACTGCGGCGAGGTCTCGACGCTGGTGTTGATCCCCGAGGTGATCGAGGCGACCAAGCCCTACGGCGAGATTCCAATCCTCGCCGCGGGCGGCATCGCGACGGGCCGGCAGATGGCGGCCGTCATGGCGATGGGCGCCCACGGTGCGTGGACCGGCTCTGTGTGGCTCACAACCGCGGAAGCGGAGACCGCGCCGGCGGTCAAGGAGAAATTCCTGGCTGCCAGTTCTCGCCAGACCGTCCGTTCGCGGAGTCGCACCGGCAAGTACACCCGCCAACTGCGTTCGCCGTGGACCGATGCCTGGCACGCCGAGGAGGCGCCCGATCCGCTGCCCATGCCGTTGCAGCAACTGATCAGCGAACCCGCGCTCGGCAAGATCGCCCGCCTCGCAGAGACCGGGCATCCCGGCGCCAAGCAGTTGACGACCTACTTCGTCGGCCAGGCCGTGGGACTCATGAACCAGGTCCAGTCCGCGCGGCAGGTGGTCTACGACTTCATGGAGGACTTCCTGGAAGCCACCGAGCGGCTGAATGGGTTCATGGAGGACGACGCGGCATAGGAAGTCGCCCATGAGCTGGGAAAAGGAAGTCGACGAACTCCGCAGGCAGACCGAGTTCGCCAAGGAGATGGGCGGCGCGGACAGCGTCGCCTTTCACCACTCCCGGGGCCGGCTGACGGTCCGCGAGCGGATCGGGCTTCTCGAAGATTCCGGCACCTTCCACGAAGTCGGCAGCATTGCTGGCACGGCGCAATGGGAAGACGACGCTGTCGTTGCGTTGAAACCAGCGAACTCGGTGGTGGGCACGGTTCGCATCGACGGCCGCAAGGTCGCGGTCTCGGGCGGCGACTTCACCATCCGTGGCGGTTCCGCCGACGCCGCTGTCGGCAACAAGGGCGGCTTCGCGGAACGGTTCGCGCTGCAAGCCCGCATCCCCTACGTGCGGCTCCTCGACGCCACTGGCGGTAGCGTCAAGACCTTCGAGAAGATAGGCCGCACCTACCTGCCGGGCAACGCGGGCACGAACCTCTCCGCCGAGTTGCTGCAGTTCGTTCCCGTGGTGTCCGCCGTGCTCGGGTCCGTGGCGGGACTGCCCGCCGTGCAGGCGTGCATGTGCCACTTCAACGTGATGGTGCGCCACACCAGCCAGGTGTTCGTGGCCGGACCCAAGGTGGTCGAGCAAGCGACGGGGCAAGTCATCACCAAGGAGGACTTGGGCGACGAACGGATCCAGGTCAGGAACGGCGTCATCATGAACCTCGCGGAAGACGAACCGGATGCCATCCGCCAGATCCGTCGTTTTCTCTCGTACCTTCCGGCGAACGTCTGGGAAGCGCCACCCGTGATCGAGCCGTACGACGATCCCCAGCGGCGGGAGGAATCCTTGATCTCCGCCGTGCCCCGCAATCGACGCCGCATCTACGACCCCCGGCTGATCGTGGATGCCGTCGTGGACAAGGACAGCTTCTTCGAGATTGGCCCCTACTACGGTCGCGCCCGCGTTACCGGCCTCGCCCGCGTGAACGGCCATCCGGTCGGTGTCATGGCCAACCACCCGAAGTACAACGGCGGTTCCATGGACATCGCCACCGGCGAGAAGACCATCCGCCTGATCGAGCTCTGCGACACCTTCCATCTGCCGCTGGTCTACTTCGCCGACGAACCGGGTTTCTCGGTGGGCCGTGCCCAGGAGGAACTCGGCATCGTCCGGGCCGGCGCGCGCGTAGTCACCACGCTCACACAGAGCAAGACGCCCTACATCTGCTTCGTGCTGCGGCAGCTATACGGCGTCGCCGGGGGCCTGCATCAACGGGGCGGCGACGGCTTGTACCGCCGCTATTGCTGGCCTTCCACCCACGGCGGCTCGATGCACATCGAGGGCGGCACTGCCATCGCCTATAAGCGCGATATCGAGAACGCCCCGGATCCCGAGGCGCGGCGGCAGGAGATCGAAGCCCGCTTACAAGCGATCTCGTCGCCGTTCCGCAACGCCCACGCCTTCGGCATCGAGGAGATCATCGACCCGCGGGACACGCGGCCGCTCTTGGCGGACTTCATTGAGGATGCGTGGCAGGTCGTGCGGACCCAGTTGGGGCCGGGGAGCGGGCCTAGCTACCGACCGTGAGTGATTGAATCACCTCGACGAGCGTAGTCTTCACGCCCCCGCCGTCGATCTCGGCGCCAATTGGCCGTCCTCCTGACCAGTGCAGCCCGGGCATCCCGGATACCGGTGCCTAGATATTTTCAAATAAAACAATGACAAACGCCGGTCATACTGGTATTATATCCAGTATTCATCGCGTTGCCGAATCGGTAGTCACAACGATGTTCCAACCCTCCGAAGAAACCGCGCAATACGCCGAGTTCGATTCCGAATATGCCGACTACCCCGGCCTCGAAGAAGACCCGGAGCTCGACTTCATCCCCGACGACCCCGCCGAACTGCGTCGCGCCGTCACCGACATGGCCGCCCACATCAACCTCGCCGACTGGCGCTTCGTCAAGCTCGTTGCCGCCATGGACCGCTCCCGCGGCTGGGACGAGCGCGGCTACTGCAGCCTCGGCAACTGGCTGGACCACCGCTGCGGGCTGGGTCCCTGTGCCGCCCGGGAACGCATCCGCATCGGCCGGGCGCTGGCACGGCTGCCGCGCATCGACGCGGCGTTCCGCGACGGGGTCCTGAGCTACTCCAAGGTGCGCGCCATCACGCGGGTGGCGACGCGGGAGACCGAAGCCACACTGCTGGAGATCGCCGGGCGCAGCAGCGCGGCGCAGCTGGAGAGCCTGGTCCGGACCTACGAGCGGGTCGACAGAGTCGACAGGGAACGGGTCTCGAGCGAGCAGCGGCGGGGTCTGAGTTGGTACTACGAGGACGGCATGTGCGTGGTCACTGCACAAGTGCCCGCGGAGCGGGGCGCGCTCGTGATCAAGGCGCTGCAAATGGTCGTCGACGCCCGGCTGGACGAACGGGAGGCATACTACGAAGCCCTGCTGGCGGGAGATGGTCCCGATACTGTAGATGCGGATCCAGAACCGGCGGACGACGAACCCCTCGCCGAACCGACGGTGCCGGTACCGGTGGCGAACCGGGAGATGAGCGGTTCCGCGAAAATCGCGGCGGCTGCGGACGGGGTCGCGGACCATTCCGGCGGCGTTTCCGCAGAAACGGAGTGTGCAACCGGGGATGTTGCCGACGACCAGCCTGCCGAGGCCGACGATCTGCCGGCCTCGCTGGTGTTTGAAGTCTCGAACGCGAGACAACGCTATGCCGACGCGCTAGTTGACGTGGCCGAGCGCTACCTCGCGAACGGCCCCGGTCCCCGGCACCGGCGTGCCGGCCAGCGCTACGAGGTCATGCTCACTATCGACCGCAACGAACTCGCCGAACGGGCGGCACAGGGCGGCGCCCGCTTCCACGTCGAGCCGGACTGGGGCGTCGACGAGGAGGACGCCCGGCAGATCGCCTGCGACGCCGACCTCACGGAGTTCATAGAGGATGCCGAGGGCAAGGCGCTGAACTACGAACGCCGGCGGCGCATCGTGCCGGCCCCGCTGCTGCGCGCCTTGAAGCTGCGCGACCACAACCGCTGCCGCTTCCCCGGTTGTCCGCATCAGCGCTATGTCGAGGCGCATCATGTGAAGCACTGGATCGACGGCGGCGAGACGCGGCTATCGAACCTGGTGCTGCTGTGCAGCGCGCATCATCGGCTGCTGCACCACGGCGCGTTCCACATCACCGTCGAGGACGATGGCTTCGCATTCGTCAGCCGGGACGGCGAGGTGATTGAGCCGGCCTTGCGACCTCAGTTTCCGGCAGCATCTGCGGGCGTCTCCGAGGGTGTTTCCGAGGGAACCCGGCTGCCCGGACCGGGCATGCCCATGGGAAGTAGCTTCGACGGGATGCTTGCGATTCGCGACTCCGATCCAGCTTGAACCGCATTCAGGAGGCGGGCAACGCCAAAGTCCTTTCCTTGGCTAGTTCCGCCGCGTAGCACACGGCCGCACGCACGGACTCTCTTGTGACGGACGGGTAGCTGTCGCAATCAATAGACCTCAACACGGCTAACGCCCTTCGCCCAACGCCTCGCCGATCACCCGCCTGAGATCGGTTCCCGCCCGTTTGAACCCGAGCAGACGGCTCACCTCCCGGATGAGGTCGTCCTGCTCCACTCGACCGCTCTCCCGCTCGATCAACTCGGCGGCAGCCACGATTTCCATGGGCGGCAACATCGGCGCTTTGTCCGCCCCGCTGCCTGCCGCCGATCTGTCACGTACGGGCATCTCCTCGCTTTGCTCTTGTGTCAGCCAGAAACCGTATCGCTCCAGCAAATCGCCGCCGCCTTGCCGCTCGGCCTCGCGCAACGCCGCTCGTGTCGCCTCGGCGATTCGCGTGCCAGTCCGGCCCTTGCCGAACGACTCCGCTATGCGACGTGCGACCAGATCGACGTGAATGGGACCTTCGACCACGATGATCTCCCGCACAATGCCGGCCAGGCGCGATGGCGGCACCTCGTGAGGTTCCAGCGCCGTATCCACCGAGACGTGGGCTTGGCGGTAGACCAACGGTGCCGTGATCGCCGGAGGCGCTATGGCACCGATGTCTATTTCGGTAGTCGATGCCGGTTCCTCCGGTTCCACTCGACGGCCGCCTTCATTGGCCCCGCGAACTCGCGTGCGCTCGACTGCGGCCCGCGCTTTGGCGAGCGCTTGTGCCAGACGCTGTCCCTCCTGGGGACGGCGATGAAACCAGTCGGTGCTCCAGATCCGATGGAACTTCCAACCTAGCCCCTCCAACACGGCCTGGCGATGGCGGTCGCGCTCGCGTGCCGACAAGGCCCGGTGGTACGCCGCACCATCGCATTCGACCGCCAGGATGTACTTGCCCGGCGCGTCCGGATGTCTGACACCTAAGTCGATTCGGAAGCCGGCGCTGCCCACCTGGTGATCCGCAAGATAGTCGAGTTCGCGGATGACATTGGCCACGTCCTCCTCGAACGGGCTGTCCGCGCCGCCCCCGGTTGGTCTGTGCTCCGCCGCCTCGCCGGTCTTCGCGAAATCGAGAAACCGCTTCAGGACTCTCGGGCCGTTCCCGGGGGCGCGATTCAGATCCATGTCCCCCGGGTCGAACGAAGCGAAGACACGACAACGGGCGCGGGCCCGGGTGAAGAGGACGTTCAGGCGGCGCTCGCCCCCTTCCGCATTGACCGGACCGAAGCGCATGTTCGCGAGCCGTCCTCCCGGCTCGGTCGGTCCATAGCCAACGCTGATGAAGATCACGTCCCGCTCGTCGCCCTGGACGTTCTCGATGTTCTTGACGAAGGCGTCTTCAGCATGACCTTCGCGCAGGAAGTCGTTGAGCACCTCGTCCTGACGCCGTTCGAGTTCGAGGAGTTCCGTGACCATGTCCGCCTGCGCCTTGGAGAACGTTACGACGCCAAGCGACATGTCCGGCCAATCCCGCGCGTGAACCGCTACCGCCTGAACGACGTGCTCGGCCTCGATCCGGTTGGTGCCAGGCCGACCGGCACCGCTTCCCTTCGTCGAATAGACCCCCGGGACTCGTTCGAACGACAGACCATAGGAATCATCGAGCTCGAGCGGCGACGGCGGCAGGATGAGCTGGTTTTCGTAAAACTCCTCGTTGGATACTCGAATCAGCGACGGATCTCGCGAGCGGTAGTGCCATTTGAGCATCCGCGGGCTGATGCCCCGCGCCTCGCACAGCGTGAGGATGCTCTCCATCTCGGTAGCCCGGGCAACGCCATCCCCCGCGTCTTCCTCCTCATCGACCGGTTCGTCCGCTCCCAAGCGATCAAAGAACGAGGTAGGCGGCAACTGCTTCTGGTCGCCGACGATCACGATCTGTCCACACCGGGCGATCGCGCCCAAAGCGTCTTCGGGGCGTACTTGACTGGCCTCGTCGACCACCAGCAAATCGAACCGCAACGCCCTTGGCGGCAGGAACTGGGCGATGGAGATCGGGCTCATCAGGAACACGGGCTTGATGCGCTGCACCATGACACCTGCCCTGTCCATCAGACGACGGATCGGCATGTGGCGTCTCTTGCGGGCGATCTCGCTACGGATGACGCCCATCTCCCCCGCGGCGCCGAGCGGCAACTGGGCGAGGTGACGTGATCGGATCAGGTCTTGGACGTTCTCAATATGCTCGGACTCCAAGACATCGAACGCAGCAACCAGTTGATGTCGGTCCAAATCGGCGAGACTCGCGAGATCGGGTACCGACTCCGTGGCCAATTCCCAACGCGCTTCGGCCGCCGCGTAGGCGAATTCGTCCACCGCGTCCGACGCCGCCAGCCGCCCATCGTCCAGCATCGCTACAAGCGCGCCAAGACCGGCACGCGTTAGCTGCTCGACGAGGTGCTGGATCCGGCGCCACTCGTTGTAACGCTCTCGATTCGCCGCCATCGCCGCGAATCGGTCGTGCAAGGCAGACAGCGGTGCCTGATCGATATGATCGCCAAGCCCCACGTCCGTCAGATCGAGGCGCAGTAGTTCTACCACGGTGCGGGCCCTCTCCAACGCGGACGTCGCCGTTTGCTCTATCGCCCGTCCCGTCTCCGCCGGCCGAGGGAACGTCGACTCCACACGCGTGAGGTCGGATGTCGAACCTGCAATGTCCGTAGCCTCTACATCGGCGAGCCAGATAGCGGCATCGCGAAGGCCTTCGAAGTCCGTTCGTTCGCCGCGCCATGCAGCGCCCAGGTGTTGCGCGAGAAATCCCTCTTCGTCGGCCAGTTCGCGACGTCGGCGCTGCACATCCGCCAGTTGTCTCGCCAGTTCAACGCGATCGGCACCCGACTTGGGCAACGCGCCCACCGCAAGCTCTGCGAGGGTCTTGCTTGCCCGTCGGTAGGCACCGCCGAGTCTGGCAAGAAAGGAACCCAAGCCCGGCGCCGCACCCCGCTCAAGGTCCAACTGCAGCGGTGCCGCCGGTATCTCCCACGCGTGGTCTCGAAACCTTGGCTCGGCATCGTGCTTGGCCTGCGCCCATTGGCGACCGATTTCCAGCGACTCCGCGACATCGCGCGCCGATTCCTTGCCGAAGACCGCGTCAATCAGCTGCGCCGCCCGTTGCGGACGTTGCCCGACTAGATCGAGAAACCTAGCGCTTTGCCTGAGGTCAGCCACGGACGCCGCCCTTGGAAGCCACTCGTCGGTACTCGGCTCTTGTTCGTGAGAGCGACCGCGAGCAAACGCCCGGCTGGTCGACGATGCGTCGTCGAGCGCGTTGATCGCCGAGGCCAAGGCGTTGCCCATGCGCTGCAACGCGACCGGCTGCAGGTCGAGCTCGCGACAGCCAGCGAAAGGATGTTGCGAGCGAGGGCCGGTGGCAGCCAGCAGCTCGGCCAGACTCGCGATGTCGCGCTCGATCCGACGACGTCGTGCCACGTCAAGTTCGCCCAGGCCCTCCCGTTCCAGGTGAGGCGGTCGTCGATCGCTGGCAATGAACCCCACAACATCGGCCATCGCTTCGAACGGCGTGTAGTCCCGATTCTCGATGGTCGTGTGGAGAAGGTCGGCGATTCCGTTCAGTTCGTCCCGTTTGATCCGCAGTTCCGTCGCGTCGATGTCCGGCGGCATTTCCTCCTGGCGCGATTGCAACGTCCGACCGATCTCCTTTAAGACTTCCCGTTTGTTGGCGTGCCGCGAGTGGAGTTCAAGACAAAGATCGCCGAGCCCACAGTTGCGCAACCGACCAAGGACCACATCCAGAGCAGCCATCTTCTCCGCCATGAAGAGCACGGTCTTGCCGTCGTGCGCCGCAGCCGCGATGACGTTCGTGATGGTCTGGGACTTGCCGGTCCCCGGCGGCCCCTGGACAACCAGGTTCCTTCCGCGCCGGACCTCCTCGATGACCTTGGTCTGCGGGGCGTCCGCGTCGATGACCTGCACGATGTCCTGCGGAGGGAGCAGATTGTCGAGCCTCTTCCCGTCCGGGAACGGGCTGGCTGCCGGCTCGAATCCCGCCTGCATCAGACCCCGGATCGTCGCGTCGGCGGCGAGGCCGCCTTCCGGCCACTGTGATTGTTCCAGGTCGCGCTGCATGAGCTGCTTCGCGAACGAGAAGAAGCCGAGCTGGATGCCGTTATCGTCCAAACGCCAGCGCGGTTTGGCAATCAGGGCATCGCGTACGGCATCGAAGTAGGCGGAAGGACTCCATTCGTCCCCATCGTCGATCTCGGGCAGGGTCAGCCCGAAATCGTCGCGCAGCCTCGACTGGAGGGGCAGATTCGTGACGATGTCCTCTTCGCGGGCGCGGATGTCGTATGTCGAAGTACGTTCATTGCGCACCAGGTCGACGGGAACGAGGATCAGCGGTGCCTCGCGCGGCACTTCGGACTTCTCGTCCTCGAACCAGGCAAGAAAGCCAAGCGCGAGGAAGAGGATGTTAATCCCTTGTTCTTCCTCCGCCGTCCGGGCATCTCTGGCCAGCTGCAGCAGCCGTTTCTGCAGCGCATCCGTGCCGAGGCTCGTGTCGAGGAGACGGTCGGTGAACCGCGACTCGTCGATCTCGTCGACCCCGTCGAAGCCGAGGAGGTCAACGTCGTCGAAGTGGACGCTACCCTCGTCTTCTTCGTCGTCGACGGGTGCTTCTGCAGCATGGAAGCGCATCTTCCGCCGTTCGGCGTAGAGGATGCGGAAGACGTCATCGGCCCGTTCGTTGACGATGTTCAGGAATCGCCCGCGTCCGGAGCGGTTCACGTGAACGAGGCGGTTGCGTGTTCCAGTGTCTACAAGCTTCTTGCGCGCATCCTCGATGAGCGCCGACACGCGCTGATCAACGCCGGCTTGGGGGTCAATGACCTCAGCATCTGACATGGCTTAACAAAGCAGCCCTTCCCTCCGCAAACGTTCGAGTGTGCGTAACCGAATCCCGATCTGCAACGACCGGAGCGATCCTGTCGGTGTCTCCGGTCGCCTGACTTCCTCGCACAGAAACGCACACCCGGTCGTTTGTGGCGCCGGCTATTGCCGGATCACTCGCCCCACAACGCGTTGCAGTCTTTCCCGTTCTCCCGGAGTCAGCCGCTCGCCCAAATCGGTTGGTTGCTCCTCTACCATGCGTTGCAGGCCACCCAACCACTCGAGATCGGCCCGTTCGGTTCCCTCCGCCAGCCGAATCGCCTGTTCCCATCGTCCGGCCATCCGCCAGGCCCGCAGCGCATCCTCGGGCATTTCGGCACGTTCGAAGGCCTCGGCCGCCTCATCGAACCTGCCCTGGGCTTCGCGAACCCGTGCCACGAGACGAGTGTCTTCCGGTACGACCTTCTTCAACGCGCGATTGGCCGCCTCGGCATCGTGCTCGATCAACGCCTC
Organism: Gammaproteobacteria bacterium; assembly: GCA_028821405.1. GTDB lineage: Bacteria > Pseudomonadota > Gammaproteobacteria > Pseudomonadales > Azotimanducaceae > VXYL01. The sequence goes on along the minus strand of JAPPGK010000107.1, from coordinate 69,412 downwards.
GACCGCGAGGACGCGCAGACGACGGGCTTGCGCCGCGACGTCGCCCGGATACCCCGTCAACCGGAGCCACCCCTCCACGTCTCCAGCGTATTGGTCTGCTGTGTCGGGACTGGCAGCTTGCTCCTGTAGGGCACCTCGCAGCGTCTGAGCAACGGACGGGAGCGCCGACCGCAGCCACTGGCCTTGATTGCCGAGCGCAAGCGTAGCGTCGAGTAGACCGAACGGGGTGGCTGCCCTCCTGTCTGCCGCGTCGCTCCACGCCTGCAGCTCGTCAAATGCCTGTGTGCACGATGGAACGGTCGTCTCAATCAGACTTTGTTCGTCACCAACCGTACGAGGATCAGTCGCCCGACCGCCCGACCCGCGCTCGGACTCAGACAGATCGAGAGCAGCGGCTTCAGACCTGGCCGCTTTGTTGACCTCATGACGCGTGATTCCCCCTGGGACGCCATCGACGAGGAGGCGCGCCGCCGTGGCGAGCAACGTTGTTCGGGCCCGGTGTCGGATCTCCTCGTCCGAGACACCATTCGGCAGATCGGGATCGCCAAGCAGCTTGACGGCCTGGTCCGCGCGTAGCCATGCGCGTTCCGGACGCTCGCCAACGAGAGCACGGGCCTCCTCGATCCGGCGATCCACTCGTTCCTCGACGGTCGTCTCGCCGTCGGTAAGGTGCTCCACGAGGTCTTCCGGCTCGTAGCGAGCGGCATCGCCGAGCAATCCGCGGCTAAGCCTGAGCGTCAGGTCGTCCGCATCGACATCCACGAACACCAACGTCTCCGTCGGGCGGCTCAAGGCCACGCGAAGTCGGTCGATGGCGGTACGGCGCATATGTTCTTCGAGCCGTGCGGCGTCCTTCACCTTGTCCTCGGCTTCCCCCAACCGCATCAGGTACCTGCCGGGATCGAGCACGCAAACCGCTTGGTATTCCAGTCCCTTGGCGTCCGCCGGCGTGAGCACGACATCGCGGAGCGTCTCTGGAACCCACGCCGGAACGTCGGGCTCGGGACAGACGACGGCCACGTTCTCCAAATCCTTGAACTCCTCGAGAAGCGCACTGGCGTCGTCTTGCGGCACGGCGACGTGGAAGATCTGGGCGTCGACATCCCGACCGCCCGCGTCACGCCGCTGCTTCGTCGGCCGCAGGGGCTTGCCGAGTTCGGCGTAGCGTTGAGATGCCCGATCGACCACGTCCGCGACTCTCGTGGGACAGCGCAGGTTTTCCGCCAACGGGAACTTCCTCGGCGGCTGAAGCCGGTCCGCGAGCAGATCGCTGACGGGGCCCCAGTCGAAACCCGAGGGCCGAACCGTCTGTCCGTCGTCGCCGGCCAACACCAACCAAGGGGCCCAACCAGTCTCGCGTGCAATCTCATGGCAGTGTTCTACGACTACCGATGTCTCAAGCAGGGTCAGGTCCTGGGCCTCGTCGACGACGACTCGGCCGTACAAGGCAAATCCTTCCCGCACGGGGCCGTCGCGGAACCGGTCGAGCGTTGCCGTGGCGGCGAGAAGCTCCGGAAAGACGCCCTCGACCACCTCGGGTCTCAGCGCCTTGGCGACCTTGAGCACGGCAGCCACCGCCTTGGCGCCAATGGCTCCCCGGCGGCGCCGGCGATAGGCGGCGTCCGTCAGTCGAATGAGTCCCCCCTTGCGCACGGCGTCTGATTCGCCAGGTACAACGGCCCCGAACAGTTCGGCGCGCACTTCCGCGAACAGCGCGTCCTCGCAGTTCCGCCACGGTCCCAACTCCGCGGGTCCCAACGCCGTCTTTCCGAGGGCCTCCCGAAACATCGCCCGGCTCTCCGCCACGGATCGGCGTTCGAAATCGGTGTCGCACATCTCCGCGAGGAAGGTCACGAAGTCGTAGACGTCCACATCGACATACTTCGGCGCGAACGCCCGGAAGTGCTGATCGGCATACTCTGTCAGTTCCCTCGACCAGGTGAGGTAGAGAACCCGGTGGTGGTCCCGCGCTTCGATTGCCTTCCAAAGGGCCGTCGTCTTCCCCGATCCCGGTTGTCCGAGGACCAACCGGACGGGATGTTCGTCGTTGACGAAGTCAAGCTGTTCCGCAGTCCAAGGTTTGCCGATCTCCTCATCGACCTCTGGTGGAGACGGGTTGTGCAGGTAGTCGCCGCGATCGCCGGCAAGGAGCGGATCGTGGTCGTCGTGATGCCGGATGTCCCGGACCACGATGTCCGAAGGACGAAGCCCGTCGACACCGTTCACATGCCGGTTGCCGTGGACGGTCCACCAAAGGTAGAACTGCATCCCGGCATTGCCACCCAGCGGCGAACGACGCCAGCCTCGGTTTGCACCGCTGCATCCCTTGACGACCGATGTCCGCCCGTGGGCAGCTAGGCGCTGTACGACGGCGCCTGCGGACTTCCTGAGGTGGTCCCACTTCTCCAGCTTCTCGAGAACATCCTGGTGGATCCACAGATCTAGGGGATCAAACTCGAGGCGACCGGTGGCCGCTTTCGTATCCGGGACCATTGGCGGCGGCATCAGCAGCGGGTCTGCATCGAAAGGTCGGTCGGGGGTGTCTTCGGGCACGTCTGCGTCACGCAACTCGAGCGGGTCGCCCCTCAAGGAGCGCTCGATCTGCGTACATTGATGGGCCGTGAGCTTGTACTGCGCATCGCGTGCGCTGCCCGCCGGGAGCTTCAGGACTCGGTGAGCCGCCTTCGAGACGTCCTGCGGACTGACGTCCAACCGGCGGGCCAGCTGAGCAACCGTGGTCTTGCGCCCCACAGAACCGAGGAGAGGCGCCCTCTCGTCACGAGACATCCATTACCCTTCCCCAATCTCGGCCGCCACACGGTCTTCAATTCGGACAGAACCATGTTAACGGTGGTCAACTGGAATCTCGAATGGGCAACACTGAGATCGATGAGGGCTCCCGAAATCCTGAGCCGAATCGGGCACCGGGAACCCGAGATCGTCTGCCTTACCGAAGCGTACGTCGGATTCGTTTCAGGGGGACATGCAATCTCATCAAGATCCGACTACGGCTACCCGATCAAGGCGGGACGACGGAAAGTACTGCTTTGGTCACGCCAACCTTGGGAGGAGATAGACGACCTCGGCGATGAGTCGATGCCGCCGGGACGGTTCGTGTCGGGAACGACGCTGACGTCCCTCGGCAAGGTGAACGTCATCGCCGTGTGCATCCCGTGGTCGGGCTCGAGAACGGGAGCGAGATTCGACAACAAACGCAGGCGATGGCAAGACCACGAGGACTATCTGGCAGGACTTGCAGGCATTCTCAAGAATGCTCCCAAGCAACGCCTCGTCCTCATGGGCGACTTCAATCAACGGATCGGCGGTGCGCGTCCCACCGGGCAACGCCTCCGATCAGCGCTTCAGCAAGCGATTCCGCCCCACCTGACGCTCGCTACCCCTGCCCTTGGTCTTGCCGGACGCAGGACCATCGACCACGTTGCCATCAGTTCTGATCTGGTAGTCGAAGCGCTCGGAGTCGTCAGCAACACCCACGGGGAGCGGAAGCTGTCGGATCACTTCGGCGTTGTCGCCAGCCTTTCTGGGAGTCCGGCGTAGGCAGCGGCCAAGGGCACCCCGTTCGGAACGGCAACCACTCGGATTCCGTTCCCATTTGGCTTGGGACCCTCGAGAGTCGGACGCCGGGTTCAGCTTAGAGCGTCGACGCTTTCGCCCGGCGGCGACTCGTCGAATTGCCGACCCTCGCGTTCGGCGGCCAAGCGGCGCTTATTCCAAGCTCGCCACTCTTCCATGACTTCCTCCCGCCCCTCCGCCTTGTGAGCTTCGATAACGGGGATCACCAGTCGATTAACCATCGCTTGATACAACGACATCAATACCACTCCTGTTGCGTTCGCCAGAGGGGCCACCACCATCGAGAGGATTCCAATCGCTATCCCCACGTTGCCGAAGTCCGCCAGCACCGCGAGCATGAAGTCGCCGATGCCTCGCGCCCCGGCTGCTGCTGGCACCGGCGAGTCTGCCACCGACTTATGGACGATGAAGGCGAGTGCAGCAACCCACAGCGTTCCCGCGACGCAGAAGAAGGTCTTTGCATCCCGTGAGGTCACGCTCCATATCGACACATGGTCTTGACGTCGGGGCGTCGCCGACGACAACACCGTGCCCAACCACCCCACTTCGTGGACCTCGTGTTGACGAATCGTGCAGTCTGACTGCCCGAAAGGACGGCAAACAGTGGGCCGAGTCTGCAATTCGAGTAGGAAATCTCCCCGTCTTGCGGTCAGAGCGACTGGCCATCGACTCGGCGAAGTCACCTGATATGCCGCCGTCGGCTCAGTCAGGAAGAACCCGGACTGCGCTCCTCAACGTAGCCGATCCACGTATTGGCGTTGCGGCGAACATTGTCGCCTCCGCTACGCTTGGCGTTCTCGAAGGCGGCAATGGCTTGGTCGAACCGCCCGAGTTCGGCAAGTGCGACGCCTTGCAAGAGCCATACTTCCCCGGGCTCTTCCAAACCGCCTTTTTCGATGGCCAGCCGGCAGGACTCCACAACTCCCTCCCACTCACCGGTCTCGTTCAGCAATAGCGCCTTTCGATGGAATACGTCCCCGTCGTCCGCGAGCCGGGCTAGCTTGTCGATGGCGTCGACGGCCCGGTCGGTTTCCCGCGCCATGGTCCACGAGTTGAGTAGCAGCCTGAGATTTTCGGAGTTTTCCTCGACACTGCCGCTCTCCAGGGCCTCGCTCAGGATCGTGCCGGCGCGGGCAGGGTTTTCGAGAAACAGGTTGAGCCGGACCAAGTTGAGAATGTCGGCCTCTACGACCAACACGCCTCGCTGCCAGGGAATCAAAAGCGCCGCAAGCGCATCCTCGTCCTGTCCCGTCTCCGAGTAGAGACCGGAGAGCACGACGTAGTTGGGCACTTTGCCCGGCCAGATTCCGATGTTGTCCTTGAGTAGGTTGATGGCCTCGGTGAGCTGGCCCAGCCTGACGTGTATGGCCAATTGCAGTTCGCGCCAATTCTCGCTGGGTTGCTCGGCAAGCTGGTTGGCGCGTACCACATAGGGTAGCGCTTCGGACATCATCTCGCGCTGGGCGAAATTGGCGCCCATGAAAATGTACGCCTCGGCGATGGGATCCGGTTCGTAGCGAAACCAGCGCATTAGGGCGTTATTGGATTCTTCGAACCGTTCGTTGCCCGCGTGGAAGCCGGCCACCGAATAGACGATGCCCTGCTGTTGATGAGTTGGCAAGGCATCGAGTTCCAAGCATTTTTGGAACGCGTCCAACGCCTCGTCTTCGCGCCCAAGCTGCGAGTAGACGAATCCGTACGTCTGGTACAGTTGCGCGGCCTCGTACTTGCCGATGCGAGCTGGACGAATCCGGTCCATCAGTTCCAGCGCTTCCTCGGGACTGTCGTCGTCGAGCAATTCGTGCGCACGGAAAAGCCGCGTGTAGAAACCCTCGCTCATCGTAGTGGACGGTGGCTCGCGCTCGTCGGCAACCCGGTCCGCCCGAAGCGGATGCCATGGCGGCAAGTCGTCGGCGTCGCTCTGCCCTGCCGCCATTGGCGCTAGCACTGCCGGAGCCAGCACAACGAGCGCCAGATAGCCAAGGCGGTCCCGTCCGCAACGCACCGGGCTCATCAGTCCTCCAATTCGAACACGATGCTGGTCTTGGCCCACCGCTCGACGGGAACCCCGTCGACGACGCGGGGCTTGAATATCCACCGCCGCACGGCGCGCAACGCGTTGCGGACGAACAATCTCCCGGGTTCGGCTTCCGTTACTTTTACGTCCAGCACGCTGCCGTCCGTACCGATCAGCACCTCGAACTTGACGTACCCCTCCGTGCCATCCACCAACGCCTGGCGCGGATATTGGGGATTGATGCGAACGATGGGCTCGAGTTCCCCCTCCGGTGCGGCCTGCCCCGGTTCCCAAGTACCCAAATAAAGTCCGGCACCGGCAGCCCCCGATACGTCGATCGACGGAAGATCAATGCGCATCGAGTGTTTTTGCGGTCTTGCTTCGTTGGTCACTTCCAGTTTGGGCGGGGGCGGCGGCGCCTTCGGTGGCGGTGGCTTCTCGGGCTTGACGCGCCGCTTGGTCTGGACGATTTGCTCTTCCTCCACGCGAATCATGTCGACGATCTGGCCCGCGTGTGCGTCACCGTGACGGCCCCGCTGCCCGGCTATCAGAGCGTTCATGATCATGAACAGCACGAGTGCCACGAACACCCCGCCGGCAACCGATGCCAGCGTGCGCCGGCCCGTCGGGCTCACAGCGAGTCGACGCCTTCGGCAGCCAGCGCGATCGACGTCACGCCGGCGGCGCGCACGTTGTCCATCAAATCCAGGACCAAACCCGTGGAAGCTGTCTGATCCGCCACGATGACGACGCCGCTCAAGGGGTTCTCCGCCCTCGCCGCTTCGACCAGTTGCCGTATGCCGTGAAGCGCGACGGACCTATTGTTCATCCAAACCTGGTCGGCGCTGGACACGGCGATCAGGATATTCGCCCTCTCCTTGGTTGCCGCGGTCTGGGCGAGGGGACGGACGGGATCGATGCCCGGCTCCCGGACGAAGGAAGTCGTGACGATGAAGAAAATGAGCATGATGAACACGATGTCCAACATGGGCGTGATGTTTATTTCCCACTCTTCGTCGGGTCTTCGCCTGGTAATCTGCCGCATTGCCTTGAGCTCGCCAGGACCCTACCGCGTGGATGCCGCAACGGATACCTTGCCGGCACCCGCGACCCGGGCCTGGTCGATGACTCTCACCATGAGGCCGGAGTCCGTCGCCCGGTCCGCGATGACCACCACGGTCGCGTCGGGTTTGCTGGCCAGACCGGAAACGATATTCGCCCGGATCGCCCCCGCGTGGACAAGACGATCCTCGACGAAGATCTGACCGGCAGCGTCGATGCGAACGGCGATCACCTCGGAACGCTTCTGCTCCTTGACCGGGGCGTTGGAGGGCCGGTCGAGGTCCACACCCAGTTCCTTGCGGAACGACGTCGTCACGATGAAGAAGATCAGCATGATGAACACGATGTCGAGCAGCGGTGTCACGTTGATCTCGGCTGTTTGAGCCGACCGCTTGCGGCGCTTGCGCTCAATCATCGTTCACCCCAGGTCGGCCTCGAACTGCATTCGGAGTCCGTCTTCAAGCTCCTCCATTTTGCGTTGCGCGCGCTGCTTCAGCCAAACCGAGAAATACAGGCCCGAGAGAGCGGCCACCAAGCCGGCCATGGTGGGTATCGTCGCCTGGGAGACTCCACTGGCCATCAAACCGGCATTCCCGGTGCCGAACGCCGTCAGCGTCTCGAAGACCTGAACCATCCCCCAAACGGTGCCGAGCAGTCCCAGGAGCGGAAGGATCTGCATGAGCGTTTGAATGAACCGTAGATTGCGCTCCGCGTTCAGACCCACTTCGGAGAGGATGAGGCGCCGGACGCTGCTCGCAAACCAGGATCCGTCGCAGGGGCCGGTTGACCAAATGAGCCGGGCGCTGTGCATTTCCTGTGGAAGAACGCGCGAGAAATACCACAGCCGCTCCACGATCAGCGACCACATGACCACGGTTACTGCGAATATCGCGTACAGGACGGGACCGCCCAGTTCGAAAAAACCCCGCAGCGTGATCCAGGCGTCGTAGAAAAGGGTCATCGTCGAACCGTCGCTAACCGCGTTGTCCATCGCCCGGCGCATCCTCCGCCCGGCGCGCGATCAAACCTGCGCTCTGCTCCTCCAGTACTTCCACGAGTCGGTGGCTCGCACTGGAAACGACGCTGTGCAACAGCACCAACGGGATGGCGACCACCAAGCCCAGCACCGTGGTCATCAGGGCCTGGGATATGCCGCCGGCCATCAGCTTGGGATCGCCGGTGCCGAACAGCGTCAATTGCTGGAAGGTGATGATCATGCCGACCACCGTGCCGAGCAAACCCAAGAGCGGCGCGACGGCCGCGAAGACCTTGAGAATCCCCTGATAGCGTTCGAGGACCGGCGCTTCGCGCATGATCGCTTCGTCGAGTTTGAGCGCCAGCGCCTCGAGGTTTCCGGCACGGTGTTCCTCGTACACGCCGAGGATACGACCCAAGGGGTTGTCCCCGCTCGGCGTCGGACTTCTCAATTGGGCGCGAACGCGGCGGTCTGCGCTCTGCAGTACGACGAGACGCCACAGGGCAAGGAACAACCCGACGACGCCCATGCCGATGATCGTGTAGCCCACGTAGCCGCCCTGCCGGATACGCTCGGGAAGATCAGGCGCGTGGGTCAGCATCTCGAGAAGCCGTCCCCGGGTCGGGTCGATCGCCATGCCCACCGTATCCGCGGCAGCATCTTCCAAGTCTTCGGCCATCGAGAGAAAGCGTCCCGCCGGCTGGCGCGGTAGTGTTTGGATCGCGCCCGAATCGGGATCGAAGGTCAGGAACCTTCCGTCGTGAACGAGATTGAAGGCGCCTATTCTGATGACCTCGCCAAGCGTCTTTCGGCCCGACGGGTCGGTGACTTCCGCGGTAAACCGAACGACCTGTCCGGACTGCGCCATCTCCTCGAGCATCATCAATTGCAGGCCGCGAAGATCCTCCAAACTCGGCAACTCTTCCGCCTGCGCCACCGCCCGGGCCATGTCGACACGGTCCGGGTGCTGCGCGGACACCAGCGAAGCGAGCACTTCGCCAACGGTGTCGCCCGCCACGTCACGCACTACGCCGAACAGTTCGCCGAAGTTGCCGATTCGGACTCGCAGTCGCTCCGCAAGGTCGGCCAGATCCGTTTCGTTCTGCTCGTAGCGCCGGTTCAAGTCCGCGCTGCGACGCTTTTCCGCCTCCAACTCACGGGTCACGGCTTCGAGCATGCGTTGCCGTTCGTCCCTGGCCTCGCGGAAACGTTCCACTCGGGCCCGATTCAGACGCGAACCCTCCTCGGCCTCGACGCGGATTAGTTCCAACAGTTGCAGCACCGTGTCGGGCTCACCGGCGGGTACCGCCGGCTCGGGATCCTCCTGGGCGTAAAGCCCGGCGGCCAACAGCAGGAGCGCAGCTCTTCCGAGAGCCTTGCTGGCCGTCATTCGGATTCCTGCGGTGCGGCGATGGGCAGCCCGAGAATGTCCGGCGGCGCGAGGCCCCGGGCAATGCGTATCCCAAGTGTGACCGGACGCCGGTAGCCGCTATCGAGCGTGCGCCATTGCCGCGTACTCGTGTCCCAATACCCCGTCTCTTCGCGGTCCAGGGTCTGATAGGCGAGCAGCACCCGACCGACGCGGAGGAAGTCCACCGTGCGAGTCGCACCCGCGATCTCGAGTTCGCCGGAATACGACTCGATGTTGCGGCCGATCGCGACTTCGTCCTGATAGGAGGCCATGACCTGTCGGTACTTCTCCGCGATGGTGACGTCGGCGCGGTCCATAAGCTCCCGCAACCGCTTCGTATTGGCACGCCGCTCGTCCAGGCGGAACGGCATGTCAAGTGCGACGAATCGCTCTAGGTCGTCCACCATGTCCATCAGCAGCGGAACGATGCCCCGCTCTAGGTCGCCGAAATCGTCGATCTGCCGGGAAAGAGACGCCTTCTCGCGATCCTGATCGGCGATCGTGCGTTCCAGGTTGTCGTTGAAGCGCCGTGTACCGTCGAGTTCGTGCAACCGCAGGCGATACTCGCCGACGGCTTCCTGAGTCTCGTCCGCCAGCTCGTCTACCTCGACCTGGGTCTTCCGCTCAGCCGCCGTAGCGTGGCGTTGCAAATCGAGGATCTCGTCGACACGCTCGTCCGCCGCCATGGCGCCGGCACATGCCAGCAGGCTGAACGGGACCGCAACGAGCCTCCGGGCGAAAGTGGGTTGATCCACGAGCCCCCACATGCGTTGATTGGGTCGCGAACGATAGCACCGCGCGATTCGGGAGTGCTAGGGAAGGAGAATGGGGGTTCGAAACGATAGTCCGTTAACAGGAATCGGGTTTGCGCAATCCGTTGAACCCACGCAATGACAACATCATCGACCTAGCCTCGGCACAGCAGTCGAGTCGACGGCGTCTCGTCCAGGCGTTGTTCGAGCGGCATGCCGGAGCTGTGCGCTTGTTTCTGCGGGCGCGGTCGGTTGGTCCGGACGAGATCGAGGACCTCTTGCAGGAACTCTTCACCCGGCTCATGAGCGCTCACCGTCTCGAAGAGAAGATGGCCGATTCGACCGGCAGCAGCCGTTCCTACCTGCTGACCATGGCCAACGGCCTGATGGTGGACCGCTGGCGCAAGGAGCAGGTGCGCAGCGCCTATGCGGCGGCAGTTCGGGACGTCGACCCGGGCCACACGGATGAGCACTCGCCGGAACGGGTGGTCGCCGCGCAGATGGAGCTGGAAGCCATCAAGGCCGTCATCCTGGACATGCCCCTGAACTGGCGCGTGGCGCTGCTGTTGCAGCGCTTGCGCAACATGAGCTACGAGGACATCGCCCTGCACATGGGGGTCCAGGTAAAGCAGGTCGACAACTACCTGGTGCGGGCGCTTCGGCGGCTGCGCAAGGCGCGACGCAAGATCGAGGCGGCGGGAGAACGGCCGTGCTGAAGAACCTGCAGGAAATCACCAACGGCGGCGCCGAGCATGCGTTGCATCGCCTGTGGTCCGATCAGCTGACGGAACCCGAGGCAGCCGCGATCCAGGCCCGGGCGGCAGGCGATCCGAAGTACCGGGACGATCTCGATGGGCTTCTTGCGGTGTTCGATTCGATCGAGGGTCTCGAGGGGGACCGCGCGGTTGAAGACGTCATCCGGGACTACCCCCGCCTGCGCGACAAGCGCCGTTCGAAAGTGCGCGTGACGCTGGGCATGGCCGCCGCGCTGCTGGTTGCCGTCAGCGCGACCCTGACCCATTTCTCGATTTCGCGCGGGCCGGACGACGGCCACCTGCAGGAGTATTTCACCCGCGTCGGTGAGCAGCAGACCATAGAACTGGACGACGGCAGCGTGGTCACACTCAATACCGCCGGCCAGTTGGTCGTTGACTACAGCGGGCCGATGCGCCGGATCGTTCTGAAGCGCGGCGAGGCCTACTTCGAGGTGGCGGAAGTTCCGGACCGGCCGTTCACGGTCGATCTGGGCTTGCGGTCCGTCACCGCCGTCGGCACGGAGTTCGTTGTCCGCAAGGATCCGCGGCACTACCAGGTGGCGGTGATCGAGGGTGTCGTTGCCATCGGCGAGTTCGCGGATGGTGCGTACGCACCCCCGCCGAGGGCTTCGGTTGATGGCGAGGCCGTGATCCTTCCCACATCGGCGCAGCATCGCCTGGAGGCCGGCTGGGTTGCCGAGTTCGATGTCGAACGCAACGAACTGAAGGCATTTCGGCCACAGTCCCTGGATCACTACGCGGGTTGGCGCAGCGGGATGATCACCTTTACTCGCGAGCCGCTGTCCCAAGTGATCCAGGAGCTGAACCGCTACACCCGCAAGCAAGTGCTCATCGAGGACGAGGCAGTCATGGACTTGAGCGTTTACGTCATCGTGAACGTCCGCGAGATCGACGCTGCCCTCGACGGCTTGGAAGGGCTGCTGCCAATCAAAGTCACGCGCCATTACGACCGGATCGTGATCACCGGTTCAGGCGAGGACGAACCCTAAGATGGAAGCCGCCACGCCAGAAGGCTAGCCGCCTTCACAGTTGCCCCCTTGGCGTGGGGGGGGCGCCCCCAAACGCGGGGCGCCCCCCCCCGCGGGGGGGGTGGGGGCGGGGGCGGCGGCGCAAACCCCCCCCCCGGGTGGGGGGGCGCGGCGGGCCCCCCCCCCCCGGCCCGCGCCGT
>JAPPGK010000107.1:0-57646 GCA_028821405.1 Gammaproteobacteria bacterium | reverse complement strand
TCTGGCTTGCACTACCCATAACTTGTACCCCCCCCCCCAATACGGATAGCCGCATCCCCTTTCCCCCCCTGGGGGGGGGGGCCCCGCCGCCGCCGGGGGGCGCCCGCGCCCCTTTGCGCTTGTCCGAGCGGGCGCTTCGCCTATCCGCCCTCGCCTGTTGGCGGAGCCGAGCGGCACCGGCTGGTTGCCCTGCATGAATCTGCCCGCGACAGCGATGCCATAGTACGGGGGCATCGCCCGATGACGGATGCAGAGCCGGCCGAGGTGTGGATTTGGCGGAGCGAATCCAGCGCGAGGCGCGCGTAGGGGACGCCCTTGCGGCGTCCCGCGCCTCTGTGGCGTCCCGCGTCATTCGAACCCAGCCTTGTCCCCAGAGTTCACCGGCGCGCCGTCACGCGGATCGTCGTCGAGGCTCGGTGTTTCCGGGGAGGGGGAGGAACACGGAGTCGTGAACGTTTTCATTGTAGGAGGGAGCAAATCTTGAGCCGAATATTTGCGTCCGGGAACAAGAACATCATCGACCTGGCTTCGCGCGAGAGGCCGGGGCGAAGGAAGGTGGTCGAGCAACTCTTCGATGAGCATGCGCGAGCCTTGCGTCACTTCCTGCTGGGTTGGTCGATTCCGCCCGATGAGATCGACGACGTGGTGCAGGAGCTCTTTTCCCGGCTCTTGGGCGTGGAACGCCTGGAAGAAAAGATGTCCGACTCGACCGGAAGCAGTCGTTCCTATCTCCTGACCATGGCCAACAACCTGATCGTCGACAGGCGCCGCAAATTGCAGGTCCGCAACGCGTACGCGGCGGAGCAACGGGGCATCGGGAGTGAAAGCGTCGATGAGCGGACACCGGAGCGGATCATCGCGGCGGAACTGGAATTGGAGGCGATGAGGTCCGTCATCAAGAACATGCGTCTGAATTGGCGAGTGGCGTTCGTTCTGCAGCGCTTCGGCAATCTGAGCTACGAGGAGATCGCGTTGCACATGGGGGTGAGTGTGAGGCAGGTGGACCGGTACCTGGTCCGCGCGATGCGCCGGATCCGCGAGGCACAGCGCAAGATCAAGGCCGCAGGGGAAAAATCATGCTGAAGAACCTTCAGGAAATCATGGACGGCGACGTCGAGCATGCATTGGTGCGCATCTGGTCCGAAGATCTCTCGGAAGCCGAGGCGGCGGCCATCCACCGGCGTGTGCAGAGCGATCCAAAGTACCGTGAGGAATTCCACGGTTCGATGGAAGTTCTCGCCGCCATGGAGGCATTGGCGAATGATGGCGAGCACCTCGAAATCGTTCGGGACTGTCGCCGAGTTGTCCACGAACACAAACTGACAAGGATGGCCGCGCTGGGTGTAGCGGCGGGATTGCTGCTGGCTGTCGGCGCGCTTGTCATCTCCTTCTCGCCGTGGCGCGGTTCAAACGACAGTCAACTGCAAGAGTATTTCACGCGCATCGGCGAGCAGCAGGTCATAGAACTTGGCGACGGCAGCGTGATCTCGCTCAATACCGCCGGCCGGCTCGCGGTGGACTACGACGAGGAACTCCGCCGCGTCCTCCTGGAGCGAGGCGAGGCGTACTTCGAGGTATCTGAAGATCCGGTTCGCCCCTTTACGGTGGATATGGGCGTCCGGTCGGTCACGGCGGTCGGAACCGCATTCAATATCCGCAAGTATCCGGAACACTACCAAGTGGCGGTCGTTGAAGGCGCCGTCGCTTTCCATGAACCGACGGACGAATTGCACGGGGCACCTTGGGGAGTCTCGGACGCCGATCACGCGGCAATCAGTTCCCCGCTCACGCAGCGACGTGTTGACGCAGGCTGGGTAGCCGAGTTCGACGTCAGCCGCGGCGTGTTTAGGGCGTTTCAGCCAGAGTCCATGGAACGTTTTGGGAGTTGGCGCAGCGGCATGCTCAGTTTCTACGGGGAGCCGCTGTACCTCGTGGTCCAGGAGCTGAACCGATACTCGGCCAAGAAGATCTCGATTGAGGATGACTCGGTTAAGGGTTTGGTTGTCTACACGGCGTTGAGCATCCGCGAGATCGATCATGCGCTTGATGGCCTAGCGCGGGCGCTGCCAATCGAAGTCACAGAGCAATACGACCGGATCGTGCTTACCGCTACGGCGGGGAACTGAGAAAAAACACAATTCAAGGGTGGAAGGAAGCATGCACAGTATTATGGGGATTCCGAATGCGAGGTCGTTAACCGCGATCACATTGACCGGGTTGGCTTTGCTCGCGACCGGTGCTTCGGCGCGGTCTGACAAGGTCATGATGCTCGACATCGAGCCGCAGAACATCGGTTCGGCCGTGGTGGCGCTCGGGGAGTCGTCGGGCGTGCAGATCATACTGCCTGAGGATGCCGGGGCGGATGTCAAAGTCGAAGGGTTGGAGGGCGAATACCGCTTGGAAGAAGCGTTGGCGACGCTTTTGAGTGGCACCGGCCTTGCGTACGAGTTCGCTTCGGAGAACACGGTCGTGGTTCGCCGCGCACAGGAGTCACCCGACGGGGATGGGGGCGGCGCGAACGCGGAGGCGGCCGAGGAAAGCGAGGAAGAAGGGGAAGAGCCCGTCGAACTGGAGGCGCAACGGGTCACCGGTTCGCGATTGAAAGGGGGCGATCCCACGGCCAATGTCGTCAGCATAACTGCCGAGGACATGGCGCGGCGCGGCATTTCCACCATGGAGGAACTGTTTCGTCAGATGCCATGGGCCTATGCCTCGAACACGTCCCAGAGCAGCCGGTACTTCGATGCACCCGTCGATGTGGATCGAGAAATAAGCACCGGGGATGGAATGGGGATTGGGGTGTCGTTCGCGAACCTGCGCGCGCTGGGTTCGGAGAACTCGCTGATCCTGGTCAACGGGCGACGCGTCTCGGGCCGGGGCGGCTCGGAGTACAACGCCGTAAACCTGGTGAACATTCCGCTTTCGGCAATCGAGCGTGTCGACATCGACTTGGGTTCCGCGTCCGCGATCTATGGTTCCGACGCCATCGGCGGCGTCATCAACTTCATTACCAAGAAACGCTTCACCGGCTTGGAGGCGACGGTTCGCCAGGAACTGAGCGCCACCGACGCGGATCGAAGAGTGATGAGCGTGCGCGGCGGCTACGCGTGGGACAGCGGCAGCGTGACCGCGGATCTTTCGCGCGATGAGTCGGAGCCGGTCAACAACCGCAAGATCTGGACCAGCATGGACTATCGCGATCTGTTGGGACCGGAGTACGACAGGCGCAATTCGATCGCGCAGCCCGGCATCGTATGCCAGCAGGCCGGGGGATTTTTCGGCACGTACTGGCTGGTCTTTCCGAGATGCGAGCGTGGCGCCCCACGGATGCAGCTGCCGCTCGGACACAGCGGCGTCGGCGCGACAGTGGACGACTTCACGCAGGAGCTTGCGCTCTTCGACTACGTGCCACCCCAAAACGGGTGGGTTTCCGAGAGCATGGGCCTGAACGTGCGCGCCGAGCAGTATCTCCGGGATGGCCTGATGGTCTACGGGGAAGCACTTCTTTCCGAACACGATGCCTACATCGAGGCACGGACCTTTGCGGACGGCTACATCATCGGGGCCGACAATGCCTACAACCCGTTCGGATACAACGTGGCGGTGACCTATGCCCCGTTTCGCGAAGTGGAGTCGGGCCAGTTTCCGACCGCCAACGACGAATCAGTTCACACAATGCAGACGATCAACCTCGGCACCGTCTGGCGGTTCGGTGGTAGCCACGAGTTGGACGTGAGCGTGACGCGCTCCGAATCCGAGCAAGAATCGACGGCGTGGCGCGCCCGGTACCACCGAACCGAGGATGAACCCACCGCAGCCGAGTTCTATCGGATCCTGTCGAGTCCCGATCCCAACGTTGCCTTCAATCCGTTTGGCGACGGCTCGGCCCAGAGTGCTGATCTTTCGTCGTTCCTTGTGCCCACCTTTGACTTCGGAGGCCGCACTGTAAGCACTACTTTCGAGTTGGTGCTGCGTGGCAATCTGCTGGAGATCTGGGGCGGACCCATCAACTATGTCGTGGGTGTCGAGGACCGCACAAGGAAGATTGGACGCAACTGGAGTTGGTTTGCCGACCGAGGCAGGGACGTATTGGACTATTGGGCGGATGCCTATGCCGTACCCGAGCCCGAATCCGGGCTACGGGCGGAGTTCATGGAACTGGGCTTTCCGCTGTTCGGAGCGAAGAATGCCCGGCCGGGTGCCCGAGAGTTGTACGTGAGCGTGCAGGCCCGGCGCGACACGCATACCTTTAATGGGCCGCAGGGCGGGGTACAACGCACACCAGGCGGATTCGAACCGAACGCATATCGAGCATGGCAACCGGGCGTGGGATGGGTGGATGCCTGGGGACCCGAGTACGACACCCTGCTAGGCACGGCCAACATTCTCGACATCGAAAGGAAGGACACCACGCCACGGATTGGCCTTCTATACAAGCCCCTCGATTCGCTGTCGATCCGGGCGGCGTGGACGGAGTCGTTTCATCCGCCGCTGTTTTCGCAGCAATTCAGTGTCGAAGACATCAGAATGCGCGATTTTGGCCTTTTCTTCCAGGACTATCTCCATCCGGACAGAGGGGAAGACGACTTCGTATTCGTCGCACTACCGCTAATCGACGCGCCATACGATCCGGAAATCAAGTCTGAATATGCGGACAAGCTCTCCCTGGGCATCGACTGGCGATCCGAGTCATTCCCCGGTCTGCGCTGGAGGGTGGATTGGTCGCAGACTGACTTCACGGACAAGATCGCCGACGCTTCCGACTTCACGGGTACCCACCCGGAATTGATTGCGGGGAATGAGAAAGTCATCCAGCGTGACGAGAACGGATATCCCATCAGTGCCACCCGCGGGCTGGTCAACCTGGCGGTGAAGGTCAGCGAGTACGTCGAGACGTCCGTTCAGTACTCCTTCGACACGAACTTCGGCAGGGTCACGCCCCGCCTGACCTATTCGAGATTCCTCGAGGAGTATTTCCAGTTGACCGAAGTCGCCGAGCCCACAAGCCGGTTGGGCACGCAGCACGGCAGTGACCGGTATCGGCTGACAGGTCAGCTGACCTGGCAGTGGCAGCGCCTTGCCGCCGACCTCTTTGTCTACTACACGCCTGGCTACACGAACGATCGGCCGGGAAGTTGCAACAACGTAGTGGGGCGGTGCCTGACTTCGTTCCAGCAGCTTCCCGCGATCGAGGCCACTTCGCTGACGACGGTGGATGGTTCGGCCAGCTACTGGTTCGACAACGGACTTCGCCTGCGCGCCGGCGGGCGCAACCTGTTCAAGCGGGAATCGCCGAGCCCGTGGTCGTTCAGCGGAATCCTAGGCTACGACCCGACGCGCTGGGACGCCCGCAGCCGGGTACTGTACCTGGAGGTGACCTGGGCGATGGGGAACTAAACCGCCTTCATGTGTCCCCGCGGCGTGGGGCGTCGCCCGCAAAGGCGCGCCCCATGCCCGTTTTCGTTTAACGAGCCCTCGATCTGGTGAAAAGGCGCCCGATGCCCTCGGCGAGCGTTGGAGCGACCCATCCCCATGGATTCGCGCTGACACTGTTGTTGGCCGCGCTCCTGCTGCCGCCATCCACGGCCGCCGCTGCCACAACCTTGGCCGAGCTCATCGCTTCCCTGGAGACGACAGGGCGCCACGACCCGGACAAGGCCGCTGCGGTCTATCGCGAGGCGGTGGTCGGCGGCACCGGCATCGACCGCACCGTCGCCCGATTGCGGGCCTATTCACGCCGGGCTGGGTTGAGTCCGGAAAGCCGGGCGGCCTGTCACCTGGCGATTGCGCACTTCAGGTGGCGCGACGGGGCGATCGAAGCCGCCGTGGTCGCCGCCGACGACGCGCTTCGCAGTTCGCCTGAGCCCGGGGCGTTGTTGCTGAAGGCGCGCCTCCTCGACGCCGGCGGCGTGGCGGACCAGGCCCGGGACTGGTATCAACGCGCCGCCGAGGCCTTTGGGCCGGGCGATGAGCAATGGCTGATCCGGGTTCGCCTGGCGATGATGGACATGAGCTCGCGCAACGTGGCGGCGTTGGAGGAGCTCGCTCTACAACGAGAACCGGGCTTCCGCAACCAGGCGGCCGTGGTGCTGGCGCTGCTGGGCCGCCCGGACCGCGCAATCACGCTGTATCAGCCGCTGAAGACGAACGGCAAGCCGTACCCGCGGCATGTGCGCTTGTCCGAGTGGGCGCTTCAGGCCGGGTCGCACGAACTGGCCCGGGAACAGGCTTGGCTGGGCTATGCGGCCGCGCCGGTGCGCACCGATCGCCTATACGCCCTCGGCCTGTTGACGGAGTCGTACCGTTCCGCCGGTGAACTGCATCAACTGATCGAGGATCTGGCCGCGCGCGAATCCGACGATGAGGATCTGCTGCGACTTCGGGTGGAAGCCCTGATCGAGACCGAGGAGTACCACCGCGCCATTGCGCTGTATGAGGAACTGTCGCCAACGAACGCGGACATTGACGAACGGCAACGGCTGGTTGCCCTGCATGAAGCTGCCGGCGACACCGATGCCATGGTCCAGGAGTATCGCCGGATGATCGAAGCAGAACCGGCCGAGTTGCGGTGGTACGACGCCTTGGCGGCGCACTATCTCCACCTGGGGGACGACGATGCGGCACTGGCCGTGTGGCAAGCGCTGGAGGCACGTAACGGGGAGCGTGCCGGGGTGCTGGTCGAAGGCGCACGGCTGATGCGATCCATGGGCTTTGTGGACGAGGGTGTGGCGATGATCGAACGTCACATCGAGGCCCGGGGTGCCGACGTGGGCGCGCTGTTGTTCCTGTTCGAGACATGGTTGGACCGGGGCGAGGACCCGAGCGCATTGGGCGCCTTGGTACGGCTTGAAGCGTTCTTGCCTGCGGATGCCGCAGAGCGCATCGAGCTGGCGGATGCGTATGAGCGCTTGAGTCGCCCGGAGGAGGCGATACGGGTGTTCGAGGCCATACAGGACGTACGCGGCGAACTGGGGTTCGACGATCAAGTGCGCCTGGCGTGGCTGTATGCCCGGGTGGACCGCAGGCGCGACGCGTTGACCCTGTGGCGCGACATCTGGGTGGGCATGGAGACGCCGGCGCGGCGCAGTCTCGCCGAGAGCCAGATGCTGCCCCTGGCTGCCGAACTGGGCACGATGGGCGACCTCGCGGTGGAGCTCGAAGAGATGCTGATGTCGGGCACGGCAAGGCGCAACCACATGAACCTCCTGGTGCGGATCTACACCGAGGCGGGCGATTCGCTCTCAGCCACCGAGATCATCGACGAGTACGCCCGGGCGCTGGGCGAGGACGAGATCGGCCACCAGCGACTGCTGGCGCATGTCCACCTGCTCCTTAAGGACTATCCGGCGCACGACAAGGCATTGCGCAGGCTCTACGAGATCGATCCCGCCAACCGCGTCGATCACATCAAGAGCATCATCGTCAATCTGCTGACCCTTGATCTGGCGGCCAATTCCGACGAGCGATTCGAGGAGATCCAGCGCTGGATGCACAAGCTCAGACAATTCGACCGGGGCGCGGTCACGGGCGAGTTCGAGGCCGGCGTCTTCTCGATGGCGGGGTTTGCCGATCAGGCGGTGGCGGCGTACCGGCGGGCGTTGGTGGAACAGCCGGAGAACGACGACAACCTGCTGCTCTTGGCCGAGGCGATGGCCGACAACGGCCAGGCGGACAAGGCATTGGCCACTCTGCAGTTCTTCGCCGAGAACGCCGTCGAGGACAACGACTTCGTGGTGGCGGTGGACGGCATTCTCAACCTCCTCGGCACCACCGGCTTTTCCCGGAGACCGAACACCGAGGCACTGGATACGCTGGAGTGGACCCGCCGGATAATCCTGGAGCGCATTGCCCGTCGCGCCGGCAAGTTCTATCTGTACGAGTTGCTGGCCGACATCGCGCACGAAAAGGGCGACACCGAGGCTTCGTTCCTGGCCTTGGAGAACTCGTTGGCCGAAGCGGGCATTCGGCGCCCGGCGGTGCTTCGCGAGCTGGTGACCATGGCCACGCCGAACGCCGGCTTCGGTGGTTTCAGCACCGGTCGCGGGGATATCGACCGGCAGCTGAAGTATGGACGCCGACTGGTGGGTCTGCGCCAGCAGTTGCCCCCGGAGGTGTATATCGGCGTCGGCGCCTCGCTGTTGGCCAACGGGGACGTGCCCGGGGCCGAGCGGGCCTTCGAGATGATCGACGACATCACGGGTTTGATCGATATCGATCGGACCAAGGCGGAAATCTTCGAGGCGACGGGCTATGGCGAGCAGTCGCGGGTCTTCTACAACCGCGCACTGAACGTCAACCGCGACAGCCTGGAACTGCTCCACAAGACGGGCTTTCTTTACGAGGCCACCGCCCGCGAAGATGTCGCGTTTCAGCGCTACCTTCGGGCGATCCGCATCGTGCTCGGACGCCAGCCGACGGTATTGCCTCCGGTTGACCCAAACTCGCGGCAGCCGGCAACGGAGAGCCTCAACGCGACGGTATCGCGCGAGTATCGCGACCACTTCGACTCGCTGGAGCAGGGATTGCTGTTGAGCTGGCCGGGGGCCCCCGGGAAGTCCGAATCTGCGGCCGCGGAACTGAAAGCCCTGTTCGATACGGAGTTGGCCAACGTGATCCAACGTTCGGACGACGGACCCCTGCCGCTAGCCCGCTACGCGCGACTCGACCGCACCGCGAGGCTGATCCGCCGCGTCGGTTTCTTCCTGGGCGACGACGATCTGGCGGAGCACGCGGACGTACGCCTGCTGGTGCACTTCGGCGGCGACGAGGACTTCGCCGAACACCTTAGGCAAGCCTACGGGGTCGCCGGACGGCTGCTGCCCGACGGCGTATCCGCGCCAGCACACAACGGCGCCCAAGGGTCGTCGACCAGACAACCCGGGCGGACCGACGAGAAGGACGGCTTCGAAACCCGATTGAAACGGCTGCGCCTCGCCGGCGCCGCCGACGAGATCGAAAGGTTGTTGGGCGAGCGGATCCGAGACGGGAGATTCCGCGAGGGGCTGGGCTACGGATTGCTCTTTCTGGAAGCGGCGAAGCTCGATCGCCTGGCGCGGGTCGCCTCGTCGAAGTTGGCGGCGGATCCGGACGCCTTGATTGGATTCCTGTTGCGGGACGCCGGATTGTTCCTGAGGGTCGAAGAGGCGGTGGGCCGCCCGCTGATCCCGCCGCAGGAGGTCATTACGCTGCTGCTCAAGCCCCATGCCGGTGGCCAGCCATTCGATGGGTTCGGGGACAACGACAAGCTCGGCCACTGGCGATACCTTGAGAAGCGGGGCACCACAGACGACCGGATCCGCTATTTGCGGGTCGAGGCGGAACGCTCCCGACGGGGCGAGAGGTCTGCACGGCTCGGGACCGTCGGCGCGTTCCGTGCGCTTCTCCGGGGTGAACTGACCGCCAGGCAGCGTACCGAGGTCACGGACACGATCATCGAAAGACTATCGGGCCTTCGCAGCATCTACGACGACGGCGTTCGATACGACGTACTTGCCGTCCTGCCCCTTGATGCCCACCCGAGCAATTCGGGAGTGCTATACCGGATCGCCGGGTTCGCCGAATCCCGCTGGTCCGAGTTATCAAGTGCAGAGCCGCTGTTGAGGGCGGTATACGAGGGCCGCCCGTTGCAGGTGTCCCAACGTCTGTCCGAGTTGGGATACGGCTTGCCGGAGCACCCGTTCCCCTATCCCGGCTATACCCATCGCGGTACTCGAGTGGCGCTGACCGCTGCCAGATCGCAACTGTTGGCGGAGATTGCGGCGGGTCGGCAGGTGGACCCGAGGCTGGCGGTTGCCGCCTACGAAATGGAGTATCCGGAAAAGCGGTTCGGCAAGCCCACGCGGGCGGATTCCGAGCGCCATGCGCCGTTGCTGGAACGCCTGTGCAAGCTTGATCCCGACAACGATCTCCCGCTGGCTCGATTGATCGAAGCATGGCTGAACCTGGGCTATGCGGCTCGCGCCGAGGAAGCGATCGCCGGCGCCTACGGGGCGTCGCCCGATCGCGACTACTGGCGCTTGGCGTACTTTCAATTGCTGAGATCGCAGCAGCGGTTTCAAGAGGCGGTAGCGGTGGCAGCGGACGGCGGCCTGGACTTTCGAGACCCCGCGGTCTACCAATCCGAGCTCGCGGCGCGAACCGCGGATTTGTCCGCGCCGTTCGATCGGCTTCTGCGGCAATTGGTTGACCTCGGCGATCAGAGACCTCCTGCGCCGCAGTCCCCCGCAGCCGATCGTTGGGCCACGCAAGGTCTTGTTGAGGCGCTCGGCGCCGGAGAACCCGAACAAGGCCGGCGGGCGTTGCGCAAAGCCTGGCGCAAGCTCCTGATGCCGCTCGAATCGTCCGGACATGCGACGCCGGGGAACATGAGCCTTCAACTCATTGCATCCCCCCTGTTGAGCGCGCGCCTGCCGCGCAACCCTCGAGCACAAGCACCCGCCGAGCCGCGCACGCTGTTCGATGCGGTCGCGGAGTCACCCTACGGCGCACGGGAGCTTGACGGATACTTGCGGGCGATGCCGGACGAGATTCGAAGGGGATTTCATCGGCTCTACGGCCACCTGGCCCGGGCGACCGCCGACGGGCAACGTCGGAAGGAACTCACGTCCCGCCTACTCGGGCAGACGATCGACGATCACGAGTTCACTCTGTGGATGCTGCTGCGCGAACGCCAACCGGGACCGTTCGTTGCGGGCGAGCGGGAAGCGTTCGAAGAACGTCTGTCCTCGATGGCCGACCCGTCGCTCTTCCAGTTGGTGTTGACGGCCCGCGTTTTCGCCGCCGGGGGCGCGGTGGACGGGGCCGAGGAACGATACCGGCTTGTGGCAGCACGACTGATCCGCCACGGCGAGTACGCGAAGTCCGAAAATGCGCCAAGGGGCGGATTCTTGTACGAATCGGACCTTGCCGGCTTGCTCGGACTCGCCAGCGAAGTGGCCGCAAGGCTGCCCGAAGCGGTGGCGCGCGGATTCGTGGAGGACATTCTCTCCGTGGCCCGGCGCGCCGATGATGTTCCCGGCGCAGACGCGTTGTTCGATATTCTCGTGCTTGCGCTGTTGGACTTGGTTTACGGGCCGCAAGAACTGCTCGAACAGGTGGCACGCCGGTACCCTCAGGTCCTGGCCATGCCGGCTCAACTGGCAGGCGTGGGAGCGGCCAAGGCGGTGGAACTCGTGCGAGCGTACGCGAGAGCCGGCGACCCGTGCCACGCAGTCAAGATACTCGGTGCCCTATTGAAGGGATCGGCCAGCCGAACCCAACCGTATGATGATCCAAGTGGCCGACCCGACGTGGTCGCGGCCGCGCTGGGTGATCTAGAAACGCTCTATGGGATCGACACCTTGACCCGGACAAATGGCTACAACCGGGTGGTCCTGGCCGGCGTCGAGGCAGTCCTCGCCCGCAAGGAGCGGCTGTTCCCCACAAGCGCACCCGACTGGCCACGGGTTTCCGAGTGGACCGATACCGCTCGGCAAGCGCTGTTGGGATGGTTGCACGACGGAAAGGTGGATCAGGCTTCGGTGCTCGAGATCCTGACCGCCCTCGGCAAGCGTGGCGTGCAAATGGGTGAACCGGACCTCGCTCGGGATCTGCTGACTCGCACAATCGCCGGTGTTGAGTCCTCCGGCGTGCCACTAGGCTCACGCGGGGCAATGAGCCTTGCTTCCCTAGCTCGAACGACGGGGAGCCCCCTGCCTTTGAGCCTGATCGCTGACGTCCTGAAGAATGACGGCCTGGTCTGGCGGGACAAGGTCAATCTCGTCGGCATGTTTGAGGATTCCGAAGAGATCGACGCGTTGCTGAAGCTTGCCCGCGATCATGGAATCGATCATGGACTCGCGATGCTACGCCGGTTGTATACGATGGCCGAACGCGCGGGCGATGCGGCCTACGCGGGCGACTTGGCGGCGCGAATACGGCGCGAGGAGGCGGCCCAGAAGCAATTGGATTGAAAACTGCTACGACGCTTGAAACAACGACATCAATACCAGTCCATCGAATAGCTGCGAGCCGCTGCCCGATGAAACACCTCGGCGCGCTCCTCGAGCGACAGCCCCAGGTCCTTCGCGATCCGTTTGAAGGCGTTCCAGAGATTGCCGTAGGAGCATGACAGCTTGTCGACGGGGAAGTTCGACTCGAACATGCAGCGGGACGAACCAAAGCACTCGATGAGGTGGGCGACGTAGGGTTGCCAAGCCCGGGCAAGCGTTGCCGAGTCCGGCGGGTCGTCCTGCTTCTCGAAACCGAAGCCGTAGGTGACCATCCCGCAACCGCCGACCTTGACGACGATGTTCGGACAGCGCGCGACGGTCTCGATGCCTGCCTTCCACGCCCGGAACAACCGCCCTTCCCGCTCGCCTTCGTACGGCCCCATGGCGATCGGGCCGCCGATATGGTTGAGAACAATCGTGGTGCCGGGAAAGGCATTCGCCAGGTTCGCCACCTCACCGAGCTGGCCGTGATATCCCCAGCAGTCGAACACCATGCCCAACCGGTCGAGGGCCGCGAAGCCCTCCCGGAATGCCGGCGTTGCGAGCAATCCTTCCGTGCCTGCCGTGGGATGGTGGGACTTCGGCATTTCGGGAGAGGCATGCCAGCCGTGGGCGTGGCGGATACCGCGGAAATTGCGGCCGGCCGCGCGGTGGGCCAACAAGACGTCTTCCACTTGCGCACCCAAGGTGAGATCCGCAAAGCCAATGATCGCCCCGCAGAATCGCACGCCGTCGCCGTATAGACCCGACGCCGCCATCGCCGCGGCACCTTGCACGAATTCGGTTTCGCCCACCGGTGCGAACGGGCCGCCGGTCTCCCGGTACATCGACCGGCATTCGACGAATACCGTGTCGACGACGTTGTGGCCCGCGCCACGGATGTCCTCGACCAGGTCGTCGGGCATGTACCGTAGCTGCTGACGCGCGTCGCGCGCCATTTCCGGGCGCGGCCTTCGATCCCAAAGGTGATGGTGGGGATCGATGATCGGCTGCTCGGGGTCGATCGCCGCTTCGGGCGTACGCGCCAGCCAGCGCTTGAGGTTCTCTCCCGGGATATCTCGTAGCAGTTCGGCCATGTCGAGTCCTGTGCCGTTGTGTTGCAGCGATGATAGCCGCCCACGTAGCATCCGTAGGCTGTCTGCCGCGACGGAGTCCCAATTGACCGACACATCGTGGAGCGACGCGACCATCGATGCCGCGCTTGCCGAAGCCCATGTGCCATCCCTGATCAACGCCCTGGTGCACTTGACGGGCGATGTTTCGCTGATCCGAGGCGAAGAGCGACCTGCCAGCGAGCTGTTCGGCGACCCCCAAGGCGGCATTTCGCCGGAACACCAGGCGGCGATTCGAGCGCGCGCGGTGGCCGTGCTCCGAGCCCACCGGGACGCCGGCTTCCCAGACCTGCCGGCACCTTCGCCGAAACTGGTGAAGGAAATGGTCGACTTCATCACCGGCGTGGAGCTGGACGACGCCTACGGCGAGTTCCTGATGTCGGAGCTCAAGATCTTCGACGAGGATCCCTACCGGGTGTCCTTGGACGACCTACCCGAGTCCTCCCGGCGCGATTTCCACGTGCTTGTGATCGGCGCGGGCATGTCCGGCATTCTGGCCGCGATACGTCTGAAGGAAGCGGGCGTCAGCTACACCGTGGTGGACAAGAATGCCGGCGTCGGCGGGACGTGGTTCGAGAACCGCTACCCCGGTTGCCGGGTGGACTCGCCCAACCACACCTATTCCTATTCGTTCGCACCCGAGGACTGGCCGCAGCACTTCTCGCCGCAGCGCGTGCTGCTCGAGTATTTCGAACGGATCGCCACGGAGCACGGCATTCGGGGCGACATCCGGCTGTCCACGGAAGTCCTCGAAGCCCGCTACGAGGATGCCGGCACCTGGCGCGTCAAGGTTCGGGGTCCGGATGGCGAGTCGACGCTGACCGCGAATGCGATCATCAGTGCCGTGGGCCAGCTCAATCGGCCCAAGCTACCGGAGATCGACGGCCGCGACAGCTTCCGGGGACCGGCGTTCCATACCGCCCAATGGCAAGCCGAACCCGACCTCGAAGGCAAGCGCATCGTCGTGATCGGCACCGGTGCCAGCGCATTCCAAACGGTGCCGGAGATCGCCAAGGAGGCGGCGCAGGTCACGGTCTTCCAGCGCACACCGCCGTGGGTGTCGTTGCGGGGCGACTACCACGCCCCGATCACACAGGCCAAGCACTGGCTCTTGAACCAAGTCCCGTTCTACGGCAAGTGGTACCGGTTCTTCATGTTCTGGACCACCGGCGAGGGCCTGCTCTCCATGGTGCGGCGCGACCCCGAATGGGACGGCAATCCCGGGGAAGACTCGAACGGCGAACGGTCCGTGAGTGCCGCCAACGACCAATTGCGGGCGTTGCTGACGGCGAGCGTGGAGCGCATGGTTGGCGACGACCCGGCACTGTTCGCCCAATGCGTACCGACCTACCCGCCGGCGGGCAAGCGGATGCTGATCGACAACGGCCACTGGTTCCGGGCGTTGCGGCGCGACAACGTCGAACTGGTAACGGATCCCATCGCACGGATAAACCCGGACGGCGTCGAGACGCAGTCGGGAAGGCAGGTGCACGCCGACGTCATCATCTACGGCACCGGCTTCTACGCCAGCCGCCTGCTATTCCCGATGAAACTGTTCGGCAAGGATGGCCGCGAACTTCGCGAGCACTGGGGCGACGATCCCCGTGCCTACCTCGGCATCGTCATGCCCGGCTACCCCAACCTGTTCTGCTGCTACGGCCCCAACACGAACATCGTGGTCAACGGCAGCATCGTGTTCTTCTCCGAGTGCGAGGTGCGCTACATCATGGGGTGCCTGAAGCTCCTGATCGGTGGCGAACTGCCCGCCATGGACTGCCGGCGCGACGTGCACGACGCCTACAACGAGAGGATCGACGCCGGCAACCTGGGCATGGCCTGGGGATCGCCCGACGTCCGAAGCTGGTACAAGAACGAGCACGGGCGGGTCACCCAGAACTGGCCGTTCACACTCCTTGAGTTCTGGAACCAAACCCGGGAACCGAACCCGGAGGATTTCGACTTCGCGTAGGCGCGCCCATCGCCGCGCCGCCGAGTGCGATAATCGACTCATGGCCGTGGTCGAGCAGCCCATCCATACCGACTTCATGGACGGCGATATGCGCCGGGTATGGGATGATCTCGGGCCCATGCCAGGCGACCTCCGGCTATACGGGGGTACGGCTCTAGCGCTCTACCGCAACCACCGGGCATCCACCGACTTCGACTTCGTCACCCCGATTCCAGGCGTCGTCCATCTCGACTTCGTGCATTCGATTCCGTATTTCGAGGTGCGCAACGCAGTCGGCGGAACTGGCATGGTCGATGCCGAAATAGTGGCTCGGCACCGAACCGTAGCCGTGACCTTTCTGGAGACCGGCAGGTTGTTCGCCCGACCGACAAGGGATCCGGTCGTCGCGCCTAACGGCGTCGCCGTCGCACATCCGATCGACCTAGTGGCATCGAAGATGTGGGCGTTGGTCGGGCGCGACGAACTGCGCGATTATGTGGATCTGGCCGAGTCGATCCGGGCATGGCCGTGCGAAGCTCGACACGCCGCCGAGATCGTCCCGAAACAGGAGCAGCCGCGTTCCATCAACGTTGCGCGCCTGATCTGTGGTATTCCCCGTCACGTCAGTCTAAATCTCGGTAGCCGCGACCACGAGACCCTGCGCCGGTTCGCCGAACAATTGTCGAAGGGCGCAAGCAGGCAATGACGGATCTCGGCTACGACCCCCGTCCCGATATAAAGCGCTGGCGGGGCACACCGATTCCGCCGGTGGATCGCCCGCTCGCAGAGACTCCCGAACGGCATCGCATCGCCGCGCGCGTGTGGTGGAACGGCCCTCCGTGGACAGTCCTCCGCAATGCGCCCCGCTACCTGTGGCACGTGATGGACTTCGGCACGGACGACGACATCGCCTATACGCGCGACGACGTCCCCCGAGATCTCTGGCGCCACGCACTGCGAACCGCAAAGCCCGGTCAGGTTTCGCGCGGTTCGTGGATCCTGTGGTCAATCGCCTACGGCCAGTTCGCAAACACCGACGAATACATTGCCGCCTGTCGGCGCGATTGGCCGGAAACCGCGCACAAGCGCGACTGGCGCATGTTGTCCGGCGCGCCTCGGGAGACGCTATATGCGCACCAAGCCATGGGGTCGTTGTTGGCCCAAGGCTACAGTACGGAAGCGGCTTTGGCCGTCGTGGCCGAGCACCGCGCCGACGGTTGGGGCCGCGGGGCTCGCGCCGGTGCAGGCCCGTTCACCACCGACGATTCGTAGGCGGCGCCCGACGTACACGGTTCAAGCCCGCACCTCGCGTCCGGCGGGCTGGCGCAGTAACGGATGCGTCTCAACGCGACGTGCTTGTGGGCTAACGCCTACGACGCCTCGCTAGCGGATCGAAAGGTGTTGCCGAGGACATGTCCACGACCTTCTCGACCTCCTCGGTGAGGTCCTCGTAGTTCGCCTCCAAGCCCAGCGAGACGCCCTGGTTGGTGAAAGTCTGGGACCTCGAATACCGACCGCCCGCAGCATGTATGGTCTGGGCAGAGGGCGCATCCTCGCTGCACAGGTAGAGCACGGCGGGGGTCACCAGCGCCGGGCTCATCTGCGGCGGCGGGTTCGACATGTCGAGGGTGGAGCCCGGCACGCTCGCGGTCATCCGGGTCGCCGCGCCCGGCGCCAGGCAGTTGACCCGGACGTTGTGCGTCATGCCCTCGATGGCGAGCACGTTCATGAGGCCAAGCATCGCCATCTTGGCCGCCCCGTAGTTGGCCTGGCCGAAGTTGCCGAAGATGCCGGACGTGGAAGAAGTGAACACCACCCGGCCCCAGTTCTTGTCGTACATGATGGGCCAGGCGAACTTGGTTACGTAGGCGGAGCCGCGCAGATGCACGTCGATGACCAGATCGAACTCGTCGAGGGTCATGTTCTTGAACGACTTGTCGCGCAGGATCCCGGCGTTGTTGACGACGATGTCGACGGTGCCGAACGCCGCCAACGCGTCGTCCACGATGCTCTTGGCCCCGTCGCGATCCGATACCGATGCCTTGTTGGCGATCGCCGCACCGCCTGCGGACTTGATCTCCTCGACCACGGCATCCGCTGCGTCGGATGCACCCTCTCCGTGCACCGAGCCACCCAAGTCGTTGACCACGACCATCGCACCCCGTTGTGCGAACGCCAGCGCATGGCTGCGGCCAAGGCCGTTGCCCGCACCCGTCACGATGACGACCTTGTCCTCGAAATCACTCATGGATGTGTCCTGCCTGAAGCGAAGCGGGCTATTTCAAACCAACCGGCAGCACGAATACAACCGTTGCGGCGGCCCCACCATCGCCCCGATACGCCCAAGCGCTTCGCGGGACGGGACAAGCCCGCCCGCGACGGCGGCAATCCACGGACGTGCCGATGCATCATCGAAAAATCCACCGGAGGGTGTCCGCGAAGAGCGCGCCGCCGTGGCGCAGGTTGTGCCCGCCGGTGCCGAACTCGAAGCGGCAGTCGTAGCCGGCGAATTCGAGGGCGGCCGCCATCTCCTGGTTCGCGAGCGGCCAGCTGCCGAAGATGATGTCGGCGTCCGCCGCACCGCTCTGCAGGAACACGCGCAACGGTTTTCGTGGCGTGCTGCGCACCAGGTACGGAAAGTTGTGCCCGCCGCGGATGGCGGTGAACGATCCGCAGTGGCTGATCACCCGGCCGAACAGGTCCGGACGGTGCCAGGCGGCGTTGAAGGCGCAGATGCCGCCGCTCGAAATGCCGCAGATGGCCCGCCGGGTTGGCGCCGGGGCGAACGGCCGCCCGACGGTCTCCTCGACGAGGGGAAGCACGTCTTCGGCGAGCAGGCGCACGTAGTCGTCCGTCATCGAGTCGTATTCCATGCTGCGCTGGTCACGGCGGTCGCGCTCGCTCGGGCCACCCCGACGGGCACCCGGCATGACGAAGACGCCGACCAGGGGATCGAGGTCTCCCGCAGCGATCAGGTTGTCGAGTACCCGGGTGGCCCGCACGGGACCGTTGCGGTCGAGATAGTAGGCGCCGTCGTTGAAAACGATGAGTCCGGGAGCGTGCTGGAGCTGCGCGAGCCCGGCCGGCGTGTATACCCACATGTCGCGGCGGGTGTCGGGGAACACGGAACTCGCCGCGTACCCTCGGATGCTCCGTACGGCCCCCTCGGGCACGTTCGGTCGCGCCGTGGCCTCGGGGCAGGGGTGGTAGTGCGCATCGCCCGGCGTGTCGAGGGCCTGCACGATCTCGGCATTGGCGCGGTTGTTGACGATACCGTCCGGATTCACCTCGTTGAAATTGCGGTGCAGGCCGTGGCGGCGGTAAGTCTCGATGTCCATGGCATTCCCCAAGGCGGCGTGGCGCGAGCCGACCGGACACATCCCCTCTGCTGGTGCATTATTGTGCGTTCGCTCGCGCAGAAGGAACCTCCATGGTCGCCCCTTTCGACGGGCTTCGTGTCGTCGACCTCTCAACACGCCTGTCCGGCGCATTCGCCGCACGGCTGTTCGGGGACTTTGGTGCCGACGTGCTGCTCGTCGAGCCCTCCGAAGGCCACCCGCTGCGCCATGAACCGCCGTTCATGGACGATACGCCTGGACTGGACAAGAGCGTCATCCATGCCTATTTCAACTGGAACAAGCACTCCGCCCGCGCGGACTCCCCATCGGAACGCGCCGAAGCACTACGTGGAGCGGACGTGGTCGTGACGACGATGGTGGCGCCAGCCCCGGAGCTGGCTGACATCCTTTCGTCGCTGCCCCCGGATACGGTCCACCTGTCCATCACGCCCCACGGACTCGAAGATCCGCTGACCGACGTGCCCGGCAACAACCTGACCATGGGCGCCCGGGTCGGATGGGCGTCGATAAACCGCTTCGCCGAGGAAGCCCCGCTGCAACTACCCCGGGACTCGTCGGGCGTGGTGGGAGGCGTAACCGGTTTCATCGCGGCGGCCGCCGCGTTGCGCCGGCGTCATGCCGTCGACAGCGCGGAGCGTGTGGACGTCAGCGAACTCGAAGCCTTCGCGTTGACCGTCCACCCGTGGG
This sequence comes from Gammaproteobacteria bacterium, assembly GCA_028821405.1. Classification (GTDB taxonomy): domain Bacteria; phylum Pseudomonadota; class Gammaproteobacteria; order Pseudomonadales; family Azotimanducaceae; genus VXYL01. Next base: position 38,550 of record JAPPGK010000107.1, on the reverse strand, counting down.
GCGTCGCATCCGCCTACCACGGCGTGGACGGCCGGCGGCGAGGGGGCGGGCGACGGCGCGGCGATCCCGGGCCGCTCTGGGACATGGCCGATGGCCGCATGAACCTCGGGCTCGCGGATTTCCACAACTGGCAGGAGGCGATGAACGTCTGCAACCTCCCGCAAATCGGCGCACGCCCCGAACTGATTCCGGATATCGGCCGCCATTCACAGGACATGCGTGATGTCGTCTGGGGGCTGGCCGAGTCCCTGCCCAAGCTCAAGCGCTGGGACGTCTTCCATGCGCTTGCCAAGCTTCGGTGCGTGATCGGCGTCGTCCAGGATGTCGCGGACATGCCGGCCAACGAGCAGTTCGCCGCCCGCGGGTACTTCGTCACCACCGAGGTCGAGGGGCGCAGGGCCCGGGCCGGCGGCGCACCGGCGAAGCTGTTCCCGTCGCCCTGGGAGCTCACCCGGGCGGCGCCCAAGCTCGGCGCTTCGGCACTGCGGTCGAGGCAAGCCCCCGTTGGCGCCACGACTGCCAAGCGACCATCGCCTGAGACGACGACAAGCGTCGCCCCGACGGTCGACGGCCTCGCCGCCGGTCCATTGGCCGGCATACGGGTATTGAGCTTCGGCCAGGCCTGGTCGGGCACCTTCGCGACAGAACTATTCGCCCTCCTCGGCGCCGATGTGGTCCAGATTGCCTCGACCAAGCACCCGGATGCCTTCCGTCGCATCAGCAATCGCGTTCCGGCGGGTGTCGCCGACGAATCCAGAAGCCAGCATCCGGCCAATACCCAAGGGCAGTACAACGCGGTCAACCTGCACAAGCGCGAAGTCAACCTGGATCTCACCGACGATCGTGGTCGGGAGATCCTGTGGAAGCTCCTGCCGCGTTTCGACATCGTCGCCGACAACTTCAGGCCCACCGTGTTGCCGTCCTGGGGAATCACCCTCGAGAAACTCCACGAGATCCGCCCGGGCATGGTGTGGGCCTCGATCTCCGGCTACGGCGAGGACGGTCCCTATCGCGACTATCCGGCGAACGGCAATACCACGGAACCCATGGCCGGGCTCGCGGCGCTCAACGGCTATGAGGGCGACCCCGGGATGAACACCAACGGGCTGATCCCCGACCCTGTCAGCGGCTACTTCCTGTGCGCTACGGTGCTGGCGGCACTTGCCCACCGAGACCGCACGGGGGAGGCCCAACGGGTGGACCTGTCCATGATGGAGGCCGTCGCGACCACCGTCGGCGATGCGCTCCTCGAATACGACCTCACCGGCCGCAAGCCAAGCCCCGCCGGGAATCACCACCCCCGCATCGCGCCACACAACACCTACCGTGCCGCTGGCGACGACTACCTGGCCCTCGCCGCCGAAACCGAGGCAGCGTGGACGGCGCTCAAAGCCATCGTGGGCGATCCACGACTTGAGGCCGCGGGATTCTCGACGAACGCCGCCCGCAAGGCGAACGAAGCCGACCTCGATGCGATTCTCGCGGCCTGGTGCCGCTCCCAGGACGCCGAGACCATCGCCCAGGCACTCGGCAACGCCGGGATCTGCGCCGCGCGGGTGGTTCCCTTGGCGGAGGTTTACAGCCGACCCCATCCGCAACTCGCGGCGTCCGGGTTCATCGCGAGGATCGACCATCCGGAGGCGGGGCCCACCTGGTTGCCGGGCCGGCCCTGGCGCTTTTCCGCTGCGCCCTCGGAACCGATTCGTGGTGCGCCCTGCGTCGGCGAGCATAGCCGTGAAGTCTTCGCCGAAGAGCTTGGCATGACGGACGCCGACTACGAGCACCTGGTGTCGGCAGGCGTGACGGGTACCCTGGACGAAATGGAATCCGCCGCGTGATGGGCATGCTATAAGAACCCGCATGCGCAACAAGGCTGCAGACGAGGGCACCCGCCACGATTCACACCTGGGCGGCCCATTGGCGATCCTGCTCTTGGCCTGCGCTCCCGTCTCGACCCCAGCCGACGAGCCGGCGTGGCACGCCCTCGTGGAGCGGACGTTGGCGGAGACCTGCGCGATCCGCAAACTGCCGATCAAGCACCCGGTGGAAGTCCGACCGATGGCGACCTTCGAGGGCGGCTATACCAAGGGAATCGGCAGCACCGTGTGGGAGGAGCAGTACGCGGGCGCATGGCGGGATGGTTGGTGTGCCGTGGGGGTCTACTGCGAATCCAGGGACAAGGACAAAGGCACGGTCAAGTCCGCCGGCCGGCCGCGCGGGTTGTACGACCCAGCGGCCAACGTGCTCTACGTGAATACCGAGAGCGAAGAGTTCAACAGCACGGTTGCCCACGAGTTCACCCATGCCCTTCAGCATCAGAATTTCCCGGCGCTGAACGCGCTCCATCTCTGGTACAACCGCGACCTGGCAGCCGCCGGCAATACCGTGATCGAAGGCGGGGCCCATGTGGTCGGCTGGTCGTTCCGTCCGAGTCGGCGCATGCAGTTGTGCATGATGACGGTGGAGGAAGACGGATCGCGGCAACCGCAGTGGTGGGACTGGGCACCGGACGATTTCACGGCGCTGGAAATGTTTCCGCACGCCTTTGGACCGGCCATCTCCATGGAAGCCCTGCTCGCGGGCGGCACGGATGGACTCGACGCGCTGCTCGCCAATCCCCCGTTGTCGACGCTCGCGGTATTGCGACCCGCCCAGGCCGGCGCCGTCGACTTCATCAGGCTTCCCGTCGATACGCTTGCAGGCGCCCTTTCGGGCAGGAACTGCGCAGTCGGGCTGCGCAATACCGTCGGCGCGGTCGGCATCTGGGCGCTCTTCCGTATCCACGATGGCGCGTCCGGCAACCGTCCGCCCGCGTTCGTCGACGAATGGCAGGGCGACCGCTTCGTGCACCTGTCCTGCCCCGACGAGAACGACGAACTCGCCTGGCTGACCCGCTGGCGGACTACCCGTGCAGCCGAGGCGTTCGCGCAACGGTTCCGCGCCATCGCGCCTTCGGTCGCGAAATACGGCGGCGTTCTCGGGGCGAACCCGACCGCCGTCCTGCGCAATCGATCGGTGATCGTGGCAACGCCCGGCCTGGTGGACACCGTTGCCGCTATCGAGACATCGGAGGTACGGACTTTCGCCCGGTACGACGACTGGATCGAAAGCGGGTGCTTTCCCCAGGAAGCCTGCTATGACACCGATGGCGAAGGCGACCAGGGCGAGGTGCGCTCGACCTTCGAAGATGGCGCTTGTCCGTTGGATGCCCAGACGCCGCGCGCGTTTTCGGACTGGTTGGCAAGGGTCCGCCGTGCCCGGGATCCCTCGTTGCGCCGAATCGGCGAGACCGAGCCGCTCGCGGCGGCCGCCGGCCGCCTCGGTGTGTTCTGCGCCACCAACACGGCGGGCAACTCGGACCTCAAGAACGCCTGCCGAGCCGGCTACGGCAGCGTGGGCTACCTCGCCCGGCTGGACGCCGACCCCGACTGGCAACTGCTGCCGGCTTGCCTCGGGAGCGAGGGCTTCCGCGCTTGGCTCGAAAGCGCCTACTACGCCGACGTGGACCGGCCCTTCGCCTCGCCGAGGGTCGTTGCGACGACCCATGGCGCCGCGCTCGCGGTTCGCGTCCTCGAACGCGCCGGCGCCGCCGGACTGCGCGAGTGGCTCGACGCACCACCGATGTCGATGCTCCAACTGCTTCGTCCGGACCAGCCGGGCGATGTGGAGTTCATCCGCATGCCTCGATCCGGTTTGGCCGAGGCTGGCTGTCACATCGGCGCCTCGGAGTCCCAAGGCGTGCTCGGCATTTGGAACCTGCTCATGGACTATGGCCGCTGGCCCGAAGAGGACGGGTTGCCCTCGTTCCTCGAGGACTGGCGCGGCGACCACCAATCGTTCATTCGCTGCGACGATGGGGGCGAAGGCGAAACGACCGGTTGGACCTGGACCAGCCGTTGGCGGACAACCGAGTCCGCCGAGGCGTTCGCATCCCACTTCCGCGCGCTGGCCCCCGCGGCTGCCGACGAGACGGGATTCTCCGCAGCCGCCCGGGTGCATCTCGATCAAGGCACGGTCTGGATCCTAGCGCCGGAACTCGAACCCTTGGCGGCGTTGTTGAAAGACGGCGTTGAGTCGAGAGCCTATGCCGACTTCCGCGATTGGGTGGCCGACGGCTGCTTTCCCCGGGATGAGTGCAACTGAACCGCGTTGAACCGGGCAAGCGAACAATCGGACGTCATCGTCATCGGCGGGGGGCACAACGGACTCGTCTGCGCCTGCTATCTCGCCAAGGCCGGGCTCCGGGTGCGGGTGCTGGAACGCCGCGCGAGGGTCGGGGGTGCCGCGGTCACCGAGGAATTTCACCCGGGCTATCGCAACTCGACGGCAAGCTACACCGTCGGTCTGCTTTCCGCCGACGTCATCCGGGATCTCCACCTCAAGTCCCACGGGCTCCGCTTCGTGCCGCGTCCCGTCGCCAACTTCCTGCCGCTGGCCAACGACGAGTCGCTGACCCTCTTCAACGACGACGCTCGAACCGCCCGGGAGTTCGCCCGCTTTTCCGCCGCCGATGCCCAAACGCTACCGCGATTTCGGGAAGTGGTCCGCGAGGTCGGCGGCCTTGTGCGCCGACAGATGGACCGCACCCCGCCCAATGTCGGCGGTGGCGTCGGCGACCTCGTGAACGCCGGGCTCGCCGCCATGGATGCCAAGAACCTCTCCATGCCACGCCGCCGCGATCTGGCCGACCTATTCCTCAAATCCGTCGCCGACCTGCTCGACGCCTTCTTCGAGAACAGACACGTCAAAGCCGCCCTCGCCTTCGATGCCGTCGTGGGCAACTTCGCGTCGCCCTACGCGACGGGTACCGCTTATGGACTCCTCCACCACGCGATCGGCGAACTCGATGGCCTGCGCGGTGCCTGGGCACACGCTATGGGGGGCATGGGTTCGATCACCCAGGCGATGTTGGCGGAAGCACAAGCCCTCGGCGTCGCGGTGGAGACCGACGCCGAGGTTGCCCGCGTGATCGTGGAACGGGACCGCGCCGCCGGCGTGATGCTCGCCGATGGCGCAATCCGGATGGCCCGCCGAGTCGCCGCCAATGTCGCCCCGAAAACGCTCTACCTGGAGCTCGTTGAGGACACCCACCTCGACGACGAGTTCCTGCACCGGGTGCGCAGCATCCGCGCCGAGTCGGCGACGCTGCGCATGAACGTCGCTTTGCGCGAACTGCCGCAATTCACCTGCAAGCCCGGAATAGAACCGGGGGATCATCACGCGTCCGGTATCGTCGTCGGCCCGACCCTCGCCTACATGGAGCAGGCCTACCTGGATGCCCGCCAAGGCACCTGGTCCGCCGCGCCAGTGGTCGAGATGCTCATACCGTCAACGGTCGATGACTCCCTGGCACCGCCCAACCACCACGTCGCGAGCCTGTTCTGCCAGCACTTCCCCCGCGACCGCGAATGGGACACCCACCGCGAAGCGGCCGCGGACACGGTCTTCGCCGCCATCGACCGTTTCGCGCCAAACTTCTCGGACGCCGTGATCGCCCGGGAGATCCTGACCCCCGCGGATCTCGAGGAGCGCTTCGGGCTTCCCGGGGGCGACATCTTCCACGGCGCCATGACCCTCGACCAGCTATGGGTGAATCGGCCCGTCATGGGCTACGCCGACTACCGCGGACCGATCAAGGGGCTCTACCACTGCGGCGCGGGCGCCCACCCGGGGGGCGGGGTGACCGGGTTGCCGGGGCGCAACGCGGCCCGGGAGATACTGCGGGACCACCGTCGAAGCGCGTGAGCCGCCCGTTGATCGGGAACCCAAGCCGGCCGGGTCGTTATATGCTGTGCCGATCAACTACCGGAGGGTGTGGGGTGAGTGAATTCCTTGAACGGCGCGAGATTGGCAATACAGGCTTGATGTCGAGCCGGTTGGGCATCGGCTCGACATTCAATGCGCCGACGCAGGTGATCGAGGACGCCTTTCACCGCGGGATCAACTATCTCTACTGGGGCACGGTGCGCCAGCCGACGTTCGCGCAGGCAATGGTCAATCTGGCCAGGCAGCACCGTGACGACATGATCGTCACGATCCAGTCCTATTCGCCCGACGCGGGCACCATCGAGGGCGAGATCGATGAGGCGTTGCGGGCCTCGGGGGTCGACCGGTTCGATTTTCTGCTGCTCGGCAACCGCGCCACGGTGCCGGCCGAGGCGTTCGTCGACGTGTTCGAGCGATTGCGCGACCGGGGCATCGTGCGGTTCATGTCCTTGAGCAGCCACAACCGCCCCATGCTGCCGCAACTCATCGACCTCTACGGTCGTGGCGAGAGCCCCTACGAACTCTTGATGCTGCGCTACAACGGCGTCCACCGGGGTGCCGAGAAGGACGTCTTTCCATTCGTTCCCGAGTCGGGGCGGAAACCCACGATCATGACGTACACGGCGACACGTTGGGGACATCTCTTGGACCCGGCCAAGATGCCCGATGGCGAGGAACCCGTCAGCGCCCGCGACTGCTACCGCTACTCGATGTCCCACCCCGCCATCGACATGGTGCTCTGCGGCCCCGCCAGCGCGGACCAGATGGACCAGGCCATCGCCGCCATGGAGCGCGGTCCCCTCGAGCCCGACGAGCGCGAACGCATCGAACGGATCGGTGCCTATCTATACGGCCAGTATGCCCCGGCCTATCCGGACCAGGGCGACGCGGAGGATGTTTCCGCGGGACGTGCCGCCCAATAGGCACTCACATCGACCTGCCGTTCGGGCCTAGGGACCGGGGTTTGTCCCGTTCCGGCCATCCGAAGGCGGGCGACGCCGCCGCGTCGGGAGTCCATACCGACCGCGAGGGTCGCGCCTACGCGCCAGCGACCCCCTTCGGCGGCACGTAGCCCTCGATGGGACCACTCCACCAGTTGCAGACGCGGCCGTCGCGGTAGTACTTGGGGATCACGGCCCTGAACCGAGCGGCGCGCGCTTCGCGTTCCGTATCGTTGCCGTAGATCGCCTGCATCCGTACTTCGATGCTCGAACGCATCGGGGCATCGTCGGGGGTCGTGGGATCGGCGACCGCCGTGTGGAACACCGTGCGCAGGTTCAATACCTCCTGGCGCGTGTCGTATTGGCGAAACAGCAGCACCTCGTCGGGCGTCATGTCGGGGAAGTAGAACCACCGCTGGTGCGGACCGTGGATCAATCGCTGATCCACGACCTTGGTGTACTGCTGGATATTGCCGGTGTTCTGGCCATCCCCGAACACGATGTCGTCGATCCTGACCGAACGCATGTCGCAGACCGCGAGCGGCATCATCCGGACCGTCTCCGGAGTGGCGCTGCGCCAGATATTGATGCTCTCGAAGTGCCGGTCGTCCGGGACGATGCGCCGGAACCCCGCCTCAACGGCCGGCGACATGTCGGCATGGATGCCCTGGGCGTAGGCGCCGCCGCTGCCGTTGGGCGTCGGCTTGACGCCGCGCGGGCCGGTCTCGCCGCCGAATCCGTTTCGATACTCGTGACCGCCGCCCCGGACTTCGTCGCAACCGGTCACCGATTTCAGCAGGTCACGGCACTCCGGGTAGAACTCGTTCCGAACCACGTCATTGTCTAAGAGGTCCAGCTTCGTGGGCGCGATCACGAGCTGGAAGCCGTGACTCGCCAAGGTCGGTGCCGGGTCCAGCAGGCGGGCGTTGTGAACGACTATGTGTTCCCTGCTACCGAGGGTCTTCAGTTCGTCCGGGTGCTTCACCGAGTAGTGGTTGGGGACCCGGAATCCCCGGTGTAGGCGGTTGGCGAAGTTGGCCGTGGTCTTGATCGACGCGGGCTGCGAATCAGGCATCTCGTCGTCTCCGATGTCCGCTTCCACCAACCGGTTCCCGCCGGGTGGCTTGACCGGCTTCGCGGGCCGCCTCGGCAGCACTTCAAGTATAGACCGCCCCGAATGCCGTCTATACTTGGGCGATTTCGCGCTGTGCCGGAAGGGGCATCGCAGGAGACACCCAACGTGGCCGAGCCCCAAAACCCGCAACTTGCCAGCAATCCGTTGTATATCCAACGCGCCGAGCGAGCCAGGGCCGACAAGCCGCCCGCCCGGTCCAGTCCGTTGGGTGCGGTCGCGCAGACCCGTTTTCCCGGCACGAGTCGCCGGACCATGCAGGAGGGGATTCTCGCCCAGGATGGCGATCTCGTCGCGGGCAGCTTCGGCACCGTCTACTACAAGCCCGTCACCGTCTGCGGGATCGAGTTGAAACTCGAGCCGGTGCAGCCGTCGATCGGCACCGTCGTGCACGGAATCGACCTCGCCGTAGATCTCCAGGAACCCGAAGTGGTGGCGTTCCTGCGCGAACTGTGGCTCGAGCGACGGGTCATCATGTTCCGCAACCAGGGCCACTTGACGCGCCCGCAGATGGTGGCCTTCGCCGAACGCTTCGGCGAGGTCGGGGCACAGTTCGGCGAGCGCGAACACATGCCGAACTCGCCCCACGACCTGAACCAGCAGGTCAAGGTGGACGGCATCCCCAACATGCTCGTGCTGCCATCCGACGAGGCCGTGCCCAACGCCGCGTCGGGATGGCACGCGGACGCGACTTGGCAACCGCGCCCGCCCATGGGGTCGATCCTGATGTGCCGGGAAGCTCCTCCCGTCGGCGGCGACACCTGCTTCTGCGACTGCTACGCGATGTGGGAGGGGTTGCCGTTGGAGGTCAAGCAACGGGTGGAGCACCTCACCGCCGTCCACATCGGCTCCGTCGGCCACCAGATGGATGGCGTTACGCCGGTGGCCGTCCACCCCGTCGCCCGAACCCACCCCGAGACCGGACGGACGACGCTCTACGTCCAGCAGGGCTTCGTGCGCCGGTTCGCGGAAGAACACGGCGTGGCGGAAGACGAACAGAAAGCGCTACTTGGGCGGATGAAGCTCCAGGAGGGACGTCCCGAATACACCTGCCGGTTCCGTTGGACGCCTGGCGCCATCGCCATGTGGGACAACCGCTGCGTGCTGCACACGGCGAGCGCCGACTTCTGGCCGCACCGGCGGCTGATGGAACGGTTGACGATCCTCGACTACGACGAGTCGCGCCGAACGCCCTACTACGCGCCGGCCGCGCATTGACGCCGGCGCACAAGGTCGACCGCCGTTCGCTACCGCTGGACGCCTAGCTTTGCCCTCCGTTCAGAACACAGGATTCGAGCAACGGCGTTGAACGAACCCATCCTCGACCAGTTGAACCTCGTCGTGCGCGACATGGCGCGCTCGATCGAGTTCTATCGGGCCATTGGCCTGGACATCCCCGACGACATCGTATGGGCAACGGAAACCGGATCCCACCACGTCGAGATCGAAATGCCCGGCGGTTTCGAGCTGGGACTGGATAGTGAAGCGTTGGCGAGCGTCTACAACGCCGGTTGGAGAGCGTTCAAGGGCGAAGGCAATCGAACGCTGATGAGCTTCCGCGTTGCCGATGCCGATGCCGTCGACGCGATCTACCGCCGCGTCGTGGCCCTGGGACACGGCAGTTCCCAGTCGCCCTACTACACGTTCTGGGGCTCGCGCTACGCCATCGTCGTCGATCCCGACGGCAATCACGTTGGACTGATGAGCCCACCGGACCCTGCGCATCGCGGCAAACCCCCGGCGATCTAGCCGCCCGCCAACGCCGCATCACGCCGTCGCGAAACGGCAGACTCGTGAGCGTTCTCCCTAGGGTGACATCACGTTGATCTCACTCCCCGTCGCGCCGCGGACACACGCATTTGCGGCTGCAATCTAACGTTACTCTGATATCACTCTCCCATTCGTGACGCGGACACACGCGTTTTCGGCCGCAATGTGATGCTATGCCGATGTCATGCACCGGTTGGTTCTGGTCGGCGGTTACGACGGCGACGCCGACAGTTCCGCCATCCGGTCGACGACGTGACGCTGGTAGGCACACTCGAGGCGGTGTTCGCTCCAAGGCCGTCCGTTACGCTCGAAGGCGTCGGCGATTACGGCAGCCAGGGCAAAATCCACAAAGGGAACGACATCCACCCCGGACGCCGGGAACATTCCGCGCCGGCACAGCACCGCAAACACCGTCCGGGCACACCAGAACGGGTTGTGCAGCAGGATGCCGGTCAGCATTTCGCGCGTACCGATGAACGCCTGTTCGAAATCGATGAATTGCCGGACCGCTCCACCGTCGACGAAGACGTTCGACGCGTTCCAATCGAGCTTGATCAAGATCTCGTCGGCGACCGTGATCTGCGACGACGACGCGCACAGTCGCGTAACGATGTCGTCGGCGCGCCGGGAATCCGGGGGATGGCGATCGAGGATCGTCACGACGCGGTCGCGGTACGCCCTCGCACCCACGTTGTCGTAGTAGCGCCCCTTCACGGTGCGCACATCGCCGCCAATGGTAAGGAGATCCACGACCCTCTCAGCGTAGTCAGCCGATAGGCTGCGTCGCAGATCCTGATCCGGCTGCAGGTCTCGGCAACGGATTCCCGGGGCGCGGGTGAGGACGATGGCCCGTTCCTCGGGAATTGAATCCACTAGGTCGGGGATCAGCCCCGATGCCCCGTAGTGAGCGTAGAACCCGACCTCGCGCCGATACTTCCCCGTCGGCTCGCCGTTGTCGTTGTAGGCCTTGCGGACCAAGGTTCCGTCGTCCGAGAGCGTCACCTCGCTCTTGCCGCCCTGAGGCAGGCGGCGGCTCGCATCATTCATCGTTCGCTGTCGGTACGACGCGATCCACGTCGTCCTCAAGGCTCCCGGAACGCGTGCCGGGCGACGACGTCCTCATCGAGTTCCACCCCAAGACCGGGCTTGGCCGGCGGAATGATGTGGCCGTCCTCCCACTGTTTGGGCGCCTTTCAGGATTTCCCCGCCCGCCGCGATGGGGCGACGGAGTGCTGACGATGATCGGTCTGACCTCGGCAATCTTCATGGAAGCGGTCCCTAGTCGGTTAGAGAAGGGTATGCCTTAAGGAACCCGAACGAGAAGTCCAACGCCCAGGTGCATGTTACGGCGTCTGGGAGTCATGGAAGCGTCACCGAACCTGCAAAACCGCGTCATGGAATCGCAGCCGCGCGATCAGGGGCTGTTGCGCGATCGGCCAATAATGCTGCGATACTTCGTCGCCATGGCCCAACCGATTGGAGAATAGAACATGTTGGACTTCGCCGGTCTGAACTGGTGGGCGATCCTCGCGGCCACCGCAGCGGCCTTCGTGCTCGGATACGTCTGGTACGGGCCGGTATTCGGCAAGGCATGGCTTGCGGCTCTCGGCAAGAGCGAGGACGAAATCCAACCCTCGCCCACCCCGTTCGTCGTGAGTTTCGTCGCCGCGCTTGCCACGTGCATCGTGGTGGCCGCGCTGATGAGCGGCCTGGGGATGGGCGGGGCTGCCGACGGCGCCGTGCTCGGGCTGCTTACCGGTATCGGGTTCATCGCCGCTTCCTCGGCATCGGACACCGCGTTCTGCGGCTGGGGATGGAAGCTCTGGGCAATCCAGGCAGGCTACCGGGTCGCCTATTCGGCCGTCATGGGCGTCATCATCGGCGTCTGGCCCGCCTAGGAAGTTCGCGCTGCGGAGGGGGCTTCAAGGTAGCGCTCCGTGGGGTCCCCTGCTGAGCGGACCAAGGTCGTGCGGGAACCGATGCGGGCGTCCACAAGGGTCGCCACTACGGGGCGGGACCCGTGACGGCGTCGCACGCGGAACCCGGCGTTCGCCTCGGCATCGCCCTCGCGCGTTCACTCGCCCGGGTGTTGGCCTGGTTCGGCCTTGGCCCGTTGCGGTGCATCGGCACGTTCGCTGGCACGCTGGTCTCCCTAGGAAACTCCCGCGTGGCGAAGGTCACGGGCGTCAACGTCGACCTCGTCTACGGGGACAAGGACCAAGCCTGGCGCCGACGGCTCGTCCGCTCGAGCCTCCAGCAAACGTCGATGACGCTGTTCGAAGCCGCTGCCCTGTGGACCTGGCCGCTTCGTCGCCTTGCCAAGCTGTTGAAGGGCGTTGAAGGGGAGGAGCTCCTCACGCGCCGCGCATTGGGCCGCGGCGCGATCGTGCTCGTTCCCCACTTCGGGAACTGGGAGTACCTCGGCTACTACCTGAACACCCTGGAGACCCTCACGCCGCTCTACCAGCGCCGGCGCTCGCGTAGCGTCAACCAAGTGCTGGCAGCCGCCCGCGACCGCCTGGGCAGCCGCTCCGCCCCCGACTCGGTGGCCGGTCTCCGGCAGCTCTTGAAAGCGCTGCGCGCCGGTGGCCTCCTGGCGATCCTGCCCGACCAGGTTCCTAGCGTGGATTCGGCCGTGGCCGCGCCGTTCTTCGGCCGCCCCGCCCTCACCATGTCACTGGTTTCGAAACTCCTGCAACGTGTCGACGTCGATGTGGTGGTCGGCACGGCCACCCGCGTAGCCGGTGGTTTCACGATCCGCCTCGAAGCCATCGACGATGCCGTACGCGACGCCGACCCGGCCGTTTGCGCACACGCGATCAACGTCGCAATCGAGACCGTCGTGGCCCGGGCGCCGGCTCAGTATCAATGGGAGTACAAACGCTTCCGCCTGCCGAACGAGCCGGATCTGTATAGACAGTAACGACCGCGCCGAACACGACGGGCGTTCGGGCATCGCAAGGCCCGTGGCAACGGGCTCGCGCCGTCCCGCCGCCGCGTTCAGGCATTAAGAGCCGTCGCGTCGCGGTTGCGGGCGACCGCGCGCGCCGTAGGGGCGCGTTACGCTCGCCCTTCCATGAGGTCGTTCCAGGGACCCGTGATGGCCAACGTCATGCCCGGCGCCTGCAGATTCGCGAAGATCCAGTCGCCGACCTGGCAAACGCCGCACCACTCGCCGCCTCGGTAGTCGCCGCTGAAACCCTTGGTGCCGTTCAACACGACGTTGTTTTCGGCGACAGTCATCACGGCGCCCGAAGGCGTGAGCATGGACAGGCGGGTCGGTCCGTGCCCGTCTTCGCAGAGCATCAGCGCGCCATGGGTCATCATCGCGATGTTGTCCGGGCAGTCGAGTACGTCCCGCCCCGGCGATTCGTAGAGCAGCCGGAGGCGGTCCTGGTCGGTATTCAACTCCCAGACCTGGCCCCGGCCGGCCCATCCGCCCGTGGTGGACACGAAATAGAGATGTCCGTCGTCCCACCAGCAGCCCTCCAGGCGCTTGAAACGCATGCCACCCCGCGCAAAACCCTGCTGGAACACCGACGCGCGGCCAGCCTCCGGATCGTCGATGTCGACCCAGGCGGTCGGCATCCTGAGACCCACCGGCCATCGTCCCGCGTAGTTGGGACGGCCGTCGACGGCGAGCATCTGAAGCCGACCCGGTCCCCGCAGGCTCGCGCGGCCCGAGACATCACCGCCCGGCACGAACCGGTACAGGCCGCACCGCCGTTCGTCTTCGGTCAGATAGACGATTCCCGACTTGGGATCCACGGCGGCGGCCTCGTGCTCGAAACGACCCAAACCGGTCAACGGTCTGACGTCGCCGACCCCGTTCGCCGGCACCTCGAACACGAACCCGTGGGCACGTTCCGCGTGACCGGGCTCGGGATCGACCACCCACTCCTCGCAGGTCAACCAACTTCCCCATGGCGTCGGCCCCCCGGCGCAGTTCCTGGTCGTACCCGCCAGCGAGACCCCGGACTCACGCCATGCGCGCTCCGCCAAGTCGAACGAGAGCGTCGTCGTGCCGCCACCGCCGAGCGAGTCGTACACGGCCACGTCCCCAATAGGGCGGCCCTCGATGATCTCGTGGTTGCGCACGAGGACGACCGTGCGCTCGTCTTCCTGGGGGAATGCACCCATACCGTCGTGTGCGCCTGGTACGGGGTTGCCGTCGGCCATGGCATCGCCGCGCCAGTCGTGGGAGATGTAACTGAACCCCGGAGGCAAACGGAGCAGGTACTCGCCCGTCGCAAGATCGGCGACCGGCCGCAGGTGATCTTGCGCGGTTCGCGCCAGAGGGCGCCACGCAAAACCCGCCACGGCGCTTGCCGTTGCCGTGAGGGCGATGAATTCACGCCTGCTACCCATCTGCGGTCATGGTAACAAGAGCGCAAGGGGCACTACACTGCTCAAGCGATGGCCCGGCGGAGATGAACGTTGAAGGTCGTCCAGGTTCTGCCCGCGATGGAAAGCGGCGGGGTCGAACAGGGCACGTTGGAAATCGCCGAGGCGCTTACTGCCGCCGGTCACGAGTCGATTGTCGTTTCCAAGGGCGGTCGCCTCGTAGACCGACTGGAACGGGCCGGCAGCCGCCACCGCACCTGGGACATCGGCCGCAAGCATCCGGCGACGGTCCTCGCGGCCCGGCGATTCAGGCGTTGGCTGGCCGATGAACGGCCCGCGATACTCCACGCACGCTCGCGTCTCCCCGCCTGGGTCTGTTGGCTGGCGTGGCGCGCGATGCCCGAGAACGCTCGACCGCGTTTCGTCACGACGGTGCACGGTCTGTATTCGGTGAGCCGCTACAGCGCGATCATGGTGCGTGGCGAACGGGTGATCGCCGTCTCGGACACGGCCCGACGGTACGTGCAGGCGAACTATCCCCGGATCGACATGGCCAAGGTGGATCGGATCTACCGGGGCGTCGACCGGCAAAGGTTCCACCGCGGGCTCTTGCCCGGCGCAGACTGGCTCGCCACATGGCGCCGCGACTTCCCGGCAAGCGAAGGTAGGGATCTCGTGGTCCTGCCCGGACGGCTGACGCGTCTCAAGGGACACACCGACTTCATCGACGTGATGGAGCAACTGCACAACACCCACCCCAATGCGCTCGGCGTCGTCGTGGGCGGCGTCGATCCCCGGCATCGGGCCTACGCGGACGAGATCCGGCGGCGGGGCCGGGACATCGTCTTCACGGGGCAGCGCAGCGATCTGCCCGAGATCATGGCCATCGCCGAAGCGGTCGTCTCGTTGTCGCAGAAGCCGGAGTCCTTCGGCCGCACGGTGCTGGAGGCCCTTTCCCTGGGCACCCCGGTAGTCGGCTACGAACACGGTGGTGTCGGTGAAATCCTCACCCATGTCTACGCCGCGGGGCGCGTGCCGGTCGGCGATACCGGGGCTGTGGCAAGAAGACTCGGCGGGATTCTCGACGATCCCGCAACGGCGACGCGGGCAATACTCGATCACGATTTCGATGTTGCCAGAATGTGCGCGCAGACCATCGACCTCTACGGAGAACTCGTGCGCGGGAAATCGAACGAAGCCGCGACCGGTCGCTGCCGATCATGACGGCCACGATCATCGCCGTCGGCTGCGCCGCCCTGCTCGGAACCGTGTTCTTTTCGCTGCGCTACGCCTGGTGGCGCGGGCCCGTGGACTATCGGCAGCCGCGCATTCTCATGTATCACATGATCCGCGAACACGTCCCCGGTGGGCGCTTCAACAAGCTGAGGGTGGCCCCGGCCGAGTTCGAACGGCAGTTGAAATGGCTCATCGACAACGGCTGGCAATTCGCCTTTCTGTCCGAACTCGCGGACATGGCGGGCAATCCCAAGACGGTGGTACTGACGTTCGACGACGGCTATCGCGACAACTACACGGCGGCACACCCGTTGCTCGTCAAATACGGCGCCAAGGCGACGCTTTTCCTGGTCGTCGACCGCTTCGACCGGGATTGGTCCACCACCAAGAAAGCCCACCACGACTCAGGCGAGTTGATGCGAGAGCCAAAGCTCAGCGACGCCGAGGTCCGCGCGATGCTCGACTCGGGTACCTGGGAGCTTGCCGCGCATACCACCACCCATGCGCTCCTACCCGACCTTGCCGAAGCCGACAAGCAACACGAAGTCGCCGGGGCCAGAGCGGTGTTGGAGGACACCTTCGAAACCGAGGTGTCGAGCTTTGCCTATCCGTTCGGAATCTTCACCGACGACGACGTCGCGGCCGTGGCGAGCGCGAACTACCGCTACGCGGTGACCACAGTCGCCGGCATCAGCCCGGATCCACGCGCCGACGCATTGCGGCTCAAGCGCGTCAAGGTTAGCGGCAAGGAAGGTGCCCTGGGATTCTCGATTTGCCTGCGCACCGGCAAGCGCGGGGTGCTGGACTGACCGGTCACCGACGGGCCGTTGCCTTGCGCGGGTTGGTTATGATGCAACACGGATCGATAGCGAGCGCTCGACACGGAATGACGCGATGAAGGTCTGCCAAGTCATGGGCGGCAGCGACGACGGTGGCTTGGAAACCCACTTCATGGACTTGGCGAACGGTCTTGCCGCCCTCGGCGACGAGGTCGTCGCCATAGGGCACTCGCGGTATCGGGACGGCTTCGACGACACGGTCCACTTCGCGCCGTTGAACCTTGCCCGCAACCGCCGCGACCCCTTCCTGCGCCGGGGGCTGCGCCGGCTGATCGAGGCCAACGCGCCCGCCATCGTTCACGCCCAAGGCGGCAAGGCCGCCGACCTGATCGCCGCGATCCGCCCGTCGGCCCGGGTCGTGGGCACGATCCACAACAAGAAAAGCAACCTTACGTCGTATCTCGGATTCGATGCGGTCATCGGCGTCAGTCGCGGTGTGGTCGCGGACCTGCGACACGACAACAAGCACGTCGTGTACAACGGCGTCCACCCCCCTTCGTCATCGCTGTCGGCCGCGGAACTCCGCCAACGATTCGCGATCCCCGACGACGAGAAACTGACGCTGGCGATCGGGCGGCTGGTGCCCGCGAAGGCCTTTCACCGCCTAATCGAGATCTGGGACGACACGATGGGGCGGCTCCTGATCGTCGGCGAAGGTCCGGAACGACGCCGTCTCGAGCCGCTCGCCGAGGGCAAGCCCGTCATCTTGGCCGGTTTCCAGGCGAATGCGCGTTCGATGATGACGGGTGCCGACCTCATGGTCTTCGCTTCGGAGCGCGAGGGGTTCAGCTACGCCATGGTTGAAGCGCTCCAGGCGCGGCTACCCATTGTCTCGACCCCCGTTCCCGGTGCGGCCGAACTCTTGCCGCCAACCCACTTGGCGTCGGCCGGGAATCTCAAGTCGGCCATCAAGGAGTGCCTTGGCGACCCCGACGCTGCGCGCGTGCGCATGGACCGTCTGTTCCAGTGGGCAGCACAGACGCTTACCGTGGATAAGATGGTCGAGGCGACACGTGACGTCTACCTGGGGATTACGCGATGACGCAAGACCCGTGTGGCGAGAACGGCCTGATGCAAGTGGTCTTGTGGGAGGGGACAGGCGTGTCCCGTGCGTCGTTCGCCCCGATGCGGCCAACGCGACGCCGGCGGGCGCCTCGACCTTAAGCTGCAGACAACCCGCCTCAGCCGCAACAGTCCAACAAGGGTGTTTCCCCAAGAAGCTGAATGGATCGAGGGCGCGCTCGCGGCGTTGCCAGCGGAGGCACTCGACATCGTGCTGGACATCGGGTCTGCCAACCGCGAGTTCCGCACCGTCATTCAGCCTTGGATTCAGCGCAGCATCTTCGATCCGTTGTCGGCGCGTTCGGCATCCGTCGTATTCTCCGACGTGGAGGACGCACCGGGGATCGACCTCGTCGCGGATCTGATGACGGCCGACGGCCTCGCGCGGCTCCGATCAGTGCACGCGCGCCTCGTACTATGCTGCAATGTACTCGAGCACGTACCCGACGCCACCGCGTTCGCCGCCCGGCTCGGAACATTGGTCGCGACGGGCGGACGGCTTCTCGTGACCGTACCGCACCGCTACCCCCACCATAACGATCCAATCGACACGATGTTCCGGCCCAACGTCGCCGAACTCGTGGCCTTGTTCGACGGGTTCGATGTCGAGCGAGCCGAGATCCTCGATACGGGTTCGTATCGTCAGGAGTTCGCCCGCAGGCCCGTCGTCCTGCTGATGCGGCACCTGTTCCGGTTGCCGGTTCCGTTTCTCGGTTGGCGGCAATGGAAACGTTCGGTCTCGAAGCTCAAGTACCTGGTCAGGCCGTATCAAGTCACCTGTGCGTGCCTGGTCAAGCGGTGAAGAGCGCGTCCCGCCCCATTGCAGCCATGCTGAACCTTCGTGACATCGAACCCTTCGCCATCGGCGGAACCCGCCGCTGCTACGTCCACCCGGAGGACCCGACCCGCTGTGTCAAGGTGCTCCGCCCCGACCGAACGCCAACTGCGCGCCGGGCCGTCGTCACAGGCTGGCGACGTTTCAAACGCTTGCAGAATTTCGACGACCAGCGCAAGGAGACCGAGGCATACCGGCATCTCAAGCGCAGCGGTCAGCTCGACTACACGCACGTCCCCCGCTTCTACGGCACGGTCGAGACCGACCAGGGCGTCGGCATCGTCACGGCGTTGTTCCGCGACTTCGACGGCGGCTTTCCCAAGAACCTCGAGGAGCTTCTGCCCGGGGGCATGACCGATGCGCTGGAAAAGGCCATCGACGAGTTCAAGCAGTGGCTGCGCCGGGAGCGTTTCCTGACCCGGGACCTCCTGCCGCACAACATCATTGCGGTGGCGGACAGCCCGGAACGCTATCGGCTGGTCATTGTCGATGGCATTGGCAACAGCGAGTTCATCCCCCTGTCGCATTGGTTCAAGTTCTGCGCGCGGGCGAAGATCGAACGCAAACTCACGAAGTTCGACGACCGGATCCGCATCCTGCTTCCCGCGGGCACGGACGATTCCGATGCCGGCGCTTAAGCGCATCGAAGCCGGGCTGCGCCGCTTGCGCCGACTCGCAGCGCCCCTGACCTGGGCCGGCGATGCCGTGCGGTGTCCGGTATGCGACCGCTCGTTTCGGGGTTTCCGGCCCGCCGGCGGGAAGCGCAACCGGCGTCCGAACGCCGTCTGTCCCTACTGCGGGGCACGGGAGCGTGACCGGCTGACCTACCTTTTCCTGACCAGCGCCGACGGACCCGCTTGTGGCGGGCCGTTGCTGCACATCGCCCCGGAAGCGTGCATTCAGCCCTGCTTGCGCCACCTGGCCGACGGCGACTATCGGACCGCGGATCTGATTCGAACAGACGTGGACGAGCGTTTCGACGTGATGACGATCCCGCACGGTGACGGCATCTTCCATGCGGTCTATTGCAGCCACGTCCTGCAGGATGTTCCCGACGACCTGATCGCCATGGCGGAGTTGCACCGTATCCTGAAACCCGGCGGCTGGGCGATACTCAACATCCCCGTCACCGCCCAGGCGACCGTAGACCATCGCGACACCCCGCTCCGGCCGCGTCGTCGGGGCGACCGACGGCCCCACGAGCACCTGCGGACCTACGGCTTGGACTTTCCGCAGCGCATGGGATCGGTGGGGTTCGAGGTGCGGGTGATACATCCCGACGATCTCGCCACCAGACCGGAGCAGGCCAGGTACGGCATCGACGCGCCCGGGGCCGGGGCGGTGTATTTCGGGGTCAAACGCCGGTGATCCGTCCCGCTGCAATCGGCTCAACACGGGCGTTCCGCCTCGGCCTCCTCGGCGTTGCGTTCGTGACAGGCTCGGCGGCCACCGAGGAGATGCGCTACGACGCCCAAGTGGCTTGGTTTCACGCAGGCACCATCAGCATGACGTTGGGCGAGAACGGGGACCGTTACGAACTGTCGGGCGTCGTCACCACCGCCGGCGCCATGAACCGGTTGTTCAAGTGGCGGGGGCAGTTCGCCGCCACCGGCCGCATGGTCGAGGGCTTCCCGACCACGAAGGCCTACCTGCTCCTCGAGGACGACGGCGAAACCCGGGAAGTGCTGCTTGCCTTCGGCGACAGGACCACCATCCACGCCACCGACGACGAGTCCGAGGAACTCCCGGTGCCGCCGGGTTCCGACCTGATGTCGGTGATGTTCCTGGCACCCCACTGTCTCGCCGAGACAACCGTGCACGATGGCGAGGACGCGTACCGCATCGTGCCCGAGCGCACCTCGGAACGGAATCTGAACCAGCGATCCCGCTACTACTCGGGTCCCACCGTACGCTGCGACTATCGGTTCCGGTACGTCGATGGCAGCACGCGCCGGGTGTCGGTGTGGATCGCCGATGATGGCGAGCCGCGGTTCCCCGTGCGCGTACAGGTGCGCGTGCCGTTCCTGCCGGATGGCGTCCTGAGGCTCCGCGTCGACCGCTAGCCCACTCGAGCGCCCTCCCCTCGGGGACGGGCTTGTCCCCTCCCGGGTGTTTCCCGTCCGGCGTGGATTGTTGTGCACCCGTGTCGGCGTGGCGGCGGATGCACACGACTACCGCCGGCACGGTGCGTAAACTTGGCGTTTGCCCTTGCCACCCGATCCGGACACAAGCCTTGCCCCTCCAACTCGGTATTCTCGACCAATCGCCCATCGCTCGTGGCGAGGAGGCGACGGACGCCATCGCCAACACGATGGCATTGGCCAAACGCTGCGACGAACTCGGCTACCACCGCTACTGGGTCGCCGAACACCACGCGTCGAACACCTTGGCGAGTTCGTCGCCGGAGATACTCATCACGCGCCTGGCAGCGGAGACCGAGCGCATCCGGGTGGGTTCCGGCGGTGTCATGCTGTCCCACTACTCGCCGTTCAAGGTGGCCGAGAACTTCCGCTTGCTGGAGGCGCTCTACCCGGGTCGTATCGATCTCGGTGTCGGCCGTGCGCCGGGCAGCGACGGGCTGACGGCGGCGGCGCTCGCCTACGGCAATCCACTGGGCATCGAGTACTACCCCGCCAAGGTCAAGGATCTGATCGCCTTCGTGTCCGGCGGCATACCCATCACCGAGGCGTTCCACGACCTCAAGGCCACACCCAGAACGGCGACCACGCCGGAAGTGTGGATGCTTGGATCGAGCTACGACTCCGCCGCCTACGCGGCCCGGTTCGGCCTGCCCTACTCCCACGCCCACTTCATCGCGCCGCAATTGGCCATCGAGGCGCTTCAACAGTACCGCGAACGGTTCGTCCCCGAGCACCTGACCCAGGCCTATGCCTCCATCGGGGTGTTCGCGATCGCGGTCGAGGATCCCGAGCGCGCCGATTTGTTCCGGCGCATGCGCGAGATTCAGCGCATCCGTCGGGACCGGGGCCAACGCGGTCCGGCGCCCACCCTGGAAGAGGCTGCCGAGTGGCCGTTCACCGACGAGGAACTCGAGGCCATGCGGCACCGCCGTTCGCGGCAGATCATCGGCACGCCGGAGGAGGTGAAAGCCGACATCGAGGATCTCGCGGCGCAGTCCGGCGCCGACGAAGCGATCCTCCTGACCATCACGCCGACGTTCGCCGACCGCATCAGGTCGTACGAATTGATCGCCGAAGCCTTCGGGATCGCCTGAACGGCGCCGACGCCGGCGTCGCGTCGCCATCGACCCGCCGATGGGGTGCAGATCGACGAGGCGCAACGTAGGGCGCCCCTTGCGGCCGCCGGGGGACCCTTGCGCGCCGACGCGGGCGAGGACGCGCCCCTACGCGCGATGATCGCACGCGATCAGGGAGTGGGATACGCACGACCCAACACCAACCGTTGGGATCGGCGATAATTGCGGCTCGACCTTCAAGCAGGAAAGTATGCTATGCGTTATTCGGTAGCCGCGGTCGTCGCCGCGTGTGGTCTCGTGGCGTGCGAACGCGAATCCGTTCCTGCGGGCGACGCTCCTCCCGCGCCGGTTCCGGTCGAGACGACGGCCGTGGAAGCGGCACCGGCCCCCGTGATGCACCACTGGACCAACGACCGCGAGATCGGCCTGGGCGGTGCCGGCGTGACCGACGAGCATTTGCTGCGCGCACCGTCGAACCCCGAGGAGTGGCTGCTCTACGGCGGCGACTACGCGAATCTCCGCCACTCGCCCATCGGCGACATCACGCCCGACAACGTCGCCAAGCTTCAAGTGGCGTGGGCTTTCCCGACGGGAACGTCCCAGCAGTTCGAGGTCTCGCCGACCGTCTACGACGGCATCATGTATGTCACGACGTCCTTCAACCGCATCTTTGCCTTGGACGCCGAAACCGGCGAGATCTACTGGCGCTACGACCACCAGCAGCCCGCCGACCTTCGCCTGTGCTGCGGCACCGTGAACCGGGGCGCCGCCATCGCCGGCGACCTCGTGCTGATGGCGACGCTGGACGCGAAACTCATCGCCTTCGACCGGTTGACGGGCGAAATCCGCTGGCAGAAGACCCTCGCCGACTACGGCGAGGGATACAGCGCCACGTCCATGCCGATGATCGTCAAGAACTTGGCCATCATCGGCATCGCCGGCGGCGAATTCGGCGTTCGCGGCTTCTTCGACGCCTACGACGTCACCACGGGCGATCTGGTTTGGCGCCACTACACGATTCCCGCAGAGGGCGAGCCCGGCACCGAGACCTGGGCCGGCGACTCCTACAAGACCGGCGGGGCGCCCGCGTGGACCAGCGGTGCCTACGATCGGGAGACGGACATCCTCTATTGGACCACCGGCAACCCGTCGCCCGACTGGAACGGCGACTTGCGGGCCGGCGACAACCTGTTCTCGAACAGCCTCCTGGCCGTCAATCCCAACAACGGGGAACGGATCTGGCACTTCCAGTTCACGCCCCACGACGTGTGGGACTACGACGGCAATACCCACATCTTCCTCACGGATGTCGAACGTGACGGCGAGGCCGTCAAGGCTATCGTGCAGGCCAACCGCAACGGCTATTTCTATACGCTCGACCGGGCCACCGGCGAGTTCATCAGCGCCACGCAGTACGTCGAGCAGTTGAACTGGGCAACCATCGACGACACCGGCCGACCGGTGGTCGATCCCCGCGCCAACCCGGTGGAGGATCCCGACTTCCGGGTCTGCCCCGGCAACCTAGGCGGCATGAACGGCGCGTGGACCGGCGCACTCAACCCGAATCTCGGCCTCGCCTACATTCCCACCATCGAGTCCTGCCAGTACTTCCAGAAAGGCATCGTGGCCTTCGTCAAGGGCCAACCGTTCATGGGCGGCCTGCCCATCACGGTGGATGTCATCGCCGGCACCGACTACGGCCACCTGTCCGCGATCGACATCCACACCGGCGAAGTTCGGTGGCGCTACAAGGATCCGGAACCGATGATGGCCGGTGCGCTGTCGACGGCGGGGGGTGTCGTGTTCACGGGCAATCGCGACGGCTTCGCGCTCGCCCTCGACGCGGCGACCGGCGACGTGCTTTGGAAGTTCCGGATGGGTGGCGGCGTACGCAGCCAGCCCGTGGCCTACCGGGCTGGCGGTAGGACCCATGTTGCCATCGGGTCCGGCAACGACCTGACCATCGCGGGCTTCGCGGCGGGCACCGTGGCGGTTCCCGAAGGTGGCCACCTGTTCGTGTTCGCCCTCCCCGACTGAGCGGATCGACCCGGCGTTATGCCCGAGGATCCACGGCCGTTGCCAACGGCGTGCTCGCTCTTGGCCGCGTGCGCGGCGCTTGGACTCGCGGCTTGCGGACAAGCACCGACCGACCGTGCCATCGACACGAGTGCGTCAACGGCCACGCTCCGGGTGTGCCTGCCGGAGAACGATCCGCCGCGTGCGCAACGCGGCGGCGGCGGCCTCGATGCCGGTGTCGCCGGGGATCTCGCCGCCGGGCTGGGACGGCGCCTGACGATCGTGTGGCTGCCCGAGGAGGAACAGACCGACATCGAGTCCACGGACATCGACTTCCGCCCCCTGTTCGGTGGCCAATGCGACCTGCAACTGTCGGTGCCGACCGGCGCAGTGGAGCGCTTTCGGGGGTGGCTCGTATTGAGCAAACCCTACTACGGCGCAGGCTTCGAGCTCATTCCGGAAGACTCCGCGTTCCGCTTCGGCTCGGCCTTTCCGGGAACCGTCGCCGTGCGTGCGAACACCGTCGCCCACCTCGCGCTCAACGCCGCCGGGTTGGACTGGTCGCAGCAGTCGAGCAATGCGGGCATCGTGCAAGCCGTCGCCGAGGGCCGTGCGGCTGCCGGACTCGTGTGGGGACCGCAACTTGCGATTCTCGATGTCGACCCCAACGCTGACTTCGAAGCGCCGCCCGTGCTGCGCTGGAACCTCCACGCCGCGTTTCGCAGGGACACCGCTCTGCGCGGGGACGTTGATCGCCTGTTCGCCTCTCGGGAGTTCCAGGCCCAGGTCGGCAAACGGCTGATCGAGCATCGGATCCCGGTTCGGGGGCCGTTCGAGTCGGCCCACTCAACCGCCGACCTTCTCGCGCTTTAGCCATGCGCGGCATCCTTATCGTGGCCGGCGCGTTGTTCGTCTCCGCTTGCGGGCCCGCCGCGCCCGCCGATGCCTTCCGGAACGATGCCGAGGCCGTCAAGCGGGGCAAGGCGCTGTTCATCGGCACCTGCGCCGGCTATTGCCACACGACGACGTCGGGCAATCGGGAGGCGCCCTACCTGTTCGACGGGCAATGGGTGCATGGCGGCACGGACCAGGAGATCTTCGACAGCATCGCGAACGGTATTCCCGGCACCACGATGATCGCCTTCCAGGGCAAACTGCCTCAGGGCGACGACGACATCTGGCGCCTCGTCGCCTACATCACCACGGGGCCGTAGGGCGACCCTCGTGGTCGCCCGTGTGGCCGACGCCAACACCGCGTGACCTCCCCCGGGGAACGACGACAACCCCAAGGGTGCGCCCTCGACGCCCCGCCGTTATTCTCCCGCAACGGACACGAGCGGGAACACCATCGGCCATGCGCCACGGCCAGGGATTCGAAGACCTGCAGCGTCGCCTCGACGATCTTCGCCGTCGCGACATGTACCGCGTTCGCCGGAGTCTCGAAGGCCCCCAAGGTCGCGAGGTGCTCGTCGACGGTCGCCCGCTCCTCAACTTCTGCAGCAACGACTACTTGGGACTTGCCGGCGATCCGCGCGTGGCGGCAGCCTTCAAGCGCGGCATCGACCGTTGGGGCACCGGCAGCGGCGCATCGCACCTGATCTGCGGCCACACCGCCGCCCACGAGGAACTCGAAGAGGCCCTGGCCGCGTTCACGGGCCGGCCCCGGGCCTTGCTCTACGGTAGCGGCTATGCCGCCAACGTCGGTGTCATCAACGCCCTCCTAAGCGTAGGCGACTTCGTCTTCGAGGACCGGCTCAACCACGCGTCGCTCCTGGACGGTGGCTGGATCAGCCGGGCGGCGTTTGCCTGGTTCGAGCACCGGGACATGGCGGATCTGGACGCTAGGCTTGACGAGGTCGAAGATGAACCCACCCGCAAGCTGATCGTCAGCGACGGCACCTTCAGCATGGATGGCGACCCGTGTCCGCTCGACGACCTCCTGGCCGTGGCCAAACGGCACGAGGCCTGGGCGATGATCGACGATGCCCACGGCATGGGCGTACACGGCACGGGCGGCGTCGGGCTTGTCGATCCGACGCACTACTCCACCGCCGACGTGCCCGTGCTCGTGGGTACGCTGGGCAAGGCCTTCGGCACCGCCGGCGCGTTTGTCGCCGGCGACGAGAGCCTCATCGAGACGTTGATCCAGCGTTCGCGGAACTACGTCTTCACCACGGCAATGCCGAGTGCGCTGGCCGTCGCCACCCAGGAGAGCCTCGCGATCGCCCAGGCCGAGGATTGGCGACGCGCACACCTGAGAGCGCTGGCCAGGCGGTTCCGGGACGGTGCCGGCCAGTTGGGGCTCGACCTAACGGCGTCGAGTTCGCCGATTCAGCCCCTCGTCATCGGCGATCCGGCCCGCGCCCTTGCCATCAGCCGTAGGCTCGAGGAGAGCGGTTTCCTGATCGGTGCCATTCGCCCGCCCACGGTCCCGAAAGGCACGTCCCGTCTGCGGGTGACGATGACCGCCGCACACCGGATGGAGGACGTGGACCGTCTGCTCGAAGCCTTGGGGACCATTGCCTCGCCTGCCCCCGTTGAGTCGGCGGTTGGCGGCTGATGCCGCAAAGGCCACCCTATTTCGTGACGGGTACCGACACGGAGATCGGCAAGACGTTCGTTGCAGCCGCGCTCCTCACGCTGGCCCGCGACCGCGGACTGCACTGCGCGGCCTTGAAGCCCATCGCCGCCGGATGCGTCCGCTCCGACGGCGGATTCGTCAACGACGACGCCCTCCGGTTGATCACCGCCAGCGACACCGACCTCGACTACCGAACGGTCAATCCCGTCGCCCTCGAGCCCCCGATCGCGCCCCACATCGCCGCTCGACAAGCGGGAATCACTCTTGATGCCGGCGAACTCGCCGCGCACTGCCTCGACGCCCTGCGCGACGGCATCGACTTCGCCATCGTCGAGGGGGCGGGGGGCTGGCTGGTACCGCTCAACGAACGCGAGACGCTAGCCGACGTCTGCGTCGGCATCGGCGCCCGTCCGGTACTCGTCGTCGGCATGAAGCTCGGCTGCCTCAACCACGCGCTGCTCACGGCCGCGGCCATCGGCGAGGCAGGTGCCGAGTTGGCCGGTTGGGTCGCCAACTGTCCGACACCCGAGATGTCCGCGTTCGACGAGAACGTGGCCACACTTCGGGCGCGTCTTACGGCGCCCTGCCTAGGGGTGGTGCCGTTCCTCGGCACCGACGCCACGCCTCGGGCGGCCTGCGAGCATCTCGATATCGCCCCGCTTCTCGCCTCCCGATGAACGACTCCCTCGAGTTCGACAGGGAACACGTCTGGCATCCCTACACGTCGATGGTCGATCCGCTACCCGTGTATCCGGTGGCCTCGGCTACGGGTGTCCGCATTCGCCTGGCCGACGGTCGCGAACTGATCGACGGGATGTCGTCCTGGTGGTGTGCGATCCACGGCTACAACCACCCCGACCTGAACGCCGCAGTCCGGGCGCAACTCGATGCCGCGGCCCACGTGATGTTTGGCGGCTTGACCCATCGACCCGCCACCGATCTTGCTCGGACCCTCGTCGAACTCACGCCACCCGGACTACAGCACGTCTTCTTCTGCGACTCTGGCTCGGTCGCTGTGGAGGTCGCCATCAAGATGGCGATCCAATACTGGCGCGCCGTGGGACGGCCCGGGAAACACCGCTTGGCGACCATCCGCGGCGGCTACCACGGCGATACCTTCGGTGCGATGGGCATCTGCGACCCGGTAACCGGGATGCACGAACGTTTCCGGCACGTACTTCCGGAACACCTGTTCGCAGCTCGGCCCCGGGCCCGGCCCGGCGAGGCCCTACATCCCGACGATCTCGCCGGCATGGCGCAGTTGCTCGCGGCGCACCACCAGGAGGTGGCGGCGGTGGTCCTCGAGCCCGTCGTACAGGGTGCCGGCGGCATGTGGTTCTACGCACCCGAATACCTGAACCACGTCAAGGCGCTGTGCGACCGGTACGACGTGCTATTGGTGTTCGACGAGATCGCCACCGGGTTCGGGCGCACCGGGCCGCTGTTCGCCTGCGAGCACGCCGACGTCGAGCCGGACATCCTGTGTCTCGGCAAGGCGCTGACCGGTGGCTATATGAGCCTTGCGGCGACGCTTACGACATCACGGGTTGCGCATGGCATTTCCCAAGACGGCGGCGTCCTGATGCACGGGCCGACGTTCATGGCCAATCCCCTGGCCTGCGCCGTCGCAAAGCGGAGCATCGATCTGCTGTTCGAGAACGATTGGCCCTCGCAGGTGTCCGCCATCGAGTCGCAGCTTGCCAGCGGACTGGCGCCCTATGCCGCGTTTCCCCATGTGCGCGACGTTCGCGTGTTCGGCGCCATCGGCGTCGTTCAAACCCGAGACCCGGTGGACGTCGCCGCCATGCAACGGGTCTTCGTCGAGGCCGGCGTGTGGATTCGGCCGTTCAACGACCTCGTCTACCTGATGCCGCCGTACGTGATCAGCCCCGATGACCTCGAGCGCGTGACGAAGGCTGTCGGACTTGGGCTCGATGCCATCCGCTAGTGTCGCCCCTCGGAAACTCCGGGACCACCATGGGCCGGATCGTCGAAGCAACCATCGAAAACGGTGCCGACCCGAGTTCCCCCGCGTCAGTTCAAATCGGCGATCACCGGCGCGTGATCCGATGCGGTCATGCCCTCCTGCTTGCGGCGGTATTCCCGGTCCACGGTGACTTCGCGCAGGCGTTGCACAACGGGTGCGGTTCCGAGCAGCATGTCGATACGCAAGCCCATGCCGCGGTGGAACGCCCCGCCACGGTAGTCCCACCAGGAGTAGACCTGCTCGCCCGGTCGAGCATGCCGGAACAGGTCCACAAGCCCACCATCGAGTAGCCCTTGGAAGCGGCTGCGTTCCTCGGTGGTACAGAAGATCGTGCCGTCCGCGGCCCCGCCACGCCAGCAGTCGATCGGCGCGGGACATACGTTGAAGTCGCCGCCGATCACGAATGGGGTGCCCGCATCCACGCCGCCCAGGTACTCGCGCAGGCCGTCGTACCAGGCGAGTTTGCGGGGATAGTCCTCGTGGTCGATGTCCTTGCCGTTGGGGCAGTACACGGTGGCGAAGCTCAAGTCCTCCACCTGGGCACGGATCAGGCGGGCACCGGCAGCCTCCTGGCCCGGCAAGCCGCGCGTCTCGACCTCCACGGGCAGCCGGGATGCGATGGCCACGCCATTCCAGCCCTTTTGCCCGTGGGTGACGACCTCGTACCCGGCTGCGTCGAATGCCTCCACGGGGAACTCGTCGTCGGCGACTTTCAGTTCCTGCATGCCGACAACATCGGGCTTCCGGCTCTGAAGCCAGTGCAGGATGAAGTCGAGCCGCGCACGCAGCCCGTTGACGTTCCAGGTGGCGATGCGCACCGGTCGATCCGAGGGACGCCTAGTCCGCTTTGGCCTCTTTCTTGTGGAAGATCGCAACGCCGACCAAGCCGCCGAGCGTCGCGAAAATCGCATCGAAGACGATTGTCATCACGAAACCAAGAAGTTGCATGCCAGCCGTGGGGTCTACTCCGAGGCCCTCGGTCGGCATGGGTATGCCGAACTGCTGCATCGTCGCCGCCATTTCGGCGGCAGGGTCGTACCCCAGGGCCTTGGCGACCAGACTCGTAATCACCGCTGCGACGCCGCCGAACAAACCCGCCAAGACCCCCACCACGGCACCGTCCTTGTAAGGCGCCCGGGCCTGCGGCGGCACATCCTTCATGATGAGGTAGGCGGCCAGCACGCCGCCGCCGATGTAGAGCGAACAGCAGATGCCATTCACGTAAGAGAGGTAGGGAAGTGCTGAGGCGATGCCGAAGCTGACGCCGCCAATGAGCGCCGCTTTCATTTTCTCGTTCATGTCAAGTAACTCCTTCTTGTTTGCACTGCTTGTTCGACCCGGCCCACTGCACCAGCGCCACGAGCGGCAGCACGGCCACGGGAAACGACGCGACCACGCCGGTGGCGAAGCGCGAAGCCGGTGTGTTGACGGTGACCGCCCAGTCGACCAGCAACGGTACAAAGAATAACCCGACCCAGCGGGGATTCGTCGTCAGTTTCGTTGCCAGCCTAGGAATCCACGGCCAGAGGAGCACTCCAAGCGTAAACCCCACGTAGAGACCCGTGCATCGATGGCAAGCCGCGATCGGCTCGCCCAGCAGATGGAAACTCCGTTCCGGTATCTGATGGCAGACCGGGTGCAGCAGCCAACGCAAAAGGTCAGGGTCCGACACGAAGGGCGGCGCGAACACGAAGCCGAGCCAGCACACGCAGGCGGCCAACAGGAGCCAACGCCACCGGGTGCGCAGGTCTGTCAGAGGTTCGCCGTCCACACCGAGCAGTGTATGCGACAACGCACGTCGGTAGTCCACCGGTTGCACGAAGAGGCTACACTTCTTCTGGCGAAGCGCGTGTGCGCCGGGCGGGCGCGTTAGGGTCGCCCCTGCGGGCGGAACGGGGAAGGGAATTGCATCGCATCAACGAGCAACACCTCGCGCACTATCGCGAGCATGGCTACGCGATCATCGAAGGATTCCTGACCGAGGACGAGTTGACCGGCGCCCTTGACGAGTGGCGCGAAATCCTGCCGGGCTGGGTCGAGTACTGCCAAGATCCGTCTGCGCCCAAGCCCGACAATGCCCAACGCCCCGGTCGACCGATCAACTTCCACCGGTTCAGGTTCCCGTTCGCGGGGTCGCACTTGAACGCGATCACCCTGCATCCGGAACTCGTGGCGTTCGCCAAACTCATGGCAGGCGGGAGCGAGATGTTCTGCGAACAGTCGCACCTCACGTTCAAGTGCAAGGGCAATCCCAACGACCACGAACAGGCCATGCACTGCGACTACGGCAATCACACGTTGGCCTATCCGCCGGACGACCCCGCCTATTGGCAGACGGCCTACCTGCTCTACTACACGGACGTCACCGAGGATCTCGCGCCGACGGCCGTGTGTTCACGGCGGCACTACCCGGAGAAGATCCTCGTGCCGGCGCACTACACCCGAGAGCAGCGCCCGGCGATCTACGACCACGAGGTCAAGGTCGTGGTGCCGGCGGGCTCGCTGTTCATCTACAGCATGCGGACGTTCCACCGCGGAACGGCCTTCCGGACCGAAGGCGGCCGTCTCGGGCACTTCATCACCTACGCGCCAGCCGCGTGGAAGTGGCTCGGCATCGTGGGTTGGTCCGCCGAAGCCATCAAACCCTCGCACCGGCGTTGGATCGAAAAGGCGACACCCGAGGAGCGGGAGCTACTTGGGTTCCCGCCGCCGGGGCATCCCTACTGGACCGACGAAACCCGCGCCGGCGTCGGGGCCCGTTACCCGGGCATGGACATGGTGCCCTACCGGGACGGCGTCAACCCTTCATAGCCGGGTGAGGGTCGCCTGGTAGTCGAACGAGACCTCGGCCGGTTCCCCGTTCGGGTCGGCAGCGGGACCCCGGGAGACACCGAGTGTCTGTCCGTGGGCGAGGATCGCGCGCACGGTGCTGTTCATAGAGTACGTCTCCCGGGCACGGTTCACCGGCAAGACGCCAATCGGTAGGGCGTCATCCTGCCGTGCCACCCAAAGCCGGAACACCTGATCTTCGCCGGGCGTGGTGGCCGTACCCGCGCGGACGTTGATCACCCCGTCCTCCAGATCGGCATTGACGACCCACAGCGGCTCTGCGCTGTCGCCCACGATGGCCACGTAGTCCGGCGCGTGGCCGTCCACCGGGTATTCGACGTTGACCGCGAACGCGAATACTGCCGCCACGGTCGCCGCGAAGCTCCACCCCTGCCAAAACAAGGTGGATCGTAGGATGCCCCCGCCTTTCTCTTCCAACTGTCGTCTCCGATTCGTCTGTGCGGCCAAAAAAAGATGCGCAACCATACCGAGAACCGATGCGGGAAGGAAGCGGGCGGCGCTTCAACTATTGCTCAGCTGTTTGTGAGCCGACCCTCTTCGTCCCGGAACTCCGGCCCGTTGACCCGCACGCGCCCGTCGCCGAATTTCGAGTCGCGGTTGCGCAGGGTCTCGCGCAGGCCGATCTTCGCCACCGACTCGCGGAAGCCGAAAGCCGCCCGGGCGTTGTGCCCGCGGACGTCGTTCTCGGCCGCCATGCGCTGCAGCGTCCGGGCGCCCATGAGCTCGAGGCCCATGTTGATGATGCGCTTGTTGGTGGACAGCAGGTCCGGGTCGATCTTGCAGAGGCGGTCGGCGAGTTGCTCCACCTCGTACTCGAGATGCTCCTTCGGCACGGCTTTCAACACCAGGCCGATCTGCTGCGCCTCCGCGCCGGTGATGCTGTCGCC
Source organism: Gammaproteobacteria bacterium (assembly GCA_028821405.1). Lineage (GTDB taxonomy): Bacteria > Pseudomonadota > Gammaproteobacteria > Pseudomonadales > Azotimanducaceae > VXYL01. Next base: position 7,087 of record JAPPGK010000107.1, on the reverse strand, counting down.
GGTCAGCATGAGACGCTTGGCCCATTGCGGGCCGACGTTGTAGAGCCACATGTTGTTCGGCAACGCGCCCAGGTCCCGGGCCGGGGGAAAGCCGAACAGGGCGTCGTCCGCACAGATGATCATATCGGTGAGGAGCGCCACGTCGGTACCGCCGGCCAGGCAGTAGCCGTGCACCTGGGCGATGGACGGCTTGTGCATGTCGAACAACGCCATGCGATAGCGCTGGGAGCGTTCCAACTGCCAGGCGTCGTCGTCGATGCTGCGCCCGCCCCGGTAGCTGTTCTCGGACGACTGGACCCGGGAGAGGGGAATGTTGCCGTCGGCGCCGGTCAGGTCGTAGCCCGCCGAGAACGCCCGGCCAGCGCCGCGCAGGATCACGCAGTGCACGTCGGTGTTGTTGTCCGCCTCCCAAAGCGCCTCGTTGAGCTCCGATTGCAGCTTTAGCGAAAGGGCATTCAGCTTCTCGGGCCGGTTCAGCGTAATGCGAGCGCGACCGTCCTCGACCTCGTAGATGATGCTGTCAAAATCACTCATGGATTCCCCTCGAGCCTCCTAAAACCGGTGTCCGAGGCGGAGCCCCGCCGCAGCGGCGAACTCGGCGGCGGGCACCTTGCCCTGACCCGCGGGCCTGACCCGCATGACCTTGATCGATCCATCCCCCGCGGCGACCTCGAACCCGTCGTCGCCTAACGCCGTGACGGTTCCCGGTTCGCCCGGGGTCGGCCCGTCGACCTTGCGGGAGTCGAAGATCTGCAACTGGCTTCCTTCGTAGGTCGTCCATGCACCGGGTTGCGGATTCGAACCGCGAATCAAGTTGTAGACCGTCGCCGCGGGCGCACTCCAATCGATCTCGACCTGCTCCGCTCGGCACCAGCCCTCGTAGGTGCCGAGTTCCGAGGGATCGACCTCGGCCTCGCGACCCGCCAATTCCCACTGCGGCGTCTTCGGCGCCCTGCCCGCTCGAACTAGGTTGACGGCCTCGATCATCGCGTCCACGCCGAGCGGGAAAAGATGATCGAAGTAGACGCTTCCGAGCGTGTCGTCGGGGCCGATGTCCACCGCCTTCTGCAGCAGCACCGGGCCGGTGTCGAGCCCGTTGTCGGGCCAGAAGATCGACAGCCCGGTCTCGGTTTCGCCGAAGATGATCGGCCAGTTGATGGAACTCGGGCCCTTGTGCAAGGGCAGGAGCGACGGGTGGTACTGGATCGTCCCGTGGGTGGGAATGTTCAGTGCTTCCTCCGGCACGAACAAGGTGACGTAGGCCATCACCCCGAGGTCGGGCTCGAGTTCGCGAATCTGTTCCCACACGGCCTCCCGGCGGAACGACTTCGGCTGGAAGACCGGAATGCCCCGTTCGACCGCACCCTCCTTCAAGGGATCGGCTCGACCGCCCGAATCGGGTGCGGTAAAGACGCCGACCACCTCCTCGCCGCGGTCGAGCAAGGCGTCGAGCACCGAACGGCCAAAGGCTTGTTGCCCATTGACGATGATTCGCATTGTCCCCTCACCTCCTGTGTCAGCCCTCTAGCGTACCTGTCAGGCTCCCCAGGGGCGACCCTTGCAATCGCCCGTCGCGGTGACCGGTTTCACCCGAACGGAGACGGGGGGAACACACCCCGGGCTTCCTCGAACGCCATTGCCATGCCCACGAGGGCCGTTTCCGCGTGCGCAAGCCCAATGAACGATACGGCCACCGGCAACTCATCGACCAACGCCCAAGGCACCGCGATGCTGGGATAGCCGGACACCGCCGCGATCGTCGAACTGCTGATGAGGCCCCGTTCGGACTCGCCGATCTTCCACGCCGGCCCGTTGGTCGCCGCGATGAGCGCCCGAAGGTCGTGGGTTCGAAACATGCGCTCGATGGCCTGGCGCATCGTGTCAACGCTGTCGGCAACCGCCGCCCGGTAGGCGGGGCAGTCGAGACCCTCGGTGGCCTGGGCGGCCTCGAAGTGCTCCTGGCCGAACAACGGCATGACCACATCCGCGTGGGCTTCGTTGTAGGCGATGAGGCTCGCGAGATCGCGAAACCCCGTGTCGTGACTCGCCAGGTAGCGGTTGAGCCCGTCCTTGAACTCATGCAGCAGCAGTTGGTACTCGGCGTCGTAGAAGGCATCGGGAACGTCGAGGAACAGCCCGTCCACGACGTCGGCGCCGAGGCCCGACAGGGCGCTGACCGCCTCCCCAAGCGCTCCGGCGACGCCGGCGTGCGATTTCGCCCCGTGGCGCAAGACGCCGATCCGCACACCCTTCAGACCCGACTCGCCCGCGTTCGTGGTCGACGTTCCGCCCATCGCGTCGAGCAGCAGCGCGGCATCGGCAACGTTGTTCGCGAAGGGTCCCGCCGTATCGGTACTCGCGGCGATCGGGACGATGCCCTCGCGGTCGATGGCGCCCACCGTGGGTTTGATGCCGACGACTCCACAAGCGCCCGCCGGCGACACGATGGACCCATCGGTCTCCGTACCGACCGCAAGTGGCACCAGCCGGGCAGCCACGGCCGCCGCGGAACCGCTGGATGAACCCGCCGGGCTTCGGTCCAGCGAGTACGGATTCCGGGTTTGACCGCCCAAGCTGCTCCAACCGCTGATCGACCGGGTCGACCGAAAGTTCGCCCACTCGCTCAAGTTCGCCTTGCCCAGCACGACCGCGCCGGCCGCGCGCAACCGGGCGACCAGCGGCGCGTCGCGCATTGGCCGATGGTCTGCCAACGCCAGGGATCCGGCGCTCGTCGCCATGTCGTCGCCGGTGTCGATGTTGGCCTTCAACACGACCGGAACGCCATGGAGGGGACCGCAGTCGTCGCCCCGGGCCATCGACTCGTCGCATCTGAGGGCGATCTCCGATGCCGCCGGATTGACCTCCAGGATGGCGTTGAGCGCGGGATCGACCGCGTCGATGCGATCCAAGAACGACCAGGCAGCCTCTTGCGCGGAACACGCCCCTGCGGCGATAGCTGCCGCTAGTTCGCTGGCCGTCATCGCCGTCAGATCGGACTCCATGGCATAGACCTTATACTTCGCCGGCCATCAAACACAGCGGGAAGAGACGATGAGAGACTTCGGCGGCAAACTGGCGGTCATCACCGGCGGCGGCACCGGCATGGGACGGGCGTTAGCGAGGCAGTTGATCGCAGAAGGCTGCGACGTCGCCACCTGCGACATCCTCGACGACAATCTGGCCGAGACCAAGCGTCTCTGCGAGCAGGAGGCACCGCAGGGCCGCGTTATCACTACCCACCACTGCGACGTCGCCGATGAAGACGCCGTCAACGCCTTCCGCGATGCCGTCAAGTCCGCCCACGACACCGACCACATCGATCTCTTGTTCAACAACGCCGGGATCGGCGGCGGCGGCAGCTTCGTGAACGCGGAATCGCGTGACGAATGGGAACGCACCTTCAACATCTGCTGGTTCGGCGTCTACAACTGCGCCCGGGCGTTCATGCCGCTGCTGGTCGCCAGCGAGGACGCGCACATGATCAACACCAGCAGCGTCAACGGCTTCTGGGCGACGCTCGGACCCCAGAGCGCCCACTCGGCCTACAGCACCGCGAAGTTCGCCGTCAAGGGGTTCTCCGAAGCGTTGGTCACCGACTTCGCCAACAACGCACCTCACGTCAAGGTGTCCGTGGTCATGCCGGGTCATATCGGTACTTCCATCGCGATCAACTCCGGGCGGATCATGCGCGGCGGCGACTACACCCCCGAGGACATCGAGGCGATGCGGAAACGCTACACGGCGCTCGGCATGGTCGACGAAACCGTCACCGACGAGGCGTTGCGCGGGATGATCGCCGAGATCGGCCGGGGCTTCCGCGACAATGCCCGCACGACGGCCGAGCAGGCGGCATCGATCATCCTCGACGGCGTCCGGGAAGAGCGCTGGCGAATCCTGGTAGGCGACGACGCACACCGGCTGGACGAAATGGTCCGCGACACGCCGGAGGAGGCCTATTCCGAGGCGTTCATGGTTCGGTTGCGCGAACAGCAGGAGTGGAATCTGGGTTGAAGTGTCTTCCGTTGCCCCGGCACGAAGGAAGAGTCGTGACCGACATCCCCGTTTTCTCGGTTGTGCGCGAATCCGAGTGCTCGGAGTGCGGTACCGAGATCACGCCGACAGTCACTTCAGATTCAGGAGAGGATAGTCCGGCATTCGCGGAGCAGCGTTTGGTTTTGGCTGTCGGCGAGCAGATCCAGCGATTCCAATACGACCTGACCGATCAAGGTCTCGCTGAACGGTGGTCCAACGATGCAATCCGTGCTCATGAACCGGTCGCCGATCTGAATCGTCACCGGCCCGGCCACAGGCCTCTCCTCCTTGCGCTCGTCCGCATAGGTGGCAACGACGGTTCGCCGAGTACGTAGACCCAGGCGTTCGGCGATGTTCTGCGGCAGCACCAGGGTGACCGCACCCGTGTCCACGATGCCATCCGTGGACGTCCGCCGGATGTCGGACTCCGCCCGAAAACCGTCCTCGAACGCCGTGCGATCACCCGTGTTCTCCAACTCGACTTCAGCGAGGATCTGACCCATGCCCGAGTACCTGCCGATGTGGAGTGCACTATAGCAGTTGCAGCAGTTGCCGCGTGACGTTGACTCAGGACGGTCGGGTAGGTTTCGTGGTTTGGCCCGTGCCCGCGTCGTCCCGATACTCAATGAGATCGGCCGGCTGACACGCCAGTATTCGGCAGAGGGCGTCCAAGGTCGAGAATCTGATCGCGCGGGCTTTGCCTGTCTTCAGTATGGATAGGTTCTGCGCCGTAATGCCGATCGCCGCGGCCAGTTCCTTGGCGCGCATCTTGCGACGCGCGAGCATGACATCGAGGTTGACGACGATCGCCATCGTCAGACCGTGAGTTCAGCGTCTTCGGCGATCTCGCAGGCGATCCCCATGGCGTATCCGATGGCCCTGAAGACGAGACCCGCGATTAGCCAGGGCCATTCGAGGGTGATCCTCTCGTTCGGCGGGGTACCCAACGAGGCGGCCAGCGCGACCTCAAGGAAACCCTCAACCACAAGCACCACGCAGATCACCACGATGAAGAGCCCGATACGGCTGATGCGCGTGGCGTTGCCGACATCCACGATCACGCCGCCCTGATAGGCCGCCAACAGGCGGTCCACCTGATAGAAAAACGCGATCCCTATCCCCAGCACGGGCACCCAAAAGGCGAAAAGGGCGAGATCCTGCCAAGCGAATTCACCCTGCGTTCGGATTTGGAAATCCATCAGCGTCACGTGAAATCCGCTAGGGCCCTCAAGAACCCAACCGTTGCCGGCGACGACGGACAGCGCGTAAGTTCCCGCCAGTGCCAAGATCAATAGGCGGACGCAGAAGCTCAAGCTCCGGACCCGGCCGAGGCGCGGATCGTCGAGATCGGTATGGCCCGGTCTGGCTAGTCTGAGACGTGGACTGCGATTCTCCATGGACCCACCTGCTTGCCCCTAGAGTTATTGTTTTACGATAATTAGATATCGTTTTGCAACTACAATAGGTGGCCGGAGAGTTCAACCGTAGCCAGCACGAGTTTCTTGGCCGATGCGAAGCAGTTCGATTGGCAACGGCCGTACATCGACCCCCTCAATCTGGCCAACGTGGCGGCTCTTGCTCCAGATCACACCGTTCGTATAGCGCGCGATTTGCTTCAGCGTCTTGGGGCGTAGCTGGGTGGTCCACTTGATCTCAACCGGCCAGAACCGACCGTCGCGGACATACGCGATGTCCACTTCCCCCTGCGCCTTGATGTAGTAGGTCGGGAAGAACCTCTTGAAGTGGTTCGCGACACAGGCCTCGACGATCTGCGATGCCCAAACGGGATCCTGCGATGCGGCGAGCACCTGGTTCTCAAATGGGTCGGTCGACGGCGCGAGCCAGGCTCGCACAGCGTGCAGAATGAACGGGTCGCAGAACGTCAGCTTCCTGGCTCTCTTCGGCGCGGGACCAAGTTTGTCCTCCCGCAGTGCCGGAACGATGGCAACAGCGTCCATGCGCTCGAGCAACTCGACGTAGTCCGCGATTGTCTTGGGGTGGTCGATGGACAGGTCCTGCGCAAGGCCGTTCCACGTAACCTGGCTGGTGTAGCGCGTAACGATTGCCGACAGGACTTCGCGCAGATACGCCTCCTGTTTGCCTCGCTTCAGGACATCGCCACGAATCCAGTCGGAGTAGGTCGCGAGCGTGCTTTGGCGGATGGCACCATGCGCCGCCATGTCGTTGATAGCCGTCAGGTAGCCACCGTGGAGTAGGTAGCGATCGAAAGCGTCGAAGATGAGATCGACCGCTTGGTCTGACAGGTCGAACGGTTCTTCGAACTGATCGGCGGCGGCGGTGACCTTGCCTTCCAGTCCGACAAACTCTCTGAACGACAGCGGGCGGAGGTGGTAGTCGTTGACCGCCGCATCGCCCCGCCGGCCCGGGAACCGCACCCGGGCCTCCTGAAGAAAGGAGAGATCCGAGCCCGTCACCACTAGCGCTGTCGAGTCGAGCATGCCGGCGTCGGCCGCATACTTCACCGCCATGTCCCAGCCCCGAATGTAGGTGACCTCGTCGACGATGAGATAGTTGAATTCGCCGTGGGGCACCGCCGCCAAGTGGTCCTCGATGTGCCTCATCAGGCTGTGGTGGTCGTCAATCAGTTCGCCCGTTAGGTAGGAGACCGCCATTGGCAACACCCCGTCCTGAAGCAACTCAGCCATCCACTGTTTGAGCAACGTGGACTTGCCGGTCTGCCGTCCACCGCCCAAAGTGAAAATGCCAGACGTTCGTCTGGGCAACCGGTCGAGCAAGGCGGACCGGTGCCTGAACGGACATCCCGCCAGATGCTTAAGTTGCGGATCATTCGTCGAGAACCCCCCGGGATTCTCCCGGTGGCTGTTGTGGGGGAGGAATCTCGGGTCCATACCGAGCCCGCGTGCCGGACAAGCGGCAAGTGTTATCTAAATTTAGTCACTGTACAATGACTAAATTTAGTCATCTGTTGACCAATCTGCTCTCAGGCTTCGGTCCTCAACCCCGCCCGATGAATGGACGGAGCTAGTGTCCCGTCAACCCTCAAACGTCGCGTCAGCGTGGCCGCAAGCGTCGC
>JAPPGK010000012.1 GCA_028821405.1 Gammaproteobacteria bacterium | reverse complement strand
CGACGCTTGCGGCCACGCTGACGCGACGTTTGAGGGTTGACGGGACACTAGCTCGCATCTTCTTGCGCGCGCCGGCGTCCATGCGTTCGATGGCGCGGGTGTAGGCTGACGGCGCGATCCGAGGCGCGTTGGCCTGCAAGTAGTCCTCGATCTCCTCGGGATACGCCCGCCACATCTCGCGGAGAACCCAGCCGACAGCCTTCTGCATGGGTTGGCGGCGGTCTTCGACGCAGCGATCCACCATCGGCAAGACCACGTCGGGTGGAAGAAATACCGCGTTCTTGCCGGTGTAGTGAATGAGGCTGACGATGGACACCCGCCGGGGCCAAAGCGCCTCGTCCCTATTCCAGCGGTCGAGAACGGGCATGACCGTCCCGGCGTCTGCCTCTAGGAGTCGCGAATAGGTTGCGCTCAACGCGTCGGCGTGACACCAGTTGTCGACCCGGTCGATCCACCGCTTCATCACGGGCCAGTACCGCCCCATAGCCGGGTCCGGTGCCTCGCCGCCGCTCGGTACCGGCTCCGCCTCCGGCCCAGCCACGCCGAGTAAGCCCATGGAGGCCCCGTCGACGCGTTTGCGGACGATGGGCCGGTAGTACTCCTCGGCGGCGAACAGCACGTCGCCCCACTCGCTCTCCATCCACAGGTCGTCCCAGATGGCGAGCACCGAGTCATGGTCCAGATCGTAGAACGAAAATCCCTGTTTCACGCGACGCCGGAGGGCTGGTACCCGGATCCCGACGTACCTAAGGGACGAACCGCGGTCCTTGGCTATGTGCCGGCCCAACGAGGGATTGCCCAGCGCCTGCAGCGCACGGAGCACCTCGTCGTGATACTGGGGGAACTTCATCCGGCCCGGATCGCGGGAGGGGCGACGTCGTAGGGGACGCCCTTGTGGCGTCCCGCCTTGACCTGTCCGACGTCAGCCGACGACTTGGAAACGCTTGAGGTCGGGAGGCCCCGCCATCAGTCCGCGGAACTTGCCACCCGCAGCCCTGAAGTGATCGCTCTGGCCATGAGCGGCCAATGCCGCGTCGTCGTCGTAGAGTTCCATCACGGCGTAGCCCTCGTCGTCCTTGACCAGCGTGTAGAGCTGGTTGCCGGGTTCGTTGGCGCGGACGGCCGCCACGAGTTCCAGCATCACGGACTCGAACTCCTTTTCCTTGCCGGCGGCGACGTTCAACCTTGCGAGTAGCGCGATCATGTATGGACTCTTCCAAATCGACGAGAAGGTGCGGCAGCATAACCCGACCGCGCCAGTCACCGAAAGGAATGCACCGAGACAAGCTCCTCACGCTGCTGACCGGCTACGCCGACCGCTATCCCGACGAAGACATCGCGCGGTTCCGGCACTTCGTTGAGCGCCAGCCGTGCTGTTTCGAACGCGACTGCTGGGATGACGGGCACGTCACCGGCTCCGCGGTTGTCCTCGACGCGGCGGGCACCTCGATGCTGATGACCCACCACGCCAAGCTCGGCCGGTGGCTTCAACTCGGCGGCCATTCGGACGGCGAGAGCGATCCCCTGGCGGTGGCGTGCCGGGAAGCCCGGGAGGAGTCCGGACTGTCCGTCGCACCGGTGCGGGAGGATGTCCTCGACCTCGACGTGCATGCGATTCCAGCCCGGGGCCGTGACCCGGCCCACTTCCACTACGACGTCCGGTTCCTGCTCCGCCTCGAACGCCCGGGGCCGCTGGCAGCGACGCACGAGTCCCTTGCCCTGAAGTGGGTTCGCTTGGACAGCATCGAGATGGTCACGCGGGAGGAGTCGATCCTCAGAATGGTCCGCAAGCTCGAGCGCTTCGCACCGCCGACTCCCAAGAACTGAGCCTGTTAGCGCAGCACGGTCATCACCGTGTCTGCGTCGACGATATGGAACGGCGCATTCGCGTCCGCGCCGCGTCCTTCGGCGTCGAAAAGGACGCTCACGATCTCGCGGTCGTCGATGCCCAGGGTGGTCGCCACGTCCTCCGGGTGGAACGTTGGGTCCGGTACGGCGGCGCGGATGGGCTGACCCCAGGCACGCCAACGGGTTTCGCCGACGAGGATCCGTCGGCCATCAACGGACTGGGCTACGACGTCGAATGAAGGGTCGTTTGTCCGCCAATAGCGTTGTGCGGGCGCCCATGGGCCGAGTCGAGCCAACGGGGAGTCGGCGTGGTGCAACGCCGGTACCGCCAAGCGACAGAGTTCCTCCCAGGCGCGGGATTCCAAGGCGGCTCGGTGTTTTCGCCAGTAGCCGAGGCGTGTCTCGCGGGACGAAGCGGCGAGTGCGGAGCGGTTGGGGGCGACCACCCGAAACCAGAACCGCCAGAACGGGTCGGCCAGATGGTAGAGACTGCGCCTGTCGGACTGCGGATCGCTGCCGAAGGGTGTGTCGCGCCGCACGAGATCCATCGCAGTCAGCGTCGCCATCGGTCGCGGAAGGCTGGAAGCCGGCCGGTCGATATGACGGGCGACCTCGCTGACGCGGTGGGCGCCGGTACCGATCGCGTCAAGCAGAGGCCGGAGCGCGAGCCCCGAGGGTGTGTCATCCGAGAGCAGCTGGTGAGGCTCGTCGTGTAGCGAGCCGGCGGGATCGAGAACCAGGGTGTCGACGGCGCTATCCAGATCACGGCCGAACGGGGCCGCCAATTCCCAATACCCAGGCAGGGCGCCCCACACCGCGTAGGCGGAAACGAGATCGCGTGTCGAGCAGTCGGGGAAAGCGTCGCGGAGGTAGCCGGGCTTCAACGGTTCGACGGCGAAGGCCTCGACCGCACGACCGTAGAGCGGCGCATCCGCCCCCACCACGGCCGCGTGCATGATGTAGTGACTCGAGCCGCAAACCACGAGATTCGGTGCCTGTTCGGGGTGATCGAGCAGATTCCGGAGGGCGAAGACCATGTGGGCGTCGGCCGCTAGCAGGTTCGGCAGTTCGTCGAGGATCAACGGGCCCGGCCAACCGGCCCGCCGGGCTTCGTTCGCCAAACGCTGGAAGAACGAAGGCCAATCGGGATCGTCGCCATCGGCGAAACCCGCAAATCGCTCCGCAACCGCCGCTGCCAGGTAACGCCGCTGGACGGGGGCCACGGTTTGGTCGGCCGTTAGGTAGAGCCCGTTGCGACGCCTCGACCACTCGGTGAGCAGGCGCGACTTGCCGACCCGTCGACGGCCCCAAACGGCGGTGAAAGCCCCGGCCCGACTGGCCGCAGCGTCCAACCGTGACAGTTCCTCGTGCCGGCCCAAGAGCTCCATTCGATGATTATGCACATCAACATTATGTTTGTCAGCATAATAATTTCAGGCCAGCGCGGGGCCAGCGAGATCGCATCGAGCTTGTCTCGTCCTGCGTCCGCCGTCGTGCCAACGGCGCGTCACGCATCGGCTGACCGCGCGGGTCGTCCCAAGGTCGGCCTACGGGTCCTTCATCCAATCGCGCACGCGTCGCAGGGTTCGCCCGACGCCGCCGCTCTTGATGAAGTCCTCGGTCAAGGTCGTCCGTTCCCGCGTGAAGTTGTGCCAGAGCGCGTTCACGTAGGGTCGACTCGATGTCGAAAGCGTTCGGTAGAAGCCGTCCCGGTGGATGTCCCCCAGCGCACTCCGGTAGTGGTCGAGGACGTGCCGGTTGACCAGGGAACCGGCGACTCGGACGCCCGACAACGCCCCGGTGCCGACCTTGCCGACCTTTTCCAGGGTCCCGAGCGTCATCAGTCCCGAGATGTCGAGGGGACTCACGCCTTCGCCCTGCGCGGTCCGGCGAATGCGCTCCCAAAGGCGGTCGAGCTCGTCCTTGGGAAGCACCTTCGTGGGATCGATCTCGGCGACGGACTCGCGTGTTTGGCGGATGGTGTCTTTCAGGCCGTCCACCGACAGAGGCGGCGTGTCGAATGACTGCGCGGTCTTCTGGCTGGTGGCGGCGACCGCGTCCAGGAGATCGTCGGCCTGCTGAATGGCGCTGGCGTCGTCGATGACGCCACGCGCCTCGAGATCTTCCGCCAACTCCTTGAGGTATGCCTTGGACCCGTAGGCGATGTCGCCGACGAGGGCGAGCAGCAACATGGGCGATACATGGAAGGTGGCTAGCGTGGCGAGATCGACGAAGTTGCCTACCGTTTTGCGGGCTACGTAGTTGTCGACGCGCGGCGGGCCGGGACGGTGGTCGGGATCGACCCCCGCCATGTCCTCGGCCATGAAGTCGAGCATCTGGCCGATGAAGATCTGGTAAGTCCTGGCGTTGCGGAACGTCTGCGGCACGAGCAGGGTGGCGGATTCGCGTAGCGTCCCGCCAACGACGCCGGCGGTGCCGCGGATCGCCCGTTCGGGCAGCGACAACCCGTAGAGCAGGTAGTCGTGGATGCTCGCCACGCTCGGCGCCTTGTCGGCTTGGACCGGCGCATCGCGCTCTTTGTCTTGGTCGTCTTCGGAATCTTGGCCCATGGGTCCTACTCGGCGATCTCGCGGTAGCCGGTCGCGAGTGACTTCTCGAAACGTGCGAACGCCGCATCCAGCATGGCCAAACGCCCGGCCTTCGCGTCCTTCGGCAGGAAGGAGTGCGCCAGGCAGTCCCGGGAGATGGTCTTGATGTCCTCGTACCCGAGGTCGTAGCGCTGCACGGCCTTGACGTATTCCATGGTCAGGTTGGAACGGCTGACGCCTTCGTCGTCGGTGGTCAGGCACACCGGGACGCCGGCGCGACGGTAGAGCTCGAAGGGATGCGCGTCGTCGCGCACGCCGAGGATGCTCTCGTTGCTGGTCAGGTTGATCTCGACGAGCACCTCGTCCTGCGCCATCTGCTCGAGGAGACCCACGACGTCGCGTTCCCAGGCGATGGAAATGCCGTGGCCGATGCGTCGTGCGTGTCCTTCGTCGATGCTCCGTCGTATGCGGTCCCACATGGACGCGACGGGCGCGTAGCGCAAGGTCAGCTCGCCGGCGTGCAACGTGATCGCGGGCTTGTCGAAGCGCTCCCAGAGGAAACCGAGGATCTTCATCTGGTGATCGAACTGCCGACGGGAAGCAGGGTGGTCTTCGGGGGCGACGATGTTCAGCCCGACGACCCGATCGTCGGCCTCCATGGCCGTAAAGACAACCACGGCCATCCGGAAGAACCGCTCCGTCGGGCCCGTACGCAGGAGCGATCCGATATAGCCCACGGCGATGTCGCTTTCCTTTTCGCCCAACGCGGGCGAGAGGCCGAGTTCGCGGGACACTTCGGCCTCGAGTTCGTCGATGTACGCCGAGAACGACCGACGAATCGAGGGGTCTTCGATCAGCGGTTCGAACGGCGCGAGGCTACCGGGCAGGTCGTCGACATCGAACTCGTTGAATACCTCGAAGAATCGCCCCCATGTCGCCGACGGGGCGGCGTTCATCATCAGTTCGACGTAGTTGACGTGCTGGTAGCGGTTGCGGCGGACGATCTCGGCCAGGACCTGCGCTTCGCTACGCCGGGCGGACCCCAGGCGCGAGAAGGTCTGGAAGAAGTGGTGGTGGCCGTCGCCGGTGTTCGGATACCAGCCGCGCATGCTGACGGTTTCGAAGAACGCCTTGAGCATGGCCGCGTCGGATTCCAGCTGGTCGAGGCTCACCGTGTGGTCCTCCTCGCTGACGGTGAACCCTCGCAGACGGGGGTCGTAGCGCAGGCCCTTGGCCCGGGCAGCGTCGATGACGTAGTCGCTGTACACGGCGCCGCCGGCGTGGTTGTGCAGGTCCGCCCCCTTGGGGAAACGTCGCAGGAAGGCGACGAGTTCAGGCTCGGTTCGCTTGGCCAGTTCGAAACGCTCGGCCGGCGTACCCGCGTCGGGATGCCAGAATGGCCGATCGTCGTTTCCCAAGGCGACTTGACCTGCCGTCGCGAGCGCGACCACGGCCAAGAGCAGGTGACGGGCTTGTCCTGCCCCATGCTGAAACGGGCGACCCCATCGCACTCTCCCCGCCACGGGTGCGCGTCGACAACGTATGGTTCGGGTGCGGGGCATGGATGTCATGCGTCCCGGTAGACCTTGCCGCGTTGCCGAACCGGCTCAAGTAACGACAGGTCGCCGGGCGGCACCTCGTATCCCTTCGGAAAGGGCGGCCTCGCGCCCACGCCGATGGCTTCCAGGACGCGGTCGTCCTGGTAGTAGCAGGTGACGGTCTGCAGGGCGAGGGTACGCATGAAGTGGGGCGCCATCTCCCTTAAGGCGTCCACAAGGCCTTGGCGCGTTGCGGGATCGAGCGACGCGAACGCCTGGCCGTGTGTTTGCCTTGCTTCGGCGTCGAGACGATCAAGGTCGGCGCGCAGTGCGTCGAGGGTGTGGCCCTCCACCTCACGAATGTACCCCAGCACGTCGACGTCCGCGGCGCTCGGCCGGAGTCCGTCGTCGCTCGCCGGCACAATGAGGTCCAGCACGATCGCGAGCACCCGTCGTTGACCTTCGGTCAGGGGGTTGTCGGTACCGATGATGTGGCGCTGAGTCATCGTTGACCTTAGTCGAAGAGATTGGCGAGCCGCCGCTTCATCGAATCCGCGATGTAGAGCGCCACGGCCTGGATCGTGGTGGTCGGATTGACACCCCCCGAGGTCACGAAAACGCTGCCGTCGACGATGAACAGGTTGCGGACGTCGTGGCTGCGGCCCCACTCGTTGACCACGGAACGCTCCGGATCGGTCCCCATGCGCGCCGTGCCGAGCAGGTGCCAGCCGGCCATGCGCAGCGGCGACGGCACCTTCTGGACCCGCCGCGCCCCGGCGGCCTCCATCGCCTCCGCGCCCCGGTCCAGTCCGTGGTCCAGCATGCGCCGGCTGTTCTCGCTCAAGGTGTAGCTGATCTTCGGCGCCGGGATGCCGTTCGAGTCGGCGAGGACGGGGTCGAGGGTCACGCGGTTGTGCGCTTCGGGCAGGTCTTCACAGCAAAGACCCAGGTGAATGGAACGCCCGAACAACCGGTCGAAGGCTTCGTGGTGGCCCTCGCCCCATGGGATCGCGCCTTGCGCGACGCCACCCCGCGCGGTGCCGACGGGTGGGCCGCCGCGGGTGATCTGCATGTTGTAGCCCCGTACGAAGCCCCGCGAGGCATCCGTCTCGTAGAACTGCTGGCTCAGGATGCAGCAACCCTGCGGGCCGAAGTTGGACGCCAGGGGTTCGTCGAAGTGCCCGACCACGAGCCCCCAGGGATGGAGCATCAGGTTGCGGCCAACGAGTCCGGAGCGGTTGGCGAGCCCGTCGGGAAACCGTGCCGACGTCGAGTTGAGCAGCAGCCTCGGGGTGCCGACACCGTTGCACGCGACGACAACGACCTCGGCTCGCTGATGGCGTTCGTTGCCGTCGGCGTCGAAGTAGGTCACGCCGGTGGCCATGTCGTTCTCGTCGACGGTGATCTCCCGAACCCGGCAGTGGGTTCTGAGTTCTACGCCCGCGCGTTCGTTGACCGGCCAATAGGCGATGTCGGCGCTGCTCTTGGCGCCCTGCGCGCAACCGGTGTTGCAGGGTCCGAGGTTCAGGCATTCCCCGCGCCCGTTGTGGGGCCGCGTGATGATGGCGCTGTCGGACGGCCACCAATGCCAGCCGAGCTTGTTGAAGCCCTGGCCCATGGTCTCGCCCATGCGGCCCATGGGGATGTGCGGCAAGGGCGGCTCGTGGGCGGGGATGGCCGGGTCGCCGGCCAATCCGGCGACGCCGATGTTGTTGTCGTTCTGGGCGAAGAAGGGTTCCAGGGTGGCGTAGTCGATGGGCCAGTCGTCGGCGACGCCATCGAGGGTCCGGACCCGGAAATCCGAGGGGTGGAAGCGGGGAAAGTGCGCCGAATAGAGGATGGTGCTGCCGCCGACGGCGTTGAAGTTGAGGATCGCGATGGGCGAGTCGGCGTCGTTGATGGGGTAGTCGGCGGGACGCTTGCGCAGGTTCGGGCTGACCTGCATCTCCTTGGCGGCTCGCGTCTCCCAGTCGCGTGCGTTGCTCGGGTATTCCGCCGGGTTCATCCAGCCGCCCTGTTCGAGGCACACGATCCGCATCCGGGTCTCCGCCAGGCTCCAGGCCACGGCGGCGCCCGATGCGCCCGCCCCGACGATCAACACGTCGACAACATCATTCGCCATGGCTAGCTGTTAAGAACCGGCCCCCAAGGATTGCCGTTGTATTGTTCGGTGTTTCGGCGTCGAACGCCAGCGCGGGGGCACCGGGCGCCCCGACGACGGCATCGGACGCGACGGTGCGGGGACGGCGCGGGATCGGACGAGCCCGTTCCTTCGGCTTCGGAGCGCTATCATTGCGGTCTCGTGCCCCGCGGTTGTGCCACCGGCGAGATGTCCAAGGAATGAAGCAGATCATCGACTTCCTGCCCGTCGTCGCCTTCTTCGGCGTCTGGCTCGCCACGGGCCGCGACATCTACTACGCGACGGCGGCGCTAATGGGTGCTGCGGTGATCCAGCTCGCGGTCTTCAAGCTCAAGGCATGGCCGATCCCCGGGCAGGTGTGGTTCGTGTTCTGGGCGGCCATGATCTTCGGCACGATGACGCTCGTGTTCCGCAATCCGTTGTTCATCCAATGGCGACCGACGGTGGTCAACTGGATACTCGCACTGGTCATCATCGGCAGCCGTTTCGTCGGTCGGGGCAACTACGTGCAACGGGCGCTCGGCAAGGTCATGGTGTTGCCCAACCGCGCGTGGCGAGCACTCACTTACGGCTGGGCCGGCGTTTTTGCTTTGTCGGGCACGATCAACATCTGGGTCGCTTATACGTTCAGCGAAGATGCGTGGGTGTACTACAAGTTCGTGTCCGGATTCGTCGTGTCGTTCCTCCTCGTGGGCGGCAGCTTCATCTACCTCGCCGCCACCGGCCAGTTGCCCTCCCTGCCGGCGAAAGGCGATCTGGAGGCGTCGCAGTCGCGGCAACGGGAAAGCACGCCATCCCGGGACGGCAACCCATGACGGTGCTGTCGGTCAACGTCAACAAGATCGCCTGGCTGCGCAACGCCCGGGGCGGCGACCGGCCGAACGTCGTCGACTGCGCCCGGACGGTGCTCGATGCGGGGGCGGGGGGCATCACCGTCCACCCGCGGCCGGATGCGCGGCACATCCGCGCCAGCGATGTCTACGCGCTCAAGGGTTTGGTCGACGAATACCCGGGCGCGGAGTTCAACATCGAGGGCAACCCCAAGGCACCGGCGCGCGCGGGCGGCTACCCCGGGTTCGATCGCCTAATCGACGACATCCGGCCCCATCAATGCACCTTGGTACCGGATGACGACGCCCAACTCACGTCCGACCACGGCTGGGACCTCACCGACGAAGGGACGGTCGTGCAACTTCAGAGGCTTGTAGCGCGCTATCAATCGTGGGGAGCGCGGGTCAGTCTGTTCATGGACCCCGTCTGTGTGCAGATCGCGGCGGCAAAGCGCTTGGGCGCGGACAGAATCGAACTCTATACGGGGCCCTACGCGGACCAGGTCGCGCGATGCGGTCTCGACCATCCGAACGCCGAGGCTTCCTGGACAACGTACCGGGATGCCGCGCGCTTTGCCCACGAGCGCGGTCTCGGGGTCAACGCCGGCCACGACCTCGACTTGGTCAACCTGGCACGGTTCGTCTCCATGGGTCATATCGCCGAGGTATCCATCGGCCATGCCCTGGTCGCGGACGCCTTGGAGATGGGGTTGACGCGGACTGTCGAACGCTACCTTGAGCAACTGGAGTCTTGATATGTCGAAAGCCGTTCTGCTGACCTGCGGCCTTTTGCTTGCCACCGCGTCCATCGCGGACGAAGCGCAGAACATCAGCGTGGAAAACGTCAGCGTGGAAATCGTCACCAGCGTCGGAACGATGACGGTGGAACTGTGGCCGTCCAAGGCGCCGCAAACCGTGCGCAACTTCCTCGAACGCGTCGACGAGAGCTTCTACGACGGGTTGATCTTCCATCGGGTCATCGCCAATTTCATGATCCAGGGCGGCGGCTTCGACCCGGAGATGAACGAGCGCAAGGCCCCGCAAACGGTTGTCAACGAGTCCGCCAACGGCGAACCCAATCGCCTGTGGACCATTGCGATGGCCCGGCGGGCGGACCCGGATTCCGCCGAGGCGCAGTTCTACATCAACGCCAAGGACAACGACCATCTGAACGCACGCCCGGGCCAACCGGGCTACACCGTCTTCGGCAAGCTGACCGCCGGCATGGATGTCGCCGAGGCGATCGAACTGACGGATACCGGCACTTTCGCCGGATTCCCCGATGTGCCGTTGACGCCCATCGTCATCGAGACGATCCGCCGCGTCGAGCCGTTGGCGGACTGAGCCGTAGACGCGACCCCAACGCGCCCACAGGGCGCGCCCTCCCAACGAGCCGCAGGGCGCGCCGTCCCAACGCGCCCGCAGGGCGCGCGGTCGCCGCGACGGGCTGGCTGGACGGACCCGAACATCGGCGTTGACGCCGGGTTGGTCAAACGCGTCACCGACGGCACACGCCTCGTCGGTGAAAGGCTCTCACTCGAATCAAGTTGCGATGCCGTATTATCGGCATCACTCGTCGGGCGGGTGTATTCCGCTAGGCACCAAAGAAGAAGACAAATGAAACTCACCGTCACAATCGTCGTCGTGGCCGCCATGTTGGCCGTTGCCGCCACGGAGATCTATTTCCGGCTCTTGGACGAGAGGTACCTGGCGCTCATGGCCATGTTCTTTTTCGTCGGCGTCCTCACGGCGGGTACCGTGTACCGCTCCCAGGCACGCCAGCCGCGAGCCAGGCGGCGCCGCGAGGGCGGTCGAAGCCGGTCCCGGCGGCGTCCGGCACGCCGACCGGAACCACCGCCGGACGCGAAGCGCGAGACCGGTACCGTCAAGTGGTTCGACAGGACCAAGGGCTACGGCTTCGTGCGCCGCCCCAACGGCGATGAGATCTTCGTCCATCACCGCTCCATTCGTCGGCAAGGGGGCGAACGGGCGAGCTTGGAGGATGGCCAGACCGTGAACTTCGTGCCGGTGGAGCGCGAGCGCGGCTGGCAGGCCGAGGACGTCGTTCCAGAGTGAACGTCAAGACATTGCTCGGCGAGCGTCTGCAAGCGGCGCTTGCACAAGCCGGGGCGGCGGGCGCTCCCCCCATCGTCGGCCCCGCGACGCGCCCGGAATTCGGCGACTACCAGGCGAACGGGGCCCTGGCGGCGGCGAAGCGACTGTCCACGTCGCCCTGGGAACTCGCGCAGCGGGTCGTGGACGGTGCCGATCTCACGGGGATTGCCGCGCGTTGCGAAGTCACAGGCCCTGGCTTCATCAGCCTCACCATCGCGGACGAATACCTGGCGCAAACACTGCGCGGGGGTCGCCTCGACCCGGTGGGCGGCGGTAGCCGCGTGGTCATCGACTACTCCCACCCCAATCTCGCCAAGGAGATGCAGGTTCACCACCTGCGCAGCACGATCATCGGCGACGCCATGGCGCGGGTGCTGGAGGCCTTGGGCTACGACGTCGTCCGGCAGAACCACGTCGGCGATTGGGGTACGAATTTCGGGCGTCTCGTCGCGCACCTCAACGACACCGGCGAGGACAGCGAGGCGCTGGGCGATCTGGAGCGCTTCTACACCGAGGCCAGCGAGCGGTTCGCGAACGACCCGGCGTTCGCGGAGCGGGCACGGCAAGTGGTCGTCGACCTGCAGGGAGGCGATCCGCAGACGCTCATCCGCTGGCAGCGTTATATCGACATTTCGATGTCCCACTGCCAGGCCGTCTACGATCGACTTGGCGTCGGTCTGCGACCGGAGCATGTTCGCGGCGAGAGTGCCTACAACGACGATCTCGACGGTATCGCCGCCGATCTAGAGGCCAAGGGACTCGTGACCGAGTCCGACGGGGCGTTGTGCGCTTTCCTCGATGAATTCAAGGGCAAGGACGGCAAGGTGGTGCCGATCATCGTGCGCAAGTCGGACGGCGGCTACGTCTACCACTCGACGGATCTCGCGGCCGTCCGGCATCGCACGGGCACGCTGAAGGCGGCGCGCGTGCTCTACATCGTCGACGCGCGGCAGAGCCTGCACTTCCGGCAATTGTTCGCGCTGGCCGAGCGGGCGTCCTACGCGGCGGGCGCATCGTTGGAACACCACCCGTTCGGGATGATGCTGGGCGCCGACGGGCGCCCGTTCAAGACCCGGGCGGGAGGCGGTACTCGGCTCCTGGATCTGCTCGACGAGGCGACGGAGCGGGCTCGCAGGTTGGTGCAGACCAAGAATCCCGCCCTCGAAGCCGATGAAGTGGACCGGGTGGCGCACGCAGTCGGCATCGGGGCCGTCAAGTACGCGGATCTGTCGAAGAGTCGCACCGGCGACTACGTCTTCGACTGGGACGCCATGATGTCCTTCGAGGGCAACACCGCTCCCTACCTGCAGTACGCCTACGCCCGGATCCAGAGCCTCTTCCAGCGAGGGCGGGTCGAGGCGGGATCGCTCACCGGCACACCGACGATCCGGGAACCGGTGGAACACGCCCTTGCCCTTCAGCTAGTCCGCTTCCAGGAGACCCTGGAGCAAGTCGCGGCAACCGTCATGCCCCACCACCTGTGCACCTACCTCTACGATCTCGCGGCGGCGTTCATGCGCTTCTACGAGACCTGCCCGGTCCTGGACAGCGATGCCCGCGACGACCGCCTGCTGCTCTGCCGGCACACCGCGGACACCCTGTCGCGGGGGCTCGGTCTCCTCGGCATCGAAACCGTGGAGCGAATGTAACCCCCGCCTCCGCGTGATCGGCCTCCGGCCCCGAGGCCGCGCCCGTAGGGTGCGCGGGGACGGGAAACCCGTGCCGTGCGGCCTTCGGCCATGCCGCCACGTTCTTCGACTTTGTGGCGACCCTTGCCGTCGCTCCGCGTCCCGGCGCAAGGCCAAGAGCGCAGAACCACCCGCGTCACGTCTGCTCGTGCGCAGCGCCCGCCCCCGCGCCGTACCCTCGGGGCTTGTCCAACTCCGCCCGGATTTTCTGGTAGGCGGCTTCGTCTAATCTGAACCGCGAGAACAGAATCGCACCGATCGTGTAGCAGACCAGCGGGAAGATTCCGTAGAGGCCGACCATCCAGATCTGGGTCGTCATGGTCTGCGGTTGGTTGGGCACGAAGCCGGATAGCTCGAGGACGAAACCCGTCAGCGCCAGCATTACACCGATGGCGCTCTTGTAGACGAAGTTCCACGCCGCGAAATAGGAGCCCTCCTTGCGTTCGCCGGTGCGCAGTTCGTCGTAGTCGATGACGTCGCCCTGCACCGATGGCCCGATGGTGCCGCCGCAACCCGCAGCGAGGCCCGCGAACACCGCGAACACGAAGATCCACGGCAGTCGAAGCTCCGCCGGCATGAACGGCAACAGGAACATCGCCCCGAACGAGAAGCCGGTCCCGAGCATGGAGTACATCCACAGGCGCACCTTGCCGATTCGCCGCGACAGCGGTATCCACAACGGCACGGAGAAAGCCGACGGGATCATGTAGAAGAGGATGACCAGCGGCGCCATGTGCGGCGCGCCGACCACGTATTGCGCCACGTACAAGGTGAGGACGCCGATGGCGGCGGAGCCGATGTTCTCGATCAGCGTGACGATGATCAGCAACCGCGCGTGGTGGTTGCGCCACACGTCCGCGAAGGCGCGCAGCGGGTTGGTGTTGACGCGCCCTTGGAATTCCGGCCGCTCGCGCAGCTTCGCGACGGCGAACACGATCATCAGCGCCATGAACAGGCACGCCGGGAGCGAGGTTTCGAAGGCGCTCTGTCGCGCCGCTGCCGGACCTTGTGCCTCGGCGCCGATCAGGATCTGCATGGTGAGAAGGGACAGGATCGACCCGACGGTGTAGAAACCGTGGCGGAAGCCGAACAGCCGGCTGCGCTCGTGGTAGTTGGTGGACAGTTCGGCGCCGAGAGACAGGTGGGGGACGAAGAATGCGGTCATCACCGAGTAGAAGCCGATGATGGCAACCGCCATCCAGATCACGAGGCCCGTTGCCGAGAGGCCGGTCGGCGGCGCGAAGATCATCACGAACGTCGCCGAGATCGGCACCACGCTCGCCGCCATCCAGGTGCGCCGCCGCCCGAACACCGAACGCGTGCGATCGGAGAGGTAGCCGACCAGCGGATCCGACACTGCATCCCATACCCGGGAGGCGCTGAAGATCAGCCCCATGATGAGCGGCGAGATCAAGAGCACGTCGGTGGAAAACTTCATCACGTACAAGCCGATCAGCAGGTACATGTAGCCGGCACCGACGGCGGGCACGCCGTAGGCGAAGACGGTTGACCACGACACCCGGTCCGTGGCGTCCACGGGCGACGCTGCTGCGGGAGCGTCCGCCATGTTCAGGAGTTCTCAATGAGCGACAGCGCGCAAGCATACCCAACGGCATGCGCGCATTGGGCGCATTGGGTGAGGTCCGGTCGTCGTTTGTCAGACGCGCCCCATCGAAGACCCCGAATGCGATAGATTGTGTTCATCTCCGCCCAAAGCGAGCCGCGCATCCCGTCTTCAATGGCCAGCCGAACTCGCGCCGAGACGAGGCCATGACCCGCCCGTCGCCACTAGCCGGCGTCCGCGTTCTCGACATCTCGGAGGGCATTGCCGCGCCGTTCTGCGCCAAGCTATTGGGCGACCTCGGCGCCGATGTCGTGAAGGTCGAACGCCCCGAGACGGGCGACGAGACCCGCGAGATGGGTCCGTTCCCGGACGGGGCCGACGGCGCGACGCGGCTCGAGGCGAGTGCGTCGTTCTTCTTTCTGAACACCAGCAAGCGCAGCGTCATCCTCGATACCGAACCGACGCGCCGGCGCGAGCAACTCGGGGCGCTGGTGCAGCGGTTCGACGTGGTGGTGGCGGGGGAGACGGCGGAATCCCTCGAAGCCCGGGGGATCGGCTACGACGCCCTCCGACGCTGGAACCCCGACGTGATTCTCACGACGATCTCGGGCTTCGGGTCTTTCGGGCCGCATTCCGCCTACGAGTCATCGCACCTGGTCTCCTGCGCCGTCGGCGGCTGGACCCAGCTGTGCGGTTTGCCCGACGGCGAGCCGCTGCAGGTCGGCGGTGCTATCTCGGAGACCCTGGCGGGTGCGTTCGCGGCCGCCGCCACGCAGCTCGCCGTGCTCGGCCGGATGCGCCACGGCCGCGGCGACCACGTCGACGTGAGCGTGCAGCAAGCGGTTCTGGCCGGTGCGCAGATCCCGACGATGCTCTACGAGTACCGAGGCATCGTCCCCGAACGGTATTCCAGCGTCGGTGCGGGTGCGGGCACATGCTGCATGCTGCCGACCGCGGACGGGATCATCGGCATCAACGCGCTGACGCGCCCACAATGGCGCATGCTGTGCGAGTTCTTCGGCCGTAAGGACATCGCCGAATCGGAACGCTACCGGACGGTCTCCTGGGTGAACGCGGACGAGCGCATCGACGAGATCCGTGCCGCGTTCCGGGAAGCTCTCGCGGACCGGACCGCCCAGGCGCTTTTCCACGAGGCGCAGGAATGGCGGGTGCCGTTCGGACTCGTGCCGGACATGGCGGGCATGTTCGACCTGCCGCCGCACCGGCACCGGGGGTTCATCGTGCCCCTCGACCATCCTGTGGCCGGAACGGTGGAGGTGCCGGGCATCCCGTTTCGTGCCACCGGCACCGAGCCCCGTCCCTACCGGCCGCCGTTGCTTGGCGAACACACCGAGCAGGTGCTCTCAAGCCTGCCGAGGGTGTCCCCGTCGCAAACCAAGGATTCCCCCGACGGCGCCAATCCGCTGCCCCTCGACGGCGTGCGCGTCCTCGACCTGTCCATGTTCTTCGCCGGACCGGTGTGCGCCCAGATCGCTGCGGACGCCGGTGCCGAGGTCATCAAGGTCGAGTCGATCCAGCGCATCGACGGCTGGCGCGGCAGCGCCTCGTCGAACGCCAACACCGAACTGCCGGGCTGGGAGAGTTCGCCGTATTTCAACTGGGTGAACCGCAACAAGCGCGGCATCACGCTGAACCTCAAGGATCCGCGCGGCGTGGCGATCATCAAGAAGATGGTGGAGGACGCGGACGTCCTCATCGAGAACTACACGCCGCGCGTCATGGCCAACTTCGGGCTCGACTACGACACGCTTCGCGACATCAATCCGCGCCTCGTGATGATCTCCCTGTCCGGATTCGGCGCCGACAGTCCTTGGCGGGACTACGTGGCATTCGGCATGTCCACCGAACAGATGGCGGGTTTCACCCACCTCACCGGCTACCCCGGCGGCGAACCGCTGTTCACCGGAACCACCGGAGGCGACCTGTTTTCCGGGGTCATGGGCGCCAACGCGTTGTTCGCGGCGCTGAATCACCGCGACCGCACCGGCGAGGGGCAGCACGTCGACTTCGGGCAGGTCGAGGCATGCAGCCTCTACGTCGGCGACGCGATGACCGCCTGGTCGCTGGCCCGTGTCGACCCCGGCCGGGTCGGCAACGGTCATCACCACTACCCGCTGCAGGGCGTTTATCCGTGCCGCGACGACCGGTGGATCGCCATCACCTGCAAGACCCAAGCGCATTGCGCCGCGCTTGCCGAGATCGTGGGCGATCGCGCGATTGCCGAGGTGGGCACCGGCTGCCACGACGCCATCGCCGGGTGGACAGCCCCCCGCGACCACTTGGCGTTGATGGCCGACCTGCAGTCTGCCGGCATACCCGCCGGCGCGGTCATGAACGGTCCGGATCTGCTTACCGATCCCCAGATCGCGGCCCGCGAGGGCCTACGGCTTCAGGATCGGCCGGGCCTTGGCGTCAAGCACTACCCGGGACAGCCCTACCAGTTTCGGCGCGCCGGACAGCCGCCGAACGAACGCGCGCCGCTTCTCGGCGAGCATACGAGTGAAGTGCTCAAGGAATACGCGGGTCTCACCGACGACGACATCGCCGAACTCGTCATCGACGATGTCGTGGGCACGGTGCCGATCGCGGCACGATAGGGCGCGACGCGCGTTTTCTCGGGTTACCGCGAGGGTCGCCCTACGGATTGTCCCCACTCGGTTGAAGCGGGCGTGGGTCGCGTCAGGCCGGAGACCGTGCCAGTGGCATCGTGTACGACTTCAACTCCACGACGAACTCGCGCAAGGCTTGGATGCCCGTGTTCTCCGCTTCCACGCACCAGTTCCTGAACGCGTGTAGCAGATCCTCCCGGCTGCCGCCGCGTTTCGCCCACACGGCGTTCAGCTCCAGGCGCTTCTCGTAGATCGTCTTCAGGA
Organism: Gammaproteobacteria bacterium; assembly: GCA_028821405.1. Classification (GTDB taxonomy): domain Bacteria; phylum Pseudomonadota; class Gammaproteobacteria; order Pseudomonadales; family Azotimanducaceae; genus VXYL01. The sequence goes on along the minus strand of JAPPGK010000012.1, from coordinate 37,775 downwards.
TCGGGCTCGACTCGAGGATCGCCTTGATGTCCCGGCGGTCTCGTTCTCGAACGAGCATCTCTTCGCGGCAAAGGACGTTCTTCGCGCGTCGGAACAGCCGCCGGGTGGCCGCGTCGGCGGCTCGGATCTCAAGCTTGGCAAGCGGACCGACTACGCTCTCCGCATAGCGCGACATGACCCGGAAGCGGTCGTTCAGCGCGCCCCAGACCGTGTCCATGTCGATGTGTGCCTTGTCGTCCTGGCGCGCTACCACCGGGCCGGTGGATCGCGGCTTGGCCAGGCCGAAGATCGAGAACAGGCGGATCCAGAACCAGCCCATGTCGAACTCCCAAGGCTTGACTGAGAACTTGGCGGAGTTCGGATAGGTGTGGTGGTTGTTGTGCAACTCCTCGCCGCCGATGAGGATGCCCCACGGGACGATGTTGGTGGACGCGTCGGGGGTCTCGAAGTTGCGGTAGCCGATGGCGTGGCCGACGCCGTTGATGACGCCGGCGGCGAGCACCGGGATCCACAGCATCTGCACGGCCCAGATCACGACGCCGAGACTGCCGAAGAGGAGGAGATTCGCCGCCATCATGCTGCCGATGCCCCAGAAGGAGTGCGCCGTGAAGACATGCTGCTCCCACCAGTCGTCGGGCGTTCCCTTGCCGTACTTCTCGAGTGTCTCCTCGGTGGCGCTGGCGCGGTAGTACTCGGTGCCCCTCAGGACGATCTCCTTCAAGCCGTAGATCTTCGGGCTGTGGGGATCGTCCTCGGTTTCCACCAGCGCATGGTGCTTGCGGTGGATCGCGGTCCATTGCTTGGTGTTCATGCCCGTCGTAAGCCAGAGCCAGGCCCGGAAGAAGAAGGCCAGCGCGGGATGCAGGTCCAGTGCGCGGTGCGCGGAATGCCGGTGCAGGTAGAGGGTGACCGACATGATCGTGAGGTGGGTGACGATGAGCGTATAGATCACCACGGCGGGAATGGACAAGCCCACAAGGCCGTACCACCAGTCAAGAAGGTTCACTCGCGTCCTCCGCGCCTTGCGGCTTGTTTATGCCGGATTCTGACAACTCGCCTCGGCAAAAGCTACTGCCAGTTTTGGCGATGTGGAGCCTTGAACGGGGACAGGGCAAGCCGTCGTTCACGGCTTCGCGCCCACGTCTCCGGACGAGCAGGCGTGGCGCTGCGATCCGGAACCAGTCCAGCATGATGCGAACATCGGGACGAAGGCGGCGCGCCGATGCTCGGACTGACGAATGCCTCGGACTGCAACTGCCGGGCCTGGCCATCGGGTTGGTCGGCGACAGCGTCAGCGACTGAAGCCACTGTCCCCACGAACCCGGTTGCCGTGCGTGCTAACGTGTGCCCGTGATCGTTGTTCCACGCATTCCCAAGCGCGTCTCCCTGCTCGCGATCGACGTCGACGGAACCCTCGTCAACGAAGACAATCAGGTCTTGCCCGAGACGCGGGCGGCGGTTCGGCGCGCCCATGGCGAAGGGCTGGCGGTCGTCTTGGCCACGGGAAGGCGATACCGTACGACGCGGCAGGCCATGGAGGAGTTGTCGCTGAGGCTGCCCGCGGTGTGCCTGGGCGGCGCACTCACCAAATCCAGCACCGGCGAGACACTCCATAGCGCCCCGTTCACCGTCGGCCAGGTCGAGCATCTCCTCGGACTTGCCCGCGGCCGGGGACAGGCACTCATTCTGCAGCGCGATGCCGATGGCCGGGGAGGCCCGGACTTCGTCGTGGACGCCAGCGTGCCTTGGAACGAGCCAACACGTCACTACGTGGATTTCGGCGGCGACTCCGGTGGCCGGGACACCCGGCCGGAAGATGCCTGCCGCGACGATGTCCTCGTGGTGGGGGCGTTCGGCGATCGTGACGACCTACGCAGGTTGGAGGCCGCCATCACGGATGCCGGCGATTTCGCGACCGTTCTCGTCGAGTCCAAGCGAACGCCGGGCTGGTACCTGGAAACGATCCGCGGCCATGTCGACAAGTGGGCGGGCATCCGGCGGTTCGCAGTCGAGTCCGGGTTGGACCCGCGCGCCATCTGTGCCGTCGGCGACGCGGCGAACGACCTCCCCATGATCCGCGGCGCCGCCTTCGGGGTCGCGATGGGCAACGCGGACCCCCTCGTCAAACAGGCGGCGGACTGGGTTACCGAGAGCAACGAGAACAACGGCGTCGCAGCGCTGGTCGATCGGCTCCTCGCCGTGGGTGACGACGGGTGAGCCACGCCCCCGGACGTTGACAGGCCCCGTTTGGCGGATTCAAATGGCGGCAGCGCCGGGGTGCCGTCACGTCGTCGGGCAACAGGAGTGGCGATGAACATTCGACCGATTCTCTTGGGGTGCGGGTTGATGCTGGTCGCCGCGGCCAGCGCCGATGACCAGCAGGCCTTCGAAGCTGCCTACAAGGCATACGGGGAAGCGGTGGCCGCACAGCAGTTCCACGCGGCGCTAGAGCCCGCCGCCGAAGCACGGCGTATCGGGGAATCGCTCTACGCGATTGGTCGGACGAAGCCGTGGACGGGCAACGACGACTACCTGCCGCTCTTCAAGCGCGCCCCGGAATACCCGAGGAGCGCTGCAACCAGAGACCGCGAGGGGTTTGTCCTTTTGGAATTCACCGTGGACGAGATGGGTTTCGTGAGGAAGCCTACCGTTGTCGACTCCAAGGGCGGCAAAGTCTTCCACCAACCGGCACTCGAGGCGGCCAAGGGATTCCGGTATGCGCCCCGGTTCGTGGACGGCAAGGCCGTGCCGGTGCCGGAAGTCCGGAACCGGATCGTCTTCATGATGCATCCCGGGGGCTGATTCGCGTGCTGTTGTGTCGCTCTGTGACGGGTCTGTGCCGGGCACTTGCGATTGGCGTCGGCTTGACGTTGGCGCTTCCCGGCATCGCCGATCCGCAGGCCGAGTTCACGGTGGCCTTCAAGGCCTATCAGGAGGCTATGGAGGCGTCGGCCTACGTGGTGGCGGCGGGGCATGCGGAGAAGGCCCGACGTCTCGGGGAGCAGGTCTACCCCGATGACATCAAGGTGCAGGCAACGCTGGCCTTCAACCACGGCTACGCACTGGCCATGACCGGGTTCCGCAACCCCGCGTACCGCGAGTTGAAGGAAGCCCGAAAGCTCATGCGCCGCGCCTACGGCTCTGACTCGGCCGAGTTGCTCCAGGTCGAGATGTCCCTGCTGAACACCGTGCCGGATGAACACGCCCGGAGGCAACTGGACCGGGTGCTGAAGCTCACCGCGCTCCACTACCCCGAGGACAGCGAGGTCATGGCGGAAGTCAAGCTGAACGGCGGCATGCAGGTTTGGTGGTCCCCACGCGCGGAACGTCTGCTCGGCGAAGCGGCCGAGACCTTTGGCCGGCTCGGCGAGACCGAACGTGTGGCGCGTGCGAAGTTCTGGATCGGCAAGATCCACCTCGGTCGCGAGCGGTACCCGCAGGCCGTCGAGTCGATGACGACGGTGGTGGAGTTGTTGCCGGCGGACGATACAACCGCTTTGATGGCGCGGGCCAACTTGGTGGAGGCCTACGAGGAACTCGGCGACAGCGACCGGGCAACCGAACATTGCCTGGCGATCGGGCAGACGGTCCCCTGGATGGGGACGGCCGATTACCAGCCGCTGTTCAAGCGCGTGCCCACCTATCCTAGAAGCGCTCTCACAAGGAACGCCGAGGGGTACGTCTTGTTGGAGTTCGCGGTTGACGAAATGGGCTTTGTGCGCGAGCCGAAGGTCGTCGACTCGAAGCTCGGCACTCAGGTTAGCGGGGTGACCGAGTCGGCGATCGTGCGAGCCTTTGAGGATGCCGCGATCGATGCTGCCGAGCGGTTCCGCTATGCGCCGAAGTTCGTGGATGGCCAACCTGTGACCGTCGAGGGTGTCAGGAACAGAATCGTCTTCGAGATGCGCCGCTGACCGCGTCGCGGGTACGAGGCGGGGATGGGCTGAAGGATCCCGACATTGGCCCCCCGCGAGTCCGCTGGTATGGTGCGCGTCCGCTAACACCGTAAACCGCTAGAAGCCATTCCATGACCGACTACAAAGTCGCCGATATCGGCCTTGCCGATTTCGGACGGCGCGAGATCGTACTCGCCGAAGCCGAAATGCCCGCGCTCATGGCGCTTCGGCGGCGCTACGCCCCAGACAAGCCCCTCGCCGGCGCGAAGATCATCGGCTGCATCCACATGACCATCCAGACTGCGGTGCTGATCCGTACCCTGGTCGAACTCGGGGCCGAGGTGCGCTGGTCGTCATGCAACATCTTCTCGACCCAGGATCATGCCGCGGCCGCTATGGCTGCCGACGGCATTGCCGTCTACGCGTGGAAGGGCGAGACGGAAACCGAATACGACTGGTGCATCGAGCAGACCATCCTGAAGGACGGCAGGCCTTGGGACGCGAACCTGCTGCTCGACGACGGCGGCGACCTGACCCAGATGATCCACGAGAAGTACCCGGCCATGCTTGCGGGCATTCATGGCGTCAGCGAAGAAACCACGACGGGGGTGCATCGTCTCTACGAGATGCTCGCCGACGGCGAACTCAAGGTGCCGGCGGTCAACGTCAACGACTCGATCACGAAGTCCAAGAACGACAACCGCTACGGCTGCCGGCACAGCCTGAACGACGCGATCAAGCGGGCCACCGATGTGCTGATGGCGGGCAAGCGGGCGATGGTCGTCGGCTACGGCGATGTCGGCAAGGGTTCGTCGGCGAGCCTGCGCCAGGAGGGCATGATCGTGCGCATCGTGGAAGTCGACCCCATCTGCGCCATGCAGGCCTGCATGGACGGCTTTGAAGTCGTGTCGCCCTATGTCGGCGGGAACAACACCGGCCGCACCGAGCACATCGACTCGAGGCTCATGGGCGAGACCGACCTCCTGGTCACCTGCACGGGCAATACCAACGTCTGCGACGCGGCGATGCTGCAATCCATCAAGAACGGGGCCATCGTCTGCAACATCGGCCACTTCGACAACGAGATCGACACCGCCTTCATGCGCGAGCACTGGCGCTGGGAAGTCGTGAAGGACCAGGTCCACCAGGTGTTCCGGAGCGACGACCCCGGCGACTACCTGATCCTCTTGTCCGAAGGCCGGCTGGTGAACCTGGGCAACGCCATGGGGCACCCGTCCCGGGTGATGGACGGCTCGTTCGCGAACCAGGTCCTGGCCCAGATGCACCTCTACGAGCAACGCTGGGCCGACCAGGATCCAGATCAACGGGCGCCGGTTGGCGTTGAGGTGCTGCCCAAGAAACTCGACGAGGAAGTCGCCGAGTTGATGGTGGCGGGTTTCGGCGGGATCGTGACCCGGCTGACACCCGCACAGGCGGACTACATCAACGTGTCAGCCGAAGGGCCGTTCAAGCCGGAAACGTACAAGTACTAGGCGGGGCACCTTGGCGTCCCGTGACGACGACCTGTTGCGTGTCGCGCCGGGCGATCGCACGGGTCCCCGTTACGGAGGCGTAGGGGACGCCCTTGCGGCGCTCCCCATACGCGTGTCGCGGGAGCGGGGTATGCAGGTGCGTCGAACGTGCGCCGCTTACAGCCCCTGCATCTCGCTGACGAGAGCGTCCTCGTCCGGGAACTCCCCGGTTTCGTGCTTCGAGTAGACGAGCTTGCCGTCGACGTTGACGTCGAAGATGCCGCCCGCGCCCTCGATGATGAAGGTTTCTTCGCCGAGGACGTCCTTGATCTTTGCAGCCAAACTGACCGCTTTGGGTTTGTAGCCTCAGGAAGTGCAGTAGGTGATGGAGATGTCCATTCGTTGGCCTCCGGTCGATGATTCCTATTCAGTAGCGACCGCCGAGCTTGGCGTGGTCCCAGGTGAGGTAGCGCACCGGGGTGAACTTTAGCACGACGCGCTTCGCTGCGGTCCCCGATACCGCCGCGCGGAGCTTGGCCCTGCCTTCGTCGTCGAGGTTCCGGCCCCGGGAGTTGATGGCGACCAGGGTGTCCTTGACCTCGTCGTTGTCGTCGATCACCTCGCAAGTGGCGTAGATCACGACGCCTTTCAGTTCCGCGTACTCGACGCCGCTCTCGACGAGGAGCGTCGCCTTGGGGTCCCGGCGCCAGTTCAGCACCTTCTGGCTCTTGGTGAAGGTCGTACAACGGATGGCGCCGTCGGCATCTTGGGCGAACCACATCGGCATGGGGTGGGGATAGCCGTTGTGGCCGTTGCCGACGATGATCAGCGTCTTTTCCGTATCCAGGTAGTCGCGGATCTCGTCGGCGTCGAGTTCGATCAGCTTGCGGCGTGATGGCATCGGGACTCCTCTACTTGCTGAATTCCTGCCGTATTCGTTCGTTGTGTTCGCCGAGGCGCGGCAGCCGCGGCGACCTCGGCGGCGCCGCGGCCGCGTTCGGATGCGCGGGAACTTCGACATCGCCGGTCTCCGAGTCGACCGTCAGCCGGCGCAGATGCGGATGGCTCGACAACCCCGTCACATCGTTCACCGCCCCGTAGGCGATGCGCGCAGTCCTGAGCTTGGCTTCCATCTCGGACCGCGTATGCCGTGAGAAGAACTCCTGCACCATCCCGTCCACCACTTCCCGGCGTTCGAGGCGCGCGGGATTCGTGGCGTAAGAGGGATCGTCGACGAGTTCCGGGCGTTCCATGACGTGGGTCGCGAAGGACTCCCACTCGCGGTCGTTCTGCACGGAGATCACCAAGGTGACGCCGTCGCCCGTGACGAATCCGCCGTAGGGCGTGATGGATGGATGCGCCAGCCCGATTCGCTCGGGCCCCGCGCCCAGGTAGTCGTGATGCAGCAACGGCACCGCCATGAGATCCGCCATGACGTCGAACATCGACACCTTGATCGCCGAACCGAGACCCGTTCGCTGCCGTTGGACGAGCGCTTCGTTTATGGCGAGCGCCGCGGCAAGTCCGGTGGACGTGTCGCATACCGAAATGCCGACCCGGCCATAGGGTCCCGGGGCGCCGTTGACCGACACCAGTCCCGATTCCGCCTGCACGAGGAGGTCGTAGGCTTTCATGTCCGCATACGGCCCGGTTTCGCCGTACCCGGAGATGTCGCAGGTCACGAGTTGCGGGAACCGTTCGCGCAGATCGTCCGAACCCAACCCCGACCGCGCCGCCGCCCCGACGGCGAGGTTCTGGATGAACACATCGGCCCGGGCGAGGATGCGCAGAACGAGATCCCGGTCGGCTTCGTCCTTGATGTCAACGGTCAACGACTCCTTGCCGCGGTTGAGCCAGGCGAAGTACGCCGATTGACCGTTGGCGGCGGTGTCGTAGGCGCGTGCGAAGTCGCCGCTGGTGCGTTCGAGCTTGATGACCCGCGCGCCGGCGTCGGCGAGGCGACAGGTGGCCAGCGGCGCGGCGACGGCCTGTTCCAGGGTGACCACCAGGACGCCGTCGAGGGGTCGTACTTGCGATGCGTTCATCCGGACCATTGTCGCCGCACCGACCGCGCGCGGCAAACCGCGGGATTGTGCAGCAACGTTGGCGGAGAAGTGGACGCTATAATGGCCTGCTTTTGCGCCGTTCGAAGTCGTGGCGGCGTTTCGGAGGACTCGTGGCGGACATCGAGCAGTTGGCGGCGTCGGTGGATTCCTTGAAGGACAGCTTCGAGGCGCACCGCTATATCTGCAGCAACCAGATCGCGACCGCAGTCTACCTGGCGTTCCACCTGCGCAAGCCCGTGCTCATCGAAGGTCCGCCCGGGGTCGGCAAGACGGAACTCGCCAAGACCACCGCCGAGATGTTCGCCCTGCCGCTCATCCGCTTGCAGTGCTACGAGGGTCTCGACGAGGCCAAGGCCATCTACGAGTGGAAGTACGGCAAGCAACTGCTCTACACCCAGGTGTTGAAGGAGACCTTGGACGAAGTGCTGCAGGGCGCGCAGGGGTTCGCGGAATCGGTGACCCGACTGCACGAGTTCGGCGACATCTTCTTCTCGGAGGAATTCCTGGAGCCGCGGCCGTTGCTCAAGGCCCTGCGCGAGGAAGACGGCTGCGTACTCCTGCTCGACGAGGTGGACAAGTCCGATCACGAGTTCGAGTCGCTGCTGCTCGAGATCCTCTCCGACTTCCAGGTGTCGATTCCCGAGATCGGCACGGTCAAGGCGCACCGGGAACCGCCCATCGTGTTTCTGACCAGCAACAACACCCGGGAGATCTCCGACGCGCTGAAACGCCGTTGTCTGCATCTCTACATCCCCTTCCCGGATGCCGATCTCGAACAGCGCATTATCCATGCGAGGGTGCCGGACATACCCCCGGAACTCCGTCGGCAACTGGTGGCGTTCATCCAGGATCTGCGCGATCTCGACCTCAAGAAAGTGCCGGCGATCTCGGAGACGATCGACTGGGCGCGCACCCTGCTCCTCCTGCATACGGAAAGCCTAGACCCCGAACTGGTCCGGGACACCTTGAACGTGATCCTCAAGTTCCAGGAGGACATCGAGAACGTGGATGCCGAGATCGCCACGCTGACCAACAAGGCGGTCCGGGCGGACGGCATCGGTCCGAAGGTGCGACCGTAGGGCGACCCTATCGCGCCCGTCGGCGCGCGGACGCCCGTGCCGTTCAACGCACCATGGATCGCACCCTGACCCACTTCATCGCCGCCCTGCGCAACGCCGAGGTGCGCATCTCCCCGGCGGAGACGCTGGACGCCATGAACGCCGTGGAACTGGTCGGCTACCGGGACCGGGCGTTCCTCAAGGACTCGTTGGCGCTGGTGCTGCCCAAGACCGCGGACGAGAAGGAGACCTTCGATACCACCTTCGACCAGTTCTTCTCGTTCGAGGACGTGGCGGGCCAGAGCGTTGCCGTCGAGGGAGACGGTGACGGCGAAGACGGCGAGGGCGGTGGCGAGGGCCAGGGCGAGGACCTCGGCGGCGGCAAGGGCTCGGGCGCCAAGGGCAAGAAGAGCAAGTTCGGCGCCATCGAGGAAGAGGAGGAGGAAGACCTCGGGCCCGGTGCGATGGCCGACCCTCGCTCGGCGCTAGGGCGATTGCTCATGCAGGAGGGCACCACAGAACTCACCGTGCGGATGGCCGAAGCCGCCAAGGAGGCGGACCTCACCGAGATCCAGGTGTTCACGCAGAAGGGGCTCTACACCCGGAAGGTCATGGATGCCATGGGGCTCGCGGACCTTGTCGCGGAGATCGGGGAACTTCGCGCGAGCCCGCACATCCCCGAGCGGCGGCTGGCCCAGGAACTCAAGCGCCGCCGCGACTGGCTACGGGAATTGGTGCGCGACTACGTGGAGCGGCAGTTCCTGCTCCATGCGGACGCCACCGGACGTCGGCTGCGCGAAGACCTTTTGCAGAAGGTCAAGCTCTCCAACGTCGAGCACCGCAACTTCCGCCTGATCCAGGAGATCGTGCTGCGCATGGCGAAAAAGCTCGCCGCGCTGCATTCCCGGCGCCGCAAGGTGTTCAAGCGCGGCCAACTGCACGTGTCGCGGACGTTGCGCCACAACATGAGCTACGACGGCTCGATCTTCGATTTGCACTGGAAGTCGGTGAAGGTGGACCGGCCCAAGGTGTTCGCCATCTGCGACGTGTCCGGATCGGTCGCGGCCTACGCCCGGTTCATGCTGATGTTCCTCTACAGCCTGGAGGAAGTGATGCCGAAGGTGCGCTCGTTCGCGTTCTCGTCGGACTTGGCGGAGGTCACCGAACTGTTCGAACGCAACAAGATCGAGGATGCCATCGCCAAGACGCTGCGCGACTACTCGGGTGGATCCACGGACTACGGCCAGGCGTTCCAGGATTTCCGCAAGCTTTGCATGGACGAGGTGGACAACCGCACCACGATCATCATCTTAGGCGATGCGCGCAACAACTACGGCGACCCGCGTACGGACATCGTGAAGGAGATGTATGATCGGTCGAAGCGGGTGATCTGGCTGAATCCGGAATCGCGCAACACCTGGAACGTCGGCGATGCGGAGATGCGCAAGTACTCGGCCTATGTCCACCAGGCCCAGGAGTGCAATTCGCTCATGCATCTGAACCGCATCGTCGGTAACCTGTTGCGGAGCGTCGCCTAGGGGACGGGCTTGTGCCGTCCCACTGAGTTGGACCGTCGCGTAGGGGACGGGCTCGTCCCGTCCCGCTGAGTGGGGCAGAGGAACTGTGACCGACATCGCCGAAGCACCGAGTCCGAACGTCCCCGAGGGTGCCGCGGGAACCGGCCTCGACGTCCGCTCGCTGGGGCAGATTCTCTATCTCGGCGGCATCGGCGTTGCGGCCCTCGGCGTACTGCTCTGGCTCTTGGCCCAGTGGAACGAGGGCGGCGCCGGCGAAGCCGTCGACGCGGCGACGGGGACGATAACGCTCTCCCTCGGCGGCGAACCCCCGCAGCTCGACTCCACCCGGGGCACCGACGCGGTGAGTTTCAACATCCTCGGACACACCATGGAGGGCCTGCTGCGCTACGACGCCGAGAACCGCTTGGTCGGCGGCGTCGCACAGGAATGGGAGATCGGCGATGCCACGGCGACGTTTCGGCTCCGTCCCGAAGCCCGTTGGAGCAACGGCGAACCGATCACCGCGCACGACTTCGTTTTCTCATGGCGCAAGGTGCTGGATCCGCGCAACGCCTCGGAATACGCCTTCATTCTCTACGGGTTGAAGAACGCGGAAGCCGTGAACCGGGGCGAGATGCCGGTGGAATCGCTGGCCGTGTATGCCGCCGACGACCGGACGCTGGAGGTCCACCTGGAGCGGCCCGTTCCCTACTTCGACAAGCTCGTGGCCTTCGCCACCTACAACCCGATCAACGAGGCGTTCTACGAGTCCAGGAAAGGACGCTACGCCGCCGACGCCGGCGATCTGCTCTACAACGGCCCGTTCACGATCGCCAGCTGGGTCCATGGCGCGAGCATCCGGCTCGAGAAGAACCCGCACTACTGGGACGCCGAGCGCATCCGCCTGAACGCCATCGACTACGCCTACTTCACGACGGATTCCAACGCGATCATCAACCTGTTCAAGGACAACAAGACCGCGCTCGCGGGGCTGGTGGCGGAGAACCTCGACGATGCGCTGCAGCGGCGTTGGAAGATCAGGCGGTTCAGCGACGGCGCGGTGTTCTTCATGGAGTTCAACCACCGCGAGGATCGCCTGACCCGAAACTACCACCTGCGCAAGGCGATTCAGGCCGTCAACGATTCCCCGGAGCTGGTCTACCGGATCATCAAGCTGCCGGGAAACCTGCCGGGCGCGTCCCTCTTTCCGGTATGGCTGAAGGGCGTCGACGGCTACTTCCGCCAGGAATACCCGCTGGCCGACCCGCCGCCGGACGACGAACTCGGTAGACGTCACCTCGCGACGGCGATGGATGAACTCGGGCTTGCCGAGCCGCCGACGCTGGTCATGCTGATCGGCGACAGCCCCACCGCGAAGAAGCAGGCGGAGTACTACCAGAACCTCTACAAGCAGAAACTCGGCATCGACATCAAGATCGACGCGCAGATTTTCAAGCAGCGGCTCGCCAAGATGACTGCCGGCGACTTCGATATCGTGATGGCGGGCTGGGGGCCGGACTACGACGACCCCATGACCTTCGCCGATCTCTTCGCGTCGTGGAACGAGAACAACCGCGGCCGGTTCAACAGTCCCGAACTCGACGACGCGGTCGACATTGCGCGGTCCTCGTCCGACGCCAAGACGCGCATGGACGCCATGTCCCGCGTACAGCAGATCCTCTACGACGAGGCGGCGATCGTGGTCAACTACGAACGCGGTTCCGTCTACGTCTCCCACCCAAGGCTGAAGGGCATCGTCCGCCGAGCCGTGGGAACCGACCCCGACTACACCGGTGCATGGATCGACTAGCGGTGAGAACAACGACCCAATTCGTCATCCAAGGGGTGTTGAGAATGACGGCGATGCAACGCGGATCGTCGAGATAGTGTTCCTGTATTCGATCAAACGGCTGATCCAGGGGATCGTCACGGTGTGGTTCATCGCCACGGCGACGTTCTTCGCCATGCACGGCGTGCCGGGCGACCCGCTGATGAACGACAAGGCCGTGCTGCCGGAGATCCGCGCCAACCTCGAGGCCCGCTACGGCCTCGACAAGCCCATCGCCCAGCAGTATTGGATCTATCTCAAGAACATGGCGAGCGGCGACTTCGGCATCTCGTTCACCCAGCAGAACCGCGAGGTGAACGACATCATCCGCGAGCACTTCAAGGTCTCGGCGACGCTCGGCATCCTCGCCATCGTGTTCGCGGCGTTCGGCGGCATCCTCTGGGGGGCGCTGACCGCGCTCTACCGCAACCGGATGCCGGACATCGTGATCATGTTCCTGGTCATCCTGGGCATCTCGGTGCCGGGGTTCGTGTTCGCCGCACTCGGTCAGTTGAGCGTGGTGGAGATCAACGACTGGCTCGGCTTCACGCTGTTCCCCGTCGCCGGTTGGGGAACCGTGCAGCACATGATCGTGCCGTCGATGGTGCTGGGCCTCGGGACGATGGCGTTCCTGACGCGCCTCATGCGCTCGTCGATGCTGGAGATCGCCAGCTCGGACTTCATCCGCACCGCCCGCTCCAAGGGCCTGCCGGTGACCCGCATCCTGCGCAAGCACCAGTTGCGCAACGCCATCCTCCCGGTCATCACCGTGCTGGGCCCGTCCATCGCCGCCATCACCACCGGCGGCTTCGTGGTGGAACTGGTGTTCGCGATTCCCGGTCTCGGGCGCTACTTCGTGCAGGCGGTCCAGCAGTCCGACTACACCGTCATCATGGGCACGACGGTGTTCTACGGCGCGTTCCTCGTGTTCATGGTGATCGTCGTGGACGTGATCTACGGCTTCGTCGACCCCCGGGTCCGGCTGGAGTAGGCAATGGCCGAAGGAACGCTCTCCTGGGATCGCGTCCAGGTCGAACGCGAGGTCGAGACGGTCTCCCGGCCGTCGCTGTCGTATTGGCAGGATGCCTGGATTCGCCTGAAGGCCAACCGCCGCGCCTTGATCTCCCTCTACCTCGTGGTTGCCCTCCTGGCGTTCACGGTGCTCGGGCCGTTCCTGTGGACGGTTGATCCGGCCGCCCAGGATCTCGATCAGATCAGCGTGCCACCCGGCGCGGACCGGACCGCCACCGTGGCGGAAGACTATGCGCCCTGGCGCGGCGTCAGTGCGACGCCCATCGAGGGCGACGACGTGGCGGGGGCACCCGCAACGGTCACCGTGGCCGACCAGCCGACGACCAACGCGGTCAGGCTCTCTTGGGATCCCGTAGCGGGCGCGCGAGGCTACCGGGTATACCGCAACCAGTACGATCCCGAGCCGGATGGCGCTTTGGGCCTTCCCATCGCCGAAATCCTGAGTCCGGCGAACGTGAGCTTCGAGGATCGGCTGGACCTCAAGGCGCAGACCTATTTCTATTCCGTCGTGGCGCTCGACCGCGCCGGTCGCGAATCCGCCGGCTACACCACGGTCACGGCCGACGTGACGCGTGTCATCACCGCCCGGGAAGCCGTCGAGAAAGGTTTGATCGAAAACGAATCGGACGTTCGTCCCGGGGACACGGTGAAGATGGCCTTCCACCCCTTGGGCACGGACTATCTCGGGCGGGACATGCTTGCCCGGCTGATGCATGGCGCGCGGGTCTCGCTCTTCATCGGCATCGTGGCGCCGTTCTTCTTCGTCATCATCGGCATCCTCTACGGCAGTGCCGCCGGCTTCATGGGCGGTCGTGCGGACCAGGTCCTGATGCGCTTCGCCGACTTCGTCGTGGCGCTGCCGTTCCTGCTGTTCATGATCCTGCTGCGCATCCTGTTCAACGTGGAGTCCGGCGACAGCGGCATCGGCCCGATGCTCGTGGCCATGGTGCTCCTAAGCTGGCCCGCCGCGGCGCGCCTCGTCCGCGGACAGATCCTGCAGATACGCGAGGAGGGCTATATCGGCGCATCCCGGTTGCTGGGCGCGAAGACCAACTACCTGGTCCTGCGCCACATGATCCCGAACACCATGGGCGTGATCCTGGTCACGCTGACCTTCGCGGTGCCGAGCGCGATCTTCACCGAGGCGTTCCTGTCCTTCATCGGGATGGGTGTCGCGCCCCCGACTCCGTCCTGGGGGAGCATGTGCAACGAGGGCCTGAAGACCATGCTGACGACGCCCCACGAACTGATCGCCCCCGCAGCGTTCATCAGCGTCACCGTGCTGGCCTTCAACCTGCTCGGCGACGGCCTGCGCGATGCTCTGGACGCGCGGATGCGGGCGACGGAATGAGAGTTGCCAAACCCGACGCGGGCTGCGGACGTGCAAGGAGCGGGAGACTAGGGGACGGGCTTGTCCCGTCCCGTTGCCGAGTTGACCGAGGCGTTCGGCACGGGCGACCGCGGTAACGGAATGGCCCAGTAGTCCGACGGGTTGGCCTTTCGGTTCAGGTGACCAATGAGGTCCTTGTCGATCTCGTTCATCGTTGGAGTCAGGCCGCTTCGACCTCGAACGCCGCGAGGTTGCGATCGGCCCGGCTGAACTCGACGCCGATCAGGTGGATCGGTACGCCCAGATGCCGGTACTTGTCCGCGTAGCCGCGTTCGCGTAGCTGCGCGATGGCGGCGTGTTCGGCGTCGCGGTCCACCACCTTGAACTCGAACACGTAGACGCTGCCGTTGTAGCGAATCGTCATATCGGCTCGTCCGCGACTGCTGCTGTCCTCCGAGATGACGTCGAACCCCTCGGCCGCGAAACAGGAGTAGACGACGCTCGCGTAGTAGCCCTCGTAGTTGGCGATCTCGTTTCGTGTATGCCATTGATGGGGGATGGCGGCGAAGATCGCATGCAACTGCGACTCGAGACCCTCGAAGTCGTTCGCCTGCAACAGTTCGTGGAGCGAAGAGCGTTGCACGACGGCGGCGGACGTCCGTGGGAGTAGCGCGTTCAGCAGGTGTTCATTCAGGCTCTGTCGCACCTCGCGGTTGGGATAGCCGAGTTGGTAGCGCGTCCGTCCATCTCCGGTCTGCTCGTGCTTGATCGTCAGGTATCCGGTTTGGAAAAGGAGCGCTTCGGTCGAAGTCCGGTCGATATCGAAGGTGGACAGCAACGCTTCGGTCCCCACCATGCGGTCGAGGTCCGGCGTCGCGACGCCGCGTTCGAGCAGCGCGTCAACGAGAAACGACGGTGTTGCCGTTTCGAACCAGTAGGCACCGAACCGGCGGCGCCGGAAGAGCAGAAGTATGTCGTAGGGGTTGTAGACCCTCTCTGCGCCGAGCCAGTGGTATCCGTTGTACCCGTCGCGGATGGCGTCCCGGTCGAGGCCCGGCAGTTCGTCCCCGAACACGGCGTCGATGTCTTGGTCCGTGTAGCCGCACACGGCGGAGTAGTCGGCTTCCAAGGTGATGTCGATGAGGTTGTTGAGGTCGGAGAAAAGGCTGACCTTCGAGAACTTGGTGACGCCGGTGAACAGCGTGAAGGCGATGTGGGCATCGCTGAACTTGACGGTCGAGTAGAGTCCGCGCAGGAACCCTTGGTTGGCGCGGGCGAGCGCCGGCTCGTCGAGCGCATCCAGCAACGGCTTGTCGTATTCATCGACCAGGACGGCGACCGCCTGCCCCGCCTCCTTGGCGAGTGTTTCCAATAGGCTGGCGAGACGCCCCGGCGCGGTTTCGTATTCGGTGGCGACGCCAGCGCGGCGCTCTGAGGCCGCCAGTTGCTCCATCACGTTCGACTCGAGATTCCCCTGCACGCCGAAGTTGCCGTTGCTGAAGTCGAGGCGCACGACGGGACGGCGAACGGATCAGTCCCATCCATCATGGATCGCCGTACCGCGAAACAGCGGTTCGCTACCCTCGAAGAGTTCCTTCAGCGTGTCGACGAGAAGGCTCTTGCCGAACCGCCGGGGCCGCGACAGGAAGTAGAGCTTGCCCTCCGCCACCAGGTTGGCGAGATAGTCGGTCTTGTCGACGTAGTAGCAGCCCCGTTCGCGCAGGTCGCGGAACGTCTGGATTCCGATCGGGAGCATGCGTCTCGGCATGGCAGGCACGATACGCCCGACCCTCGCACGTGGTCAAAGCGAAAACCGCGGCCGGCAGCGAGGCGCAGTGGCACGAAGCCGAGGCGGAGTTTGCGTTGTACACTGGCGGCGCGGGCCAAGGCTGCGACGTCCAGCGGGAGTTGAGTTTGAGCGCACTACTCGAAGTGAACGACTTGAGGGTCGAGTTCGACACCTACGGCGGCACCGTTCAGGCGGTGCGCGGCGTGTCCTTCTCCCTCGACAAGGGCAAGACGCTCGCCATCGTGGGCGAGTCCGGCTGCGGCAAGTCGGTGACCGTGCAGAGCATCATGGGCCTTATTCCGATGCCGCCGGGCCGGATCACCAGCGGCACGGCGATGCTCGACGGCGTGGATGTCATCGCGGAGAAGAAGATAGACGGCAAGGACATTCGCGGCCGCCTGGTCGGAATGATCTTCCAGGACCCCATGACCTCCCTGAATCCGACCATGACCATAGGCGACCAGATCGCCGAGACCCTTCAGGTGCATCAGGGCATGAGCCACCGGGCGGCGTTCTCCCGGGCCATCGACCTGATCGACATGACCCGCATCCCCGAGGCTGCCAAGCGCGCCCGGCAGTACCCGTTCGAGTTCTCGGGCGGCATGCTGCAGCGTTCCATGATCGCCATGTCGCTCGCCTGCGAACCGCTGATCCTCGTTGCCGACGAGCCGACTACCGCGCTCGACGTCACCATCCAGGCGCAGATCCTCGACCTCATGGGCGACCTGCAGCGCGAGAGAGGCATGGCCATCATCCTCATCACCCACGACCTCGGCGTGGTGGCGCGGATGGCCGACGAGGTGCTGGTCATGTACGCGGGCGAGGTTGTCGAGAAGGGCGGCGTCGACGATGTCTTCTACCGCTCCGCGCACCCCTACACCCTGGGACTGAAAGCCGCCATGCCGTCCAACCGCGACGACTCTGCCCAGGTGCTGACCCCCATCGACGGCAGTCCGCCCGACCTCTTCGCACCGCCCGCGGGCTGCGGCTACTTCGCCCGCTGCCCCTACGCCATGCAGGCCTGCGAGGACAACCACCCCGAATCCTTCGATCTCCACGCCGACCACTTCGCCCGGTGCTGGCTGCACCACGAGGGCTGCGACGTGGAGGCGGCGGACGTCCACCGGAAGGCTGTCGAGACCGCGCCGGCGCCGGAGTAGGCCATGCTGCGCGCGGTGACCGACCGTGGCCGGCAGGCGAAGGAGCGCTTGACCGGCGAGGTGCGATCCAGAATTCGCGAACGCGCTATCAAGAAGGCCAAGGTGCGGATCGCCCTGCATGGGCGCAAAGTCGAAGACTTTTCCGAGGACGACCTCGAGATCGTCGTCGCCGACGAGGAAGGCAAAATCCGCAAGCAACTATGGGTGGTGCCGCTCATCGCCGTCGGCATCATCCTCGGTATCACTTGAAGCAATGCTGAACCAGCTACTCAAGTTCACGCTCGTTTCGGGGTTCCTGTTGTGGCTACGTCGGCGCTGGAAGTGGCTCGCCGGATGCGGTGGCGTGATCGCGGCGGCGATGTACCTCCATGGCGAGTTCCTGGACTATGTCGAGGCACTTCCGCCGGGCTCGGAAGAGGCAACGGTCGCTGGCGACTACATCGCCGTCGCGTTCGCGATCAAGAACGTCGTGATCTTTGCCTCGCTGCTGACCTATTTCCTGGTCGAGATGCGGGCGTCGAAGCGACGGCGAACGGGCAGGCCGGTCTCGGTCGATGATGCGGGGACCCCTGAACCGGGCCCGGCCCCTAGGCGTGGCTCTGTGAGGGGCGACGAGTCCAAGGCGGACGATGGTTTCGACTTCCTTCGGCATGGGCGCAAACTCGAGAACCGTGCCGACAAGGTCATTGGAAACAAGCGCGCAAAGTAGAGCTCACAACTGGGCAAAAGAGAGGCACAGCTCCCTACCGCATCGTGGTAGCGTAGCGACCCGAGCCAATCGGAGCTCGTGGAAATGGACCCACGTGAACAGCCTGCTTACACCATAGCCGAGGCGGCGCACTATCTCGTGCTGCCGGCGTCCACAGTCCGCTCGTGGTCGGTGGGCGTCACAGGCTATGGACCGCTAATCGAAGCGGCCTCGCGTTCACCGGCGTTGCTCTCGTTTCTCAACCTTGCGGAGTTGCACGTGCTCGGGGCTATTCGTCGTACGCACCTCGTAGCCATGGGGAAGGTACGTGTTGCAATCCAATACCTTGTTAGACATGCACCCTCTGGGCCGGACCGAACCCACCCGTTGATCAGTCGAGAAATGGAGACCGACGGTCTGGACCTGTTCATCCGAGAGTGCGGACACTTGGTGAACATCAGTGAAGCTGGCCAACTCGCCATGCGCGAGGTGCTCGACCAAGCCCTGCGACGCATTGATCGGGATCCTACCGGCGTACCGATCCGGCTCTACCCCTTTACACGTGCCGCGACCGCTGACGCGCCCGCCCTCGTCGTTGTTGACCCGTCCCTTTCGGCCGGACGACCCGTGATCGCGGGTACCGGGCTCGCGACCGGCTTGATCGCCGAACGCTACAAGGCTGGCGAGTCGGTTCACGAGCTCGCGCGAGATTACGAGCGGAGCGAAGGGGAAATTGAAGAAGCAATCCGGTGCGAACTCCCCGCAGCAGCCTGACATAGGCGACTTCGTTCTTTTCGGCGCGAGACTTGCGCTTGCGAGGGTCTGCCTCGTTAGAATCCGCCGTTCCTTTTCGCGGCTGCGCGGTGGTGTGAACGATGGTGGGGAGGTGCCAGAGTGGCCAGTGAATACAACAACCAGTGGATCGGCAAGCGCACGATCCGCCCCGACGGCGAAGACAAGGTTACCGGCCGGGCAGCGTTCGGTGCCGACTTCGCCCAAGCCGGCATGCTGTGGGGCAAGGTGCTGCGCAGCCCGCATCCCCACGCCCGGATCAAGTCGATCGACCTCGACCGCGCCGCTGCGGCACCCGGCGTCAAGGCGGTGATGTCCGGCGCCGACTTGGTGGACTTTCCGCTCGACACGCCGGTGATGGTCGGCCCCGCGGACATGCGCTTCGTGAGCCGCAACGTCATGGCGCGCGATAAGGCGCTCTACGCCGGCCATGCGGTGGCCGCGGTAGCCGCCACGACTGCGGAAGCTGCGGAAGCCGCCCTCGCGCTGATCGATGTCGACTACGAACCGTTGCCTTGGGTGATCGACGTCGACGACGCGATGCAACCGGACGCCCCGGTGCTGCACGACTTCCTTCGCACCCAAGGCGACGCCTCGGCAGCGGATGCGCCGACCAACGTGGCCAGCCGTGCCGAGTTCACGCTGGGAGACGTCGACGACGCCTTCGCCGAAGCCGATGTGGTCATCGAACGAGACTTCAAGACGAAGCCGGTGCACCAGGGCTACATCGAACCGCACGCCTGCCTGGTCAGCGTAGCGGCGGACGGTCGGGCCACCATCTGGAGTTCGAGCCAGGGCCATTTCATGGTCCGGAATGCGACCGCCAAGATGACGGGCGCCAAGCTCTCCGAGATCCGGGCGATCCCGGCGGAGATCGGCGGCGGGTTCGGCGGCAAGACCATCGTCTATCTCGAGCCGCTGGCCTATACGCTGTCGAAGAAGGCCGGTGCCCCGGTGAAGATGGTGATGACCCGCGAGGAGGTGTTCCGCGCCACGGGGCCGACCGCGGGTTCGTCGAACACCATCAAGATCGGCGCCCGGCGTGACGGCCGGATCGTTGCCGCGGAGGCGACCTTCCGGTTCCAAGCCGGCGCGTTCCCCGGCTCCCCGGTTCGCGGGGCGTCCAACTGCGCCTTTGCGCCGTACGCCATCGACAACGTCAAGGTCGTTGGCTACGACGTCGTGGCGAACCGGCCCAAGTGCAACGCCTACCGGGCACCCGGTTCGCCCATCGCCGCGTTCGGCGTGGAGTCCGTGATCGACGAACTGGCGGCAGAACTCGGTCTCGACCCCATCGAATTCCGGCTCAAAAACGCCGCTAGGGAAGGCACGCGAGCGGCCTACGGACCGACGTTCCGCCGGATCGGCTTCGAGGAAACCCTGCACGCCGCCCGGGACCACCCGCACTACGCCACACCGAAGAATGGTCGCCAGGGTCGCGGCGTCGCCTGCGGGTTCTGGTTCAACGTCGGCGGCGAGTCGAGCGCGCAGGTGAACGTCAACGAGGACGGCACGGTCGCGGTCACCACCGGCCACCCGGACATCGGCGGCTCGCGCGCGTCGATGGTGAACATCGTCGCCGAGACCCTCGGCATCCACTACCACAACGTCAGCGTACAGGTCGGCGACACCAACACCATCGGCTACAGCGCCACGACGGGCGGCAGCCGGGTGACATTCTCCGCCGGCACCGCGGTTTCCGAAGCCACGGAGCGCGTGGTCGAGCAGTTGCGCGAACGCGCGGCGCTGCTCTGGGACATCGACCCCGCCGCGGTCGACTGGAACAACGGCCACGCCCGTCCGGCAGGCGCCAACGCTGGTGACTTCGAGCCGCTGTCGCTTGCCGAACTCGCGGCCAAGGCGTCGCAGACGGGCGGCCCGATCACTGCGCACGTGTCGGTGAACGCGCAGGGCGCCGCGCCGGCATTCGCCACCCACGTTTGCGATGTCGAAGTGGACGAGGAGACCGGCCGCGTCGAAGTGGTTCGCTACACCGCCGTGCAGGATGCCGGCCGCGCCATCCACCCGGGCTACGTCGAAGGCCAGATGCAGGGCGGTGTCGCCCAGGGCATCGGCTGGGCACTCAACGAGGAGTACATCTTCGATGCCTCGGGTCGTCTCGACAACGCCGGTTTCCTGGATTACCGCATGCCGGTTGCATCCGACCTGCCGATGATCGACACCGTGGTCGTCGAAGTACCGAACGACGCCCACCCGCACGGCGTGCGCGGCGTCGGCGAAGTCCCGATCGCGCCGCCGATGGCCGCGGTCGCCAACGCCATCCACGACGCCGTTGGGCTGCGTCTGCGGGAACTACCGATGTCGCCGCCGAAAGTGCTCGCGGCGCTCACCGCGGGAGACGACGAAACGCCGTAGGGGACCGGCTTATCCCGTCCCGGCCCTTCCGCCGGGCGCTTCGATAATGCTGCCGCATTGCTCATACGACGGGCCGACGCCATGGAGATTCGCTGAAATGCGCCCTCAGCGCATTTCGTCTATCAAAAAGTACGACATTGCAGACTTTTGTGGACATGAATGGTTGGCGGGATGCCCGAGGCGGTGGCGGCCTGGTTCGACGCCGGGCACGGCATGGCCCCCCGTGGAGGTGTAGGGCCGGCGTCGCCGCCGCGCCCGGAGCTTAAGCTCGTACATTGCACGCTACGCGCCCGAACGTGCCGTCACACTGACAGTGGATCCCCGCGGCGACCGAGACGGCGTGGTGACCAACTGGCCGCTCTATGAGGCGCAGTTCCTGGGGGACTTGTGGGGATGCGTGCCCTTCGTGCGTAGGGCCTATGGACACTAGGTTCCAATCAGACGCACGTTGAACTTTAGAATGGACGATTGATTGACTTTACATTGGACGACACACTACCTGCTTTGGCCGGCTTCTCGAGACGTTCGTCCTCCAAGAGCTTCGGCGCCAAGCTGCCTGCCATCCGCACCCGCTCGCCTTCTTCCATTACCGCGACAAGGACAAGGTCGAAGTCGACATCGTCATTGATGCCGGTAGCCGTGGCCTGGCAGGGGTCGCGGTCAAGGCGGGGGCAACGATCAGGAAGGACGACTTCCGCGGACTGCGCAAGCTTCAACGCAGCGAGCCCGGTCGATTCGTCGCCGGAGCCGTCCTCTACGATGGCGAGACGTGCGCCAGCTTTGGCGAGGGCCTCTTTGCCGTGCCGATCCGCTTCCTGTGGGAGTCCGTCAGGGTCTGTCGTCGTCGCTGATTGTTGGTCAGGCCAGACGCAAGGGGTTGCACCCGCGACAGCACGCGAGATTCCGCTGTTACGCCATAGGATCGAAAGCGAACGGGATCGCGAGGCGTTTGACCGCGACGTTCCGACCCCGGAGGAACCCCACCTGCGCGTCCAAAAGTAGCGTCGGTTCCTCGTGGCCCATTCCCTCGACCACGAGGAGTTGACCGTTCGGTAGCCCGCGCAAGGCAGCCTCCGCATTCGACACCGGCGTGCGGCCATCCAGCGTACCCGCGCACAACAACGTGGGCGTATCGGACTGCACGGGAGCACGAAAGGCATCATCGAGTTCAGTGACGCCGAGCTCTTCGCCGATGAACGGGAAGGGCAGGTTGAAGCTGTCGTCGAGCAGGGCATCTGCGCGCTCCGCCTCGATCCGGCGAATGCGTTCCGGGCTCGCGCCGGCGGCATGGTCCATGGCGAGCATCATGCCGTGGACGGTTGAATTGATCCGCCACCGGTCGAACCGCCGAACCAGGGCCGCGTAGTCCCGACGCTGAAGCTGGCGAGCGAATGCGGGCAAACCCCGCATGGCTCGGGTGCTGCCGAGTGCGTTTCCGAGTACGCACTGCAGGCCGAACTTGCCGATCGGCACCGGGTGCTCGACGCCTTTCACGTTGCCCTCGGCCGGCGTTCGTTCGAGCGTGTCAAGTACCGCCGAAAACTCGCCGAAGAGGTCGTTGCACGCGCCGTCAAGATTCGCATCGGACCGTGCGAGGTCGGCCAGGTGCCGAAAATGTCGATCCACGTTGCCCGGCAGCTTGTGCGTATCGTCCGGGCCTTCGACGAGGCAGAGGATCGCCCGGTCGACATGCTCGTCGTGAAGCCTGAGCACCGCCAAACCCAGGTGGGAACCGTAGCTGGCGCCATAGAGGTTCACCCGCTCCGCGCCGAGCGCCTTGCGCAGGTCGTCGACGTCGTGTGCGCTCTCGACGGTGTTGTAGTCGTTCGGGTCCACGCCGCGTTCACGCCAGTACGCGCCGAGACGTGCTGCGCTGTAACGCTGTGCGGCCAGGTAACTCTCGCGCGTCATCGGCTTGGCCAGGTCGTAGTCCGGCGGGAAGGCGTTGACCAGGTCGGGCAACGCACCGTGGCAGCCGCGCTGATCGAAGGTCACCACGTCGCAGATCGCCGACAGGCGTTCCACGTACTCGAAGAAATACCCGCGGAACGAGTCGATGGCACCGACCCCCGGCCCGCCGAAGAGCACGACAAGGGGCGGCAGTCCGAGGTTTTCCCTAGCGGTGACGCGTATGAACGGCAGGGCGATGGCTGCGCTTTCGTCGCGGCGTCTTGACGAGGGCACCAGAAGGACACCCCGCTCGGCGTCGAGCGCTCGACCATCGGCATGTTCGAGGCGCGACGGCCAGCGGCCGACGAGGTGGTATTCGGTGTTCTTGATTTGCATCGCGGACTCCGGCTGCACGGAACGACGGCTGTGAAGGCGCGCATCATAGGTACAACCTGAGCGACCTGCATGGGCGTCGCTCCCCACGCGTTAGCGTGTTAGCTTAGGGTCACCTAGTTGGCGCATCCCCGTGACCGAACCGCTCGTCCAGATCCGCAACTTGACCAAGCACTTCCCCATTGCGCGGGGACAGGTGGTGCATGCCGTGGACGACGTCTCGTTCGATATCGCCCCGCAGGAGATCGTTGGCTTGGTGGGCGAGAGCGGTTCCGGCAAGTCGACCTTGGGCAAGACCGTCGTCGGTCTGCACGACAAGACCGGCGGTGATGTCGTCTACAAGGGCGAGTCGATGCCCGCCAGGTACCGGCCGGGGGATTTCCAGCGCTACGCCCGGGCCATGCAGATGATCTTCCAAGACCCTTATTCGTCGCTGAACCCGCGCATGACCGTCGGCGAGATCGTCGGCGAGGGTCTGAAGCTGCACACGGATTTGAACTCCCAAGAGGCCCGGGACACGGTAGGCGATTGGCTAAGGCGGGTGGGGCTGAACCCGGATCACATGTCGCGCTACCCGCACGAATTCTCGGGCGGCCAGCGGCAGCGCATCGGCATCGCCCGGGCGCTGGTACTCGAACCCGAGTTCGTGGTGTGCGACGAGCCGATCTCGGCGTTGGACGTTTCGGTCCAGGCCCAGGTCGTGAACCTGTTGGACGAACTCAAGGATTCGCTGGGATTGACGCTGCTCTTCATCGCCCACGACCTGTCCATGGTGCGCTACGTCTCCGACCGCATGGCGGTGATGTACTTGGGCTCGCTCGTGGAGATCGGCCCCGCCAACCGGGTGTTCTTCGCGCCGAAGCATCCGTACACCGAGCTACTCATCGGTTCCAACCCGGAGCCAGACCCGGCCAGCGAGCGAACCCGCGAGTCCACCGCGATCAAGGGCGAGATCCCGTCGCCGGTCAACGTGCCGCCCGGGTGTCGATTCGCGAATCGCTGCCCCAAGGTGATGGACGTCTGCCGCGAGACGACGCCGGAACTGATCCCGGTCACCGACGTTGGGCAGCCGGATCGGTTGGTGGCCTGTCACCTCTACGAGGCGAATGCCGCTGCAGCTTGACCGAATGCGATGCCGCTTGCGGGCATTGTTGAGTCTGCTGAACGACATCTCGAATCGGCTGCCGTACTGCACCACCTGCAGCGCCACCGCGCTCGGGTACCGGTGAGTCTCCAACATGACTTGACCCAATATAACTAGTCATTAATACTGGTCACATTATGGAGACGATCAACGCGTCCGAGTTCAAGGCCCGGTGTTTGGCGATTCTTGATCGCGTACAAGCAACGGGGGAACGAATCGTCATCTTGAAGCGTGGTCGGCCGGTGGCGGAAGTCGGGCCCACGAATGCGTCGGCGGCCGAGTATCCGCAGATGGAGCTAAAGGGCACGGTGACGGTAGTCGGCGACATCGTTGGACCCGCTTTGCCAGAGGACCATTGGGAAAGCAACGCGACGTGACTTGCTTGCTCGACACCCACATTCTCATTTGGTGGCTCAACGAAAGCGCGCGACTGTCAACCGCGCAGCACGCAGTGCTGTCGAAGGTCGACGCCGAATCTCCGCTCGTGGTTTCCGACATCTCCCTATGGGAAGTCGCGACGCTGCGGAGTCTGGGACGCATCCAACTGTCGCTGCCGCTGCGAGAGTGGCTCGAGAAGGCGGTGGCTCCACCCTTGGTGCGCCGGCAGGGGATTTCACCGGCGGTAGCGGCGGAACTGGCCGCCTTGCCGGAGTCCTTTCACCGGGATCCGGCTGATCGAATCCTCGTGGCAACCGCCCGGGTGTTGGGTGCCACGCTCGTTACGCAGGATCAGCGCATCGTGGACTCCGGTTTGGCTGCAACGTTGAGCTGACGGCCCACGTTTTTTTGGGCTCAAGACTGGCGTGCCTGTCAGTCTGCGTTGACGGTTGCGCAAGCTCCCAGTATGGTGCTCGACGCTCAGCTTAGCTGTCCGCCGGACGGTTAAAGCATCGGCCCCCGGGGATCGGATCGAACGATCGCGATGACTAGTGATCCCCGAGGGCCTCGACGCCAGTCGAGGCTTTAGCTGCTTCTGAAAGTCGGCTGACTGTGGTTTTCGAACCCAATCATCGTTGGAGGAAGCATGAACGCATCTCAACCGGTCGTGGCGGTTCTCGTCGCGACCGCCAATCGAGTTGACCTTCTGCAAGAGCGGACTTTCGTCTCGGTCAAGAGGCAGAGTCGACCGCCAACGCGGCTGGTTGTCGTCGACGACTCGGTCGGCGACGTTGCCGATCGAACACGGCGGCTAGTCCAGGGCTGGCATCTTCCGGGCGTCAACGTCGATTTCCTGCGCAACCGGCGTACCAACGGTGCCGCCGGAGCATGGAATTCGGGCCTAGATCATCTGCTGCGGACTTCGAGCGAAAGCCCGGAGCACGTCTACGTAGCGATTCTCGACGACGACGACGAGTGGCTGCCGTACCACTTGGAGGCATGTCTCGCAACGGTCACCCGCGGTGATCTGGATCTGGTCGCGGCACCACTATGGCGGCTCGAAGAGGACGCCGAACCGGAACCAATCACGCCGCCCGTGTCGTTAGATGCTGCGGATTTCCTGGTCGGGAATCCGGGCATCCAAGGCAGCAACCTGGTCTGCCGGCTGAGCCGGCTGCTCGAAGCGGGCCTGTTCGACGAATGGCTGCCGAGTTGCACGGATCGGGATCTCTGCATCCGGATCGCAGACTTGCCGGGCGTGAGGTACGGCGCGGTGCCCCGGCCGAGCATTCGACACTTTGCGTGCCGGTCGCGGCAACGGCTGTCGACGCCGGGGTCGGCGTCAAAGAACCGGGGGCTCGACCGGTTCTACCGAAAGTACTGCGGGCGCATGTCAGAAGATCAGCGGGCGGCTTTCGAGCATCGGGCCCAACGGCTCTTCGGTTGGCAACGTGCGCCGCTGCCCCCGCCGACGGCACAACGGGAGCCCGGGGCCTCTCCGCTCGGAGAGTCGCCCGCCCAGGCTCCGGTGCATATCGTCGTGGGGATCATCGCGGACACGGCGCAACTGGCGAATCTCCACGAACTCCTCGGCGACCTGCGCGGGCTAGACGACGATGCGGAGTTGTCCGGGCTCGACGTCCTGGTTTTGGAGAACGGTTGCCAGCCAACGCCTGACGCGGATCTGCGCCACCTGGTCGAAGGGGAACGCTACCGCGGTTTGCGTGTCCATCTCGTGGACCGGAAGCACCATGCCGACGACGCTCAGCACGGGCGGATTCTCGATGGCGGCGCGACGACCGGCACGATGCTCTCCATCGCCGACGCCCGGACCGTCCTGCAAAGCTACCTCTACGCGTTCGCCAAGGATCGGCCCGGGTCGGTGGTGTGGATTCTGGATGACGACATGCGCCTGGACTCCTTGGTAGAGGAAGGCGATGGACGGCTGCTGCGCCGCCGGGGCAACATCGTGCGGAATGTGGGGAACCTGCGCCGACTTCGGGCTGGCGGTTTTCTGGACATCGCGCTTGGGACCTGTACGGGTGCGCCGCCTCTCCCCGTCGCGGCCACCGTGCGGGTTCAACTCGTGGATCTGGTCGCTTCGTTGCAGTGGCTGGCAATACTGGATCCGGACGACGCTCTGCCGGATCGAAGCGCCGAGAACGCGAGCTTGAGAAACGGGCGGCGCGACTACTACTACGACCTGTCGCGTCGAGAGACTGACCGCCTTGAAGTGCCTATTTGGATCGTGCCGGATGCTCCCGGCGAAACCGTCGGTCAGGCGTTCTCACGAGTGGCTGCGCAGGCCGAACGAATCCTGGCGGGCGAACAGGTCTTCCGTCCGCTGGCCGTGCAGGCCGACATCGACCCGTTCGAGCATCTAGGCAACGGCGTGCAGCGCGGCGGCAACACGTTTGTTCTCGATGTCGAAGCGTTGAGATTTGCCCCGAACGCCGCGCCGATAGTCGACGGTCGGCCGAGCCGACGCTCGGACATGCTGTGGGCGCTACTGCAGAAGCGGTGTTTTGATCGTCGGGTTCGGACGCTTCCGATCACCGCGTATCAGGATCGTTCCAAGGTCCGCGCCGGGTCGCTGGACGTCGAACGCATCGTGGACGACGTTCGAGGGTACGCGATGTATTCGGCGCTGGAGGATACCGGCGATGTCTTCGTGGCGGATGGTTCGAACATCCGCGTGGCGGAGGACGCGGTCGGACTCTTCTCCGCGCGCGCCGCGAAATACCTCGACGAGCGACTGGCGGCATTTTCGTTGTCGTTTCATCGCATTCGGGGACTGGCTCGAATACTCGCCGATCTCGTCCACGGTGACTCCTGGTGGAGCGAGCCGCTGTACCGTGACTCGGTCGATAGGCTCCGGGCGTTTGCCGAACGGCTCGGGGCTTGCTACCGGACGGAGACGCTCGAACGAATCCAACGCGAGTCCCGATCCTTGAACGACAAAGGCGTCGCGGATTTCCTGCACGATCTGCCGGCGCACATCGAATGCCACCAATCCCGGTTGTCGGAGAGCAACCGGTTGGCGCTGGCGGCTGGCCTCGAGGACGAACGGGTCGCCAACGCGAAAGCGGCGGCCCGGCGGCTGGCGTGCCCGGGCGGGGCGCTGACGTTGCTTGGAAGCGGCAAGGAAGGCGTCGCGCTCAGCGACGGGCAGCACGTATACAAGGTGTTCGACTATTGGTGGAAGTCGTCCTCTATGCTGGAGGCGCCCGAGTTGCTGCATTCGTTCGTCGGTGCTTGGCGCGGCACCCGCCACCTCTACCCGATCCTCGACTTCCGGCGCGCCGGGCATCGGGCGGTTCTCGTCTATCCGTACGAGCACACGGAACCTTATTCCGGTGGCTTCGGGCCGGGCTTGATCGGGCTGCTGGAGGAATGCTGGCGAAGTGGCATCGTCTGTCGAAATATCGATCCAGACAACCTGCGCGTCATCGACGGGCGGGTGCGCTTGATCGACTACGGCTCCGACATTCGGGCGCTGTCGCGGGACGATGAAGACGAATTCAAGATCATGTGCCAGCGTGCGTGGATGTCCTTCCGATGGGCCGCGAATCCTCACCTCGACAAGGTCATGCGCAAGGCGCTGACCGACTCCGACATCCCGGAACTCGACGGCTTCGAGCGGTTCCACGAAGCGGTTCTCCGGGTTACCGAGCAGTACAAGGACACCGCGGCGCACAACGCCATCCTGGGCATGGCCGGCGACTCTCTGTGGGTGCTGGACTACGGTTGCGGCGACGGCAAACTCGCACAGGCCTTGGCCGAACGGAATGCCGGGGTCGTCGGCTACGACCCGGACGAGGCGCGAGCGCTGCGCTGGCAGGCGCGCGGCGCCGCGAATCTGCGGTTCACGCACGACCCGGCGGACGCCGTGGGGGACGGCCCCTACGATCTCGTCGTTTGCCAACGGGTGCTTTGCACGATCGAAGGCGACGATGTGCTTCGCGGCATCCTTCGCGATCTCCGGGCCTCGGTTGCGGAAGACGGCCGGGTCGTGCTGGTGGTCTGCAATCCGCACTTTGCGTTTGGCGGCTCCACCCCGGAGGCCGGCCGCGAGCTTCCCGACGGTGCGCGGTACGAGCGCACGTTCACCTACCGCAAGACGATGCGCGACTCGGGACGGACCCGGGAAGACGTGTATCGACCGGAACGCATGCTGCGCCGAGAGTTCGCGAGGGCAAACCTAACCGTTCGAAACCGAGTGGAGTTGGGGACGGTCGATCTGGCTCGGTTCGAGCCGGCATCGGACGAGCTGCTGTTCGATCTCGCGCCGATGCCCGCGCTGCCGGAGGTCACGCTGCTCATCAAGGCGTGCGCGATGGAGGCTTCGACGCTCGATGTGCAAGTTCCCCACTTGGTTTCGCAGCTCGAATCGCCGCGGGCGTTTTCGGAGCGTTTACTGGTCCTCGACTCGCGAGAAGACGGGTTCCTTCGGGAGCACGGCGATGGCGGGGGCCTCGGACGGCTGCGCGAAGCGGCGAACGCGTTGCAGGACGCCGGATGGATCGACCGGATCCTCGTCGGCTCTGGCGACGGCGAAGTCGCCGCCTCCGTGAACCGAAGGTGGTTTGGAGTTTCGTCCCCCCGGGCCCATGCGGAGACCGGTGCGCAACTCGCATCAACGTTGGCCGGATTCGAGGCGTGTTCGACGCGCTACGTGCTCCAGGTCGACGCCGATGCGATGATCGGCCGCCGAGACCGCGACCACGACTATCTTGCGGATATGTTCGCCGCGGTCCGGAGCGACCCGGACGCGCTCACCGTTGCGTTCAACATCGCGATGGCGGAGGACCAGCCCTACACGCCGGAGGGAGCCGACGGTCCCTGGCGGGTCGAGGTCCGGGCGTCGCTGATCGACCTTCAGCAACTGGTGGACGCGCGGCCTTTCCCGAACCGCGTGGACGAACGCAGTGGCCGGTTGGTGTTGCCATGGCACCGAGCGGTGGACCGCGCGATTCAGGGGGGCGCCGGGCGTTCCTATCGCGGCGGCGACCGGCGGACGTTCTACGTGCATCCGCCCAATTCGAGGAAGGATGATCCGACCCCGTGGTTTGGGGTCCTCGACCGTGTCGAACGCGGCGTGGTTCCGGCTGGTCAGGTTGGCGAGCCGGAGTGGGTCGGCGACCTGCCGGCGTGGCTGGAACCACGACGCCGAGAACCATTCGTATTCGTGGTGTCCGGTCGCAACGTGCCGGCCGGGAGGTTGTGTCGATGCATCGAGTCGATGCGCCGCCAGCGAGGCGAGGATTGGGGCGCGGTGGTGTTCGACGATGCCTCGGACTCGCAATTCGCCGAGTACTTCGAGATCGCATGGAAACCGCTCGAAGACCGCTGCACGATCGTTCGGAACCGGCGTCGCCAGGGCTTGCTCGCGAATTTGGTAACGGCCATTCGACACGTCTGCGCGGATCCCGAGACCGTCGTCGTCACACTCGACGCGGACGATGCGTTGATAGGCAAGGGCGTGTTGCAGCGGCTCGCAACCGAGTACCGGAGGGGCGCCGACGTGACGGTGGGCTCCATGCTGCGAACGGACAAGGCGGCGACCTACCCGGTCTGTTTCGACAATCCGCGCCGACACCGGGGCGGCAACGTCTGGCAGCACCTGCGTTCGTTTCGCAAGCGGCTGTTCGATGCCATACCGGACGAGGATCTGCGGCTCGACGGCGAATATGTCGACTTGGCGAACGACTGGGCCTACATGCTGCCCATCGTGGAGATGGCGGATCACCCGGTATACATCGAGGAGCCGCTCTATCTGCACGAACCTTCCGGTACTGGAAAAGGCGCGGACCGCGCGGAGAGGGAAGCGATCATCGCGCGCATCGTCGCCAAGCCGTCGCGGATCCGGGGTGGGAGATGAAAAGAAACGTCGTCGCTGTCGTCGGATCCGCTGGCGACATTTCGGATGAACTGCGGCGCTTGACCGAGTCGCTCGCCCGTGCGCTTGCGGATGCTGGCTTCGACCTGGTTACGGGGGGCATGGGAGGCGTCATGCGCGCGGTCGCGAAGGGACACCGGGAAGCTGCAACCGCAACGACCCTTATCCATATCGAGCCCGGTTGGGCGCGCGCCTGGGAGCGGAATCCGCATCCCGCTGGCGTTGTTCGCACGGAACTCGGTGCTGTACGCAACCACATCGTCGTCCAGTCGGCGGATCTTGTCGTTGGCCTAGGCGGCGGTGCCGGAACCTTGAGCGAACTCGCGCTTGCGTGGCAGGAGGGCAAGCCGATCGCGGTGCTTCGGTCGGCAGCGGGCTGGGCAAAGGAATTGGCTGATCGCCGACTCGATCAACGACGCGGAGACCAGGTCGTGGCGGGATGCGATACGGTCGACGAAGTGGTCTCGTGGGCGACGGGGCTCCGGCCCGAGGGCGCCTACAAGGGCCGCTCGAACCGCAGTTTCTACCCTCTCGAAGTTCCCGCGCTACATCGTGTCCACCGGGGCGCACCCGGGCCGGCTCACCGGGTTCACCTTCGCTACGGCATGTCCGTGGAGTACGCGGACTTGACGCGTCGACTCGAGCAGTTGAACGACGCGGTGGAGTGCTGGAACTTTGAGCATGGGGCTGAGTCCGTTTCGCTGGTGACCTTCGACGACGGATGGAAGGACGTGATCGACCTCGTGCCCGTCTTCGAGAAGCTGCCGTGCCTTTGTCCCGTGCTGTTCGCGGGCGAGAATCACTACGGCGATGGAGTACGCCCGCTGCCCCTTCAGCGGCTCTACCAGCACTGCGCCGAACGAGGGCTCGATCCGGAGGACGCCCTAGCCGTCGGTACCGCGACCCGTTCAGGGCTCAAGGCGATGACCGAATTCAAGCAGCACGCGGCATTGGACGAAATCGGCGTCCCGCAGATGCTCGATCCGGCATGGCTGCTGAAGCCGGCCGACATTGACAGCCTCAAGGAATCTGGTTGGATCGTGGCTACCCACGGCCCGCACCACGAGGATCTCACCAAGCGCGGGAATCTCAGACAGGAACTCATCCTCCTCGCCGAGACGATCGAGAGGCGGTCTAACATGCCTTGGCTTTGCTGGCCCGAGGGGCGTTGGTCGCATGCGGCCTGTGAAGACGCGAGATACGCGGGGTTCCACTGCCAGTTCGGCTTGGGCTCGCGCCAAGATGAGTCGCCAGCGGGTCTCGTTATGCGCAAGGTCTGGTGGCCGGAGGGCTTCGGTGCGACCGAACGGCACTACGACATGTCGCGGCAAGGATGACCCGACCGCTTCTTCGTCTACCGGCGGGGAGCCGCCGTGAGATATCTCTGACACGTATTGACGGCGTTGTCCTGCATACGTCGTTGGCGTGGCGGTCTAGTCTCGACACGATGGATGAGTTCTACAAGATCGTGTTCGCGTTCCCGCGCGTAGTGCGCGATCTAGTGCGAGGCTTCCTGCCCGAGCCGTGGACCGGCGGTCTCGATCTCGACGGGTTGGAGTTGCTGCCTACGGCGTACGTCAGCGACGGATGGCATACGCGCTACGGGGACAGGACCTGGAAGATCCCCTACCGACAGGATGCCGGCCGTCCGCCCGGTGCCTATGTGGTGTTGCTTCTCGAGTTCCAGTCGGAAGTCGACGCGACCATGCCGGTGCGCATGCTGGTATACACCGGACTCCTGTTTCAGGAACTCCTTCGGCAGCGCCAAGGACTCTCGGAGGGGCGAGTGCTTCCGCACGTCGTACCACTCGTCGTCTACAACGGGCGACGCCGGTGGAATGCGCCGCTATCGATGACCGAAATGATGCTGCCGGCAGGTGCCGCCATGGCGGAGTTCCAACCCCGGCAATCCTATCTTGCGCTTGACGAGTGGCAGCGATCGACGGACGATCTACCAAGAGACAATCTGGTCTCGTCCCTGGTGGCGCTGGAGACTAGCCAGGGGAAGGCGCTGGACCTTGCGGTGGCTGAACTCGCCGGCCTGCTGAACGATCCCGTCGATGCTCAAATCCGGCGTGCGTTTCGGGACTGGATCGAACGCCTGCGGCCGCGCCGGACCGGACAACCGGGACGCAGCTACACGGCGATGTTGATGGAGGAACCTATGACCCTGTTGGAGAGCGTCAACGAACGGCTTCAGAAGTACTACGACGACCTTGAACGCCAAGCTATCGAACGTGGCGAGGCCCGCGGCATGGCGCGCGGCATGGCGCGCGGCATGGCGCGCGGCCTCGAACAAGGTCGCGAGCAGGGCGTCGAGCAGGGCATCGAGCAGGGCATCGAGCAGGGCATCGAGCAGGGCATCGAGCAGGGCATCGAGCAGGGCCTCGAACAGGGCAGGTTGCGAGCGCGGGAGCAGTTTCTCGTTGAGGAGCGGGCGTTGTTGCGGCGTATGGCCGAACGACGTTTCGGCTCTGCGATTGCGGATCGGCTGGCGACGGTTCTCGCCGACATCGCGGACAACGATGGCTTCGCGGCAGTTGGCGACGCAATCGTCGACAGCGCCTCGGGCGACGAACTGATCGGTCGCGTCGGCGCCAACGACGCCTGATTGCGAAGTAGAATGCGCGGCCTCAGGCTGCGTCACCTTGCCTCATGACCCAACAGGTGGAAGAAACCGCCGCGTTCTCGTTCGTCGCGATGGAACACGACATCCTCTCGCACTGGGAGGATCAGGACGTGTTCCGGTTGTCGCTGGCATGCACGGAGGACAAGAAGCCGTACATCTTCTACGACGGGCCGCCCTTCGCGACCGGTCTCCCGCACCACGGGCATCTCTTGGGTTCGATCCTGAAGGACATCGTGCCGCGCTACTGGACGATGCGAGGCCGGCATGTGCTGCGCCGTTTCGGCTGGGACTGCCATGGGCTGCCCATCGAGCAGGAGATCGACAAGGCGCTGGGAGTCTCGGCCCAGGAGGCGGTCCAGAAGATGGGTGTCGCAGGCTACAACGCCGAGTGCCGAGCCATCGTCGAGCGCTACGTGGCCGAATGGCGCAAGACCATCACGAGGCTGGGTCGCTGGGTCGACTTCGACGACGACTACAAGACCATGGACGTCTGGTACATGGAGTCCGTCTGGTGGGTGGTCAAGCAGCTTTGGGACAGGGGACTCATCTACCAGGGGATGAAGGTGATGCCCGTGTCCACGGCACTGGAGACCGTGCTCGCCAACTTCGAAGCTGGGCAGAACTACGTCGACGTCCAGGATCCCGCAATCACCGTGCTGTTCGAGCTCGAGGACGAGGACGCCTACCTGTCGGCCTGGACCACGACGCCGTGGACGCTGCCGTCGAACCTCGCGGTCTGCGTCGGTGCGGACATCGACTACGTCCGGGTCGCCGACACCGATACCGGCAAGACCTTCTACCTGGCCGAAGCGCGGCTTGCGGACTACCGGGCGCGGCATCCGTCGCTCACGGTCGAAACGCGCTTGAAAGGCGCGGACTTGGTGGGGCGGCGATACCGCCCGTTGTTCGACTACTTCGAACCTGAGCGGGAACGCGGCGCGTTCGTCGTGGTCGCCGACGACTACGTGACCACCGACGAGGGCACGGGCCTCGTGCATCAGGCGCCCGCGTTCGGCGAGGACGACTACCGGATCCTGCAGGCGGCGGGTATCGAGGCGTTCCGCTGCCCGGTCACCATGGCGGGTGTTTTCACGGAGGAGGTCCGCGATTTCGCCGGCCAGTTCGTCAAGGACGCCGACCGGCACATCGTCCGCCACCTGCGCGACAACGGGACGCTCTACGAACGCCAGGACATCGTGCACAGCTATCCGCACTGCTACCGCACCGACACGCCGCTGATCTACCGCGCCGTGCCGTCGTGGTTCGTGCGTGTCACAGAGTTCGTCGACGATGTTGTCGCGGCGAACGACCAGGTGCTCTGGGTGCCGGAGCACATCAAGCACGGACGGTTCGGCAACTGGCTCAAAGGCGTTATCGATTGGGCAATCTCCCGAAATAGGGTCTGGGGAACGCCGCTGCCGATCTGGGTCAACGACACCACGGGCGACGCGCGCTGCATCGGGTCGCGCGAGGAACTCAAGGCGCTGACGGGCGTCGAGGTCGGGGATCTGCACCGCGAGCACGTCGACCATCTCACGTTCGAGGTGGATGGCGAAGCCGGCGTCTATCGCCGTGTCGAGGAGGTCCTCGACTGCTGGTTCGAATCCGGCTCGATGCCCTATGCGCAGCTCCACTATCCGTTCGAGAACCGGCAGACCTTCGAGCAGGGATTCCCGGCCGAGTACATCGCCGAAGGACTGGACCAGACCCGGGGCTGGTTCTACACGCTGATGGTCTTGGCCGGAGCGCTCTTCAAGAAACCGGCGTTCCGCAACGTCATCGTCAACGGCATGGTGCTGGCGGCCGACGGCAAGAAGATGTCGAAGAGCCTGCGCAACTACACCCCCGGGGACGAACTGATGGAAACCTATGGGGCCGACGCGCTACGCCTGTATCTCATCAACTCGGGGCTGGTTCGCGCCGAGGAGCAGCGTTTCGTCGACCGGGGTGTGCGCGACATGGTGCGCCGTGCGCTCCTGCCCTGGTACAACGCCTGGTCGTTTCTCGAGACCTACGCGGCGATCGATGGCTGGACGCCGGCCAAGGGCACCCATCGGGGCGACAACATTCTCGACGCTTGGATCATCTCCCGGTTGCAGACGCTCAAGGAGGACATCGGCGCCGAGATGAAACGCTACCGGCTCTACAACGTGGTGCCGAGACTGTTTTCGTTCATCGCCGACCTCACCAACTGGTACATCCGGCTCAACCGGGCGCGGTTCTGGGGCGAGGGCGTAACAGCCGACAAGATCGCCGCCTACAACACGCTGCACATGGCGGTCTACGAACTGTCGGTTGCCATGGCGCCATTCGCGCCGTTCCTGTCGGAACACATCTATCTTTCCTTCGCGCGCCTCGCCGACGAGGCGCCGACGCCGCTCTCCGTACACCTTTGCACCTACCCCGAAGCGGAGCCCTCGCTTCGCAAGCCGCTGTTGGAGGACGCCGTGTCGCGCATGCAGCAGGTCATCGAACTCGGCCGTTCCAAACGCGAGCAGGTGAAGATCAACCTGCGTACGCCGCTGCGACGGATCACGATCATCCATCGCGACGCGACGCTGCTCGACGAGATCAGGACGCTCGAGAACTACGTGAAGTCCGAACTGAACGTCAAGGAAGTGCACTACGAGAAGGACGAGGCGAGCTACATCGCGCTCTACGCGAAGCCGAATTTTCCCGTGCTCGGCAAACGACTTGGGCCGCGCATGAAGGCGTTCCAAGGGAAGATCGCGGCGTTGGATGCGGATGCCATCGAGGCATTCCAGGAAGACGGCGTCATCGACATCGACGGGGAGCGTTTCGACCGCGACGACATCCACGTGTTCCGGGAGGCCAAGGAAGGCACGGAGACCGTCTCGAATCGATTCATCTCCATCGAACTCGACTGCCGCCTCGACGACGAACTGCTGCGCGAGGGCGTGGCGAGGGAGGTCGTCAACCGCATTCAGCGTGCCCGCAAGGACAGTGGCTTCGCGGTCAGCGATCGGATTCACGTGGTGTACGACGCCGACGAGGACATCGCCGAAGCGATTGAGGCCCACGGCGAGTACATCGGGCGCGAGACCCTGGCCCTTTCTCTGGCGCCCGGTGACGTTGCGGATGGCGCAACCGAGACGGCCATCGACGGCAAGCGGTTGGCGTTCTCGATGCGGAGGGGCTCGCCTTGAGTGCGGCGCGTTCGTCAAATTTCGTTGTGA
This sequence comes from Gammaproteobacteria bacterium, assembly GCA_028821405.1. Lineage (GTDB taxonomy): Bacteria > Pseudomonadota > Gammaproteobacteria > Pseudomonadales > Azotimanducaceae > VXYL01. Next base: position 1,241 of record JAPPGK010000012.1, on the reverse strand, counting down.
CGTAGTTCGCCGATGGGGTCGTGATTGTTCACGGTAATGCCCATCATCTGCTTGAGCCGTGGCGACAGGAGTTCGTAGACGTCGTCGGGCACGTGTACGTTGGCTGTCGATTGCTCATGCAATGCGCGCATGAAGTACCGGTTGTAGTGGCAGCGCATTGCGTAGCGGGTGCCCGGTGACATCCTGCGACCGCCGCAGTGCAGGATCCGCGTATCGGTGAGGATGCAGGTGCCGGGTTGTGCGCAGATCGCAACGAGCCCGGGTTCGCCTTCAACCAGCCGCACCAGGTCGACACCATCGCGGAAGCGGGTCGTGCCGGTGGCGCTTCGGTGCGAGCCGGGCACGCAGTACGTGGCCCCGTTGTCGAGGTCGAACTGGGTATAGCACCAGATGATCAGGGAACCGAATGGGAACGGCGGATAGGGCATCGGCATGCCGCCCTGGTCGATGTGCAGTTCCTGCAGGCCGCCGCCTTGGTGCACGATGGATCCGTGGGCGCAGCCCAAGCCGAAGCCCTCGCCCATCACCTTGGTGAGCAGCCGGTCCACCAGCGGGCCGCGTTGGGCCGCCGACTCCTTGAACTCCACGGCGTCACGGAACACCGCGCCCTTGAGAACCAGGTTGTTGACGAGCTGGGCGGTTTCGTTCCGGCTGGTCATGATGCCGGCTTTGAGGCTTTGCTCCGCTTCGGCCTGGTCCACCAAGCGGTCCACCTGGGCCCGCACCTGCTCCGGGGACATGGCGTCCTTGACGAGGCAGTAGCCCCAGCGAACGAAGTCCGCTTCGAGTTGGGCCTCGTCGGTGCAGGGTTTCGGGAGGTATTCGAGTTCGCTGCTGTTCCTGATGAGGCCTGCCTTCATGCGCTCCTTCGACAGACCGGCAAGTTGTTTGAGCAACCTCCCTGCCGACAGGGAACTGGTGGGCGACTGACCATCGGCGTAGGCGATTCCGCGCGCCATCTCGGCTTCCCAGGTTGTACCCGCCGACTCCTCCGTCACCCTACGCAGCCGCGCGAGTTCGGCGCTAAGGCGTGCGTTCTCTTCGCGCAGGCGCGCGACCGTTTCGTCGTGGTCGGGGACAATGGGCAGTTGCCCGGTGGTGGAGGAACTCTTGTCGACTTCCATCTTTGTTCAAGCGCGAACGCACATCCACCTAAGCATAGCGCTTCGACCGCAGGCGGGAACATGCCCGTACTGTCCAACGCGAAGTGAGGGTGAAGCCAAAGGCCGATTCCAACGCGA
>JAPPGK010000095.1 GCA_028821405.1 Gammaproteobacteria bacterium | reverse complement strand
ACCGCGACTCGTTATTTTTGGGGGATCGTCCCCGTGGACGAGGCGTGGATAAGCCGCCGGTGCCCGGCACCCCCGAACCGAACATCGCCCCATTCAAAGGCCAGGTCGTGCGGGTTCGTCCGACTCCGCGTGCAACGGGAACATCGCCGGCACATTGCCGTTGTCGATGGAGATGCCCGTTCGGCCTATCCACCCCTCGCCCACTGGCGACTCGGTTTGCATGGGGGACCGTCCCCGTGGACGAGGCGTGGATAAGCCACCGGTACCCGGTGCCCCAGAACCGAACATCGCCCTATTCGTTCGACGGGTCGTGCTGTTGCGTACGACGCCGCGTCCGACGAGCCGTCGCTCCTCTCATCAAGATTCCCCGTTTGGTGCCGCGCCAAACACGGCCCGCCGCGGCCGTCGCCGTGGACGAGGCGTGGTGATGCAAACTGCCCGGTGCACCCGAACCGAACACCGGCGAAGGCCCTGCGCGTAATGCTGCGGATCCCCATCTCGTATTGCGTCGTGATTGCCGGGTGCATTCGCACGCGAGGGTTGACTCCGGCCACGCCGTGCGCGCAAACATAACCTAGGCAGGTGTTGGAGGTCGCGCAGATGGGGAACTTCGCAGGATTCGGTACGGCCACGCTGGGCTTTCTGGCCGAACTCGGGGACAACAACAACCGCGACTGGTTCCAGGCCAACAAGGCGCGGTACGACACCGACGTGCTCGAGCCCGCCTTGGATTTCATCGTCGCGGTTGGCGATCGCCTGCCGACGATCTCGAGACACCTGGTCGCGATTCCGAAACGAACCGGCGGCTCGTTGATGCGCGTCTACCGCGACACCCGGTTCTCCAAGGACAAGACGCCGTACAAGACCAACATTGGCATCCAGTTCCGTCACGAGCAGGCCAAGGACGTTCACGCCCCGGGCCTCTACTTTCACCTCGACAACGACGAGTGCTTTCTTGGCGTCGGCATGTGGCACCCGGAACGCGACGCGCTGGCGGCGATCCGGGCCGCGATCATGGACAACGGCGCAAGCTGGAAACGCGTTCGTGACGCAAGGCCCTTCCGGGATGTGTTCGAGTTAGGCGGCGCAAGTCTAAAGCGCCCTCCCCGAGGCTTCCCGGCCGACCACTGCTATGTCGACGACTTGATGCGCAAGGACTTCATCGGCACCCATCGCATGGCGCCGGGGCGGGCGGCGAGCCCCGGGCTCGCGGACGAGGTGTTCACCCTGTTCGCCGCCGGCAAGGGCTTCATGCGGTTCCTGTGTCGAGCACTGGAATTGCCCTTCTGACCGGATCGTGAGCTGCGTCGTACACGGGCGGTCCCGGACGGCCAAGATGCCGTCGAACAGGATGAACTCGAACGCATCATTCTGACCGCCGGCGAACGGGCGCTGGTTGAAGCGTCGTATACGGACCCGCAAAGCACCGGTGGATCCGCCAGCCCTCGCCGGGCCATGAACACCCCTCATCCCGCGGGTGGTATCGTTGCCGGCGGTTACAGCAAGGCGGATCCATGATCAACGTCGACGCGGACGAGATCGCCAAGTTCGAGGCGCTGGCGCACCGGTGGTGGGATACGGACGGCGACTTCAAACCGCTGCATGACATCAACGGGCCTCGCCTCGAGTACATCAAGCGGCGATCGGGCATCGCGATCGACGAGGCCCGGGTGCTCGATGTCGGCTGCGGCGGCGGATTGGTCACCGAGGCACTCGCGGAACTCGGTGCAGAGGTCACCGGCATCGATGCGGGCGATGCCCCGCTGGCGGTGGCCCGGCTGCATGCAGCGGAACGCGGTATTGAGGGCATCGACTACATCCAGGCGACGGCCGAGACCTTTCTCGAAACGTCGCCTCTCGAGTTCAATCTGGTCACCTGCCTCGAGACCTTGGAACATGTGCCTGACATCAACTCGACGGTACGGGCGTTGGCTGCGCTGACGGCCACGGGAGGCGATGTGTTTCTCGCCACCATCAACCGTACGCCCAAGGCGTTCGCCCTCGCGATCGTCGGGGCCGAGCACTTGCTGAACATCCTTCCGAAGGGCACGCATCACTACGAGAAGCTGATCCGCCCGTCCGAACTGGCCCGATCCTGTCGGGATGCCGGACTCGAGGTGCTGGACATAACGGGCGTCTCCTACAACCCGTTCACGCGCAGTTGCCGACTGGTGACCGATGTGGGCGTCAACTACATGCTGCATGCCCGAAAGAGCTGACGCCTCCTACAAACCTCGGGTCGACCTCCTCGCTGGCCGGGTGATCCTGGTCACCGGCGCCGGGGACGGCATCGGTCGGGCCGCGGCGCTGGCCTATGCCCGACACGGTGCCGACGTTGTGTTGCTCGGGCGGACCGAGAGCAAGCTGGAAGCAGTGTTCGACACGATCGAGTCGGAGACCCGGACGCGCCCGGTGGTCGTGCCCGCCGACCTCCAGCACGCCAGCGAGGATGCCGCGACGATCCTCTACCACGCCATACGACGCGAGTATGGGCGGTTGGACGGCATTCTCCACAACGCCGGGCTGTTGGGACCGCGGACATCCATCGCGGAGTACCCGGTCGCGGACTGGCTCGAGATCATGCACGTCAATGTCAATGCCGCGTTCATCGTGACCCGTGCGCTGATGCCGCTGCTCGAGGAGTCCCCCGACGCGTCGGTGGTGTTCACGTCGTCCGGTGTGGGCCGTCGGGGGCGAGCGGCGTGGGGCGCGTACGCGGTCTCCAAGTTCGCGCTCGAAGGGCTCGTGGATGTCCTCGCCGACGAGACGCGGACCGGTTGCATCCGGGTCAACTCCCTGAATCCCGGGGCGACCCGGACGGCGATGCGCTCGGCGGCCTATCCGGACGAGGACCCCGGGGCGCTGCCCACGCCCGAGGATCACATGGGACTCTACCTGTTCCTGATCGGTCCGGATTCGCAGGGGATCACGGGCGAACGGTTCGACCCGGCTTCGTGGGCAGGACCCAACTGACCCCTGCCCGTCGCGCTGCCCACGCGTGAGGGCAAGCCTCGCCCCTACGACTCCCGACGCAGCGCCGCATCGTCCGATCCGAGGCTGTTGTCTGCCCGTGCCGGCTAGTAGCCGAGGCCCTGTGACATCTGGGCGTAGCTGGTGAGTGGGACCGCGCACATCCGATGCCAGTCCTCCTTGTCGATGACAGGCTGGTTCAGCAATTCGATCATCTCGTCGAATTTCTCTAGCGCGGCGCAATCCACGGCCTCGGGGGCTGTGGCGTGGCGGTGGTTCGGCCAGGCCTGGTCGCGGGCGTGACGCCAGAAATCGCTGTCGTACTTAGAGCCGCAGGAATAGTGCCACCCGACGAACAGGCCGTAGCAGAGCATGTTGTTGATGAGGAACCGATTGACCGTCGGTGCGTCGCGCTGGAGATGCTCGATGGGACGGTTCAGTCGCATCTGGAGGACCATTCCGATCTGCAACTGGGCGGACACGATGGCCGTCGCTTCCAACGGCTCCATGAAAGCCGCTGCGTTTCCGACGCGCGCGATTGCACCATCGAAGATTCGCCGGTGTACGAAATTGGGAAACCGGATGACGGCGCGTTGCTCGAATTCCGAGACGCCGTCGGCTTCAAGGAACGCGTCGAAGTCCGATTCCACATCGGCAAGGCTCGTCACATCGCGGTTGAAGATGTAGCCGTAGGAGGTGTGCGCCGTCAGCGGAATCACGAAGACCCAACCGTGCGGACGCGCAACGGCGCGGGTATAGGTATGTTGCAGAACCGGCCCATCTGCTGCTTCGATGATGGACGGACAGCGACGAATGACGGCCGTGTTGGTGGGGATGAAGGAGATATCGATGTGCTCCGTTGGATCGAGTTCCCTGGGGAATCCGCGGGCATCGAACACGAGGTCGTAGCGTTCCGGTGCCCGTCCCTCGAATGTGACCTCCGCGCCGCCTTCCACCGGGGTGATGTCGAGCACCTTCGCGTCGATGTGTTGTGCACGCGTGCTTGTCTGCAGCAGCTCGCCCATGAAATCGGCTGAGAGGTGGTAGGCGTAGGACACCTGTTGCGGTGTGAAGAAGTGGGTGAAGTCTCGACCGCGCCGTCCCCAACCCTCGAATGCAACGCCGTATTTTCGAGTTCCGTTCAACTGCTGCTGGATGGTCTCGTGGGGCAGATTCGTCAGTTGGTGCAACTCCTGCACCAGGCTAGGCCAACTGCCTTCGCCTACACCGATGACCGGGATGCGCGAGTCGTATATGTGGTGCAGTTCGTGGTCGCGGTCGGGGTGGAGGCGCGTCACGCTGGCGGCCGCCAAGGATCCCGCGGTTCCCCGTCCGACAACCGCGATCTTGCGTAGCGACTTGCTGCCTGGCTGTATCACCCCGGGCGATTCCCGCAACCTGTTTGCTTGCTTGCCCTCGTCGGCAGGTATTTTAGGCCGTGTGCGGCAACTGCCGCGATCTTAGCACCGTCGGCAGCCGTCAAAAGCTGAACGTGAGCCCGGCCCCGAGGAAGCTGTCGCGTCGTCCATCGTAGGTCAGATCTTGCGGGTCGACGCGTAGGTTCGCGATCACTTCCACGCGCACCGACCAACTGTCCGACAGGCGGCGTTTCAGTTCAATGCTGAGTGCGCGATAGTCATGGCGGAGGTCGCCCAGGAGGCCAGCGACAAGCTCGGTGCCCCGGACGTCGTTGAACGCAAGAAAACCCGCGACGAACAGGTCGTTGGCCCAGACGCTCGTGGCACGGCTGCCGCGATCGTCGTAGAGCCACTCGGCGAGGAAGGTCAGGTCTGCGGCGGAGCCGAACAACGCGTACACGGTGCGTTCCATGCCGAAGATGAAGGCGCTGTAGTCCTCCTCCTGACCCAGGAGATTGACGGCGCCGCTACGGTATACGGCTTCCATCTTGTAGAGCCAAGGCTCGGTGGTGAGTTGTGCATCGAGCCCGAACTGCCGAATCTGCTCATAGTAGGGCACGGGCTCGTCCCATCCCGCATAGACGACGGGCTCGTCCCATCCCGGGGCGGGGATCGCCGGCGCATCGGATGCGGACGACGGCTCGTATTGGCGGCCAAGCAGAAAGGACGGCTCGCGACTCGTGCCGACAAAGGCGCTCAGACCGAAATCGAGCAGGCCCACGGAATGGCTGTAGCGAAATGCAAGATCGACGTGGCGTTCTTCGGCACCACTCTCGTAGCGTCCGTCCTCGTCGATCGGAAGGCTCGACCGGAGGCGGCCGGCACGACCGGGAAACGTGCGCTTGCGATGATAGGGCAGCAGAAACGACTCGGCGATGCCCCAGTCACCGGAAACCGTCAGATGCACCATGGGCTGACCCAGCTTGGGGCGGTCTCGAGGGTGCTCGACGAGGTCCAACTGGTTGACGACATCCACGAGGTTGTGCAACTCGGCCACACCCCAGAAAACGCGGTCGAGACCCAGCCGAAGCTCCCAGGAGTTCTCGCCCCAATCTCCATGGGTCAGAAAATAGGCTTCGCGCACGTCCGCATGCGTGCGCCGCGAGTCGGCGCTGTCGTAGCGATAGAGCGCGGTTACGGTGAGACTCGCGCTCGGGGCGATGTCGCCATAGAGGGTCGGTTCAACGACCAGCCCACCAGTGCTTGAACGTTGACCCGGGAAAGCCGGCGACTCCGGATACCAACGCGCCTGCAGGCTCGCGTCCCCGGAGAATTCGAGAATCTGTGCACCGGCACCTGCGGCGGCCATGAGCAGGGGGCCCGCAATGGCGAGGCCGAATCGCATCAGCGGACGCGTCGAAGCGCCGTTTGGGTGAATTCGCTGTCGTCAAGATTGGTGCGGAACTGGAAATCGGTCCATTTGAGTACCGTGCTCGCCCCGGTGAGGTGATTCACCATCGTCTGCTCTTGGGCCCGCCAATACTGATCGAGGTATAACCGGTAGTCCGCGAACGTGAGCGTCTTCAGGTGCGAGTCCTTGCGGTCGTAGAGTTCCATTTTCAAGGTTCGCAATTCGCCCGTGTCCTGCCAGACGACCTTGCGGCTGTAACCGGACTTCTCATCCAAGGGGACTTGCTCGATCACGGTGCATGTCAAGTCGCCGCAGGGCTCGTCGCGGAGATACTTGTAGGTGGATTCCTCCACCTCGGGAGGGCTCATGTCCTCGTAGGAGAACTCGCTCCCCATGAACGATCCCGAACGGGTCGATGCATTGATGCGCTTCACCCTTTTGAGTGCCGGGAGATACAGCCACTGGTCGTCGCGCGTGTTCGCGTGGCCATGGGTCAGGAGCGCGGTTCCCCGCACGTCCCGTGGCTGATCGAATACGAACAGGCTCTTGTCGCCATCGCCGGATACTTCGAGGACCTTGAAGCGCATCTGGCGAACGCTCTCGCGACCGTGCCGGTCCCGCAACAACATCGTCAGTCCGGCGGTGAAGTCCTCGAAGCCCTCGTTGCGGGCGCTGGCCTCCTGCGCAATCCTCAAGCCCTTGTCCTGCGGCGTTTCTTCCTGCCCGCGGACACTCGTTGAGGAATAGCACGCCAACGCCGCAATCAAGACGCTGATCGAACCAACCCGGCGACCTTGCCGCTTCGACCAGGTGTGGTCGAAAGGCCATCTCGGGGCGGCGTTGTGGTTGGGAGACATCCGCGCAGATCCCACCGGTGGGCTTTATTGGGATTGTACTCGATTCGCGATCACGCCCCGCTCGAAGGGGCCCTGTCCTGCCTCGGAAGGCTGGCGTTGGTCCGCCCGCGGAAACGGCGAGCAAGGCCTCGGCAGGATTTTTCAAAATGATACAGGCGTCGGCATACGCCCGCTGTCCAATGAGAAAGTGAGGGTGAAATCGACCGAACCGTGACGCGGTCG
>JAPPGK010000040.1 GCA_028821405.1 Gammaproteobacteria bacterium | reverse complement strand
CCCGGCCTTTGAATGGGGCGATGTTCGGTTCGGAACCACCGGGCGCCGGTGGCTTGTCCACGCCTCGTCCACGGGGACGATCCCCCAAAAAGAATAACGAGTCGCGGTGGGCAAGGGGTGGACAAGCGGAACGGGCATCGCCATCGAAAGGACGATGTCCAGCGGCTTAGGGCGTACGAGCAAACACGTTGCGGCAAACGAAAAGGGCGATGTTCGGTCCGGGCACGCTAGGGCCAAGCCTATCCACGCCTCGTCTACGGCGACGGTCACCAAGCAACCGAGCTGCGGAGGGCGAGGGTGAGCGACTCAAACGAGCCGTGATCGAAGCGGCGCTTTCCCGTCGGGGTCGGGCTCGCGCCAATCATTGGAGCTTGGGCAACAAATGGGCGATGTTTCGCCACGTCGAGGCCGGGACGAACCTGGACGACCCCGGTTGGTGGCGCGGCTTTCCGACTAGGGTGGCAGTGGCGACGTTGGTCGTTGGAGACCTCGGTTGAAGTGACCTGCGCCGGGCTCCATGATTGCCGCCTCCCATCTGGTCGACCGTCTCATGAACTCCCCCATCCCGCTGAGTCGCTTGCTCGCGCTACTGGCCGCCTTGGTGCCCGCCTTCATCCACGCCGAGGACGAGGACACGTCCGATCAGGACACGAAAGACGGCGTGGAGGAGTTGGTCGTTGTCGGCAGTCTCGACAGTTTGCCGGGGGTGGATGTGCGGGCCATCTACGGCTTCGACAAGTCGATCCTGGCGACGCCGAGGTCGGCTTCGACGATCAGCGAGGAGATGATGGATCGCTACAACATGAGCGACATAGACGAACTGATCGTGGCTGCACCGGGGACCTTTACGCAGTCGTTCTTCGGTGTTGCCGGGTCGCTGGACATTCGCGGCACGATCGGCGAGACGTACTTCCGCGGGGTTCGACGGTTGGACAACCCGGGGAACTATCCGACGCCCATCGGCGCATCCGACCGGATCGACATCGTCCGCGGGCCGGCTTCGCCCATTCACGGTCCGTCGAAGATCGGCGGCTACCTGAACTTCAACCCGAAGTCCGCCAGGATCGAGGAGACCGGGGAGTTCATTGCCGAACGCACGGGCTCGGTCAGCTTCAACGTGGGTTCCTGGGACAAGCGGATCGTCAATGCCGAACTGGGTGGCCCCGGGAATCTAGCCGGCCACGACTTCGGCTACTGGCTTTACGCGGAGTTGGAGGACTCAGGTAGCTACTACCGCAACAGCGCCATCGACCAGATGCTCCTGCAGGCGTCCTTCGACATGAGCCCCACCGCCACCTTCCACCTGCAGTTCGGGGGCATGGTCCACGACTTTACCGGCAACCAGATCGCAGGCTGGAATCGCCTGACCCAAGACCTCATCGACCACGGCACCTACGTGACGGGTAGCCCCGCGTCGCTGGATGCCGACGGCGACGGCCACATCTCGCACCAAGAGTTCGACATCGACGGCGATGGCTTCACCGACCTGAACCCGTTCGCCGCCGGGCTCGTTCCCGGTACGACGGCATCCCTCGGGCCGGGTCCCTTTCCGGGAGCGTGCACCATCGGCGAAACGCTCGTATTCGGCTGTGTGCCGGACCTGCTCGGATTGCTGGACCCCGGCACCGGCACCTTGTCGGGCGACCAGGTGCTGGTGGCACCGGATGACACCCTCGAGAACCAGGTTCTGACGCTCTACTTCGATGCGCAACTGGACGCGGCCAACGGGTGGCAGTGGCGCAACCAGATGTTCTTCGAGACCTACGAGAACTTGAACGAGAACGACTACGGGTTCTCGCAGTTCCACGACGCGTGGGTGTTCGAGAACAAGCTGGTGTTGGCCAAGGAGTTTCTGCGCGGCGAGACCGCGACGTCGGTGCAGTTGTCTCCCTCGTTGCGGTATACGGACTTCGAACACGCCGACGACTACACGAACGAGTACTTTGACCGGCGCGACTTGACCCGGCCCCAGACGGCGCTCAGCCGGCGGCTGCTCTCTACCGAGATCCACGACGACTACACCGAGTACTACGTCGGCGATTATCTGGACCTAGGCGTCGCGGCGCTTCTCGACTGGTCCTGGCGCGCCTTCAACGTAGTCGCCGGGGTGCGCTACGACGCCATCAGCATGGAGAGCCGCCAGCCGGTGGACAAGCTCCTGCTTGCGAGTTCGAACAACTTCTGCCTGGACGAATCGTGCATCGACATCGCGGCCGACGACGATGTGGGCGGCGTGTCGTGGACGGCGAGCGTCAGCTACGCATCGCACGCCGGACTCGTTCCCTATGTCACGGTGTCGCGGCAATCCACCGTCATCGCCGGCCAAGGTGCCGAGATCGCCACAGCGAGCATTGCCAACGGCGTGGCCTTCGATGTATCGAAGCTCACGGAGTTCGGTCTGAAGGGCAGCGTGCTGGACGGTTCGCTGTATTTCGCGGTAGCGCTCTACGAACAGGAACGCACGGACTACGCCGCCCAGCAGACGGTGACCAACCAGGCGACCCGCACCGAGGGTGCCGAATTCGAGGCCCGCTGGGCCGTGAACGACAAGCTGCTGTTGACATTCGGCCACTCGCGGATCGAAGTCGTGAACCTCAACACGCTGGAGTCGGGATCCCGGTTCAGCTTCATCGGGGCCGACGACGTACCGGGGATCCCGGCCGCTGCACTCTACGGGGGCACCCTCGGCGGCGACGTGATCCGGCCCGGCGAGGGAGGCGCGCGGCGCGCCGGCATGCCGGAGACGATCCACTCGCTGACCGGAACCTACGACTTCGGCAACGGACTCGCCCTGACCGGCAGCGTTGTCGACGTCGCCGAAGCCCACTCCGGCTACTCCAATTCCGTGCTCTTGCCCGCCTACTCCCTTGTGAACATCGGCCTCGGCTACCGGCGAGACGACTGGTCGTTGACCGTTATCGCCAAGAACGTGACTGACGAGCGCTACTTCCGCTCGAACTTCCCCAACCTGTTCGGCGGCGTCGTGGTGCTCCCCGAGCTACCCGCCCACTACGTTGCACGCATTCAATACAACTGGTAGCCGCGCCACCCGTCGCGCCGCACCGTACGCGCGACCCCTTCGGTGGGTAGGATTCGCGACGCGCCGGCCGTGGCCGGATCGCGACACGTCAGAGTTGGTCGGATCGCGACACGGCGGCGGCGACCGGATTGCGATACATCGGCGTGGATCCGGACGGGACAAGCCCGTCCCCAAACGGCGTGACGTCGTTCGCGGGTCCGACCACGATCAAGCCGCAGTCCTTCAGTCAACCTCAGAGCATGCCCCGCTCGGCCATGGAGACCCGGCGCAAACCCGCCACCACCACGTGATCGACAACGCGCACGTCGATCTCGTCGAGTAGCAGTTGCAGGCGCTTGGTCAGGTCCCGGTCCCCCTGACTCGGTTCGGCGTTTCCGGACGGGTGGTTGTGGAACAGAACGACTGCCGCGGCGTTGTGGCGCAGACAGCATTTCGCCACCTCCCGAGGGTACACCGCAGTGCGGTCGATGGATCCGAAGAAGATGTCCTCCGCAGCGATCAGGCGATGCCGGGTGTCGAGCAGCAATGCCCCGAACACCTCGCGCTCCTCGCCCGCCAGGTGCAATCCCAAGAAGCGCCGCACCTCATCCGAACTCGATACCACGGGCGCACGGGTCAGCTTCGAGGACTCCGCCCGCTTGAGTAGTTCCGGAATCGCGAGGAGTGCGGCCACGTTCGCATCGCGCATGTGGCCCACGGCGAGGAGGGACTCCGCCTTTGCCGTGAGCAACCCCAGCACGCCACCGTAGCGGGACAGCAGTTCGTGGGCCAGTTCGAGCGTGTCCGTCTCGGCGTTTGCTGTGCCCAACACCGAAGCGACCAGTTCCGCATCGCTGAGGCAAGGCGATGCGACTGTGAACAAGCGTTCTCGCGACCGTCGTTCGACGGCCGACTCGACGATGTGCGCCACTTGTGCCATTTGCAGCAGGCACCCCTCGGGATCGGACCCAATAGACCGCGCGTGGTATCGTAGGCAGCAAACCCAAGCCCCTGCGGTGTCGACCGAGCCAGTCGCGCCAAGACATGCAAACCGACAACCACGCCAGGCGTATCCTACTGGGCATCAGCGGCGGCATCGCTGCGTATAAAGCCCCTTCGCTTGTAAGAAATCTGCGCGTCGAGGGTGCAGAAGTCGTCCCGGTCTTGACCCGGAACGCTTCGAAATTTGTTACGGAGACAGCCCTGCAGGCGGTTGCCGACCACCGCCCTCGCACGGATCTTTGGGATGCCGAAGCCGAGGCGTCGATGGGACACATCGAACTGGCCCGTTGGGCAGATGCCGTGCTGATCGCACCGGCAACGGCGGACCTAGTCGCCCGGATGGCGCATGGCATCGCCGACGACCTGTTGACCACGCTGTGCCTGGCGACAGCAGCGCCCGTGTTCGTCGCTCCCGCGATGAACGTGAAAATGTGGGAACACGCGGCGACACAACGCAACATCGATCGTCTTCGCGCCGACGGCGTTACGGTTCTCGGGCCGGACGACGGCGAGCAGGCCTGTGGCGAGTTCGGACCGGGAAGGATGATGGAACCGGAGGAGATCGCCGAGACGGTGACGGCAGCCGTCGGCACACCGAGAGTCCTCGCCGGCACCCGGGTGCTCGTCACCGCAGGTCCGACCCGCGAGTTCCTCGACCCGGTGCGGTTCATCAGCAACCGCAGTTCCGGTCGCCAGGGCTTCGCCTTTGCCGAGGCCGCCCGCAACGCAGGCGCCGACGTAACACTGGTGGCTGGTCCCGTACACCTGGCCACGCCAACGGGCATTGAACGCGTCGACGTGGTCAGCGCGCAGGAAATGAAGGACGCGGTCACCGAACGGGCGGCGGGCGCGGACATCTTCGTCTCGGTCGCCGCGGTGGCCGACTATCGTCCGCACACGACCCACGACCAGAAGCTCAAGAAGTCGGACCAGGAGTCGGACGGCATTCGGGTCGCCTTGAAGGAGAACGAGGACATCGTCGGCGCCATCGCCGGCGTCGAGCCGCGACCGTTCGTCGTCGGCTTCGCGGCGGAGACCCAGAACGCCCTGCAATATGCGCGGGAGAAGCGCGCGCGAAAGCGCATGGATGCGATCGTGGTGAACGACGTGTCGGACGCCGCCATCGGCTTCGACAGCAGCGACAACGCCGTGACGCTGATCCACGGCGGCGGCGAGGTCGAACTGTCGAAAATGCCCAAGCGCGCCATCGCCCGCCGCTTGATCGCCGAGATCGCCGCGCTGTACGCAGTCGCCGGGCAAGGCTGACCGTGGCCGTCGAAGGCAACGTCGCCCAGCCGGACGCCGGTGCGAACGGGGGTAGCGTGGCGCCAAACCCGGAGATTTTCCGCGCCTACGACATTCGTGGTGTGGTCGGCGAAACCCTGACCCTGGACGCCGTCTACAGGATCTCCCGCGCGTTCGCGACCCTCGCCATCGACGGGGGACAGCATCGCATCGCCGTTGGCGGCGACGGGCGCGGGAGTACCGGAGCGCTACGGCGTGAACTCGTCCGTGGTCTCCGCGACAGTGGCATCGAGGTCGTCGACATCGGCACGGTTCCCACGCCCCTTCTCTACTACGCGACTCACGTGCTCGGCACGCAAGCCGGGGTGATGATCACCGGCTCCCACAACCCGCCGGAATATAACGGTCTGAAGATGGTGCTCGACGGCAAGGCACTCTCCGGCGAGAGCATTCAGCACCTTCGGAAACTGTGCGAGGACGGCGGATTCGCAACCGGCGAGGGTCGAGTCGCACGGGTCGATCTCATCGATCGCTACATCGCCCAAGTGGTTGCCGACACGCCGATGGAACGGTCGCTCAAGGTCGTCGTCGATTGCGGGAATGGCGTCGCAGGCCTCGTTGCCCCCCGCCTGCTTTCCGCGTTGGGATGCGACGTCGAGCCCTTGTATTCGGAGGTCGACGGCGACTTCCCGAACCACCACCCGGACCCAGCCGAGGCGGCCAACCTAACCGACCTGATCGACGTCGTCGTCCGCTCGGGTGCCGACCTCGGCGTCGCCTTCGACGGCGATGCGGACCGGCTGGGCGTCGTCACGGATCGGGGCGAGATCATTTGGCCAGATCGGTTGATGATGCTGTTCGCCCGCGACATCGTAGCGCCGCCTCCCGCCGCCAAAGTGGTCTTCGACGTCAAGTGCAGCCGCCATCTGGCCGCCGTGGTGCGGGACCTCGGCGGCCGGGCGATCATGTGGAAAACCGGTCACTCGCACATCAAGTCGAAGATCCGCGAGACGGGCGCCATTCTCGGCGGCGAGTTCTCCGGTCACATCTGCTTCGCGGATCGCTGGTATGGATTCGACGACGCCATCTATGCCGCGGCGCGGCTCGTTCAGATCCTGGCCGCCGAGCCACGCCCGGCCAGCGCCGTGTTCGGCACCTTCCCGAACGCCTTGGCAACGCCCGAGATCAAGGTAGCGACAACCGAACAGCGCAAGTTCGAGGTGATCGACGAACTCGTCCGGAACGCGGCGTTCGGACCGCCCGCCCAAGTCACGGCCATCGACGGCATCCGGGCGGACTATCCCGACGGCTGGGGCCTGCTGCGGGCCTCCAACACGAGTCCGGTGCTGAGTCTTCGCTTCGAGGCGGACAACGCGCAGGCGCTGGATCGCATCCAGGGCGTGTTCGATGCGGCCCTCGCCGCCATCGATCCCGCGCTGTCGTTCCGCGCACAACCATGACCATCCGCGCCCAGGACACCGCCCGCGTACTCATAGAGGCGCTGCCCTACATCCGTGCCTTTGCGGGCGCCACCATCGTCGTCAAGTACGGCGGCAACGCCATGGTCGACGAGGGATGCAAGCGGGCGTTCGCCCGCGATGTCGTCCTCATGAAACTGGTTGGCATGAATCCGATCGTCGTGCATGGCGGCGGCCCCCAAATCGGCGACCTGCTGGACCGGCTGAACATCCCCACCAAGTTCGTGGACGGCATGCGGGTCACGGATGCCGCCACCATGGATGTCGTGCAGATGGTGCTCGGCGGATTGGTCAACAAGGACATCGTCTCGCTGTTGAATGCCGCCGGCGGGCGCGCCGTCGGCATCACCGGCCAGGACGCGGATCTCATCCGGGCACGCAAACTCACGCGCAGGCGGCAGAACCTGCACGGTATCGACGATGCGCCGGAGATCATCGACATCGGCCACGTCGGCGAGGTGGCCGAGGTGGACAGCGGCGTTCTCGATACCCTGATCGGGCGCGGCTTCATCCCCGTCATCGCCCCGGTCGGCGTCGGCGCGGACGGCGAGTCGTACAACATCAACGCGGACCTGGTCGCCAGCGCCGTCGCGGAACACCTCGCTGCCGCGAAGCTCATTTTGCTGACCAACACACCCGGCATACTCGATGGCGAAGGCAAGACCCTCACCGGTCTCTCTCGGCGCGACGCCGAACGGCTCCTTGCAGACGGCACCGTGGAAGGCGGCATGCTGCCCAAGGTCGAGTGTGCGCTCGCCGCTGTAGCCGGTGGCGTTGCGGCAGCGCACATCATCGACGGTCGCGTACCGCACGCCCTCCTGCTGGAGGTCCTGACGGACGGCGGCGTCGGCACACTGATCAAGGATCCGGTCGAAGCTCGGACGAGGGCCGGCGAAGGGAAATCAACGGATGGCTGACAGGGCACCTCGGTCGAATCGACGAGAACAGATCCTGCAGGCATTCGCAGCCATGCTCGAGACCCACCCCGGGTCGCGGATCACCACCGCAGCGCTGGCCAAGCACATCGGCGTCTCCGAAGCCGCCCTATACCGGCATTTCCCCAGCAAGGCGAAGATGATCGACGGGCTGATCGCGTTCGCCGAAGCCACCGTGTTCGAACGCGTTGGTCAGATCGTCGACGAACACGGCGACCCCGAGCCCCGGTGCGCCGCAGTCCTAATGCTGCTACTTGCCTTTTGCGAGCGGAATCCGGGGTTCGCCCGCCTGTTCGCCGGGGAAGCGCTGCAGGGCGAGACCGAACGGCTGCGCCAGCGCATGCGCCAGTTCTACGACCGCATCGAGACGCAGTTGCGGCAGATCATCCGGGAAGCCTACGCCATCCGCGCCACGCCACCACCGCTCTCCGCCGCCGCCGCCGCGAACCTCCTCCTCGCCAGCGCCGAAGGGCGGATAAGCCAGTTCGTCAGAAGCGAGTTCAAAACCCAGCCCACGGAGGGTTGGACCAACCAGTGGCAGGTATTGGCGCGAGCGCTGTTCTAGGGAAGGTCTGAACAAGACCTTCCCTAGCGAGGCACAGGGATGTGCCGCCAAATTCGATGGCGTAAGCCATTGAATTTACACGTGAAACTATTTGTTTCGCTACTGTTCAAGTCCAGGGACAGACTTGAACAGAGGTTTCCTAGTGTCGCGCCGCATATCGCACGTCGTGCCGTGCCAAGGCGCAAGGCGTCGGGAACGGCCAACGGGGTGCTGCACTCACAGAGTGGCCACGTGCTCGCCTGCCATTGGCGCACGCTACAATGCCGGGATTTGAGGGATAGTCGGCATGAGGCGCATCGCCTTGATCCTGCCGTGCCTCGCAATTGCCGGGTGTACGAGTCTGCAACCGATCCAAATGCAGGACGACGAGCTTCACTCGGCCATCCGGTCAGGACCGCTCGTCGTGCCGGGCAATCGGATCGAAGTGATTGATTCGGACGGCGACGAGCACGTCATGGAGGTCTATACGGTGGACGATCAAGCCTTGCGCGGCAGGGCCATTGGTAGAGACGTCGAGGTGGCGATAGACGACATCGTCTCCATGCGTATCCGGGGGTTCTCGGCCCTTCGTACCGTCCTGTTGGTGCCCGTTGGGGCGGTTGGTTTCGCATTGTTCGTGATGCTGCACGCGCCGTTCTGAAGGCACACCAAAGCGTTGCCAGGTCGCTACGCAGACGATCCGAACGCGGATCGCGTCGCGGCACAGCATTGTCGGGATGGCGAGGCACGGAAAACGCCGTACGGTGTTAGCGGATCCCCCGAACGTGGTTACGAAGCCGATGTGCCTGCAGAGCCTCTCGCTCGCCCTCGAAGCCGCCATCGGACTCGAGGAACGCCAGCAGGTCGTCGACGTTCGCTACGCAACGTACGGGCACACCGAGGTCCTGCTCTAGCGCGGCTACGGCCGTCACGCCGCGATCGGTTGCCGGTTCCTGCCGGTCCAACGCGAGTACGATGCCGACCACTTCGCCGCCGGCGGCGACGATCGTCTCGTGGGCCTCCCGTTTGGCCGCCCCGTCCGTGACCACGTCATCCACGATGGCCACCTTGCGCCCATCCATCGCCGCGCCGACCAAAGAACCGCCTTCGCCGTGCGCCTTCGCCTCCTTGCGGTTGAACGCCGCACCGATGGCGATGCCGTGATTCCGCTCGAGCGCCATCGCCGTCGCGACGGCGAGAGGAATGCCCTTGTACGCCGGCCCGAACAGGACGTCCGGCCGTACCGGCAAACGTGCCACCTCGTTCGCGTACGCCGCGCCGACGATGGCATGCCCCGAACCGTCCGCGACGGCACCGAGGTTGAAGAAATACGGACTCCGACGACCCGACTTCAGGACGAAGTCCCCGAACATCAGGGCGTCGCGTTCTAGCATTGCCCGGAGAAAGTCCTCACCTCCGGATCCCATCGCCTCGGTCATTGCTCAAGCGCTTTTCGTTGCGCTTCCAACAGCGTGCCGATCCCCGCCTCGGCGAGGCCCAGCAATTCGTCGAGTTGATCGCGCGCGAAAGCGCCGTTCTCGGCCGTTCCCTGGACCTCGATGAAACCGCGTCCGTCCATCATGACGACGTTCATGTCCGTCTCGGCACGAGAGTCCTCCGCGTAGTCCAGGTCCAGGACGCAGCAACCCCGGTAGATCCCGACCGACACGGAAGCGACGAGTCCGACGAGCGCGGCAGGGGCGCACTTCGTCAACGCATCCACCAAGGCCACGCACGCGCCGGTTATCGAGGCCGTGCGGGTGCCCCCATCGGCCTGCAGAACATCGCAGTCGATCTTGACCGTGCGTTCGCCGAGCCGTTTGGTGTTGACTGCCGCGCGTAGCGACCGACCGATCAGGCGTTGGATCTCCACGCTGCGGCCGCCCTGCTTGCCACGGGTCGCCTCGCGGTCCGAGCGCGTGTGCGTGGAGGCCGGGAGCATGCCGTACTCGGCCGTGATCCAACCCCTACCCTGGCCGCGCAGGAACGATGGCACGCCGTTTTCCACGCTGGCCGTACAGATGACCTTCGTGTCGCCGAACTCGACCAGCACGGATCCCGCCGCGTGTTTCGTGAAACCGCGTGTGATCGCCACCGGCCGCAGCTCGTTCGCCGCTCGACCGCTTGGCCGGTTGACACCCATGTGTTTGCGCGTTCCGCCTTGCCCGCGCCGATTATAATGGGTCGATGGTGGCGAGCATGACCGCATTCGGACGCGCCCAAGGGGACTCGTTGGATTGGGAGATCCGGTCCGTCAACCACCGCTATCTCGAGATTGCCTTCCGCCTGCCCGAACCGTTCCGCGACCTCGAACCCGAGTTGAGGGAACTCGCCGCGAGTCGAATCCAGCGCGGCAAGATCGACGCGACCCTGCGCTTCGCGGCGGGCCATGCCGGCGTTGCGCCCCGCCTGAACGAACGCGCCCTCGCCGGCTTGCTTGCGGCTGTCGAGGACATCCGCCGCCGCGTGCCGTCAGCCGGCGCCCTCGACCCCATGGAGATTCTGCGATTTCCCGGCGTGGTCCAGGACGACGCCGAGAACCTCGCACGGTTCAAGGCCGCGGCGCAGACGAGTTTCTGCGTTGCCGTCGACGATCTCGTCGACCATCGGCAAAGCGAGGGTGCCAAGCTCGACAGGCTCTTGCGCGAGCGGCTGGCGGTGTTGGAAGAGACAGCGGCTTCGATTCGAGACCTGATCGCGCGTCAAGGCGACACGCTACGCGAGCGGTTGCAGGGTCGAGTCCACGAACTGGCGAAGCAGGTTGATCGCGACCGCCTGGAACAGGAAATCGCCCTCTTGGCGCAGAAGGCCGACGTCGCCGAAGAGTTGGACCGCCTGGACATCCATGTCGCTGAGACTCGGCGAAGTCTCGACTCGAACGCACCCTGCGGGAGGCGCCTCGACTTCCTGATGCAGGAACTCAACCGCGAGGCGAACACGTTGGCCGCCAAGTCGCTTCTGCCCCAAGCCGCACACCTGGCGGTGGATCTCAAGGTCGTCATCGAGCAGATGCGCGAGCAGGCGCAGAACGTCGAGTGAAGGACGCCCCAGCCGTGCCCGGGCGCGGCCACCTGTTCGTAGTGTCGGCACCCTCAGGCGCCGGCAAGACGACCCTGATCAAGGAACTCCTGGAGCGGAGTCCGTCGCTGGTCGTCTCGGTATCGCACACGACACGTCCGAAGCGTGCTTCGGAGACCGACGGCGTCCACTACCACTTCGTCGACGCCGCCACCTTCGCCTCGCTCCGCGACGCGGGCGAGTTCCTGGAGTGGGCCGTGGTATTCGACCATGCCTACGGCACCTCCCGCGCGACCGTGGCAAAGGAACTCGCCGCCGGTCGCGACGTGATTCTGGAGATCGACTGGCAGGGGGCTGCGCAAATCCGCGAACGCCATTCCGACGCGATTACGATATTCGTCCTGCCGCCGTCCCTGTCCGCCCTTATCGAGCGTTTGAACACCCGCGGCCAAGACCCGCCCGAGGTGATCGCCAAGCGCGTTCAGCAAGCCGTGGCCGACATGTCCCGCCACGGCGAGTTCGACCATATCGTTGTGAACGACGACTTCGAAGACGCGGTCTCAAAACTCAGACAAATCGTTGAGGCGACTCGGTATGGCAAGTCGGTCGAGCCCCAGGACCACTCCACGCTGCTCGCCGAGCTCTTGGCGGGCATGCCACCCCGGCATGGTTGAACGGTACACTCCGGGGCCGGGCGCGACGTGCTGGAAACAATGGCCGTAGCGGACGGGCTTGCCCCGTCCCGCGTCTGCGGTCGCACCCAACGGCCGCGCGGCGTGAATCCTCACCGGCCGCCCGGGTCGAAACCGGCGACCCCAAGGGTCTCCCCGTACGGCGTGTCATCCGGAAGTGGGCAACAACGATTCAAACTGATATGCCGTGGATCAACAAATCCGGTATGAATCGCTGTAACATTATGTAACTGTCCGCAGCAACCGCCGTTTTTGGGAGAGCAGATGGCCCGCGTTACCGTTGAAGACTGCCTTGACCATGTCGACAACCGCTTCGAACTCGTGATGCGTGCGACCCGGCGTGCGCGGCAGATGCACCAAGGCGCGGAGCCCCTTCTCGAGGAAGAGAACGACAAGCCCACGGTCATCGCGTTGCGGGAAATCGCCGAGGGTCTGATCACCGACGAGGTGCTGGACGCCGCCGAAATCCCCATCGCGGACGAAGAGGAACTGCACCACCCCTTTGGCGGCTTGGGAGATGACCGAGCAGACGATTTCTGAACTTCGTCAACGCTTCGCCGATGACGACCCACCCCTATCCGGTGTCACGACCACCGCGTTAGCGGACCCGGTCGCTGCCGTTGCGGAGGTCGCCGAGCGCAAGACTCGTCCAGAAAACAGAACCGGTTCCTATTTCCAGAACCAACTGCGCGCCCGGGCAACGGCGCCCGAGGTCGCCGTTCCCGTCGACATCGATGAATTGCTCAAGACCCTGCTCGACTATCTGCCCGAGCAGGAAGTCGAAGCGGTTCGGCGCGCCTATCGATTCGCGGAGAACGCCCACGCCGGCCAGTATCGCCGCACTGGCCACCAATACATCACCCATCCGCTCGCCGTCGCCGCCATCCTTGCCGGGATGCGCATGGACCATCAATCGATCATGGCGGCGGTCATGCACGATGTGCTCGAGGACACCGGCGTATCCAAGGAATCCCTCGCCGGATCGTTCGGTGCCGAGGTGGCGGAGATCGTCGACGGGGTCTCCAAACTGTCGACGATTTTCGACTCCCGCGCCGAAGCCCAGGCGGAGAACTTCCAGAAGATGGCCATGGCCACGGCGCGCGATCTGCGCGTCATCTTGGTCAAGCTTGCCGACCGCCTTCACAACATGCGCACCATCGGTGTCATGCCTTTGGACAAGCGCAAGCGCACGGCGCGGGAAACCCTGGATTTCTACGCCCCCATTGCGAATCGATTGGGCATGAATACGGTTCGTGTCGAGTTCGAGGATTTGGCCTTCCAGGCACTCTATCCGCTGCGCGCCGATCGCATCCAGCGCGCGGTGGAGTCGGCAAGTGGACGGCGCAAGGGCATGATGGAGCAACTGCAGCGATCCATCCAGGCAAGTCTTCAGCGCGAAGGCATCGACGCGAACGTCATCGGTCGTCAGAAGCACATCTACTCGATCTACCGGAAGATGAAGACCCAGCACAAGTCCTTCGGCGACATCATGGATGTCTTCGGATTCCGGATCATCGTCGACCGGGTAGACACCTGCTACCGGGCGCTTGGCGTCGTACACAATCTTTACAAGCCCGTCCTGAGCCGCTTCAAGGACTACATCGCCATTCCCAAGGCGAACGGCTACCAGTCCCTGCACACGGCACTGGTCGGCATGCACGGCGTGCCCATCGAGGTCCAGATCCGCACCCGGCAGATGGATACGCTGGCCGAGAACGGCATCGCCGGCCATTGGCTCTACAAGAACGACGTGGCGGCGGAAGGCAGTCACGTGCGCGCCAGGCAGTGGGTTGCCGGGCTTCTCGACCTTCAGCGCCGCGCCGGCAACTCGCTGGAGTTCATCGAAAGCCTGAAGATCGACCTGTTCCCGGACGAGGTCTACGTGTTCACGCCGAAAGGGGAAATCCTGGAGCTACCCCGGGGCGCGTGTCCCATCGACTTCGCGTATTCGATCCATACCGACATCGGCAACCACTGCGTCGCCTGCCGGATCGACCGCAGCCTGGCGCCTTTGTCCGCAACGCTCGAGTCGGGTCAAACGGTCGAGATCATCACGGCGGAGGAGGCACGGCCAAGCCCGGATTGGCTGACGTTCACGGTTTCGAGCCGTGCCCGCGCCGCGATTCGTCAAGCACTCAAGGTGCAGCAACGCTCGGAGTCGGTGCGCCTGGGCCGGCTGCTGCTCGACCGCTCCCTAGGCCACGCCAATACCTCGATCAAGGCGCTGGACTTCCGGCGCCTGCGCTCGGTCTTCCGCGCCTTCGGCATCCGCAAGCTCGACGACCTGCTCGCCGAGATCGGCATCGGGAACCTGATGGCCTATGCGGTGGCGCAACGACTGCTGGCCGCTGACAACCCGGACTACGAAGCCGTCGACATCGAACGCGGCGGACCGGTGGCGATTCGCGGCGGTGAAGGGCTGGTGATCACCTATGCGCGCTGCTGCGGCCCGGTGCCCGGTGATCACGTCGTTGGCCACATGACCCCTGGGAAGGGACTGGTCGTCCACGTCGAGACCTGCAACAACATCGCCGAACTGCGTCGCCGGAACCCCCGGGAAATCATCCCCTCGCGATGGTCGAGCCCGATACAGGGCGAGTTCGAAACAACGCTCGACGTTGGCGTGAACCGCCGCAAGGGCGTCGTCGCGGAACTGGCGAACGCGGTCAACGCGGTCGATGCCGGCATCAACAACATCACCGTGGACGAGCGCACGGCGGAACTCTCGAGACTCCGCCTCGAAGTCTCGGTACGCGACAAGGAGCATCTCGAACGCGTGCGCCAACGACTGTTGTCGGTGGCCGCGGTCCAGTCCGTCGATCGGCCGGTCGCGCCGGAGCGGGCTGTCGAGGACGACTGAAGCCAGTGCCCCGACGAGCCGTACACACGGATGCCGCCCCGCAGGCGATAGGGACCTACTCCCAAGCCCTTGTCGTCGACGGGACGGTTTACCTGTCCGGCCAGATACCGCTCGACCCCGAGTCCATGCAGATTGTCGCGGGCGGTTTCCGCCGGGAAGTCGAGCAGGTGCTCGCCAATCTCCGCGCCGTGGCGAGCGCATCCGGCGGTCGCCTCGAGGACATCGTCAAGTTGACCGTCTATCTCACGGACTTGAACGACTTCGAAACCGTCAACGAAGTCATGGCCCGCGAATTCCGCAAGCCCTATCCCGCGCGCGCCGCCGTCCAGGTTGCGGCGTTGCCCCGTGGCGCGCGGGTGGAGATCGACGCGATACTCGTGGTCGACTGATGGCCACGCCCGGCGGCGTCAAACCCACCGACGCCCCCGTAACGGACCTGCCCGGCGTCGGTCCGGGTACTGCCGAGAAGCTCGAACGGCTCGGTATTGCCACCCTGGGGGATCTCGTTCTTCACCTGCCCTACCGGTACCAGGACAGGACCCGGTCGGTTCCCTTCGATGAGCTGGAACCCGGCAGGGAATGCCTGGCCACCGGCGAGATCATGGCGTCGAACGTCCACCACGGTCGGCGACGGTCCCTGCTCACCCGGTTGAACGATGACCGCGGCACCCTGACCATCCGGTTGTTCCATTTCTCCCGCCGGCAGGAACAGTCGATGCGCCCGGGGGCCTGGATGCGTTGTTTCGGGGATGTCCGACTCGGTCCCAACGGTCTCGAGATGGTTCATCCCGAGTACCGACTCTACGGGGAAAAACCGCCGCCCGCCGCCGCCGAACTCACCCCCGTCTATCCCGCGACCCTGGGCTTGACGTCGGCGCGAATCCGAAAGTGGGTCGAAGCGGCCCTCACGCGGTGCAACGAGGCCCTCGCCAGCCATTTGCCCGACACACAGTTCCCCGATCTCATGGACGCGATCCGCTTCCTGCACGCCCCGAGCCACGAGCCACGTCGAATCGATGCCGCCCGCGAACGTGTCGTGATCGATGAACTGACGGGCCACTACCTGGTGATGAAACGACGTCAGGCGCTCCTCAAGCGGCAGACCACCATCGCCTTGCCGTCCGGTCCGAAACTCGGGCGGCAGCTACTCGCCGAACTCGGTTTCCGTCTCACCCGGGCGCAGGCCAAGGCGACCGCCGAGGTGCTCGAGGACCTCGCCCAGGAGCGTCCCATGATGCGTCTCCTGCAGGGCGACGTCGGATCCGGGAAGACCGTGGTCGCCGCCTTCGCCGCCATCCGCGCCGCCGAGCGCGGCGGCCAGACGGCGCTCATGGCCCCCACGGAGATCCTGGCCGAGCAGCACTTCGAGACCCTGAGCGGATGGCTGGCACCCCTTGGTATCGAGGTCGGACTGCTCACCGGCCGGCAAAGCGTGCCCGAGCGGCGAACGCGCCTCACGGCGATTCGAGAAGGCAGGGCTCTCGTCTCGGTAGGTACGCACGCGCTGTTCCAGGCCGGCGTCGAGTTTCGCCAACTGGCACTTGCCATCATCGACGAACAGCACCGGTTCGGTGTCCACCAGCGCATGCTGCTACGTGACAAGGGCCGCCTGCCGCACCAACTGGTGATGACCGCGACGCCGATCCCGCGCACCCTCACCATGGCGCTGTACGCGGATATGGACGTGTCCACCATCGACGAGCTGCCGCCGGGCCGGCTGCCCGTCCGGACACATGGTGCCGCGATGTCGCGCCGGGACGAAGTGATCGACCGCGTTCGCCGCTGGTGCGAATCGGGCCGACAAGGCTACTGGGTCTGCACGACGATCGAAGAGGACGCGGAGAACGACTTGAACGCCGCCGAGGCCGTCCATCGGGAACTGGCCGTCGCGCTGGGGCGACTGCGCTTGGGCCTCGTCCACGGTCGGCTACCGCAAGCCGAGAAGCATGCCGTGATGGCACGGTTCAAGGCCGGCGAGATCGACGTGCTGGTCGCGACCACGGTAATCGAAGTCGGCGTCGACGTTCCCAACGCCTCGGTCATGGTGATCGACAACGCCGAACGCCTCGGGCTCGCCCAATTGCATCAGTTGCGCGGCCGGGTGGGCCGGGGTTCGGCCCGGGCTACGTGCATACTGCTCTACGAAGCGCCACTTAGCGCCGTGGCCCGCGAGCGTCTGGCGGTCATGCGCGACACCAACGACGGTTTCCTGATCGCCGAGAAGGACTTGGAACTGCGCGGTCCCGGGGACATCCTCGGCACCCGTCAGACCGGCGAGCAGACGTTCAAGCTGGCAGATCTCGGCATCGACCGCCATCTCCTGCCGCGCGCGGTCGCCTTGGGCAACCGGCTGCTTGCGGAGGACGAAGCAACCGCGCAGACCATCATCGACACCTGGGGACGCCGCGAGGCGGAGTACGCGACGGTGTAGGACGCGACCGCTTCGCCCTCGCCCGGCGAGGAAGGGTCGCCCCTACGCAACCACCTGCTGGGTGCGCGCGAGCGTGACGCCGCGGCGCTGCCAATCGGCGAGCAACGCGTCCCGGCCATCCTCGTCGATCGCTCGGACGGCGTCGGTGACGACGGTGATCGCGACACCGGGATCACGGGCCAGCAGGCCTTCGACGGCATATCGGTTGCACACGTCGAGGGCGACGCCGTAGAGCACGACTTCGTCGATGGCCAGCGCTTCAACCACGGGTTCGACGCTCGGATTGGTAAACACGTCGAAATAGTGCTTGTGGAACAGGATGTCGCCGTCATGGTTCGCCACCCGCCCAACCACCGCCGCTACGGGATCCTCCGGCTCGACGATGAGAGCGTTGCGGAGAACCGTTTCGGGAATCCGTGCCTGCCCCTCGGTACCGCGCAGGCAATGGGGCGGAAACGTGTCGGTGAAATCCGGCGTAGCCGAGAGTTCCTCGTCACCCGGATCGTGGTTGTCCGAGCTGGCCACGATGCGGATCCCCCGGCGATGGGCAAACTCGGTCAACGCGGCGAGGTTCGCGACGATGGTCTCCGCGCCGGCGACGTAGAGCTTGCCGTCGGGCTGTATGAAGTCGACCTGGGTGTCGACATCCCAGAACACTCTCGTCATGGAACCTCCTCCAGCCGGGGGTTTGGTCGGTGGATCCGTCCGACCTTGGCACTCGGTTTGCCGTCGGTGAGCACGATATCGGCGGTGAAGTCGAAACCGCCCCGGTTCGCGACCAGCGACGAACCGACACCGTAGGCGTCCACGGGTACCCCCGATTCCTCGAAGGAGCGGATCTTGTCCACCCCGAATCCCCCCGACGCGACGATCCGCACCCAATCGAAGCCCGCGTCGTCGAGGGCATGGCGAACGTTGTGGACAAGCTGTGGATTGACGCCCCTAGGGTCGAACTGTCCCATCGCCGGGATCACGCTGGCGTCGACTAGGGTTCCCGAGGTGTCCAAGCGGACGCCGTATAGGCGGGGCCCCAGCGCACGGGCAACCTCGAGGGCCGTTTTCACGCTGTCGTTCTCGAAGTCCACCAGCACCACCAACTGCACCGATTCGGGCAGATGTTCCGCGAACTTGGCACCGGCGAGCGCGGTATCGCCGCCGTACGCCGCGATCGCCGCATGGGGAACCGTGCCGATGCCTCGACCGCCCCACCACGCGCCCTGAACGTCCGTCGACACGGCCGCGGCACCCGCAACCCGCGCTGCGTAGCCGTCGCCCGCCTGAACGGCATAGTGGTCGTGACGCGCGGGAAAGAAAAACACGTCCTTGGGGGCTGCCGCGTCCACAACGGCCCGGGTCTGGGTGGCGATCCGCGTCCCGCGGGCGAGGACACCGAGGTACAGGGTCTCAAGATGGGCAAAGGCATCGTAGGGCCCCTCGATGGTCATCACCGTCTCGAACGGTTCGACCCGGTCGCCGTCGTAGAGGGCCCGCACGGCCACGGCGGGCCAGTCGTCGCTCGCAAGCTTAAGGATCGCGATCGCCTCGTCGACCCCGCAAAGGATCGCACACGCCTTGCAGAACACCTGCATCAGGACGTTGGGCGAACGCCGGTCCGCCTGAAGGACATCTCGCGTCCGAACGAAGTACTTGTCCGAATAGGCGCCCGCACGGATCTCTTCGACCGGTAGCGAGAAGGTGTCCGGCGGCAGCCGATGTCGCCCTCGAGCCATGGGCCCTATCCCTCGTTGACCCGATCGTCTTTCGTGGCAACCCCGCCAGCGAGTTCCTCGTTCAGCGCTCGGGACATCGCCTCCGCCCGGTTGGGTTCGACATCCGCCGCCTTGAGGCCCTCGGCATACCTCAGCGTGTCGATCACCGTGGCTTCCATCGTTGCCGCTCCTTATGTCCCTGAACATACCACTATGGCGGGCACGCCGACCGGTTGTTGTAGGAGGGCGCCCATTCGCGAACCGTCGGGCGACGCCGAGGGCATCCCATCCACCCGTGGCCCGTGTGCAGCTACACCGCACGCGATTGGCAGTCTGGTACGCTTTGGCGGTACTGGCCGTGGCGACGCCTCGGCATGCTCGAGAGGACCGAATGAGGAAGTGGCAGTGCATCGTCTGCGGATGGATCTACGACGAGGCGGAGGGGTTTGACGAGGACGGCATCCCCCCGGGCACACCTTGGGAGGACATTCCCGCGGATTTCATCTGCCCGGAGTGCGGCGTCGGCAAGGAGGACTTCGAGATGATCGAGATCGGTTGAGGATTCGCTGGCCAGTTAGTCGCAGAACAGCGGGCCGTTGGACGACCCGCAAGTCATTCAAAGGGGGACATGTCCACATGAGCGACCAAGACATCACAGAAAGCAGTCCGTCGGGCAGGATCGCCCTGCACTGGCAGATTCTCATCGCCTTGGCACTCGCCGTCGTCGTCGGTCTCGTGGCCGACGAGTCGACAACGATCTTCGGTGCCGCGCTCACGGAGATCTTCGGGTTTTTCGGCGGGCTGTTCATCAACGCCCTGAAGATGATCGTCGTGCCCTTGATCGTGGCGTCGATCATCATGGGGGTTCGCAACATGGCCGGCCGGGAGAACTTCGGCCGGGTCGGCGGCAAGACCGTCGGCTTCTACGTGGCGACGGGCTTGCTGGCCGTCGTAACGGGCCTGGTATTCGTCAACGTGATCAATCCCGGCGGCGGCGAGGCGGTCAAGGCATTGAGCGAAAACATGCCCGATGTCTCGGAACAGCTCGAGCGGGTCGAGGGGCGGGACGCCGGGGACCTGGTGGAGGTCATTTCCCGGGCGATCCCCGACAACGTGTTCGCAGCCGCAGTGAACATGGAGCTTCTCGCGCTGATCTTTTTCAGCGTGGTATTCGGCTACTTCATGGCCCGGCTCAAGGGGGCGGCAAGCGACACGCTGACCAACTTCTGGACCGGCATCCACGAGGTGATGATCCGGATCACCATGTGGATCCTCAGATTCGCGCCGTACGGCGTGTTCGCCCTGGTCGGCAAGGCACTGCTCACGGTGCCCCTGATCACCCTCGTGGAAGCGCTCGCCTGGTTCACCCTGACCGTCCTGTTGGCGCTCGGGACCCACTTCTTCGTCACGTTTCCGGTGCTGCTGCGCTTCGTCGGCCGTATTCGGCCCTACGCCTACTACGGCCGCATCATGCCTGCGCAGTTGATGGCGTTCTCCACCGCATCGTCTTCCGCCACGCTGCCGGTAACCCTGAACAGCGCCAACCGTGCCGGGATCTCGGAGGGGACCACGAGTTTCGTGCTGCCGCTGGGTGCCACGGTGAACATGGACGGCACGGCACTGTTCGAGTGCGTGGTGGTGATCTTCATCGCCCAGGCATTCGGCGCCGACCTGACCGTCGTCGATCAGTTCCTGGTTGTGCTCCTCGCCCTGCTGACGTCCATCGGCGTGGCGGGTATTCCCGCAGCGAGCTTGGTGGCCATCACGCTGATCCTGACGGTGTTGGGGCTGCCCCTTGAGGCCATTGGGCTCTATATCGCGGTCGACAGGATCCTCGACATGTGCCGAACATCGGTGAACGTGACCGGCGACCTCACGGTGACCGCCCTCGTGGCCCGCACCGAGGGCGAGGAATTGCCGTTGGTGCGCGCCGACGAGGCGGGCGAAGAAGCGGCCGCCTAGTCGCGGAGTACCTCATTCGTCGATGGAGTTGAGCGCCACCGGCAAGATCCACGCCATCGCACGCCTGATGCGCGTGGATCGACCCGTGGGCACGCTCCTGCTGCTCTGGCCGACCTTGGCCGCGTTGTGGATCGCAGCGGGGGGGCTGCCGCCACTCGGAATCCTGGCGGCGTTCGTCGCCGGAACGTTCCTCGCGCGTTCGGCCGGATGCGTGATCAACGACATCGCCGACCGGAAGGTGGACGGGGAGGTCAGGCGAACGCGTGATCGTCCGCTTCCGACGGGCCAGGTGACACTGGGCGAGGCGTTTCTCGTCCTAGGGGTGCTCGCCGCGCTGTGTCTGGCCATCGTGCTGACCCTCAACGTCCCCACGCGCTGGCTTGCCCTAGCGGGGGCTGGCATTGCGGCCACGTATCCGTTCCTGAAGCGATGGACACATTGGCCGCAAGCGGCGCTGGGTGTGGCGTTCAGCTGGGGCATCCCGATGTCGTTCAGCGCGATCAACGGCAGCATCGATCCCGTCGCTTGGCTGCTGTTCGCGGCGAGCTTCCTGTGGATCATCGCCTACGACACCCTGTACGCGATGGTGGACCGCGACGACGACCTCATCATCGGCGTCAAGTCCACCGCCATCCTGTTCGGCCGCGCCGACCGTGCCGTGATCGGCGTGCTGCAGTTGGCGAGTGTGGCCTTGCTGGTCTTGCTCGGCGTCCGGGCCGGACTGCAGGATGCTTGGTATTTCGGCGTGGCCGTGGCCCTGGGCCTGTTCGTTTTCCAGCAACGGCTGATCCGCAACCGGGACCGAGATGCCTGCTTCAAGGCCTTCGGCAACAACGTCTGGGTGGGATTCGCGCTCCTCGCGGGCGCCGTGGTCGAGTTCGGCATGACCGGAATCGCCGACCGATGATCGGCCGGATTGACCAGGTCATCGACGCCGTCGGGCGGGGTGTGGCCTGGCTCAACCTCGGCATGGTCGGCATCACCTGTGTCGTGGTGACGCTTCGCTACGCCTTTGAAATCGGCACCATCTTCCTGCAGGAGAGCGTTGTCTACCTGCACGGGACGGCCTTTCTCGTCGGCTTGTCCTACGCGTTGCAGCACGACGCCCACGTCCGGGTCGACATCATCTACTCGCGCCTGTCCAGGCGAACCCAGGCGTGGGTCAACGCCCTCGGCCACGCCCTGCTGCTCATGCCCCTGTGCGTGGCCATCGTGGTGTTCAGCTGGGACTACACGATCAGCGCCTGGGTCGTCCTCGAAGGTTCCTCGGAGGTCGCCGGCGTACCTGCGGTGTTCCTGCTGAAGACCCTGATTCCCGTCTCGGCGGCGCTCCTGTTCGTACAGGCCGGAGCACTCGGTTGGCGCGAATTGCGCATCCTCCGTGATTGAGTTCCTGCCCCTTTTCCTGTTCGCCGCGGTGTTCGTGGCGCTGCTTGCCGGCTATTCCGTCGCCGCAACGTTGGCGGGCGTGGCGTTGGTGTTTGCGCTCGTCGGCGCCGCGTTCGGCGTCTTCGACCTCCGGGACTTGGGCTTCCTGCCGAGCCGGCTGTACGGGATCGTCACCAACCAGACGCTGATTGCCGTGCCCCTGTTCGTGTTGATGGGCGTTACCCTCGAGCGGACGCGCATCGCCGAGACCCTGCTGACGAGCCTGTCCACCGCCATGGGCGGTATTCGAGGGGGCCTCGGGATCGCCGTTACGCTGGTCGGCATGCTGATGGCCGCGAGTACGGGCATCGTGGGTGCCACGGTGGTCACCATGGGGCTCTTGGCCCTGCCCACGATGCTGCGCCACGGCTACGACCGACGGCTCGCCACCGGGACGATCTGCGCCACCGGCACGCTTGGCCAGATCATTCCGCCGTCCATCGCGCTGGTGCTGCTCGGCGACGTCCTCTCCGGCGCCTACCAGCAGGCGCAACTGAGCCAAGGCGCCTTCTCCCCCAAGACGGTCTCCGTCGGCGACCTGTTCGCCGGGGCGCTGCTACCGGGACTGGTCCTCGTGGCGCTCTACATCGCCTACCTCGCGGTCACCGCGCTACTTGCGCCGGACCGCGCGCCAGGCAGGCAGCGCGAACAACGGAAATCGGGATCCTGGCGGGTATTGCTGCGCGGGCTGGCACCGCCGCTGATCCTCATCGTCGCGGTGCTGGGCTCGATACTCGGCGGGCTCGCAACGCCCACCGAGGCGGCGGGTGTGGGCGCCATGGGCGCGCTCGTGCTCGCCGCCGCCTACCGCTCCCTCGATGTCGCGGTCCTCAAGGAAATCTGCACCGCCACCTTGAAGACGACCTCGATGGTCTTCTTCATCCTCATCGGCGCGTCGGTGTTCTCGCTGGTGTTCCGCGGCTACGGCGGCGACGAACTGGTGCAGGGATTGTTCGCGGACATGCCAGGCGGGGTCTGGGGCGCGACGGTGATAGTCATGGTGGTCATCTTCCTGCTCGGCTTCATCCTGGACTTCATCGAGATCACCTACGTGGTGGTTCCGATCGTCGCCCCGGTGTTGCTGGCGATGGGTCTCGACCCGGTCTGGCTGGGCGTCTTGATCGCCGTCAACCTGCAGACCTCGTTCCTGACGCCGCCTTTCGGATTCGCGCTCTTCTACCTGCGCGGCGTTGCTCCAGCCGAAGTGGGCACCTTGGACATCTATCGAGGCGTCGTGCCGTTCATCGTTCTACAGCTCGTGTTGATGCTGGTATTGGTCGTCGTCCCCGAATTGGCGACCTGGCTGCCCGGCGTCCTCTACTGATCGCCGCGATGGTCGACTACCTGCTGGTGGTGGGACCCGGCCGATCCGGGAGCGACTTCCTCTACCGTATCCTGCGCCGCCATCCGGACTACGCCTTCCCCGAGATCAAGGAGGGCATGTACTACCAATCCGTGCGCGCCTACGGCCGGGCGCGCGCCAAGGTTCGCCCGGGAGGCAAGTTGCTCTGCGACATCGCCAACGACGCCTATCGCGACCCCAAGCTGCTGCCCGGCGTACGGGCGTTGCAGCAGCAAGGCGTCTCCATGGCGATGGTGGTTCTGCTCAGGAATCACCGCGAACGGGCGGTGTCGTCCATTCGATTCCGCAGAAGCCGCGGACGGCCATCGGCCCTTCTAGGCGCGAGACATCTCGAACAAGCCGTTGTCAGGGACCGGCTGACCGCAGGCCTCCTCGAGGACATCTTCACCCTCGACGTTGACATTCTCACGATCGACTTCTCGACGCTTGTCGAAGACACGCAAAAGGTTCTCGCCAATCTGGCAGCGCTCTGCGGCACCGGGCCGTTCGCCCCCGTGGCCACCGAACCGGTGAACGTTTCCACCCGGGCAAGGTTCGTGTGGCTCTCGACCGTCGGTTGGCTTTGCGCAGTCGCCCTCCGCCGACTGGGTCTGACCCGGCAACTGCAGCGGATAAAGGACTCGCGTTCCATCGGTCGGGTGTTCTTCAAGCCGCTTGCTCCCGGTCGCGACGAGGTTCGTCTCTCCGTGGGTGCCGTGCGCACGCTCGACGCTAGCCACCGCGAGTGCTGGTCGGTGGTGACGCGGGCGTCGGTGGAGCAGGACGGGATCTTCGTCCGGCGCGCTCCGACACGCAAGTCGATCGGTCTCCCCGGGTCGCGTCAATAGGGTCCGTCGACCGGAACGTCCCCCACGAGCGCAGAGAACGTCGCTTCCGCACCCCGGGCGACTTCCTCGAGGTCGTAGCGTTTCGCCACTTCCCGCGCACGCCGACCGATGTGCTTCACCTCGGCCGGGTCGCCGAGCAGGTCGACGATCGCCTCCGCCAGCGCCTCGACATTCGAAGGCTCTACAACGCGGCCGAGCCCCTGATCCGTCACCAGCGTCGCCGCCTCGCAACCTTCGCAGACGATCATCGGAACCCCGCACGCCAACGTCTCGTAGACCTTCGCCGGCATCCTCCCCGGCTGTTCGGCGGCCAAGGGCACCAAGGCCACATCGAAGGAGGCCACCAACTCGCCCACCTCCTCCCTGGGCATCGCCTCCTTGAAGACGACGTTGTCCAACCGCGCCTTCGTCACGAGATCGACAAGCGCCGTCCTGGTCGGCCCATCGCCCGCCAGCACGAACTTGATGCGGGCGTCGCCGCGCAATCTCTCCGCCGCGCCGATGACGACTTCCAAGCCCTGGAACAATCCGTAGAGCCCGCAATAGCCGACCAGGAAGTCGTCTTCGCCGAGGCCTAGCGATTCACGCAGACGAGGGCTGCGCCGGGACGGGTGAAACAGCTCGAGGTCGGTGCCGCCGGGAATGACCGCCGTCGCCACATGCGGAAACCGGCTGGCGATGGACTCGCTCGACTTTCGGGTCGTGGCCGTCACCAAATCTGACTTCTCGTATCCAAACCTCTCGAGACGTTGCAACATCTGGAGCGAGATGCGCGGTATCTCAATCACGTTCAACGCGGTCGCCGGCCAGACGTCCGAGACGTTCATCACGATGCGGGCCCTTGCGATGCGACCGATCATGAGTCCCGCAGGCACCAGGAACAAAGGCGGGCTTTCGATGAAGACGATGTCCCGGCGACCCATGCCACGCATCCCGAACAACAGGCTCGTCGACACGAACGTGAGATAGCTCAACAGTCTGGGTAGCGCGTGGACCGCGTTCGACGGCTTGAGCCAGGTACGCACCACCTGGACGCCTTCGATCTGTTCCTCGACCCGGACTCTGCCCCGGAAACCCTCGAACACCCTCCCGGTCGGGTAGTTCGGCATGGCGGTGATGACCCGGATGTCGTGGCCGCGCGCCGCCAGGCGTCTCGCCAGTTCGTATAGCCGCGCGGCCTTGGCGCCGATCTCCGGCGGGAAGTTCTGCGTGAGGAAGAGGATTCGCAACGCCGTCGGGGACGGGCTTGTCCCGTCCCGTGGCGGACCCTCTGCCATGCCCTCATGCGGGCAACCGCGCGCCCTACCGGGCGCATTAGCTGACGCGTTGGGGTCGCCGCTACGGTTTTTTAGCTGGCGGCCTATAGGGCTGCTTCCACTTCGCTGCGCGCATTGATGTAGGCCTGCTCCGAGATGGCGTGGTATTCCCGCATGTCGGCGAGGAACGACCGGTAGGAATCAAGCACCCGTTGGGCCAGTTCATCGCCCTGCGCCTCTTCTTCGAGGACCTCGTTCGAAAGCTCGGCAAACCGATTCAACACATCGTCCGGCAAGGGTCGTATCTCGATGCCGTGCTCCTCCACCAGCACCTTGAGAGCCGTGGCGTTGCGGGCGGTGAATTCGTCCAGCACCTCCTGGTTGACGGCCGTACAGGCGACTTCGAGCATGGCCTGGAGATCCGGCGACAGCGCTTCGAACGCCTCGATGTTGACGATCGCCTCCAACGTCGCACTGGGCTCGTGCCAGCCGGGGTAGTAGTAGTAACGCGCGATCTCCTGGAGGCCGAAGGCGAGGTCGTTGTAGGGGCCGATCCACTCCGTGGCGTCGATGACACCGGTCTGCAGCGCCGTGAAGATCTCGCTGCCGGGCATCGTCTCGGCCACCCCTCCCGCTCTCGAGAAGACGGCGCCGCCGAGACCGGGAATGCGCATCTTCAAACCCTGGATGTCGGCCAGCGAGTTGATCTCCTTGTTGAACCAACCGGCCATCTGTGCGCCGGAGTTGCCCGTCGCCATGGGCAAGACGCCGAACGGTTCGTACAACTCCCGCCACAGTTCCATGCCGCCGCCGAAACGCAGCCAGCCGTTCATCTCCTGGGCGTTCATGCCGAAGGGTGCCGTCGTGAACATGGCCGCGATGGGCATCTTGCCGCGCCAGTAGTACGCGGCGCCGTGACCGATCTCCGCCGTTCCACCCGCGACCGCGTCGAAAACCTCGAACGCGGGCACGAGTTCACCCGCGGCGTAGACCTTGATCTTGAAACGTCCCGCGGACATCGTGTCGAGCATCTCGGAAAGGCGTTCCGGCGCCGTTCCCAGGGCGGGTAGGTTCTTCGGCCAGGTGGTGACGAGCTTCCACTCGACAGCGGGTCCCTGGGCGGCCGCGCCGCTATCCGATTCCGGTTCGACCGAGCAACCGACCGCTAGGGCCAACAACACACTGAGGACGGCTAGGCGTCGCATGGATGGGGTTCCGCTTGCACTACGCGCCATCGTATCAGACGGAGCCCACGGCAACCGCCAATGGGCGCTTGGCGTCTATGTCGTGGACGGCTCGTCGCCGAGGACCCCCTCGATGACCTCGATCGCGGCGTCCAGATCGTGTCCCCTAGAGAGGATCACGCCCGTGCCGTCGACAACCACGTAGGTCGGGTAGGCGTTGATATTCCATGACAGTCCGAGTTCGCTGCCGACGCCGACGTGCCAGTGGGCCCAGGGCATCGGCTCGTCCTCCATGAAGTCCGTCACGGTCTCCAGTTCGGCATCGACGCTGATACCCAGTATCTCGAAGCGTTCTCCGCGATGCGCGTCCGCGAGGTCGCGCATTCTAGGAAGCGCGGCGATGCACGGGCCGCACCAGGTCGCCCAGAAGTCCATCAGGACAACCTTGTCAGCGTAGGCCGAGAGGCTGTCATCGGTGCCGTCCAGGCGTTTGGCGGCCTCGTCCGCCACGGTCGAGCCAACCAACGTGTGGCGGATTCCGTGCACGAGTGCTGCCTCGGCCTCGCCCATGGTCCGCGCCACCTGTTCGCCGTCGACCGTCACCTTCTTCACGAATTCCTCGTCCTCGATGCCAGCGCTCATCCCAACCGCCATGGCAAGGGCCTGCTCCCGCCGGGCTTCCCGGTCCGCCGAGGCCGTCGACGGTTCGTTTACCCCTTGAGCTAGCGCGGTAGCCGCGAAGTAGCGCGCGGTGGCGCGCACAACCGGATCATCGGCTTCGGACGCCACCTCCGTGAGGAAGTCGTCGAAAACCCGCGCACCGCCCACCGATGCCGCGCTGGCCAGTCTCATCAGCACCTCCGGCCAGTCCTCGAAATCCAAAGCGTTGGCGTTCAACCACCGCGCCGCTTTGATCAGGGCTTGCGGGTTTCTCATGCCGTGCTCGACCAGAAATTCGGCCGCATCTCGTGCCTTGTCGTGCTCGGTGCCGGCGTCCAGGATCGCCTGGGCCGCCGCCGTCGCTCGGAGCGCTTCGGGAGGCGGAATGAACACGAACGCGGGCATGACGGCCGTTCGATTCTCGCCTTCTCTTGGCGCAGGTTCCTCGGCCTCTGCCTTGGCGGCTTCGCGACGCGCCTCGTTGTCGTCCCGCCACGCCTGCATGGCCTCGTGGTACGCCTCCACCGCCGACCAGTCGGGACCGACCAGGCGCGCAAGCGCCGCATTCCCAAACGCGATGTCACTGTCCGCGGTCGGCGAGAGCCCGGCGGGGTGTTCCACCAGGAACTTCGCGGCATCGAATGCGCGTTCCCCGCCGCTGTCGACGATCGCCCTGGCCGCGACGACGGCCAGCACGATGTCTGGATGTTCGCCCCGCTCTTCCTTCCGCCGCCGTTCCTTCTCGTGGGCCGAGTCATCCGACCGGCCGATCTCGGCATCCCGCCTATGCCAAGCCGTGTCCAGGTCGATGTAGGCTGCGACGAGTCGCCAGTTCGCCTCGTCCTCAGTGACACCGTCATCACTTGCCATTTCGCAGCCAGCGGCAAATGCCAGAAGCAAAGCGAAGGCACAGACGCCCGATTGGCGCGTCGGGTTCGTAAGGTTGCTCATCGCACCGGTCCTACGCGGTCAACGGGAAACCGATAGTAGGCGCTCACACCGTGCTTGTCGCCCCATTCCGCACCCGCGTCGACGTCCGCGCCGGCGCACTCTGGGCCTGCTCCAGGATCTCGCCTGCCAACGCGGGATCCCCGGCTTCGACGGTGACTCATGGCCGACACCGTATCCCCTCGCCGTTCCAGGCCGCGGCGATCCGGCGATGGATAGCACGAAGGCGCCCCGGGGTCTCCCGAAACCGCTGCTCGGGGCGATGCACTTTCACGAGGGGTGACCGCAAAGGGCACTCAAGGTAGGCTTGAGCGGGGCTGGGGAGACTGATGCTCTGGAACATGCACCGCACAGTCGGCAGGACTAGCTGCTTGGTGCCATTGTTGGCACTCGCAGGATGTATGACGACGGATTCGGGCGGGCCGATGAGCCCTGCGGAGGAGCGCGAACTGATCGACCAAGTCCAAGCGATAGTCGCCCGCGCTGGGAAGGTCCACGAGTTGACGTTTCCCATCCTGGCGGCCAACGTCGAGGCGTGCGGAGAGAGGATCAGACCGACCATCGGTGCGACTTGGATCACGGAAGCGGACCTGGCCGGTTGGCCAACGCGGCGCCGAGTTGTCGCCGAGCGCCATTTCGGGATTGGGCAAAGGCCGGTCTTGGACGATGTGGTCGATGGCGGCCCTGCGGCGGCAGCCGGAATGCGGCGTTGGGACACCATCTTCTCCATCGACGGCAATGCCGTGCCCCAAGGCGGGAGACGAAGCGAGATCGCTCAGATCTTGGAGTCGGCGGCGGGCGACGGCAGCATCGAGTTCACGTACGAGCGGGACGGTGAGATCGCCTTGGCGGAAGTGACGCCGGTGATGGCGTGCGACGTCCGTGTCGTATTGGTTGATGACGGCGAGCCGACCGCCTTCGTCGACGGCTACGACATCTACGTCACGACAGGCTTGTACCTGACCGAAGCCGAGGTCGCCCTGCAGGCGGTGGTAGCGCACCAGCTCGCGCACATCGTGGCTGGACACGTCCGAGCACAAAATGCCCGCCGTGCCGTTGGCGCATCGGTTGACGTCGGTGTGACCGTAGCGGTCAACGTGTTGATGATTTTGGGGGCGGCGGCGGCAGCGGCTGGCGGCGACGACATTAGCAGTGATCTGCCGTTCTTTAGCACAGGTGGGTACTTCAGCGAGGTGGCGGGGCGCATGTTCACGCATCGCAACGAACGCGAGGCGGATGACCTGGCCCTGCCGATGCTGGCGCGGGCGGGGATCTCGGTGTCGGACGCCGTCGGTTTCTGGCGCGACCTTGCAGCGGAACCTGCCGATCTTGCCGGGTTCGCGGAGAAGCACCCCGTCAACGAGGAGAGGGTCGACCATCTCGATGCGGCGCTCGCAAAGATCGTCGACGGGCACACGACCGTCGAACCGTCGATGCCCGAAAAGTAGCGCTACAAGCCGACCGCCTCGCGCCGGACGAGGTGTAACAGATTGCCGAACCTTTGCCTGCTGGTCGGACCGATTGCCGGTCTGGTCGACGCGCCTTCGTTTGTAGGACAAGACGCACACACATTTCAGCCATCTGCTACAGATTCGGCGAAGCGCGATCCGCCAACATCGCGGTGTGCTACCGTTCATTCACGAACCTACGGAGACCGCCCATGGCCGAAAGTGCCTTGGCGTTGCCGATGCAGCCCGGTTCGACCTGCGACCCGCGTTGGCGTGCCCAGTTGGAAGCGCTCCTGGCGCTAGACGAGCGCAGTCTGCCGAGTTCGGACGACGAACCGATGGCTGACAGCCACACGCAGCTTTGGCCGTTGACCTACTCGATTGATGCCATCGCGGCGCGGTTCTCGGATCGAGGAGACGTCTACGTCAGCGGCGATCTGTTCGTCCACTACGTGGCTCGCACCGAAGCCGGCATGCCCGTGCGCGGCCAGATCGCGCCGGACGTGCTAGCCGTGTTCGGCGTCGAGGATCGGGTGCGGGATTCGTACGTGATCTGGCGGGAGGGGAAGCCCCCCGACTTCGTGATGGAGATATCCTCGAACCGGTCGTGGCGGCGCGACCGAATCGAGAAGCGCACCATCTACGAGGCCATGGGGGTCGCGGAGTACTTCATCTACGACCCCCGGGAGAAGTTCCGACCGCCGCGCCTCATCGGCCTGCGGCTCCAACAAGGTCGGTATCGTGAGATTCCCTTCGAGACCATGCCGAACGGCAAATGCGGACTCCGGAGCGCTTCGCTGAACTTGCACGTGCGCGTGGATGACGGAGGCCGTCTGCGTTGGTTTGACCCGACGAGTGGCCATTACCTGCGCACCTATGAGGAGCAGGATCGGGAACGGCGCGAAGCCGAACTGCGTCAGCGGGCGGCCGAAGCGGAATCGGCCCGGTTGCGCGAGCGGCTTCGGCAGGGCGGGTGACGACGGCTGAGCCGTCGACCGGCCGCGACCTGCCATCGGGTCGGGACAAGCCCGTCCCGACACCGTGACGGGAATGCTCTCGCGGTGGCCCGCGCTTCTACCCGGATGGGTCCGTGCCGGACTCCAACC
Organism: Gammaproteobacteria bacterium; assembly: GCA_028821405.1. GTDB lineage: Bacteria > Pseudomonadota > Gammaproteobacteria > Pseudomonadales > Azotimanducaceae > VXYL01. The sequence continues at coordinate 25,579 of JAPPGK010000040.1, read as the reverse complement.
CTTGCTCGACACCGCCGCCTTGGTGGGCCAGCGGATCATCAACCGGGTCCGTGTACGGTATCGAGAACCCGCCTGCCCCGCAGCTCATCCCCATCAGGAACATGGCTGAGAGCAGGAGGCAAGCGATCGGTTTGACGGAAATTTTGGGCTGGGTCATCACGTACTCCTTCAGTACTTGGGCGAACGCTTGTCGCCCACTTTGTTTCGGTTGCGGTCGGCGGCGAGCGGCTCCACCGTCTGGAGACTGCCGACACTTCCCGCGAGGGTCAAGGATCGGGAGGGCCACGGACGTCTCCGCATGTCTTCCACTTCTAATCGCACGCCCACACGCAACCCTGAATGTTGTCGCCCCCCTCCAGCACGCAGTCCTTCTGGCACAACTGCACCGCGCCTTCCGGCGCCTTGGCTTTCGAGAAGAACCTCGCACCCCGGATCGGTATGTCCCGGCGCGATTGCATGCAGACGGCCGTGATCTGAATCAGATGCGAATCCGAGGTCATGCGCATCGAGTGATTCACAGTACGAAGGGTCGGGGGCAACCGGAACCTCGACCACGAACCAGTCGCAATATCGACGCGTTTCTTGACGGTGGCGCCGGATTCCGAGAAGGCCAGGTCGGCAGGCGGTGCCGAAGCCACTGACGCCTCGCCGCCCGAGACGATCATCATGCGCTGGTTGCCGCCGTCCTTGGGCTCGAGCCAGTCCCCGGGTTCGAATTCCGCGCCCGAGGCGCTTACCAGCAGTATCTGCAGGTCGTCCGAGGCGATTGCACCCGCACTCACTGCCGCTGCGACTTCGACACCGGCGGCGTCCTCGCCGGACGCCTGTGGCGCTTCGTCCGGCGGCTCCAGTTCCTCGGGGAATCCGTCGAGCACGATACCGTCGCCGGTGAAGTCGGCGAATCCATCGTTGACCGTCGGAAGCCGTCCCCCCTTGGTGATGGCCAGGACGTAGTCGGCTGCATCGTCGGAAACGAAGGTGAGGTCGAAGTCCCATGTGCTATCGAGTAGCTCGTTCTGGAAATCGGACAAGTCCGACGCCGAGTAGCTGGGCCCCAGGTTCCAGTCAACCGTCACCTGCCCGCGGTTGGGGCCTATTCGCCGATAGGCGTGGTCGTGTACCAGCGCCGGTGTCTCGACGCCGTCTGGCCCGACGAACGCGCGACGCCAGACGTCGCCGAGCAGCGAGCACATCAGCGGCTGAGAATCCGTTGCACAGCCACTCGTTTCCGGTATCAGCTGCAACAGGGCGGAGTCGTCGACGGGAGAGAGGTCGGACTCGATGGCGATCGCCGCAGACCACGAGGGTGGAATGGGGAGAAGCACCGTCTGCGCGCCCAGCGTCAGGTCCAGATGGGGCATTCCCGGCCACTCGGACCCCGTTCCGCCGGTTGCGCTTATGGTTGCGCGGACGCTTCCGGCGGGCTCGAACTCGAGGATGATCTCGAAGCTATCGCCCCCGCCGTCCTCGCGAAAAACGAGCTTGCCGGTCGAAGGCCCCGTGTTCTCGTAGCTGATTTTGCCCAGTATGAAGAGCGGGACTCCCCTTTCGAGGTCGCGCCCGATCGTGTAGGCCTGGCCGGATCCGAAGTCGCAGTTTTCGAATGCCGGGAAACAACCGACTACCAAGCCTGGAACCAGGTCCGCCCGGCGCCAGGCGAACACCTCGAACTCCTCCTGCGTCCGTGGTGCCCGTGGAACCTCGGCCTCGACGCCGCCGTCGGGTAGTTTCGGCATCCGAAAGCTGCGGTCGAACGGGACGTTCGTATTCACGCCCGCGTCGAAGCACTCGTCGACGAACGAGCCCGCCGTGAGCGACGAATACGCCAGCGTGACTTCGCAGGATCCCTTCGAGGGGTCGTCGAACTCGAGGACGATGCGGCCAGCGTCCGGGGCGGTGCGTTCGTAGGTGCAGTCGGCATCCAGGCTGTCGCCGGCAAGGGTGTGCCGACACCGCCCGGGCACCAGCAGACGGTATTGGCGATCCCGGTCGCCGATCGGATGTGGACCGAACCGGTCGAAGTGTTCGCGGTCGTCCTTCGGCGCCAGGTCGCCGGTGGGTGTCCCGGACACAGGCCACGTCCAGGAGCAATCCCGTTCAGCGTTGATGGTTCGGACGCGGACCTCGTATTCGGTGTCGTTGTCCAGGTCCGCGTACACCGTGCCCCCTATGTCACGGCCTATGAACGTCCGCCGGTCCGTCCATGGCGTCGCGAATCCGCGGCGAATTTCGGTTTCGTAGCCTTGGGTCCGGGCATAGCCCATCTCCGGCGCCGGCAGGGGATCCCAGAGGACGGTCAAGCGCCCGTCGCCGCTGACGATGCCCAGGGCCAACTCGTCGTCGAATGGGCAGTAGCCAAACAGGTCGATGAGGTCGATGGTGACGTCGATCGTGTCGAGCGAGTCGTCCTCGTGACCCACGCCTACCTCAACGAGATACCGGCTCTTCGTCTCGTAGTCGTAGACGATGCCCTCGCGGGTGCGGATCTGGCCCGTTTCGGCGACGATGTCGAAGCTTGCCGCGTCGTCCCCTGCCAGGGTGTAGCGAAGCGCGTCGCCGCCCGTGGCGGTTACCGGGTCCCCCACGTCGATGCCGGGTGGCGTGTTTTCCGGAATCGCCCGAGTGGTCGCCGCTCCCTCCCGGAAGCATGGCTGCGCGTCTGCCGCTGCCTCGCGGTTCGGATAGATGAACACCCTGGCTGCCGACTCGTCCACGACATGGAAGCGGGCGCCGTCATATGCGATACCCGCCGAATCTACGTTGTCGGGGTGGAGGTCGAAGTCCAGCGAGGCATCGCGCTCGCCGGCGGTTCCGTACGCGTAGACCCTCCGGTCGTCGTCGTCGACAACGAAGAAACGCGCGTCGGCGTGGGTGATGCCTACCGGCCCGGAATTGTATGGATCGAGTTCGAAGTCCGACGCCGTGTCGTGTTCCCCCGACGCCATGTACGCGACCACGCGCTCGCGGTCTCTGTCGAGCAGGTAGAAGCGGCCATCCGCGAAGGCGATGCCGTCGTTGTCGTCGTTGACCAAGTCGAAGTCGGCGCCCTCGTCGCGGTCCCCGGACGTCGTGTAGGCGTAGACCTTGTCGTCGGAATCGTCCACCACGTAGAGCAATCGGTTGCCGGTCGCGATCCGGTGCGGATTGCGGTTGTCGCCGTCCAGGTCGAAATCCGAATCCGCATCGCGTTCCCCCGAGGTCGTGTAGGCGAATACCTTCCGGGGGTATCCGTTTGCCACGTATAGAATCCCGCTCGCGTGTGCGATCCCCGCAGCGCGGTCGTTTTCCTCGTCAAGGTCGAACGCGCATGCTTCCACCCGGTTGGTCACCGCCACCTCGATCCCCGGGGAGCAGTTGTTTCCCGTGTCGGACTCTCCACCGACCGCGTCCACGCACACGCCGTAGTAGTAGGTGCCGGCCTCCGAGGATGCCGTGATCCGTACGGGGTGCTCGGCAGACGACCCGGCCTCCAGGCGCCCCACCGTCGCTGCGGCCACCTCCGTGTCGTTCCTCGTGACGGTTGCGTCCGACGACTGGTAGTAGCGCAGCACGGTCGGCTCCGCGACGGCGTCGCCCCGATTTCGGACCGCCCCGACGAGCCTGAAGGAATACCTAGCCGATACATCTCCGGCAGGCGCCGGCAATTCCGCGACGAGATCCGGCCCGCCGCCATCGACGACTTCGACTCCCATCCCGGCCGAGCAGTTGTTCGCCGTGTCCCATTCGCCATGCACCGCATCGGCACAGGCACCGTAGTAGTACGTGCCGGGCGCCGTGGGAGCGAGGACGTCCAACATATGGTCGCTGGCCGTCCCGGCAGCCGACCCCGCCACGGCGCGGGTGCCGACTTCGGTGTCGCCCGCCTCGACCGTCGGGTCGGTCGACCGGTAGTAGCGCAGCGTGGTCGCGGGGGCGTCGTCGTCGCCTCGGTTGCGCACCGTCGCGCGCAGCGTCAACGTGGTGCCCGAGACCACGCTCCGGTTGATGGCGGGAACGTCCACGAGGAGATCGGGCGCCAGCACGGCTGCGCCGGCCTCGTAGCTGTAGGCGAAGATCACGCCGCGGTCGCGCACGTAGAACGTGCGGTTGCCGTAAGCGATTCCACCCGGGGAATCGTTGTCCTCGTGCAACGCGAAATCCAGGTCCGGAATGCGCTCGCCCGAGAACGTGTAGGCGAATACCTTCTCGTCGAACGTGTCGACCACGAAAAGGCGGCCGTTTGCGTGGGCGATGCCGACGGCACCGCCGTTGTCGTCGTGCAGATCGAAGTCGGCATCGGGGACACGCTCGCCCGACGCCGTGTAGACGAAGACCCTGTCCGGCGAGAACAGTTCGTCGACGACGTAGAACCTACCGTCCGCGTAGCCGATTCCGTCGGGGTCGATGTGTCGCGAGTCGAGGTCGAAGTCCAGGTGCATCGCGCGGTGGCCGTCGGTGGAATACGCATAGACCCTGGCGTCTTCTTCGTCGAGCAGGTAGAGCCTTCCGTCGGCGTACGCGAGGCGTTCCGGGTCGCGGATGTCGTTATCTAGGTCGAAGTCCCGATCCGCGTTCCGCTCGTCCGGGAGCGTGTACGCGTACACCTTGCGGTACTCCGGGGCATACAGCACGCCGTCGGCGTACGCGATCCCGTTGCGGGCGTCGTTGTCGGGATCCAGGTCGATCTGGCTCACAACGGGCGACTGTGCCGGGGTGGTGTCCGCAAGGGTTCCGTCCGCATGCCACGCGGCCTCCCCTGTCTGACCGTCGTCGCAGGTATAGGAGTGCCGTCCCGCCAGCCGCGAGGCGAATGCGAGTTTGTAGGTGCAACTGTTGCCGTCTTCGAAGTCGAGTACCACGTCGGCTTCGTTCCGTCCTGTGCGCGTGTAGACGTAGGTGCCCCCGCGGCTGCCGCTGGCATCGGTCATGCTGAAGCGGCCGTCAGCTTGGAAGGTCACGCGGCTTTCCGGTTCCCTGGCGACGACCCATCCGCCTTGGAACCGGTCGCGGAACACGGCATCGTCCGCTGGAGAGAAGTCCGGCGCCCGCGCCGGCGGCGGGGTGGGCAGGTGTCCGGTGGGGCTCGGCAGCAGGCGCAGAAAGCGGGTTTGCGGCGGGGCCGCGCCGCCCAGCCCCCCCCTGGCCGCCCCGTCGCCGAGCATGCCGTCGAATCCGGCACCGCCCGTTTCGAGTTCCTGCGCGGTCAGCGACCTCGACGAACTCGCCGGCACGGACAGTGACACACTACCGGAGGTTGCGCCCGCGTCGTCGATGCCGACGATGGACGCCTGGGCGACACTCTCGCCCTCGTTGACAAGCCGCAGGCGGCTCGCCTGGTTGATGTTCGACCCCGGGTTGAAGACGGCCACATGGTGGCGGGTGCCTTCGGGGGGCACCATGTCGTGCATCGCCGTCAGGAAGCCGTCGTCTGTACGGACGTAGGAAAGCACGTCGATCTCGAGGTCGCTCGACAATGAGAGCCGCCAGTCGCCTTCTCCCGCGCCGGTACTTCCGGTGAGTCCCTTGTCGTCGTTGCCCAGCTCCAGATCGTTCGAGTTGAAATGTTTCGCCTCGTTCGCACCGATCGCGAGCGTCAGCGCCTCGTACTCGCGGTCGGTGTCGTCCAATGCGCGGATCGTCACGGAACCCGCCGTGTCGGAACGGTTGATCACCCGGGCGAATCCCTGGCGACCGTTCGCGTCCGACGCCGCCGGGAACAGCGGTATCCGGTGCGTGGCGTCCGCCTCGGTGTTCGGCACGGTCGAGAGGTTCGTCAGGTGCCCGGTCGGGCTCGACAGCAAGCTCATTGCGGCGATCTCACCCGACGACTCCACCGTCAGTCGCCACTTGCCTTTTCCATCGCCGAGCGAGCCTTCGAGTCCGGCACCGTCGCCGGACTCGAGTTCGGCCGCCGTGTACGTCCGCGATGCGCCGGCGGAAATCGTCACGGATGCGCCGGCGCCGGGCGAGCGCCCCTCATCGTCGACGCCGGCAACGGAGACTTCCGCCTGTGCGTCGCCCAGGTTCGACAACCGCAGCAGGCTCTCCTGGTTCCGGTTGCTGCCGGGGTTGAAGGTCGCCACCTTGTGCCGCCCGCCGTCGACGGAAGTCGTGTCGTGCATCGCCGTCAGGAAGCCGTCGGACGTCCGGACATAGGACAAGACTTCGATGTCCAGGCCGCTCGTCAGCACCAGCCGCCAGTCGCCTTGCCCTTGGCCCGTACTCCCGGCGAGCCCCTTGCCGGGATTGCCGTTCTCGAGATCGCCGGAATTGAAGTGAACGGTTTCGCCCGGCGCCATGGACAGCGTCAGCGGTCCGTGTGCCTGGCCCTCGTCGTCGTATGCCTCGATGTCGACTTCGCCGGCGCGCTTCGAGTGATTGATTATCCGGGCGAAGCCTTGTCGGTTCGGGTTCGACGCCGACGTGAAGAGAGGAATCGCCAGTTCGAGCGCCGGGCTCGTGTTTTCTCCATTCTGCGCCATTGGCTCGTTCAGGACGAACAGTATGGCGCCGGTAAAGGTCGCGGCGTGGACCAGCCGCCTACCGAGTCGTATGGATCGCCGAGGCGTGTCGCGTGCCCAGTCCATCAACTCGGCAGCACGTCCGCAGGTAGGGGCCAATCGCAGGATTCCAGCGATCCTTCGTCGGCGTTCGGTGGTCTTACAAGCCCTCGCGTGCAACTGAACCTCCGTCGCGAGCCGTGGCCACCGCGGAACGTATCAACCCATCGGTTCTGTAGTGGCAGGCGAAACGTGTAGTCAGTCGTATCGGCGTCGACCGCCCGGACGCTTCGTGTTCGCGGTGCCTACGCCGCGAATGACGGCCTCGGATCACGAATGGTCCTCAAGGAGACCCAGTTCTTTGGCCCGGGTGACGGCCTCGGTTCGCTTGGCTACGCCCAGCTTGACGAAGAGTTTGCGCAGGTGATGCCGAACGCCGTGTTCCGTGAGCCCCAGCTCGGCTGCAATCTCCTTGTCGCGCCGACCGTCGAGCAGCAGGAGCACCTGCCGCTCGCGCCCGCTCAAGATCAGTTCCGCGACACCATCCGCCCGGTTCATGGACGTCAGTAGCGATCTGGCGACCCGGTCCCGGGTAGGGTCCGCCGTCGACTCAACGAACCTGCTCAACAATGCCGCGCAGACGGCCCGTTCCCGCACCAGTGGCCATGCGTAGGGAGTTTGGACGAACAAACCCAGGTATTCCTGCAGGTGCGCCAACGCCGCTTCCCGTTCGCCGGCACGCCGTTCCAGCACGATGGACAACGCCAAGGCACGCATCAAGGTTCTTCTCAATCCCCGCTCGACGGCAAGCGCGCGCAGTTGGCGGGACAGGCTGCGACCCTCCTCGAAACGCTCGACTTCGATCAAACACCGCAGGCGCGCAAGCGAAATCGCTTCCATCTCCCGCCAGCCCTGCTGCTCCAGGTCCACACAGCCCTTCGTATCCTCCGGCAGGTAGTCTGCCACCCGCCAGGCGCGCATGGCGTCGTCGATCCGTGTCGCAGCGGCCAGGACCGAGATTCGCAACGCAGCGAAATGTCGTATCAGCGAGGCCAATCCCGAGCCGCGCGCGTAGTTCAGGAATGCGTCCGCGGCCGTCAACGCCCGATCGATCTGCCCGTCCCTCAGCCGTCGGTCTACGACCACAGCCCCGGCCGCGGCGACGGCCGAGAAAGACGCGCCGTTTCGAATCAGCGCCCGTGAGACTTGGCCGGGGTCCACGGCCGATGCCGCCCGGTCGCATTCCAGGGCAAGCTCCTGGCGCATGATCTCGGCGCTGGCCAAAGGCACCGGATCGAGAATGAACCGCTTCCTCGCGATGCGTTGTCCACGGCGGTAGTGCCGATCCGCCGCTTCGGGCAGCCCCCGGGCCATGGCGACCTGCCCTTCCAGCAACTCCGCATGCGCGAGGATGTAGGCGTGCCCGGCCAGCAGCCAGCGGAGTTCACCAAGCCGCTCGAGGGCGAGGTCGAACTCAGCCTTCAACTGGTACACAACGCACAGTCCGTACTCCAACTGCCCGCGTGTGAGCGGGTCGAGACGATCGGATCTCAGAAACCGTGCGAAGTCGTTGGCGAGGGTCCGTCCCTTCGATCCGATCAGTCCTCCCCCGTAGAGGGCGAGTGCGCCTCGGACAAGGCAATCGTCCACGGCATGTTCGAAGTCGTCACCCTGGTCGGCTTCGCTGTCGATCGGGTGGGTCATGGCCGTTTGTGCGAAGAGCCTCCTCGCCTCGTCCAACCGCCCGGACAGGCCCTGCACGACGCAGCGCACCAACGCAAGTCTCGGACGTTCCGCAACAACGGCCTCGCTCAACCAGCTGTCGGCAGCCCGGAGCCGCAGGAGCCCCTGCGGAATCCACAGCCGAACCGCGCCAGCCCGCTCCAGGATCTGGCCTGCCAAGGCGGGATCCCCGCCTTCGACGGCGTGACGCATGGCCGACACGGTGTCGCCTCGCCGCTCCAGGGACTTGGCAATCCGGAGATGTATGGCACGAAACCGCCCGGGGGTCTCCAGTGACCGTTGCTCGGCGCAGTGCGCTTTGACGAGGGGATGGAGCCGCCAGTGTTCTGTTGCGTTCCCGCCCCGCTGCAGCAACCCGGAAAGCACGCGCATCGAGTTCAGCCGGTGCGTCGAGTCGGTGCGTTGCAGGACTTCGTCGAGGAGTTGCGCGTCCATCCAATCGAACAAACCGACATCGAGCAGGAAATCCCGATCATCCGCACTAAGACCCGCAAACAGCTTCGACTCGACCCAGTTCTTGACGACATCCCGGACCTCGCCCGCGCTCTTGGCAAGCCCGCGGTGCATCCCGTTGCGGGAAATGCACAGGGCGACCGGCCAACCGGCTGTCTGGGCCATCTCCACCGCCAGTTCACTGCGTGAGAGGCCCAGACCGAAATACTTGGCGACCTCGGGTTTCGAGAAGCGCAGATCTTCCGCCGTCAGCACGACAGCCCGTCCCTCGAGCAGGGCACCAGCCACGTTCAAGGCGTCCGGGATTTTCCGGCACGTAATCGCGAGATGCAGATTGGACGGTCCGCGTTGAAGCATGAACCCCACTAGCGATCGCGAAGCGGGGTTGGTCAGCCGCTCCAACTCGTCGAAGGCGATGACGAAAGGCCGGCCGAACCTTTCGATCTGCCGCAGCAGGACCCCGATCCGGCTCTCAGGACCTGCGTCTGTCCCCTCCAGGTTCGATAGGTCGAGGAGACTCAATCCCGCGTCGTGGCATGTGAACGCCAGATAGGTGTCAAGCACCCCCGGGTCGTCCTGCTCGTCGACCGAAATCCAGGCCGTGGCCACACCGCCTTGGCGAAGACTGCGGCAACACTCCGCCAGAAGCGTGGTCTTGCCGAAACCTCCGGCGGCGTTCAATACCGTTAGCCGGCGATCCGTCGGCATAGCCCGGTCCACGAGTTCGGCGCGGTGGACATACCCCTCCACGCGCTCTGGGATCGTGATCTTCTGACGCAACAACCAAGCGAACTCGCTCGGGGCAAACCGGGGTTGCCGGGTGGCTTGAGCCGCCTCGGGGGCCTTATCCGCCGGGCCGTTGCCGCGCATGATGTGCGATTGGTTTGCTTGATGCTCCTAGCCGGATACTAGTGTATTCCCGTTCGGCGATGATCATTCGTCCGCCTCGCTGAACGCCCGCTTCGCGGCGACTGCAATCGTCTCGGTCCACCGAGCTCCCAAGCAGGTTCAGAATGCGAACTAGGGCGGCATCTCCCGGTTGCCTAGGTCAACACCTCCAAGTTGGCGTAGGCGAGCATCAGCCATTTGGACCCCGCCTTCGCGAAGTTGACCTGCACCCGCGTGCGTTCGCCGCCACCCTCCGCTTGCAGGACGATGCCCTCGCCGAACTTGGCGTGGCGGACCGTCTGACCGATGCGCAGGCCACCGTGGTCATCACGGTCGTCGACGCCGTTGTCGGTCTTCACCCGGAATGGCCGCGACACCGCGCCGCCCATGCGCACTTCCTCGAGACACGCGTCGGGCACTTCGTCGAGGAAACGCGACGGCCAGTTGCTACTCTGCATGCCGTTCATGCGGCGCGTCTCCGCGTAGGTGAAGTAGAGCTGTCGCATGGCGCGGGTGATGCCGACGTAGGCGAGACGACGTTCCTCCTCGAGGCGTCCGGGCTCGCGCATGGACCGGGTATTCGGAAAGAGACCCTCCTCCATCCCCGCCATGAACACCAACGGGAACTCCAGTCCCTTGGCGGAGTGCATGGTCATCATCTGCACGGCGGGGCCGCCGCTTTGATAGTCGCCGCTCTCGAGCGCCGCCTGGTCGAGAAACTCGTCGAGTTCCGACGCTTGGGAGTACTCCTCACCGGAATCCTCCACGGGCAACACCAAGCCGCGACCGAATTGACGGCAGGCGGTGACCAGCTCGTCGAGGTTCTCCTTGCGGGCCATGCCGCGTTCGCCGCCCTCCTTGGAATGAAACGCCATCAAGCCGCTCGTCTCGATGCAATGTTCGGCGATCTCGTGCAGCGGCACGTTCTCCGCGACGCCGGCAATGTCGTCGATCAACTTGATGAACGCGCCGACGGCGGTTGCCGCCCGGCCCTTGAACGCGCCATTGGCGATGCCATCCTTGGATGCCTGCCACATCGACGTGGCACTGGCACGGGCCAGGCTGCGGATCGCATCCACGGTCTTGCCGCCGATGCCCCGGGGTGGCGTATTGACGACCCGTTCGAACGCGACATCGGAATGGCGCTGGCTGACCAGGCGCATGTAGGCCAACGCGTTCTTGATCTCCAGGCGCTCGAAGAAACGCACCCCGCCGTAGATGCGGTACGGGATGTCGAGCTTGAGACACGCTTCCTCAATGACCCGGGACTGGGCGTTGGACCGGTAAAGCACCGCCACATCGTCCGGGGTACCGCCGTCTTCGATCCAGCGCTGGGTTCGATCGGCGATGAACCGGGCCTCGTCCAGGTCGTTGTAGCCGGAGTACACGAGGATCGGCCCGCCCAGTCCGGCATCGGTCCAGAGGTTCTTGCCGACGCGTTCGGCGTTGTTGCCGATCAACGCGTTGGCAGCTTGGAGGATCCGGCTCGTCGACCGATAGTTCTGTTCCAGCCTGACAACCTCGACATCGGCGAAGTCCGTCTGGAAGTCGTGGATGTTCTGGATCTTCGCGCCGCGCCAACCGTAGATGGACTGATCGTCGTCGCCCACGGCCCAGACCGCCCCGGGTCCCAGCGGGCTGTCCGGCTCTGCCTCGGCAAGCACGCGCAGCCAAGCGTACTGAACGGTATTGGTGTCCTGGAATTCGTCGACGAGGAGGTGCCGGAAACGACGCCGGTAGTGTGACCGGAGGTCGTCGTTGGTGAGCAGAAGCTCGTGGCTGCGCAGCAGGAGCTCGGCGAAATCCACGAGCCCTCGCTGGTTGCAGAGCGCCTCGTAGGCTTCGTAGATGTCGCGATGGATGGTTCCGAAGACATCGTGGTCGGCGGCAGGCAGGTCCTTCGCGCGCCGGCCTTCGTCCTTGTGCGAATTGATGAACCAAACCGCCTGCCGCGCGGGCCATTTTTGCTCGTCGACATCGAGGGTTCGCATCACCCGCTTGACCAGGCGCAACTGGTCGTCGGCGTCGAGAATCTGGAAGTTCTCGGGAAGTCCGGTGTCCCGCCAGTGCATGCGCAGCAGGCGATGGGCGATGCCGTGGAACGTGCCCACCCACATGGCGCGGGCAGGCCCTTCGAGCAAGCGTTCGACGCGGCCGCGCATCTCCGCGGCGGCCTTGTTGGTGAAGGTAACCGCGAGGATTCCCCCTGGCGAGGCACCCAACGCCTCGACCAGGTAGGCGATCCGGTGCACCAGTACGCGGGTCTTGCCGCTACCCGCCCCGGCCACCACGAGAAGGTTGCCGACAGGTGCCGTAACCGCTTCACGCTGGCGTTCGTTCAGAGGGTCGAGGATGTGGGTTACGTCCAACGCCAAGGCCGCTTAGGCTGGATAGGCGGACAGTATACCCGTTGGGAGCGGCGATCGCTGCCGGTCGCCTGCCCGGTCCTACCGAGTCGCGCCTACACCCCGAAGCGGTCGAGGAGACTCGGGGCTAAACCCGTGGCGGGTCGCTAGGTCTGCCAGGTTGGTCACGGTGATTTGGGAGGACAAGGCATAGGTGCTGGCCACAGGACAGACGATGGTGAGGTGATCCAGGCCGAGGTCGTCGAGTGCGGAATACATGGAACGGGTGGCCTTCGGAGCGGACGAGTACTTGAACTCGAAGGCCAGCCGCTCGCGACCGCGGACGATCAGAAGATCCAACTCCGCCCCCGTGTGGGTGCGCCAGAAATAGCTTTCCTCCGTTGAAGCCCCAACAATGTGTGTTACCTGCTCCAGCGCGAATCCCTCCCACGAGGCGCCGACAGCGGGATGGCCGCGCAGCGCCGCCATGTCGGGGAGGTCGAGCAGTGCGTGCAGGATGCCGGAATCGCGAAAAAACACCTTCGGCGACTTCACCTGTCGCTTGCGGATGTTGGCATGCCATGGCGGCAACGCCCGCATAGTGAAGGTGCCGCTCAGAAGGTCCAGGTAGCGTCGGATCGTCGGCTGCGACGTGTCCATCGAACGGCCAAGGTCGGACGCGTTGAGGACATGTCCATGAGCATGCGCCAGCATCAACCACAGCCGCCGCATCGCCCCGGGCGCCATGTCGATTCCCAACGCGGGAACGTCGCGTTCGAGGAACGTCGCAATGTACGCCTTGCGCCAGTTCATGCTGTCGGCGTTCGATCGCGCCAGCCAAGAGCGTGGGAAACCGCCGCGCAACCACAGCCGCTGAAGCGGGCTTGTTTCGGTCGAGGTGAACGGCGGCAACTCGACATAGGCGATTCGTCCGGCAAGACTCTCGGAGGATTGGCGAATGAGTTCCCGCGAGGCGCTACCAAGGATCAGGTAGCGCTGCGAGGGCGCACGGCGATCCACGAGCACGCGCAGCAGCGGGAACAACTCCGGCCGGCGCTGGATTTCGTCGATGACCACGAGCCCGCGCAATGGCGACAACGTCAGCCGCGCGTCGTCGAGTCGCGCGAGGTCCTCCGGATCCTCCAGATCGAAGTAGTGCACCCAACGGCGCCCTGAGGTCTTGAGGTAGTCCCGGGCAAGCGTCGTCTTGCCGCACTGGCGCGGACCAAGGATCCCCACTGCGGGATGGCTGCGGAACAACGTCTCGATGCGTTCCAGAAACCGATGTCGATCCAAGGTCAAAACCCTGAAAATTCAAACTCCAGATTTGAATTTTCCGGGTTGGCGTAGGGTTGTCAAGCACTCATGCCGCGTTCGATGACGGCGGCCGTAGCGGAAAAAAACGCACCCCCTACTCGACCGTCACAGATTTCGCCAAGTTCCGGGGCTGGTCCACGTCCGTGCCCTTGAGCACCGCGGTGTGGTAGGCCAGCAACTGCAGCGGCACGGTGTAGACGACCGGCGCCAGCAGTTCGTGCACCTTGGGCACTTCGATCACCGTCACGCCGTCGGCTTCGGCGATACCCGCGTCGGCATCGGCGAAGACGTAGAGCCGGCCGCCCCGGGCGCGCACCTCCTGCAGGTTCGAGCGCACCTTCTTGACGAGTTCGTCCCCCGGCGCCACCGCGACCACGGGCATGTCCTCGTCCACCAGGGCGAGCGGACCGTGCTTCAGTTCGCCTGCCGGGTAGCCTTCGGCGTGGATGTAGGAAATCTCCTTGAGCTTGAGCGCACCCTCCAGCGCCACCGGGTAGTGTGCGCCCCGGCCCAGGAACAGCGCGTGGTGGCGGTGCATGAACTCGACCGCCAACTCGTCAATGCGCTGATCGAGCGTGAGCGTCTCCTCGACGACCGCCGGCAGAGCGCGTAGCGCATCGACCAGTTCCCGTTCCCGGACCCGGCTCAACCCGGTTCGGCGCGCAAGCAGGATCGCCACCATGAAGAGGGCCGCCAACTGGGTGGTGAAGGCCTTGGTGGACGCGACGCAGATCTCGACACCCGCCTGGGTCAGCACCGCCAGGTCGGATTCCCGTACCTGCGTGCTGGTCGGCACGTTGCAGACCGTCAGCGCGTGTTCGAAGCCGGAACTCTTCGCGATGCGGTGGGCGGCCAGCGTGTCGGCGGTTTCGCCGGACTGGCTGATCGTCATGAACAACCCGCCGGGCGGCGTGACGAACTTCCGGTAGCGGAACTCCGAGGCGATCTCCACGCTCGTTGGGATCCCGGCAAGTTCCTCGATCCAGTAGCGCGCGATGCAGCCCGCGTAGTACGCGGTTCCGCAGGCCGCGATGGTCACCGAGCGCGCATCGTCGAGCACGCGCTTGGCATCGATGCCGAACGCCGGTTCGAGCACATGGTCGCCGCCCAACCGCCCTTCAAGGGTGTCCCGGATGGCCTTGGGCTGTTCGTGGATCTCCTTTTCCATGTGATGGCGGTATTCGCCCTTGTCCGCCGCATCGCCGCTGTGCTCCACCCGGACGGTCGACCGGACCACGGCGCGATCGTTGACGTTCCAGATCGATATCGACCGGGACGTCAAGTCGACCAGATCGCCCTGTTCGAGATAGATGAACCGGTCGGTCACCGGACGCAGCGCCAGGGCGTCCGAAGCGATGAAGTTCTCGCCGATCCCGACGCCCACCACCAGCGGGCTTCCCACCCGGACTCCCACGATCCGGCCCGGGTCGTCCCGGAACATCACCCCTAAGGCGTAGGCGCCGTCGAGGCGCTTCACCGCCTTGCGCACGGCCTCCAGAAGGTCTTCCTCCTCGTCGGCACAGCGATCGATCAGATGCGCGATCACCTCCGAGTCCGTTCCCGAGTCGAACCGATAGCCGTCGTCCATCAGCTCGCCGCGCAGTTCCTCGAAGTTCTCGACGATGCCGTTGTGCACCAGGCAGATCCGTCCCCGGGACATGTGCGGGTGGGCGTTCTCCACCGAGGGTCGTCCGTGGGTGGCCCACCGCGTGTGGGCGATCCCGGTCGTCCCGAAGATCGGGTCCGACTCGAGGCTCTCCGCGAGTTCCTTTACTCGACCGATGGTGCGACGGCGCTCGATGGTCGAGCCGTTTACGGCCTTGAGGTCGACGCCGTTCTTCGCCACCGCGATCCCGGCGGAGTCGTAGCCCCGGTATTCAAGGCGCTGAAGCCCCTCAAGCAGGATGGCGGGCACTTCCCGCCCAGCTACCGCGCCGACGATGCCGCACATCGCGCTATTCCTTACCGCGGTCCGGGTCGCGCTTCTCAACGCGACCCTGGTCGCGCCGTTTGCGTTTCGCGGGTGGCGTCCAACCTTGGATATTGCGCTGCCGACCGCGGCCCACGGCGAGGTCTTCACGACCGACCTTGGTGGTGATGGTCGACCCGGCGCCGATGTAGGCGTCGTCTTCCACGACGAGCGGCGCGACGAGTGTCGCGTTGGTGCCGACGAACACGCCGTCGCCGATCTCGGTACGGTGCTTGTCGACCCCGTCGTAGTTGCAGGTGACCGCGCCGGCGCCGATATTGCTGCCCTCGCCGACGGACGCATCGCCCAGGTAGGCCAGGTGGTTGGCCTTGGCGCCGGCCCCGATACTCGCCTCTTTTGTCTCGACGAAATTGCCGATGTGTACCGACTCCGCCAATTCGGTGCCCGGTCGCAGCCGGGCGAACGGACCGATCCGGCAGCCGGCGGCTATGGAAGCGCCGGCGATGGAACTCAAGGGCTCGACGCTGACACCGTCGCCCAACGTCGAGTCGCGGATCACGCAACCGGGTCCGATGTGCACCCCGTCTCCCAACGTAACGGTGCCTTCGAACACGACGTTGATATCGATGACGCAGTCGCGCCCGGCGCGAAGCGATCCCCGGATATCGATGCGTGCCGGATCCATCAAGGTTACGCCCTCGGCCATCAACCGGGACGCCTCGCGGCGTTGGTGGATTCGCTCCAACCGGGCCAACTGGGCCCGATCGTTGGCACCGAGGGACTCTTCGGCACCGGCCGTCACGCCGGTAACCGCCAATCCGCGGGACACGGCCAGGGCGACGACGTCCGTCAGGTAGTACTCGCCCTGCTCGTTGTCCGGCCGAAGCGAGGTGACGAGATCGAGAAGCACGGGTTTGGAGGCTGCCAGGATCCCCGCGTTGACCTCCGTGATGACCTTTTCGGCCTCGGTTGCGTCCCGCTCCTCGACGATTCCGGTGATGTGTCCGTCACCATCGCGCAGAACTCGCCCGAAGCCGTAGGGATCGGACAGATCCGCACAGGCGAGGGCGACGCCGGTCCCGGCCGCCTCGATGCAGCCCGTCATGGTGTCGGCGGTCGTGAACGGCGCATCGCCGAACAGGACGAGGACCGTCGCGTCGTCCGATACCGCCGGCAGCGCCTTGCCGACGGCATGGCCCGTCCCCCGACGCGACTCCTGCATCACCCAGGACAGCCCGGGGCAATCCGCGAAACAGGCTTTCACGCGTTCGCTCTGCGCGCCGACGACCACGAGAATCCGGCTCGGTGAGAGACCGCGGGCGGTGTCCAAGACATGCGCGAGCAGCGGACGTCCACCCAGCGGATGCAGGACCTTGGGCACCGCGGAGTGCATCCGCGTTCCCGCGCCCGCTGCCAATACCACTACCTCCACGCCCATCCTTGATGCCATCGGATCGCAAGAGGCCGATTATAGCCCCGCCCCGATGCCCGCCCCGATGGGCTTGCGGTTTCGTTTTGCTACAGTGTGTTCGCCGGGACCACTCGAACCGAGGAGCGACCTTGCCGGTGTCGCCCATCAAGAAGGCGGTAATCGCAGCCGCGGGCAGCGGCACGCGGTTCCTGCCCGCTACCAAGGCGATTCCCAAGGAGATGATCCCGCTGATCGACCGGCCGATCATCCAATACCTGGTCGAAGAACTCGCCGCGAGCGGCATCGAAGACATCGTGTTCGTTACCCGCTGGGACAAGAAGGTGCTGGAGGATCATTTCGATCAGCACCCCACCCTCGAAGACGCCCTGGAAGCCAGCGGCAAGGAACACTACCTCGCGGAAACCCGCCGACCCGGCGAACTCGTAAATGTCGCCTACATCCGGCAAAAGGGACCCTACGGCAATGGCACGCCTGCCCTCAACGCCGCGCCGCTGCTCGGCGGCCAGCCGTTCGTCTACGCGTTCGGCGACGACCTCGTGAGTTCCCAGGTGCCCTTCACCCGTCAACTCATCGAGCAATACAGCAAGACCCCCGGCGTGATCCTCGGCGCCCAGGAGGTGCCGCATGACGAGGTTCCCAACTACGGGATGATCGAAGTCGACGCCGAGCTGCGGGTCACCAAGATCGTCGAGAAGCCCGATCCCGCCGCGGTGACGTCGAACCTGGTCGGCTTCGGGCGCTATGTCCTGCCACCCGAGGTGCTCGCCCTGCTCGGCGAGACCCCGACCGGCAAAGGCGGCGAGCTTTGGCTGATGGATGCCATCGAGGCCTACATGCGCCGAGGCGGGGCCGTGTACGCCTGTCCGGTCCAGGGAGGGCGATGGCTTACCACAGGCGATCCGGTGAACTACCTCGAGGCGCTCTTCCACTACGGACTCGAAAGGGACGACTTGAGTGACGACTTGGCACGGATCATCAAGCGGCTTGCCCAGCGCCTGTGAGTTGCAGAGATTTCCTACACGGCAAAGTGGTAATGTCCCGCAGACGGCGGGCTCGGAATCGCGCATTGTGCAGCGCTTCGAGTCAACGATCAGAAGTAGCCGAAGTGGACCAAAAAGAGAATTCGCCATCGGGCCATACGCGCGGCAACACCCGGTCCATCGGTGTCCTGCCCAACTGGCTGGACAGCCGAACCATCGCCATCTTGACCACGATACTCACGGTAGCCGTGGGGCTTGGGGCCATGATCCAGGCCAGCCACTCGGGCATGGGCCAGGAGTTCGGCCAATTGCGCCAGGAATTCGGCCAATTGCGCCAGGAATTGCGCCAAGACATCAAGAATCTCAGGGACGAACTCGGGGCCGAGATCAAAGGTCTCGACACGCGCCTGCGCGCAGTGGAAATCGACGTGGCTGCCATCCGGGAACGACTAACCGCCGTCGAAGTCGAGGTTTCGGCCATTCGAGTGGCCATGACCGGTTTCGACGCACGCTTGAAAGCCGTCGAAGGACACACCCACGATCGGGATCCTTGGGATACGCGTCCCCGTGACGGCTGAATCCGTTCGCCGGCCGGTGCGCCCATGACCGACCCGGTAGATGTCCTGATCGTGGGTGCCGGCGCATCCGGCGCCGCGGTGGCATGGAGTCTTGCCGAGACCCGCATGCGCATCGTCTGCCTGGAGCAGGGCGACTGGATGAACCCGGCCGAGTATCCGAGCGCGGGCCGGGACTGGGAAGCCCGGGCCTACAGCGACATGAGCATCTCCCCGAACCGCCGCAACCGCGAGACGGACTATCCCGTCAACGACGCGAACTCGCCAATCTCCGTCGCCAACTTCAACGCCGTCGGCGGCAGCACGATTCTCTATGCCGGTCACTTTCCGCGTTTCCACCCGTCGGACTTCCGGGTCAAGACCCTTGACGGCGTCGCGGACGACTGGCCAATCGACTACGGAACATTGGAGCCTTTCTACGCGGAGAACGACCGCATGATGGGCGTGTCGGGCCTCGCCGGCGATCCCGCGTATCCGCCGAAGGAGTCGGTCATGCCGCCCGTGCCCCTCGGCAAGACCGGCCAGGCGATTGCCAACGGGTTCAACAAGCTCGGCTGGCACTGGTGGCCGTCGGACACGGCCATCGCCACCGAGACCTACGACGGTCGTGACAAGTGCATCAACCTCGGCGCCTGCAGCAGCGGTTGCGCCCAGGGTGCCAAGGCGAGCACGGACATCACCTATTGGCCTCACGCGGTGCGGGCCGGCGTCGAGGTTCGAACCCGTTGCCGCGTGCGGGAGATCACTACGAACGGCGACGGTATGGCATCGGGGGTCGTGTATTTCGATCGCGATGGCATTGAGCTGTTTCAACCTGCGGAAGTGGTCATCGTCGCCTGCAACGGCGTTGGCACCCCGCGGCTGCTGCTCAATTCGACCTCGGGGCGCTTCCCCAACGGTATCGCCAACACGAGCGGTCTGGTGGGAAAGAACCTGATGTTCCATCCCTACGCGTCGATCCAAGGAATCTTCGACGAGCCCCTCGACGGCTACCGCGGCCCGGGCGTGTGCATCTGGAGCCAGGAGTTCTACGAAACCGACTTAAGCCGGGATTTCGTTCGGGGCTATACCTACGAGATCAACCGGGGTCGCGGTCCCGTCGCCACCGCGCTCACCGGCATGTTCAGCGGACGGATTCCCTTCGGCGAGGGCCACCACGAGGCCTACCGGCAGCTCTTCAGCCGCATCGCCGGCATGGTGGGTATCTGCGAGGATCTGCCGGAAGAACACAACACGGTGACCCTGGATCCGGAACTCACGGACGGGCACGGCATCCCGGCCCCGAAGATCGACTACACGCTCTCGGCGAACAGCCGCCGCATGCTCGACCATGCCGTGGCCCGGGCGACCGAAGTGCTGACCGCGGCGGGCGCGAAGGACGTGATCACCGAAGCCCCGATAGGCGTCGGCGGCTGGCACCTGATGGGGACCGCGCGCATGGGCACGGACCCGGAACGTTCGGTGGTCAACGAATGGGGGCGCTCGCACGACGTCAAGAACCTATTCATCGTCGACGGCAGCATCTTCGTGACGTCCGCCGGCGTGAACCCCACGCGCACCATCCAGGCCCTGGCGCTCTATATCGCCGACTCCATGAAGAAGCGGCTCGCCAACCTGTTCGACTAGCGGTGGCACGCCGGTTCGACAAATGATGATGACATTACGGCATCGGTGCTTGATTCGAGCAACGGCCTTTTGCCGCGGACAGGGGAACTAACGCCATGGCCGACACGATTGCCACCGACAACCCGTTCACGACCGAGGAGCAGCGCACGCTTCTCGCCCTGGTCGGTGCCCTGATTCCTCCGAGCGCCGAATTCGGGACGCCGGGGGCGGACGATCCCGTGATCGCTGCGGATATTCTCGCCACCGCCCGTCCCTACCACGCCACGGTCGCCAGTGCGCTAACGCAGATCGAGTCAGCAGCCGCCAAGCGGTACGACACGCCTTATCCCGACTTGGACGCGGCAACGCGCGCGAGCATCGCCAGCGACCTGAGCCGGTCCCGGTTCGCTGGCGTCGGAACCCTAGTCACGATCACCGCCCAGTGCTATTACCGTGACGACCGTGTAATGCGATCGCTCGGCATGGCGCCTCGTTCACCCTACCCGGACGGATTCGACATCCCCCAGGGCGACTGGTCGCTGCTCGAACCCGTCAGGCAACGCGGCAGGATTTACAAGGAGGTCTGATCGCGTTCCGCCTCCGGGTCAGCCCGGCGCAACGGAAACCGAGCATCTTTTTGGTGTAGTCTCGCCGATTCGGAATGCGTTCAACTGGGGAGGGTTGATGCAACACCGGATACGGACCTCGGCGTGCGCCATGGGTGCCTTGATGGGCCTATTGGCTGTCGGGGCTTGCCAACCTCGGGAAGTTGAAACGGCCCAACCCGATACCTACCAGGTACCCAAAACGCCGGATGGCGTTCCCGACTACAACGGGATCTGGCAGGCCATGGGATCCGCCCATTGGGATCTCGAGGACCACAGCGCCCGGCAGGGTCCGGCACCGATCCTCGGCGCACTCGGCGCCATCCCGGCGGGGCGTAGCGTAGTCGAGGGCGGCACGATCCCCTACCTGGACTCGGCCTTGTCACAACGCGAAGAACACCGCGCCAACTGGGTGAAACTCGATCCCGCGGTGAAGTGCTTCATGCCCGGCATTCCCCGCGCCACCTACATGCCGTTCCCGTTCCAGTTCGTGCAGTCGAAGGACGCAATCCTTGTCGCCTACGAATTCACTTCTTCGAGCCGCGTTATCCACCTGGACCGTCCCGGTAGCGAAGCCGAACTCGACTCCTGGATGGGCTATTCACTCGGCAGCTTCGACGGCGACACCCTCGTTGTCGATGTCACGGCGCAAGTCCCGGACACCTGGTTCGACAGTTCCGGGAACTACCACAGCGACGAACTCCACGTGGTCGAACGCTACACGCGTACCGGCCCCGACACGCTGCACTACGAGGCGACCATCGAAGACCCCAAGGTGTTCAGCCGACCTTGGAAGATCAGCATGCCCCTGTACCGGCGTCTTGAACCCGGCGCACAGATACTCGAGTTCAAATGCATCGAGTTCGGGGAATACGCCACCTACGGTGAGTTCTACACCGAAGACGAACCGACACAAGAGTGAGGAGATCCGACATGATGACTTCACTAAAGCCGACCTTGTCCGCCATCGCCGCGGTGGCAATCGCGGCCCCCGTTGCGCTTGCGCAGGAAGGCGCGCCGGCGGAAGACGCGACCCCGAGGACCTCCTGGGGCGTGCCCGACCTGACCGGCACGTGGGATTTCGCCACCATCACGCCGTTCAACCGCCCGGAACGTTTCGGCGATCGCAAGTATCTCACGGACGAGGAGTACGAAGGCTGGAACGAGGGTGCCAAACGAGGTCGCGAGGAACGTGACCGCGCGCCTTCGCGACCGGCGCCGGAGACACCGACACAAGGGGACGTGGACGTCGGCTACAACTCGTTCTTCATCGACTCGGGCAAACACCTGTCGCCCGGCCGGCGTACGTCCATCGTCGTGGACCCGCCGAACGGCCGCATGCCCGGGATCACCATGGCGGCCCGGATGCGCTACGCCGAGATGCGCGAGAAGTGGGAACATCCGCCCCGGACGCCGGCCGATCGTCCGCCGGCGACACGCTGCCTTGTCGGGTTCAATGCCGGGCCGCCCATGTCGTCCGGCGCGTACAACAATCTTGTTCGCATCTTCCAGTCGCCCGGTCATGTCGGAATCCTGAACGAGATGGTCAACGACCACCGGGTGATCGCCACCGACGGCGGCGAACACTTGTCCAAGAACGTACGGTTCTGGAAGGGCGACTCGCGCGGCCGTTGGGAAGGCAATACCTTCGTGGTCGAGACGCGCAACTTCCGGCCGGAAACCAATTTCCGCGGCTCCGGGCCCGACATGCACCTGACCGAGCGCTTCACCCGTATCGACGAGAACACGCTGCGCTACGAGTACACGGTGGACGATCCCGAGATGTTCCAGGGCAAATGGTCCACGGAGCAGGACTGGGTGCGCACCGATTCGGACATCTACGAGTACGCCTGCCACGAAGGCAACCGTTCGCTATTGATGCAGATGCGGGCCGCCAAGCAGCAGTACGACGCCGGCAACGCGGTCGCCGACGAGACCTGGCTCCCGACCTGGTACAAGTGGATGCCGAAGAAAGCGGACCTCCTGGCCCAACAGGCCGGCGAGGAATAAGCCCGGGCCATCAACGAAGGGAGGAGACACATGACCGTTCGCATTTGCGCTGCTGCAGCGCTGGCGTTGGCACTCGCTGCGCCCACGGCCCTCGCGCACCACGCGTTCTCTGCGGAGTTCGACGCCAACCTACCGATCCGCGTGCAGGGCAAGATCGTCCAGGTGGATTGGATCAATCCCCATGCCTGGGTTCACGTCGAGGACGTAAAGGAGGACGGCACCAAGCAGGTCTGGCAGCTGGAGGCAGGGACGCCGAACACCTTGCTCCGCCGTGGACTGACCAAGAGGCTGCTGCAACCCGGGACCGAAGTGGTCGTGCGCGGCTACCAGAGCAAGGACAGGGTCTGCGTGCCGATCTGCTCGGGCAGCGGCCGGGACATCACGTTCCCGGACGGCACCAAGATCTTCATGGGATCGTCGGGAACCGGTGCACCGCGCGACGGGGCCGATCCGACCGAGCCCTCGGCGGCAGAAGAGCAAAAGCCGAAAGCGGACGACTAGGGCAACGATAGGGTAGACAGGGCCCCAAAACGCCCTGACCACGACGACGGGCGACCCCGGCGCCCTTGCGGGCGCGATAGGCTCGCCGCTACAAAGGGGGAATAATGACAACCGCACGTACCGCCACGATGTTTCTGGCCGCGGCAAGCCTGTATTGCAGTCACGCCATTGCCCAGGATGAAGCTGCCGACGGCACCATCACCACCGACAGCCACCGGTTCCAGATGCTGGCCGACGGCGTCTATCTGGCCATGTACACCGTACCGATGTTCAACAGCAACTCCCTGGTTGTGATCAACGACGACGACGTGCTGGTGGTCGACTCGCAGATCACGCCAAGGGCCGCGAAGCAACTAATCGCGGGAATCGGGCAGATCACCGACAAGCCGATCACCACGCTTGTCTACACGCATTTCCACTACGACCATGCCCACGGCACCCAGGCCTTCGGCGACGTGCAGATCATCGGCCACGAATTCACGCAGAAGACGATGGCCGGCGATCCGCACAACGAGCCGACCTTCCAGCGCGAAAAGGCCGGCCACCCCCGTGCGATCGCCTGGCTCGAAAGCCAGCTCGAGTCCGCCGAAGGCGACGAGCAGCGCAAGCAACTCGAATACCGCCTCGGCTTGACCAAGGCCCGTGCCGAGGCCACCAAGGAAATCGAGCCGGTGCCCCCGGATACGACCTTGAGCGACCGCCTCGACCTGACCCGAGGCGACCGGGAAATCCAGATCATATTCTGCGGCCGCGCCCACACCGGTGGCGATGTCGTGGTCTACCTTCCCGCGGACAAGCTCGTCTACACCGGCGACATGGCGTTCAGCGGCCCGTCCTTCCTTGGCGATGGCCATGTCGACGAATGGCCGGATACGCTCATGAACCTCAAGGAACTCGACGTCGAACTGTACGTCCCCGGACACGGCCCGCCGTTTACGGATCCCGGACGCCTCGACCTCGTCGCCGCCTACTACCGCGACCTGTGGGATCAGGTGGTAGCAGTGCGGGCGGACGGCGCCAATGCCGGCGAGGCAACGAGTCGCGTCGATCTCACTTCCTACGCCGATACGCTGGGAATCCGGCGCCCCGGTACCGACCCGCTGGCGGTTGCCCGCATCTACCAGTTGCTGGACGAACGGGGCGAGTAGCCTTCGGCGAGTGGGTCGAGCCCGACCACTGGGGCAGCGTTCGCAGACTGCTAAGCGAGGCCGGTACGGCAGGCAATCTGACGACGGACGCCCACCTGGCTGCCCTTGCGATTACCCACGACGCAACGCTCGTTTCCTGCGACAACGACTTCGCGCGATTTGACGACCTGCGGTGGGAGAACCCGCTCTAGGCAATGGGCCGTGACAAGCGGCTAGGTCTGAACCAGTTCGATACTGACGAAGTCGGGCCCCTTCACGAATGCGATCCGCCCCTTGCCATCCCGGGGTTTCATCAGAAACTCCGCCCCCTTCGCTTCGAGATCGGCGATCGCGGCTTGCAGGTCGTCCACCGCGATGCCGATGTGGTCGAGTCCCAAGCAGCTATGCGGCCCCGATGCCGTCTGGGTGACGGTCTCGAGCACAGTGGAGATCAGGATGATCTGATCGCCCAGTTTCATGTTGGCCCGGGGTAGCCCGTTGGCGCCCTTGGAAGCCACGAGCTCGGCGCCGAACATCCTCTCGTAGTACGCCCCTGCCGCCATCGCGTCGTGGCTCATCAGGTGGACGTGATGCGGACGGTACGCGGTCATCAGTCGAAAGCCGACAGCACATCCTCGTCGATGCGCTGGAAGTACTCCGCTCGGGTGGGCACTGCCGAGAACATCATCTCGTCGCAGCCGGCCTCGACATATCCGCCGATGACATCGATCACGTAGGACGGCGGCCCGTAGAGCACCCAACCGCCACGGCGCGCCCGGAGCTCGGCGGCCTTGGCCTCGTCGTCCTCCAAGCGCATGGGAATCAGGACGGTCTTCTTGATCTCGGCGGGATCTCGCCCGATGGCCTCGCAGTGCTGCTCGAGGACACTGATCTTGTGACGGAACACGTCGGCGCCGCCGGGGTTGTTGAAGTCGATGTTGCAGATGTCCGCGTACTTGGCGCAGGTCTTCAGCGTGCGCTTCTCGCCGTTGCCGCCGACAAGGATCGGCAGATGGGGTTTCTGGTAGCAGGGCGGCGACAGCGGACAGTGGTCGAGCTTGTAGTAGCGTCCGTCGTAGTCCGCGAAGCCGCCGTTGCCTTCGGTGAACAGCCGCTTGATGACCTCCAGCGCTTCTTCGAGCCGGTCGCAGCGTTCCTTCAAGGACGGGAAAGTCCAACCGTAGGCTTCGTGTTCGCGCTTGAACCAGGCGGCCCCGATGCCGAGGATCAACCGGCCGTGGGAGATCTGGTCGATGGTCGCCGCCATCTTGGCAAGCAGTGCCGGATTCCGATAGGTGTTGCCGGTGACCAGGAGGCCAAGCTGCAGCCGCTCGGTGATCGCCGCGGCAGCGGTCAGGAGGGACCACCCCTCCAAGGCGCGTTCGTGCTCCATGTCCGCCCTTCCCACCGGCGGCAGGAAGTGGTCGGACCACCACAGGCTGTGCCATCGACCGGCCTGCACGGTCTTCATGGTGGCGAGGGTGTCGTCCCACTCGCAGAAGTAGTTGACCAGTTGTGCCCCGAATTGCATGGATCCCCTTCCATGGAACAAACGCTAGATGATTGGTTCTGAGGCGGGATCATGTGGC
>JAPPGK010000051.1 GCA_028821405.1 Gammaproteobacteria bacterium | reverse complement strand
GGCTACGCCGCGCCGCCGCGAAATGACCTCATCTCACAATCGAGACGTGCACCCGGTTCGAGTTCGCGCACTCCGAACGGCGTGGTCAGAGACACGACAGTACCGGGGTCGCGTGTCAGCAAATAGACCGGAAAGTCGTATTGGTCCCACATGTGGTACTGCGTGTTGTGGTGCATGTCGTCGAGGTTGTAGCCAATCGTGTAAAGCTTGCCGGTTGACCTTTCGATGGGTGCCCAAAAGATGTTGCAGCTTTGGCCGTTGCAGCCGACCACCGTGGTTAACACCCCGCTTGGGATCTCGTAGAAGCGATGGACACCCGCGTTCGACACGGTGGCGAGAAGGATGGCGGCGAGTGCTAGTTTGACGTTCATTTGTGCGACTCCCCGGTCAGTCCGTGCAGCGCTTGGCAACCTCTTGCTCTAGCAAGAGGACCATGCCCTTGGCCTTGGACAGTTCCGCTTCGTGGTCCGGCGTGGCTGCGCCGATCCCCGGAATCACAAGGGCGTTGAGCCAACCATCACGGGTGCGATTGCCCTTTTGCTTGTTCCAAAAAGCGTCGTGCTCCTGACGCGTTCGTTCTAATTCAAGATGCAACTCATCGCAGTCCAAGGACGCGATTACCTTGGCAGTGCTGATTGGGATGCGGGCCGGTTCAAACGTTCTGGGGGTGGGTGGCGCAACCTGCCGAAACGACGGCAGCTGCGACAATGGCTAGGTTTTTCATGCGATTGGCTCCTTTGGTTCGCGACATGTCCGGCGTGGTGCCGGGTCGTGTTGAACCAATCGCAGAGAAAGCGAACGTTCCCGCCTATTCGCCTTGGCGCGGGTAGCTACTCCCTCGCCGGGTGTCGGCTGTTGTATTGGGCAGGCAACCCGGCAAGCGGGGTGCTCTGCGGTCGGTTCAACGAGGAGCGATCATGGACCTAGCCGTACGGGGAGTCAAATATGTACTGCTCCTTTGAAGATGGTTCGAGACGTGTTGAACGAAAGAAAAACAACGATTTAGGGGTGGATCAGCCCACTGGATCGTTTCGGGAGGCGGGGGTCGCCGGTTCAAATCCGGCCACTCCGACCTGTTCAATCAACGGGTCGTAGGCGAGGGGACGGGCTGTCCCGTCCCCTCGCCCGCGGCAGCCGGGCCCTAGGTGGGAGACCGCACGGCGCGAGCGGGCGACCGCACGGGTCGCCCTACGGGGCATGCGAGTCATCGTGCGGGTCTGTTCCATGCGATTCGCCGCTTACGCTCTCGAACACCAGCACGCGATGCCCCGCCTCGAAGATTCCTGGCGGGAAGGTAAACCGCGCCCAGTAACTCGCCAGGTAGAGGTGCCGGTCGTCGGGACTGCGGACGATCGAACCCAAGCGGATGTAGAACGGCACCAGGTTCCCGAACGAGTCCTGGTTCGACCCATCGGCCCGGACGTAGTCCGTGGCAAACGGCGTGCCGTCGCGTCCCACCTGGATGGTGTAGAGCTCGCCGATGAAGCCGCAGACGATGTCGGCGGCAGGGACCGACGCTCGCGCGACCGGATACCAGCAGCGACCGAACTGGGGTGGAATCGGCAGGATCGTTTC
Source organism: Gammaproteobacteria bacterium (assembly GCA_028821405.1). Lineage (GTDB taxonomy): Bacteria > Pseudomonadota > Gammaproteobacteria > Pseudomonadales > Azotimanducaceae > VXYL01. Next base: position 55,924 of record JAPPGK010000051.1, on the reverse strand, counting down.
CACCTTGCCGAGATACGCGGGGTCGACCCGGTCGGCGAGATCGAACACCAGGGTGTCTCCGTATTGCGCCGACAGGAACAGGTGCGAACCGTGAACCGCCATTCCGCGGATGTTGTCGAGGCCCTCGACCGTCGCCTCGTTGGCGGTCACGGACCCTTCCGTGATGATCGCCGCGATACTCAACGAACCGGTCTCGGCATCCCGCTCCATGGCGAGCAGGTGGTCGGCGTCGCCTCGGCGTGCCATCGCGTAAACGTTGGTCCCGTCCGCCGTCATCGACGCTTGCGTCACGCCGGCCACCGCCTGTTGCACCACCAGACTGAGCACTTCGCGCGATTCGTCGAATTCGTAGGTCTCGATCATCCACGGGCCGACGACGTTGTGTACGAACTCATCGCGCAACAACAGGCTGTCGCCAGGGCACGGCGCGCCGCCGACCTCGCCCGCGAGCTCGATCCCGCCCTCTTCCCGGGGCGTGAACCGCCACCAACCGTCGCACGTCGCGAGCAACAGCGCGTCCCCGTCGGCATCCCACAGCAGGCGCGCGTCCTCATCGAAGACGGCGTAGTCCGACAACATCTGCCTCATGGTCAGTTCACCCGTCTGTACATCGCGGGCGAACACCACGATGCCGAGTCGGGAGCCGACGTAGAGTTCCGAGCCGTCCGGGTTGAACGCCTGCGCACCCAGTCCATCCAGTTCCACCACCGTGCCGTCCTCCGCCAGGTCTCCGCTGGCGGCGGATCCGACATAGCGCAGCATGGCCGGCGGGTCGGCAGGCGACCAGGAGAGTTCGAAGTCCCCCAGCTCGTCTCCACCGTAGCCGCCCAGGTCCCAGTAGTAGGCACCCAGACGGACGAGATACCGCACGCCCGCCTCGGCGAGGAATGTCACGCTGGCTATCCCCCCCAGCGTGGGACCGGCCCGGATCAGTTCGAGGCTGCCATCCTCTCGCCGCACGTAGACGGCAAGCTTGAGCCCGTCGAGACCCTCGGCCGCGAAGCGCATCCAGCCGGTCTCGTCGGGCTCCATGGCCCACCAGAGGGACGAGTCCCCCAGCGTGCCGGTCAATTCGCCCTTCTCCGTCGTCGCGAAGGCGTTGGAGCCCGCGTACGTGCCGCTCGAACTCGCGAGCAACATGGCGTTCGCAACGTCGTCGTTCGAGGGTGTTTCGCCCCACTCCAGAATGAAGGTCTGGTTGCCCAACGGCACTTCCGCGGCATCCCGGGGCAGTCCCAGGGCCAGCCGGTATGTCGCGTCAGCCCGGACGTCGAACGCGATCACCTGATCCATCGTCTCGTCGCCCTCGTCGTAGGACACGAGTTCCAAGGTGTCCACCGCATCGCCCTCGAACACCGATTGCTGAAGCGGTGCTTCGCCTACCGTACTGAAGAAGCCCGCTCTCAATATGCGCCACGTGAAGCGGCCATCCGCCGACGGCTGCCACGCCACCCACGTGGTACGCGACCCGGATTCCAGAGGCTCGCCCGGCTCGACCGTCATGGCATCCATGTCCATGGAAACGAACGCGAAATTGCCGAATGCGCGCACCGCCCCGGCGACGTCGTCGTGGGCGGGACTGTCACGCCCACCCGGTGCCCACGTCAGCTCGAACTCGGCACCCGATACGTAGGCGTGGACGGATGCGACCGAGACCCGGTATTCGGCGCCCGCCGAGGCCCGAAACACCGCTTCCGACGCGGGCACACCCGAGACCAACCGTGACTCGGCTACGCGTTCGCCGGTATAGACCGCCACAACGAGGTTCTCCCGGTTCACGGCGAACCGCCAGTCCCCGGACGACGGTGCCGTCCACCGGTACCAGACACTGGATGCCTTGCCGGGTCCCAATACGGTCGGTGTCCACGGAGTTGTGAAACCCATCAGTTCGCCGGGCTCCGTGGTCGCAGCCTGGTTGTGGCCTGACGTCACACCTGTCTCGCCTTCGAGACTGGCAGCGAACGCGTAGTCGTCGTTTTCCGGTCGGTCGGCGGGTGCCCACTTGAGCGTAAGGGCCGGTGTGGACCGCCGTTTGGTCACGGTACCGAAGCCCAACGGGTTGGGTCGGGTTTCGAGCAGGCTGGCGTCGTGGATCGCTAGGCGTACCCGGTAGGTCTCGCCAGCCTCGGCGAAGAAGGTGCTCCCGCCGCCGAACCTCGGCGTTCCCACCGCCGTCAATCCGGCCACCGTGTCGCCCCGATAGACGCCCACCACGACGTTGTCCGCGTAGTCGCCACGCATCCCCGGCACGACGGAGAAACGCACCGGGCCATCTTCCTCCGCCCACCATTCGTACCACGCGGACCGGGGGCTCAGTGCCGGCGAAACCGGCGTGTCGCGTACAAGCGGCTCCCCCGGCTCACGTGTTGCATGCAGCAGGTCGAAGGACGTCTCGCCCTCGTTGCCTTGCAGCCGCACGGCCGCGGCGAAATCGTCGTTCGGCGGTGCGCCCATCGCGTCCGGCGCCGCCGACCCCGGCGAGCCGATCACCACCGGAATCGATGCTGCGCCCGCGGACGCGTTCCACGCGCTGGCGGCGAAGTGGAGCCGGAAGCTCCCCTCCTGCCGAGGCGTGACCCGAACCGTGACCGTCTGGCGCTCGTCCGGACCAATCTCGCCCAGCACCACGGCGTCGCCGACGTCTCTCGCCAGCGACCGTTCCGTGCCGTCCTCTCGCAGGACGTTGCTCTCATCCCTGACCACGTAGGACGCGTCGCGACACGCGTCGGTGCCCGCTCGCGCGCGGCAATCGATGCGCACGCTCGCACCCGACGCCACGTAGCTGTCCGCCGTTACGGCAATGGTCACGTCGAACCCCTGGTCCGGCGCGACCGCGACCGCATCCTGGTCCGCCGCCACGTCAAGCTTCGGCGTCGAGTGGCCCCGGATCACCGTCCAGGCCAAGCCGGCGCGCGGCGACGGACCGTGGATCCGGTTCGGCAGTACCTTGAGACGGTAGACCCCGGGGTCCGGATTGGGCACGATCACCCATTCGACATTGTCGATCCGCGACTGGGACTGGTAGCGGCCGCACGCCGCGACCGGGCCGCACGAGGCATGGCGGTCCACCCACAAGTCGAGGTCATGGAGCACGGGATCCGTGATCGTCTCCGCCGGCGGCTCGTCCCAGGTCACCACCACGTCCAGTCGGCTCGCCCCCGCCGGCACGACGATGTCGTGATAGGCGTGGCTCTCCGCTTCCATGTCGAATGCCGCCGTACCCCCGGTCCAGCCGTCCTCGGTATCGCGGCTCAGAACCGCCGTGCGGGCCGAGACCTTGCCGAGCCCGTAGACGTTCTGCAGCGTGCCCGGACCGTTGGTGTTGTTCAGCGCAAAAGCCTGTGGGTCGGCCAGGAAAGCGTCCGGCTTGATCGCACTCGCCATCAGGTGCGCGCGCAATGCGGCCGGTTCTTCCTTCAGCGCCGGTACGGCGTCCATGGCCAGGGCCGCAACGCCGACAACCGATGGCGAAGCCATGCTCGTACCGGAACGGACCTCGTACTGCGTGCGGCTACCCTCGCCGGAGGGGGCAGCGACTGCAACACCGGTGCCGACCACCTTCGGCAGCAGGCGGCCATCGTACGTGGGGCCTCGACTGCTGAAGTCCGCGATGTCACCACCGTTGTTCGCGGCGCCGACCGCTAGCGCGTTCTTGGCACCCGCCATGCTGGAACCCCCGGTGCCGGCAGCGTTGCCCGCCGAGGTCACGAAAAGCTGGCGCGCTCCCCATACCGTCGCATCGATCTTGCGCTCCACCACCGAACGCCCTTCCCAGGCGTCGAAGGTGACGCCGACGCTCGAGTTGATCACGAGCGCTTTGCGCGGCACGCCATCGCCACACGACGACGGTGCCGCGAACCAGTCCATGGCGCGACCCCATCCCAACGCCGACGATCCGCCCCAGGTGCTGAGCACCTTCGCGAAACGGATGTCCTGCACCAGCGGCGCCATCCCCGCCCGGTTCGATTCCACCGCGCCGTTTCCGAAGACGATGCCCGCCACGTGGGTGCCATGACCGTTGTAGTCGAACCACAGGTCCTGATCCTCCTCGCGGCTGAAGATCAGGTTGGTGAAGTTGGCGCCACAGATGCTGCGCCGGTTGGCGCCGATATCCCTGTGGTCCACGTTCAACCCGGTGTCCATCACGCCCACCGTCACCGACGACCCGCCGACACCCGCGAAGAGCCCGTTCGACGCGTCGTAGGTGCGCAGCGTGTCCGCTCCCATCGCCGCAGACGCCATCTCCAGGGTCGGCACCACCCGACCGATGGCCTCGACAGCCAGGACGAAATCCGCCGATGCAACGGACCACAGCGCGTCCAGCGGCAAGGTTGCCGCGTAGGTACGGATCGTCGGGTCGAAATACCCCACCACCGCGCCCATGCCCGCAAGTGCGCCGCGCCAGCGTCCCTCGGGATCATCGTCCATCAACGTGATCCATACGGGAACCTCGTCGTGTCCGCCGGAGAGCGCTCGTTCGACCAGCGACGCGGGCACCTTCGCCCCGGCGGGCACCGCGCCAATCCCCTCAACCGCGCTGGATTCCGCCAGCGCCAAGAGCCGCAACGCATCACCCGGCAATCGCGCCCGCACGAGAGTCCCGGACTGCCCGAGGACGACCCCGCCTTGCGCGGCCAACGCGTCCCGGAGTTCGTCGAGAGCGCGCCCTTCAGCCAGTTTGACCCAACCGAACGCCCATTCCCGCCCCGCGGCCTGGGCGAGGTCGGCAAGGGCCGGTTCGGGCGAGGTCAACCAATCCGGCGTCGGAACACGCCGGTCGCGGTCGATATCCGATTCCAGCATCCGACCGCGCTTGACGGCATGGTGAGCCACGAAACCGTAGCCCTCCGGCGGCTTCGCCGGCGGACTCGTCAACGGCCCCGGCTCGAACCCCGAAGGCGCCGCCGCCGCGATCCTCGGTCGCGTCTTCGCAGGGGTCCCCAATTGGTCGATTGCCCTGCTTTCCGCGGCAACCTGGGCAATGGCCTCCTCGACCGCCAGCCGGTCCTTCCCGGCCGACTCCGACGCCTCCTCCACCGCCGTCCCGCGCACTCCCAACATGTAGGCGAGCATCAAGACGGACAACAACGCAGCGCCCAACGCGCCTGCACACACTTTACGGTACATCGGCGGACCCTCCCTACAAGAACCCGTCCGACGAACTTAGGCCAATCGTGCAGGTCCGCGCGTCCCCAAGATTGGGGTGTTACTGGGAATTTTTGCCTGCCGTGTTCTAGCGGGTTCGGGCGGGGAGAAGCCCGGGAGAAGCCCCGCCCCTACGGGCCGCGCAAAATGTAAAGATCACCTCGGCGTGAAGGTCACCGATGCCCGGGTGAAGTAGACCTCCGTCCGGCTCTCGAAACCCGAGTCGGTGCCGAACATCAGCCAAGCTCTCCCCGTTGCCGACGCCGAGACCTGTGCCGGTATCGATCGAGCCGGGAACGCCTTGAGCTCCCATCGCCTCGATTCCTCGCAGGCCCGCGAGTTGGCCATGTCGCCGAGCACCACGGCCTGTTCGCCGCTGTTGGACTGGTTCCCGATGTCGATGTTCATCCGCAGGTAGGTGCCCTCGACGACCGGGACGGGTTCGACGTCGGTGACACCCGCCTTTATCCAGACGCTCTCGCCCGGCGCACCACCGACACCGATGCACCCGGCCGGTGTGTCGGTCGCGATTTCCACGCTCACCGAAACGCCATAGCGCGCACCCGGGACAAGGCCGCCGACCTGCCCCTTGAAGAACATGAACAGATCGTCGCTCCGGTTGACCCCGGAAAGGTACAGCGCGGATTTCGGCGCCAGCGGGGAAGGAAGCGGGCGGTAGTCCGACATCAACTCGTAGATGTCCTGGTCGTCCTGTGGCAGGTCGGCATAGTCGGCGACGAAACCGGGATCCCCGCGGTGGAAGTCGAAGGTGATCGTGGACGTATCCGACCCATCGCTCGAGAGGTTCGTGAGTTGCCCGGTGGGACTCTGAAGCAAGCTCATCACGGTGAGCGGTTGATCCGATCCGACGGTTAGCTGCCACTTGCCGGCACCATCGCCCAGCGATCCGCTCAGACCCGGTGCGTTCCCCGACTCCAATTCCGCGGCGGCGTAGGTTCTCGCGCCACCCGCGGGAATGTCCACCGTCACCGGATTGGCAGGCATCGCACCTGCGTCGTCGACGCCGGAGATGGTCACCGTGGCGTCGGCCTCACCGAGGTTGACCACCCGCAGGAGACTCCGTTGGTTCCGGTTGCTCCCCGGGTTGAAGGTCGCGACCTGGTATCCGCCGTCCCGCCAAGGCACGGTGTCGTGCATCGAGGTGAGGAAACCACTGCTTGTGCGCATATAGGCCAACACCTCGATGTCGACGTCGCTGGTGAGTGCCAGTCGCCAGTCTCCTTGACCCGAGCCGGTGCTCCCGATCAGCCCCTTGTCGACGTTGCCGTCCTCCAAGTCCGCGGAGTTGAAATGCGCGGTCTCGCTCGCCCCTAGGTTCAGCGTCAGCGGTTCGTAGGACACCCCATCGTCATCGATCGCCTCGATCACCACCTGGCCGGGGATGTCGGAATGGTTGACTACCCGCACGAAGCCCTCCCGCTCGGGGGCGTGCGAAGCAGACGCGAAAAACGGAACGCTCCGCCCCGGATCGGACTCCGAGGACAGGGTTGCTGGCGCCATTGCGATCGCCATCCCGACAATCCACGCCACACGCCGGCGTATCGCGAAGGTCGCGACCCTCGTGGGGACGCCCAGCGGTGTCAAGCTGCGGTTCGCGGTTCCCGCCGACTGAAGATACGGTTCGGGTAGTTTCGGGATTTGCCTCATACTCACGGTCCGGGGGGTTTACGGGTACGAGACATGAAAGTAGCCGAGATCAAGACGTTCTGCTGCCACGACGGGAGGCGGAAGTACCACATCGTCAAGGTGGAAACCGATGCGGGCATCTTCGGCTTGGGCGAGGTCGGCATCGACAACTGGGGGGCTGCCGTCGACCAAGCGGTCAAACACCTGGCCGAGGCACTCGTCGGCGAAGACCCGATGGCGATCGAACGTCACTGGCAACGCATGTTCCGCGGCTCGTACTTTCCGGCGGACAAGGTCTACGGGTGCGCCATCAGCGCCATCGACATCGCGCTCTGGGACATCAAGGGCAAGGCGCTCGGGTTGCCGGTGTATCGGCTGCTCGGCGGGCCGGTGCGGGACAAGGTGGTGTGCTACCCGCATGTCCAGGAACGCGACCTCGACGAACTCGTCGCCAGCTGCCGGGCCCACGTGGCGGCGGGCTGGCAGTTCCTGCGCTGGGCCGTTGTACCCCGGGCCGGCGATGCGCACGTTCTGGAGCCGTCGGAAGCCGTGCGCGACGCCGTCCGCCACATGGCCGCCGTGCGCGATGCCGTTGGCGACGAGCCTGGGCTTTGCCTCGACGTGCATACGCGGCTCGACACCGCGCATGCCGTCGACCTGTGCCGGCGCCTCGAGCCCTACCACCCCTTCTTCGTCGAGGATCCGCTCCGCTCCGAGAACCCGGCAAGCTACCGGACGCTCGCCCGGCACGTCGCGGTGCCCATAGCAGCCGGCGAACAGTGGTCGTCGAAGTGGGCGTTCCGGGAGGTCATCGAGGAGGAACTGATCAACTACGCCCGCATCGATCTTTGCATCGTCGGCGGCTTGACCGAGGCCTTGAAGATCGCCCATTGGTGCGAGACGCACTACATCGACATCGTGCCCCACAATCCGCTGGGACCGGTGAGCGCCGCAGCCGGTGTCGCGCTGTGCATGGCGACCACCAATGTCGGCGTGCAGGAGATGCCAATGGCGCCAGGTACCTTCGCCACGGAACTGTTCCCGCAGCAGATCCTGTGGGAGAACGGCTACGCTCGCTGCCGGGACGTTCCGGGGCTCGGCGTTGAATTCGACGAGGCACTGGCCCAGGCGCACCCTGCGCCGCTGAACGGTTGGCCGCCGGAACTTCGCCGTCCGGATGGTGCGTTCAACAACTGGTAGGAGAAAGCGAAGGGGACGTAGTCGTCGTAGCGGTTCAAGCCCTTGGGTCCGACGGACAGACCTTCAGACAGGCATCTCCCACCCAGTTGGGGTCGGGCAGATTGCAGAATGCCATCGGACTCCTTGGCTTGGTCCCTAGCACCAACCGGCGATCGCTCGAGCACCCGCAGATCGACACCCCTCGTCGGGGCGGTCGCCCAGCCGAGACCGTTCCTCGCACGAACGCCAGGGCAAGCCACGCAGCTACGATGACCCCGCCTCCGACCCACTGAGGGCTGCCAGTTCACTGTCGTCGTCCTTGCCCGCCGGACAGACCCGAGGACACGCTTGTCCGAGCCATTCCGAGCCGTCGAGCCACGCCCGTTGATACGCCAACGACTGCTCGTAGTTCTTCTGCGAGAAGTGAATCAATGCGAGGTTCTCGTTACTCATGTCGTGGTGCCACGGCGGCGCTTTCCTGCCCATCGCCAGTATGTTCTTGTAGGTCTCGATCGCATTCTCGTAGTCCTGCTTGGCGACGTACATTCTGGCCATGACCTGGTAGGCGGCCGCCCGCTCAACGGGCCGTAGCCGGTACACGCCCAGGCGTTTCGCGACGTTCGGCTTGGTGCCGGACCGGGGTCTGTTGCGCTTCGCATCCGTCAGGTCTCCCAGAAGCTCGATGGCGTAGTCGAATTCCCCGTACGCGATCTCCTCCTGCACGTTCGCGAGAAACTGAAACACCTTTGGACGCAGAGGCGGGTAGTGGCGGCGACGCGACGTCGCGGTAGCCTGCGTCGCCCGGGGTATGCAGACGGTGGCGCATGCGGCAACCACGACCTCGTTGAACGCGGTCACCGCTCCCTGGTCGTCCGCCTGGGCAAGCTGCCCCAAGGCCATCACGGTGTATATGCGCGCCGATGCGAACGTTCCGAGGTCCTCCTCCTCGTCATCGAGGAGCTGGTTCAGCAGGTCGAGCGCCTCCTGAACGTCGCCCGATTGCTCCTTTTCCTTGGGGTTGAGAGTCCGTTTCGCCCGGTGTGCTCGTGGCGCGGCATGCGCGACCGAAGGCGCCGGTGGCGGCGGGGCAACCGCAGGCGGCAAGACCCGGCGTTCCCTCGCTTTCGGCATGGTCGGGTGATCGGGCGACGGTTGCTGAGACAAGGGCATCCGAGGCGCGTCGGGCAGAGACCCGTTCTCCTGCTGGAAGGTGCGGTGCAGGACTTCCCGCAACGCGTTGTACTGCGAATCGACTCCCCGCTGCAGTCGCATGGTGCGGTTCTCCAGCGCCGTGGAGTACGGCAACAGGTTGGCCTCGGTCGACACACCGACTTCGCGAAGCGCTGCCTCGTGGTCGCGGATCCGTCGCTCACCCTGTTCGGCGCCGCGAATCAGCCCAAGGCCCCGCGTTACCCAACCGAAACCTTGGCGTCCCGGCATGTCGTGATCCAATCGCGCCAGCCCGGCGATGATCCTCGCAGAACCCAGCAAGACCTGGGCGTCGACCTCCACCTTGAGTTCCCGTTGCGCTTGACGGCTGCGAAACGCCTCCCGTCGCCACTTGTCGTAGGACCCTTGGATGCTTGTCGTGAAGTCGTCGTAGTAGTCGTTGATCGTGTCGATCACGAGGTGCTCCCGGTGGCGGATCTCACGCACCCGCGCCAACGCGGGATCGCCTGCGGCGGGCAAACGGCGCAGTTCGTGTCCGCCGTCCGGATTCGGCGTCACGTGCTTCGCGAACGCCTCGGGTGCCAACGATCGTGCGAAGGCGAGTTCGGCGACGGTGCGGATGCGAACGAGATCGTCCAAGGACAGCGCCTTGAGACTTGCCACCATGTCCGCCGCGAACGCCGCATAGGCGCCGGCGAACGGATCCCGCCCGCCCTGATCGGCGTCATACCCGTCGGATCCCACCAGGGTCCGGTATTCGTTGTCGAACCATTGGATTCCGCGTGCGTCGGTGGCGCGGGCGCGGAACGCGAGCACCTCCCCGTCCGAGCGTTCGATCGAGCCGCTCACCGTGACGTCGATGGCCGCCGAGGGCCGGGTGAGGATCCGCACGGCGCCCCAGGCACCCGTTGCCTCGAGGTGTCTACCGACCACATAGGGCACGTAGTTGCGCTCCGCCCGCAACACCTCGGGGCTATGGAAGACGGACTCCTGGTCCGCGTCCAATCCGGGATCGGGGGCATCGAAGATCGAGATTCCGACATCGAGAAGCAGATCCTCCGGAATCGCGGAAGACTCGAAGACCGCCGCATCCCCGACCCCGGTCTGGGGCGGGGACGCCGACGGACCGGCGCAGCCCGCCAAGACCCACGCGACGGTGAGCGTTGAGACGAAAACCGTGTCGGAGATGCGCCTAGGCATGATCGATGTCGATGAGTGCTACCGTGTCCCGACCAAGTCCGCCGGTGCCAAGCGTATTCTGCCCAATGCCGCCCGACAACCTGACTGCCATGACGTCCCGCCTTGAAAGCGGCCAACGATCCTTCCTTGCTGCGTTCCGCGACCGCGATGTCGACGCCGCCCGGCAAACACTCGCCCGGACACCCGGCCTTCTCGCCCATGACGGCTACCGGGCATCCCCGTTGCTGCATGCGTGCGTGGCCGAGAACGACGGCCACTGCTACCACAAGGCGCACCTAGAGATCGCCGAACTGCTGATCCCGCGTCCGGTGCGGGAGTTTCGCGATGCCGTGCTCGGGGATCGGCTCGCCGACGTACGCGCCCAAATCCGGGCGGATCGCGCGGTGGTCGGCGCGGAGTTCACCGCCGGGCGGGGTATCGCGCAGGCGATACACCACTGGCGATCAACGGCGCTGGCCAAGCTGCTCCTCGACAACGGCGCCGACATCAATGTCCAGACCACCGTGCATTTCAATGGCGACACCCCGTTATCTTGGAAGCTCCGTCAGGGCGAGGTTGGCGGTGCCCGGTTTCTGCTGGAACATGGGGCCGACCCGAACCGGGGACCGATCAAGTTCATGCCCTCGGCCGCGTTGCCGGACGGCATCGCGGGACTGCTGGACCACGGCTGGGACATCAACGAAGGCGCGGGCGACCGGACGCTGCTTCACCACGACGCCAACCACGGCCACGGCGCGAAGGTGCGCATTCTCCTCGACCACGGGGCGGATCCCAACGTCCTCGACGCTGCAGGGCGAACCCCGCTGCATCTCCTGGCCGCTCGCGGCACGGGGGGCGATGCCATCCGAGCCCTGGCAAGTGCCGGTGCCGACCTCGACGCCCGGGATGCACAAGGACAAACGCCGCTCGACCTCGCCCGACGTGCCACCCGGCGAACCGCGGAGAGAGAACTCCTTGACCTAGCAGCCTGTCGGACTCTTCGGCGTTAGCCGAAGGTCGGGCTGGGTGCCGGGGCCGAATGGCGGTGCGCCAGGCAGCGGCTTTTGTGGCGCTGTGGGTTAGCGCGGCCCGTGCTCAAATCAAGAGCGCTTCGCTGCGATAGCGTCGTACCGTCGCGAGACCACAGACTACGCCGACGGCGAGGGTCGCGACGCCTGAAATCAACAGGTGCAACGGGTCGAAGACCTCGCCCTTGACGAGCTCCGTCACCAGCAGATGCTGGGAAAGACTCGGCACCAGCATGAGCACCGCCGATGGTTGCACCGGGTTCAGGACCACGAGAATGATGGGTAGCGGTGGCGCGACCATGGCGATGCTGGTGTAGGTCTGAGCCTCCCGGAAGGACTTCGTGTAGGACGCGACGATGGTCATCACGCCGGCGCCCATGGCCGCGAACGGCAGCATCGTCACGTAGATGCCGACGCAGACCAAGGGCGTCAGGTTGGCGGTCATGCCGATCTCCGCCAGCGGCAGGAATCGCACCGCGATGGCGAATGAGAGAACGCAGATCGCGAGCGAGACCGCCATGAAAACGAAGGTCACGCCCATCTTCCCCCACACCATTTCGGACCGCGACACGGCGAGCGCGAGCAACGGCTCCAGCGAGCCCCGTTCCCGCTCGCCCGCCGTGGTATCGATGGCAACCTGCGCACCGCCGAGGAGGGTCGAGAACAGCAGGAAATAGGTCATCATGCCGAGCAGCATCACGGCACGGCCGGAAGGCGTCGAGACATCGTCCGTGAGTACCGCCACGGGGACCGCGAGATTGGGATCGATTCCCCGAAGCGCCAGTCGATGCTTGCCGATTCCGCTGCCATATTCGCGAAGGGCCAAGGTCAGCCGCACGACGGCGCGCCGAGCCGTGTTGTTGGCGGTGTCGGAAACGATCCACACCCGCGCCGGCTTGCCCGTGCGCAAGGCTTCGCCGAAGTCCGGATCCACGACGAGACCCACGTCCACATCGCCCCCGCGCACGGCTTCCCGGAGCGAATCGAGGTCGGCGAATCGATCATGGTCGACGTCGATCTGACGCCGGTAGAGGTGCGACATGAGGTTCTCCGCGTCGCCGCCGTCGACGACCGGCACGACGATCGGTTGCTCCGATTCGTCGATCTGCAGGTTGACGGCGTAGCTGGTCAGCACGACGAACAGAATCGGACCGAGCAGCGGACCGAATACCAGCGCCGATATCACCGAGCGGCGCTCCCTCAGACTGTCGACGAACTCCTTGCGGAAGACGACCCCAAGACCCGACATCAAGCCCCGCCCTGGTCAGTGGCGACCTGGGTCCGCCCGGCGATCCGAGTCGGCCACTTCCACCGCATGGACGAACGCATCCTCCAAGTCATCGCACCCCGTGGCGGCACGGATCTCGGCGGCGGTGCCATCGACCACCACCTTGCCTTCGGCGACGATGGCGATGCGGTCGCAAAGCACGGCCACCTCTTGCATGATGTGGCTGGAGAACAGCACGCAGCAGCCACTGTTCCGGCGTTCCCGGATCACGTCCCGCAGCACGCGGGTCGCCATCACGTCGAGGCCATTGGTGGGTTCGTCCAGGATCAACGTATCCGGGTCGTGCACCAGCGCACGGGCCAACGCCACGCGCAAGCGCTGCCCCTGCGAGAATCCCTTCGCCCGCCGGTGGGCGAACGGTTCAATACCCAGACGCTCCACGGTTCGATCGACCGCTGTCGTGAGCGCGGGATCCCGAAGCCCCTGCAACGCCGCGTAGTACGCGACGTTCTCCCGTGCCGACAAGTTGCCGTAGAGGTTCGAGTTGTGGGGCAAGACGCCGATCCGGCGGCGAACGGCCATCGGATCGTCGCGCACCTCAATGCCGCCGACGCGAGCGGTCCCGCCGCCGGCTTTCAACACCGTGCACAGAATGCGCAGTGTCGTGGACTTGCCTGCGCCGTTCGGTCCCAGCAGCCCCGTGATCTGGCCATCGGCCGCGGCGAAGTCGACGCCTCGCAGGGCCTCGACCTTGCCGAATCGCTTGACCAGGCCCTCGACTTCGATCACGGCCCAGGGCCCATGCGCGAGGTGAAGATCGGAAACGGGCGGATGCGGTCGACGCAGCCCAGATCCAGCGCACTCGCCTCGTCGACATCGAGGAACTCGGCCATCAATCGCTGCACGCAGTCGACCACCAACATCCCATGTCCCTGGCCACGACCGACGACCTGCACCGCGTTGGAAAGCCTGGCAGCCGCTTGGCGGGCATAGCGCGGCGGGGTGATCGGATCGAATTCGCCGGAGAGGAGCAGGACCGGTTTGTCGCTGACCAACGGCTTGTGCAGATCATCGTCCAGGACCCCCCGGGGCCAATGGCCGCAGATGCCGGTCATGATCTCGATGAACGCCGTGCCCATGTAGGTGGCCGCCTGCGCGTCAAGATCCACCTGGCCTTGGAACGGCACGTCTTCCGTGCACACGACAGCGTTGTTCAACCCCATGGATAGGTCCTCAATGCCCTCCGCGATCAGAAACGACTGGGTCGCCAGCGACCGGTAGTCGCCCCCCTCGACGGCATCGATGAGAACCGGCAGCAGGCTTGCGGTCTGGGGGTGATAGACGAGCAGGCGGACCACGCCGATGAGCATCCAATGGTCGACCACGATGTCCACGGTCTCGCCCGTTCGGGGATGATCGACGACAACCTCCACCGGCTCCGCCCGGAGCCTCGCAAGTAGCGCTTCGAACCGCTGCCGCAGACCGGGGAAGGCGCGCCGGCAACCGTCGTCCGCCTGGCACCGTTCGAACAACGCGTCCAGCGCCGCTTGACTGGCCAAGGCCACGTCCGGCCCCAAGGCCACGTCCGGCGGCACGACGCTGTCCAGGACGACCCGTCGAACACGGTTCGGGAACCGGCGCACGTAGTGCTGGGCGACCCGGGTGCCGTAGGAGACCCCGTAGAGGTTCAACTGCTCGTAACCCAGCGCCTCCCGAACCGCGTCGAGATCTCGAACAGCAACGCTGGTCGTGAAGAAACGCGGATCGTTCTCGAGCGCCTCCAGGCAGCGCACGCTCGCGTCGATCACGTCACCGACACCAGCCGCGGTCAGGAACGGGTCGTCCTGACTGCTATCGCACTGCAACGGCGCCGACCGACCGGTACCCCGCTGGTCGACCAGCAAGATGTCCCGTTGGCGGACAATACGCGAGAAGGCGGCCTCCGCCGTGACGTAGAAACGCGTCGCCGCCTCCCCCGGCCCGCCCGCAATGACGACCAGAGGATCAGGCGACGGTTGTTCGGCAAGCGCGGGCACGAGGGCGATGAAGAGTTCGATGGTCTCGCCGTCGGGATCGCTGGGATCCAACGGCACGGCCAGGGTCCCACACTCGGCATCCACTTCCTCCCGGCCGTCCTTGGCGGAAAGGTCGCAGGGCGAAAGCTCGACCGTGGCGGCATCCGCCCCCAACGAGAGGCACAACGCGGCAAGGCACCCGGCAATCGTCAAATTCCTAAAGAGTTTCGTCACGTCAACAACCGGCTGGTGAGATAGGCGGGCTAGACGACACCTGAATCGCGCAACGCCGCGACCTCGTGATCCGCGTACCCGAGCTCGGCCAGGATGTCGTCGGTGTTCTCGCCGAGTTGGGGCCCGGGTCGATCGGGCGAGGGTTCATCGAGTCGGAACGGGCTCGCGATCAGCTTGAAGTCCGACCGGGCGGGGTGAGGCACATCCCGTACCCCGCCGCGGCTTCGGAAAAACGGGTTCTCCATCGCTTCTGCGACATCGTGTACCGGCGCACACGGTACATGGCCGCCCAGCGTGTCCATCCAGGCTGCGGTATCGTGCAAAGCAAGATGCGCATCCAACTCGCCGGTCAGGGCGTCGCGGTTCTCGTAGCGCCCGTCCGAATCCTCGAAGCGCGGGTCCGCCTTCAGATCGGGCCGCCCGATCAGATCGCAGAACAACCCCCAGAACCGTTGGTTCTGCGCCATCACCATGATCCAGCCGTCCCGGGTCCGGTATAGCTGGGACGGTACGGCGTAGGGGTGGCTCGACCGGGCGACCCGACGCGTGACAAAGGCCTCGTTGAGATACCAGGCGCCGGGGTAGGTGAGTTGGTACATGGCAACGTCGAACAGCGTCACATCGATGTCGCGCCCCTTTCCGGACTCCCGCGCCCCGAGAATCCCCGCCAGTATGGCCGTCGAGGTCGTGGCACCGGTCATGTAGTCGATCATGGACAACCCGAACCGAGACGGTGGCCCATCAGGCTCGCCGGTCAGCGAGAAGAAGCCCGCCTCGGCCTGCATCAGGTAGTCGAAACCCGGCCAGTCGCTCCGCTCCCCCTCGCGTCCGTACGCCGAGATGTGGGCACAGACGATCTTCGGGTTGGACGGCGCCAGGTCCGCATAGGTGAGGCCGAGTTTCGCCGCCTGGTCGCCGCGCAGGTTGTGCATGAAGGCATCCGCCGTGGCCACCAGTCGACGTAGCACCTCCTGCCCGTCCGGTTTCTTGAGATCCAGCGTCAGCGAACGCTTGTTGCGATTGAAAGCCTGGAAGACGTGGGAGTCGTCCTCGCCGAGGTAGAACGGACCCAGGGTACGGCAGGCGTCGCCCCCCTGGCGCCGGTTCTCGATCTTGATCACATCGGCGCCGAGGTCCGCCAGGTAGCCGGTGGCGTACGGCCCGGCAGCCCAATGTTCGGCTGCGAGGATGCGCAGCCCTGCCAGCGGGAGGGTCATACCGGATTCCTGGCGACGAGTTGTCGGGCGATGATAGTGCGCTGGACCTCGTTGGTTCCCTCGCCGATGCACAATAGCGGCGCATCCCGGTAGAGCCTTTCCACCGGGAACTCCGTGGAATAGCCGTAGCCGCCGTGGACGCGCATGCACTCCTGGGCGTTCGTCAGGGCGGCTTCCGTGGCGAAGAGCTTGGCCATTCCCGCCTCCATGTCGCACCGTTCGCCGCGGTCGTAGGCCGACGCGGCGTATTCCGTCAGCAGTCGTGCCGCCTGACAGCGCGTCGCCATGTCGGCAAGCTTGATCTGGATCGCCTGGTGCTCGCAGATCGGCTTGCCCATGGTTTCGCGCAGCTGCGAATACGACGTTGCCTCCCTGAGCGCCGCGTTGGCGATCCCCACGCCCCGGGCCGCGACGTTGATGCGACCGAGTTCCAGGCCGCCGACGGTCTGGTAGAACCCCTGCCCCTCCTCGCCACCGATCAGGTTGTCGGCCGACACTTGGTAGTTCTCGAACACCAGCTCAGCCGAGTCGATGCCCTTGTAGCCGAGCTTGCCGAGCTTTGTGCCGACCGAGAGGCCATTGCCCTTCTCGGCGAGGAACAGGCTCATACCCCGATGCCGTGGTTGGGCCGCCGGATCGGTCTTGACCAGCAGGGCGAAGCAACCGCCCTCGATCCCGTTGGAGATCCAGGTCTTGGTACCGTTGATCGTGTAGTTGTCGCCCTGGCGAAGGGCAGTCGTGCGGATGGCCTGCAGGTCCGTTCCGCAGTTCGGCTCGGTAAGCGCAAGGCCGCCCCGAACTTCGCCACTGGCGAACCGCGGCAGGAAGCGCTCCTTCTGGGCCTCGGTTCCGAATCGCTCAACGGCCTTGGACATGATGAGGTGCGAGTTGAAGATGCCCGTCAAGGACATCCACACCTCGGAGATCCGCGTGACGATCTTCGCGTACGTCCCGGCCGGCAGCCCGAGTCCCCCGTACTCCACCGGGATCGTCGCCCCGAACAGACCGAGGTCCTTCATCTGCGCGACCATCTCGTGGGGGTACTCGTCCGCTCGTTCGAGCGCCATCACCTTGTCCCGGACGTCACGCTCGAGCCAGCGGTCGATGGCATCGAGAAGGCGCGTCTCGTCCTCGGTGGAGATCGGTTCGTTCGGCATTGCCGGGCTCCCTCGTGCGGCGGGCGCGCCACTGACGGCGTACGCATTGGCCCGGCATTGTCCCACGGATACTCGCGAACACGACATGCCCGCGGATTGGCAATCCGCAGCGCGGGTCGGACAGCCAACGGCGGGCGGTGGGTTGCAGTTCCGCAGCCGCGCCGGGAGAACCCGGCGTTGCGCCGGCCGTACGAACGGACGGAGCCGTGTGACGCGGGCGAGGGTGCGCGTCAAGGCCCCCCGGCGGGTGCCGTTCTGGGTGCGCGGCGCCTAATCGAGGAACAAGCGGATAATGACGCCACCCATCACGTCGCCGAGTTCGAAGTCGCGCTTCGGCGACTTCGGGTGCCCGTTGTGGCACGAAACGCAGGCCTCGACGCTAGCCACGTCGGCATAGACGGCAACGAGACTGGGGCGGCCCGTGAGGCCCTTCTCCTCGGCGTAGAAAGGTTTGGAGGGATCTTCCGCGACGGCTTGAAGGCCTTGCTCCTCGACCGGCGTTATCGGACCGTTCGCGAAGTTGATGGGGTCGAGCGAGCGCAGCGCGATCCAGAAATCGTCGGTGTTGTCGAGGATCTCCTCGGCACCGAGGCGGAAGATCTGCGCCGGCAACGGCAGCCCCTTCTCGTCCAGGTAGCGTTCCGATGCCGTGAGCACGTCTTCCTCGAGGGTGAGCCGCTGGACGACATCCCGCGTGTAGACCTTGCGATTGGCGAACGCCATCTCGTAGAGCATGTCGGCGACCTGCCGACGGGGGATTCCGTCATCGGCGGACCCGGCGTCCATCGCGACACCGAGTGCGAGGCACAATGCGAAACCTCGTGTCCCGGACCTTGCTAGCACTCGCCACGCAGTCAATGGCATGAATCCTCCTGTCGTTCCGAACGGCGGGATCTTTCTCACGGTCGGGTGGTTCGATGCCGTCACGAGACGGCGCCCATCAGCACGTCCAGGTTCATGATGACCAGCAGAATCTGGGCGAAGACGTCGCCAGGCTGCTTGTTGCGGGGCGGCGCGCGTTCCTCGCGCAACACGTCAATGCCCAAGTGGTGCTTTACCCGCATCGTCTCCGCGAGCAGCATGTTGGTCGCATCGAATACTTCCGACGGCGTTACCCGCACCAGGGTTAGCGTCGGCACGCTTGAGGCGTCCATACCCAGGCGCGTCTGCAGGTTCACCATCTTGTAGCTCGCCCGCAGCACCTGCTGGGCCACGTCCTTCGGGGTCTTCCGACCTTCGACGGGAGGCGCTTCGTCGTTCACCGGCGCACGAAGACGATCGGCGATCAGCGCCAAGTCGTCCAATAGATGCTGAGTGTTCAGATACACGTCGTTGGGGTTCAGTGGTCTGCCAACCAATCCGTCGAGCAGAAACGAAGCGTCGGCCAGATTCTTGTACACCATCGAGGTCGTCTTGCCGGCCTCGAGCGGCGCGGGCTCGATCTCCCGCGCGATCACCATCTGCGACTTGATCTTGCGCAGTTCGTCGAGAATCGTGGAAACGCTCGCGAACACATCCCCGGCTTGGATCACCTTGACGGGAATCTGGCCCACCTTGCTGACCGACATGCCAAGCCGGTGCTGGACCCGCGACACCTTACCCATCACCTCGAGCGACTTGGCATAGACGTGGAGCGGCGCACGGTCGTCCTGGCCCTCCGCCTCGGCGGGAAAGTCGTCGGCACCGAGTTCCTCGCGCAGAATCTGGATCTCGGCAAGCATGTCCAGGCTTGCGCGGTGCACATCGTTCGGCGTGGCATTCGCCGTGGAGTCGTCCGATCCGGTAAACCAGTCGGCGATAGTGTCGAACCAGCTTCGGCCGCCCTCGTCGGCGCTGGCGGCGACGCCGAGCAACGCGCCGCAGCACAGCAACGACGCGAATACGCGTCTGACCGCCCCGCCCGCCGGTCGCATTGCGCGCTTCCCGCTGCCGCACCGCGTCACGAGCGCACTTCGAATCTCAAAACCCCCGGGCATTTCCGACGTCCTCCAACCAGTCCCCAAAGTCGCCTTCTCCGCATCGCAATGGACGCCAATGGGCATCAGGGCCGGCGTGAACCTGCGCCACCGTCCAGCACGCAAAAGTTCACGGGTTCGCTGCACCCGGTCCAAGCGATCGTTGCTGAAATCCGGCAAACCCCTCCACCGCACTCCAAGAGGCATTGGACACACTAGGATTAGACGGCGCGGCCTATCAACGACCACGGTTGGTGTTTTTGCGGTTGCCGGCGTCAGCCGCCTGCGACTACCGCACGAGCGTCGCCAGACTACCGGGCCGGTAGCGTCGACATCGTTCGACTGGACAAGGGGGCGCACCCTCGCGAGCCGCCGGTCCAGCCAGCGCCACGCCTTCGTCTAGCCGCGCGCTTGGACGATCTCGATGCTGACCCCGTCCGGTGCCGCCACGTAGCAAAGCAAGCCGCCGGCCGAGAACTGCCAAGGTTCCACGGAAAAGCTCGCTCCCTTGGCGCGGATGGCCTCGCAGAACGCCCTGAGGTCGCCGTGGTAGGTATAGCCGAAGTGGTCGGTTCCCCATTCGTTGTGGCTGGAGTAACGCTCCCGCGCGACACCGAAGTCGGTCATGGGGCGAGTGGCGAGGGGTTCCTCCCCCGGGCGCCGCCCCCTGATGATGACGGTCATGCCACCGAGGCGAACGTTGATCTGGGGCGCCCCGCGCAGCTCGTAGTCCGCCACGATCTCGCCGCCCAAGATATCCTCGTACCATGCCGCCGCAGCCTTCGGGTCGGCGCTGATCAGGTGGATGTGATCGAACGTGAGCGACATCCCGGTCAACTGCCGAATCGATAGCGCAGCTTGATGGCGAGGTTCTCGCCGATCGTCTCGTCGACGGTGTCCGTGAACAGGTCGCCGAACCCCCTGTTGTCGGTCCCGGCCAGCGAGGCGCGGTTCTGGTAGACGACGAACAGATCCGACAACGGCGCGATCTCCCACCGATAGCGAAGCTGCAGGCTCATCTGGGAGAGCGAGAAGTCGTCCCGGGCCGTGGGTTCCCGGTCGATGGGCACTAGGAAATCCGGTGTGTCGGCAATCCTGTAGAGGTCCAGCGCTTCGGCATTGATGGCCACCCACTGAAACGCCATCAGCAACTGCTGACGGGCATTGACGAAATAGCTCAACGTCGCGAACGGTGTCAGCCCCTTTGCGTCGAATGTCGCGAAAACGCCGTTTCTCCGATGCAGGAGCCACGCTTCCCGGTCGGAGTAGCTCACCGCCATCGCCATGGTCATCCGGTCCGTGGGTCGCCAGCGCACCTGCGCCTGGCTGCGGCGGTAGTAGCCGTGGCCAATCTCCTGGTCCGAGATGCTATGCCGGACGGAATACGAGAACCGCCGCGCGGAGTCCGAGTAGTAGCGGGCTTCAATCCCGCGCACGTCTTCCACCCGGTACGACCCGTGGCCGAAACTGCCCCGGTCGTCGTAGCGGGCTGGTTCGTACTCCACCTCGAAGCGCACCTGGGTGAGGTTGTGCAGCGTGAACCGGTGGTCGTAGGACACTTTGGCGGCGACCGTCTCGCCGCTGGTGTTCCAGCCACGATAGACGCGGAAATTGCCCCGCGATTCTCGGAATCGCTGCAGGTCGGACTTGGAGATCCACAGGCTGTACGCGGCCCGCCGGTAGTCGTTGCGGCGCAGGTAGCCCATGTCGCTGAGATGGATCGAGTCGTCGAAGGCGTCGAACGACACGTAGTGCGAGAGGCCCTGGCGGGGGGTGTACCCAATGTCGAAGATCCCGCCGACACCGTCTTGATCCGTGCCGGTCGTATCCGACGTCAACACCTGCCCGGCCGCCCTCAGGCGTCCGTCGGCGCTCGTGAATCGGCCATCGACGGCGTTGACGTACGCCTCGCGCCGGGGATGGCGCACAGCCGTGGAAAGGAAACCCAGCGACCGGTAGCCGCCGTTGGAATCTTCGTACAGAACCCGCAGCGCGCCGAAATCGCGGCCATCCTCGAGCAGGGTCACCGACTCCGTGCCCCGGACGGCCTCAAACCGCGCCTCGTCCTCCGCGACCCCGAGCAGGCCATAGCGGAACGAGCCCTGCTGTCCCGTCGCCTTCACGGCCCCTAGCAGATCCGCTGGGCGACCGACGGACGTCCGCGAGAGCGCGAACCCTTCGGGCACGCCCGGCCGAACCGCCGGACCACCGATACGCCGGGTATGCAGAGCCGTCAGACCGCCCGACATGCGGCCGTTGGTCGTGAAGATCTCCTGTCCTTCCTGGAAGAACGGCCGCTTCTCCGGGAAGAACGTCTCGTAGTTCGACAGGTTGATGATCACGTCGTCCGCTTCGACGTTGCCGAAGTCGGGATTCAAGGTACTCGTCAACTGGAAGTTGCTGGACGGACGCCAGAACACGTCGACACCGCCTCGCCGCGAGGTGCCGTCCCCGAACCGATCATAGCCCGCCGAGACGTAGGGGATGACGCCGTACTGCTGCCGCGGATCGACCTCGGTCAACGCAAGCTGCTGGAACTCCGACATGAACTTCGGCTTGGTCCACGGCAGCGGCGGCCATGCATGGTTCTCATCGAGATGCGCAACCTTGCGCTGCGCGAAGATGCCCATCGTCCGCGTACCGTTGCCCTTGGGCATGTTCACCAGCGACCAGGGCACGAAGAACTCGGCGCTCCAGCCCGTGTCGGTGCGTGCCGTGGCGCCCCACCACGCGCCGTCCCAACTGAAGTCGTACTGGCGCTCCGGCAGGATCGTACCGTCGGATTTGGCATCGCCCAGGTTGAGCTGGAACCAGAACCCGTAGCGCCCCTCGCCGGACGTATCGAGCGTGAACGAGAAATAGTCCCTGTTGAGGAAACCCTGGTCGCGCCCACTCAGATACTCGACCAAGGTGTCCGGATCCTGCGTCATCCGCGCCCCGACATAGAGACCCCGTTCGGTGTAGAAAATCAACACCTCGGTCGGCAGGGACGCCGGCGCCAACGTGTCGGGATCGATCAGCCGGAAGTCGCCGTGAACCTCCAGACCCGCCCATGCCGGCTCGTCCAGGCGACCGTCGATGCGCATCAGGGAATCCGCGTCAAGGCGCGTCAGCAGGACGTGGCCGGTACCCGGGTGGCGGTCGTAGGCCACGGCGACCGACGCCTCCGTTCCTTCCTCCCCGGCCGGTTCGGCAACCGGGTCGGGCGTCAGCCGCGGCTGACCGTCCTCTGTGGTCGCCGAATCCTCGCCGCGCGTGTCGAAGTCCGCAAGAACGGTGGGATGGGAGGTGGCGCATAGCGCCGTGATGAAGAAGGCGGTGAGACGGGCGCGACCGAATGGGCGGCTCAAAACGGGTTCCGGAGCGAGAAAGCACGCCACTATACACCTTCCCGCGCCCGTTTGCGTTCCGAGCGTCCGTCTCACTACCGCCTGACCGAAGCCGAATGGGCGAATAGGCGGGCGACTCTCACCCGGATCGGCCGGCCCAGGGCCGCACCACGGCCGGACAAGCTCCCGGTGCACCGGCACCCCGATTGCGGCTAAGATACGCGCCGCAGCGCTCCGATGGCCAAACTGGATAAGGCATCGGCCTACGAAGCCGGGGATTGCAGGTTCGAATCCTGCTCGGAGCGCCACTCAAACGCGCGGCCCGACACGGACTCGACGGGCCACGGAGAGGTGGCCGAGCGGCTGAAGGCGCTCCCCTGCTAAGGGAGTATGGGCCAAACACCCATCGAGGGTTCGAATCCCTCCCTCTCCGCCATGTACAAGTTTAACTCCATGATTTACTTAGTATTAATGCACGAACTCCGAAAAATCCCCCAAACGATCCCACGTTCCCGCCTTGACGTCCATCGTCATTGCCGGCTTCCGCACCACGAGGGCTCGCCGCGTCTCGCGGGCAGCGGCGGCCCGATCCCACAGTCGTTTAGCACCTTGCTGCAAGCCACGTTCGTCGGCGCGTACCTTCCGCACCATCGCGCCCTGCGGAGGCGGCAACGCATCCGCAAGCGCATTTGGTCCTTCATCTTCCGCAACCTGAACGACCGACGGGCGATTCAGTCTGCGACCCTGCCGCATCACTAGATTGCCTCCCCGCGCAATACCGCCGCGCCCAGGATCATGGCCTCGTTGTCGCGCGTCAGTTCGATGGCGGGCCAGCCGGCGCACTCCGCGCGGAGGATGCGCCGACCGTTCTCGACGAACAGCCTGCGCACCAGAGCCCCGCTATCCGGACCGTGTCCCCGCACCGCCACCAGGCGGCCGTCCGCCGCTGCCTCGTCCGGGTCGATGAACACATATTCGCCAGCGCGGAGCAGCGGCGCCATGGCGTCGTCCGCCACGCGTTCCACGAACGTCTCCGGCCCGCCGTACACGGACGCCGCCTAGGTGCCTCGCCACGCACCGCGGGCGTACACCGCCCCCGACTCGTGGTCGGCAACCGTCCGACTCGATCGGCACTTCGGGATCGACGTAGACGCAATCTCCTGGAACCGGATCACGGGTTCGATCGCGTCGTCCAGAACGCGCTCGACGAGGTTCGTGGCCGAAATGCGTCCTTTACCACCCACACGCGCCCCCCGAAGCCGCCGCCGGACTTGCCACAACGCCAGCCACCCCTGCCTCTCGCGCAACGACAGCACCAGCAATCCGACACGCAGAGCGAGTCGGTCATGTCTCCCGTCCCCCGCCGAGCGCCGCATCCGTCATCCTTCACCGTCGCCGACCCTGAATATGTATATGCATACAGTTTCTGTCAAGGGCTCAATTTCCCACAACCACCCGGTCAGCCAACCAGACCTCGACGCCCCCCGATGTGAAAATTCACCCGCGTGGCTATGGAATTGACGGCAATGATCTGTTTTCGCATAGTCTTGTACGCGTGGCATTCGTCTTTCAATCGAGGGCATTCGGCACATGGCATCCGACGAACCCTGGGTCGGGATTCCCGAAGTAGCCGCTCACCTGCACGTGTCCAAGGACACGGTGTATCGCTGGGTCGACACGCAAGGCCTGCCTGCACACCGCGTCGGGCGCCTGTTCCGATTCAGGCTCTCCCACATCGACGCGTGGGTCCAGAATCGCGGCGGCGACATCCCGGCCCCCAGGTCGCCCCGCACATCGGACCGCAGCAGCGCAGATGGGGCGTCGAATGGCTGAGCACTCCCTTGCCGCACACATCGGCAGCCGCGTGTCCCTCACCGGACACTTCGACGCACCCGTCGTGCTCGAAGATGTCCGCCCGCTGGGCGCGAACGGATCGGCAGGCTACGAATGCCGTGTTCGCCTGCCCGATGGCGTCCTCGAGGAAGCCGTCATCTCACCCGACGAGGTGGCTGCGATTCTGGGCGCGGAGTCGAAAGCCGGAACGGCCCCCGCCGAAGCCTGCGGATGCCGGCAGGTTGCGTCTGCTCGTCGAGTCCACGCGCATCCGGCTTGCCTACGCCTACGATCGCCAGTTCGCGGTGAGCCTATCCGGCATCCGCACCCTGCCGCACCAGATAGAGGCGGTCTACCTGAAGATGCTCCCCCAGCCGCGCCTCCGCTTCCTCCTGGCCGACGATCCCGGCGCCGGCAAAACCATCATGGCGGGCCTCCTGATCAAGGAAATGAAGCTGCGAGAAGCCGTCGACCGCTGCCTAATTCTGGTTCCCGCACCCTTGACCATCCAGTGGCAGGACGAGCTGCTGCGCTTCTTCAACGAACCCTTCCAGATAATCCACTCAGCGAACGACCAGCAACAGCTGTTGAACCTCTGGGAGCGGGAACGGCACGTCATCGCATCCATCGACTACGCCAAGCAGGATGAGGTCCGCGAGCGCGTGGGTCAGCAGCGGTGGGACCTCGTCATCATCGACGAGGCCCACAAGTGCAGCGCCTACACCAAGCGTTCCGCTGGCCGCGACGACGAAGTCGATCGCACCAAGCGCTACCAGCTTGCCGAACGGCTTTCGGACCAGTGCGACAACCTCCTGCTCATGACCGCCACCCCGCACCACGGGGACGACGACCGGTTCGCCCACTTCATCCGCCTGCTTGACCGCGACCTGTTTCCAGAGCCGCATCGGTTTGGCGAAGAGGCCGGGCGCATTCGCCGGGATGTCCTGAGACTCGGGACCGACTGCCCCTGGTCGCTGCGCCGGCTCAAGGAAGACCTCAAGGACATGCGTGGCCAACGGCTGTTCCCGGATCGTCACGTGAACACCATCAGCTTTTCCCTCGGACCGGACGAGTACACCATCTACAAGGCGGTAACCGCCTACATCAACGAGTTTCTGCCGCAGGCCACTGGCCGCCGCAAGAACAGCGTTGCGCTCGCCCGCACCGTGTTCCAGCGCCGCCTCGCAAGCTCCACCCACGCGATCCACCAGTCGCTTCGCCGCCGCCGCCAAAAGCTGGACGATCTGCTCCGCGAACTCGACGCTCTCCCCCCTGCTCAGCGCGCACGCCGGCTCGCGCAACTGCAAGGTCGGCTGTCCGACACCGAGCAGGACGAGGATGATCTGGACGACGCGGCGCGCGATGCCCTTGTCGATGAGGCGACCTCGGCTGCCGAGTTGGACCAGTTGCGGGCGGAGTTTGCCGAGCTGGAGGACCTGGTGGCGCGAGTTGGACGCGTCAGGGAAACCGGGCGCGACTCGAAGCTGGTTGCCCTGCGCGAGTGCCTCCAGCGAGCCGAGTTCGACGAACTCCAGGACGGACGTGGCAAGCTTCTTCTCTTCACAGAACACCGGGACACGCTCGACTATCTGCAAGAGCACCTGGAAGCTTGGGGGTACTCGACCTGTCAGATTCACGGCGGGATGAACCCTCGCGAGCGCCAGGAGACACAGGAGGACTTCAGGACGAGCCGCCAGATCTGCGTGGCGACGGAGGCAGCGGGCGAAGGCATCAATCTCCAGTTCTGCCACCTGATGATCAACTACGACCTTCCCTGGAACCCCACGCGTCTCGAACAGCGTCTCGGTCGTATCCATCGCATCGGGCAGACGCGGGACGTGTACGCGTTCAACTTCGTGGCCACATCCTCGGAGGACGGCCAGCCCGTCATCGAGGGGCGCATTCTCGAACGGCTCCTGAGCAAGCTCGACCTCATGCGGGAGGCACTCGGTGACCGCGTGTTCGACGTCGTTGGCGAAGTGCTCTCGCTCAACAGGGTTAACCTGCCCGACATGCTCCGCGAGGTGGCCTACGAACCGAGGCGGCTGGACGACTACCTCGACGCGATCGACCGCATCGACCCCGAGTTGCTCGACCGCTACGAGGAAGCCACGGGAATCGCACTGGCGCGCGGGCACGTGGACTTCTCGGCATTCGCTCAGGCCAATCTGGAGGCCGAGGAACGTCGGCTTATGCCTCGCTACGTCGAATCGCACTTCATAAGCGCCGCCAAGGCGGTAGGACAGCGCACGGACGCCCGTGCGGATGGACTCTGGCGTATCGAGCATGTCCGCGCGGACCTCCGTTCGGAGCGGCTCGCCTCGGTACGACGACTTGGTCCGCCCGATCCCAGCTACCGCAAGCTGACCTTCTGCAAGGAGCACCTGGAACAGGATCAACACCTCGATGCCGTCCTGCTCGGTCCCGGCCATCCCGTCTACGCTGCAGTCGACGAAAAGCTGACCGAACTCCTGAAGGACGTCGAGGCCCAGACGGGTGTCTACGTCGACCCCCTCACATCGGCTCCGTATCGCGTGCACTTCTGCGAAATCACGCTTCGCGGCCAGACGACCGACGGGGAGCCGACGACCATCCTTGCCGAACTCGTCGCGGTGCGCGAGGAAGTTGCCGAAGGCGTACCTACGGCGGAGCGTTTTGGGCTTGTTCCGGCCGACATCCTCATCGACTTCCCGGAGCATCCCAGCCCACCCGACACACTTCCGGCGGCCGACTACGGCCCGGTCGGCGACTACATCAAGACGACGGTGCAGATGGAACGGCGCAACGCGGCGAGCAACGAGCGAAGCCGCTACGCGGACATAATCCGCTCGGAGAGCCGCCGACTAGCGCCGCGCTCTGCCACCAACCTCCCAGGGGCCTATCGGCGCGGCTCACCTAGATTCCTTGAGCGGAGCTGATGTTGACGGTTGGGTTGCATATCACGCGGCGAGTATATGACCCTGCCATAGTCGCTGTATTTCGCGGTCGAACGAGTCGACGGCGCGGCTGAGCCGGGACGCCGAGCGCGGCGGCGCGTCGAACACGACGGACATTGCGGGGCGCAGTACGCGGGCGTAGGCGCGGTGGTAGCACAGCGCGGTCCGCAGGCCGTCGTCGGTGACGCGGTAGCGGCGGGTGAGCGGGATCTTCTCGATCAGTCCCCGCAACCGCAGCCGGCGCAGGTCGTAGGTCATGCGGCCGCGGCCATAGTCGTCGACGGAGAGTCCGAGCAGCGGCGCGACGCGCCCGCGCAGGTCCCGGTTCTGGAAGCCGTCGGGGAGCATGCCGAAGCCGAGCAGCGCCGCGAGCAGGGCGCGCGCGCGGGGATCGCCGAAGCGCAGCGCCGAGGCGCGCTGGCCGCCGACGGCGCGCGGACGATGCAGATCGTCGAACGCCTTGGCTCCGATGAGGCAGTCGTGGCTGACGCGCTGGACGCGCAGCAGGCGCCGGTTGGCGGCGAAGCCGATCTTCTTGAGATCCTCGAGGTTGCGCAGCCGTCTGCCGATGTCGAAGTCGTAGGTGTCGTTGACCACCGTCTCGGTGCGCAGGGCGCGACCTTCCTTGTGGTACTGCTTGATGCGCGAGTGCTTGTAGTCGACGTGCAGCGACGGGATGACCCCGTCGGTGATGACGCGGGTGCGATACCGCGAGGGGGTGCGCCGGCTGACGCGCCGGTCGAAGATCAACTGCACGTGGTCGGGGCGTCCCAGGTCGACGTTCTCCCGGATGATCTCCTCGAACAGCACCCGCCCTTGGACGGGACGGTCGAACACCTGGGTGAGGGCGAACTCCGCCTGCAGCACGGAGACGTCGTAGCGGATGCCCGCCGCCCGGTCGGCGGCGGTGAACGGATGCGGCAGGCGCGCCAGCCACTTGCGCAGCAGGGCGTCGATCCTCGCCGCCGTCAGATTGTCGGCCAGCCGTTGCATGAGGGCGGGGTCGGCGCAGCTCAGGACGCCGTTGTCCAGCGCCTCGAACGCCACGCCGCGCTTCGCCAGCTGCCGCTTCAGGTACTCGTGGCCGTTGACGCACAGCTTGGCGTTGTAGGGGAAGTACGAGCAGAACTTCACGAACAGCGGCCCGAAGTCCTTGTCGACGATGCACGCGTAGTAGTGGTTGACCATCGCCGTCGACGACACCAGCCACGGATACGGCCCGAACACCGGATGTTCGCGACGCTCGGTGCGCAGCACGCGCGCCTTCTCCTGCGCCTTGCCGATGTACAGCACGCCCTCCGTTCCGGAGAACTCCCGCAGGTACGCCCGCGTGCGGTCGTCCTTGCGCTCGTGCCGCTTGAACCGCACCAGGTCCACGCCCGCGTCCGCCGCGTACCGCTCCATGGCCGCGACGAAGCCCCGCGTCGTCGGCGCCATCAAGGCCGACGACGGCACCGGGTTGCCGCGCATCTTCTTGAAGAAGTGCGCCGCCCCCGCGCCCGTCTGCAGCACCGGAACGTAAACGTTCAGATACATGCGGTCGACGCACTCAAGCTCCAGGGTCGTGTGCTTGGCCAGTACTTCGGCCGCGGTTCGTGCTACGTTCATGCCTCGGCTCCGGTCGATGGGCTCCCCACCGGCCACTATACGGCCAACGACGCCTTGGGCGACCATGAAGGCGGCCTCGCGCCGCGGAGCGGGGCAGCGGCCGGAGCCCTCTCATACGTTGGGGGAGACCAACACATGCCCTCGTCGGTCTGAGGCGAAGCCTCGCTAGTGTTGTGTCCCGGAAATGACTGAGCAAAGTCGTTCGATTTTGGCAAGGATCGATTCGGCGGTGGCGACCCAGACGAACGGGCTGGCTTGTGCATTGTAGCGCTCCACGAAGGCGTTGATCTTGTGGGTGAGTTCCTTGACGCTGGAGAACGAGCCGCGGCGGATGGCCTGCTGGGTGATGAGCCCGAACCAGCGCTCGACCTGGTTGATCCACGAGGCGTAGGTGGGGGTGTAGTGCAGGGTGTAGCGGGGCCGCCGGGCGAGCCACGCCTTGACCTTGGCATGCTTGTGGGTGGCGTAGTTGTCGACGACGAGGTGGACGTCGAGGGACTTCGGCACGTTGTCGTCGATGTGGCGCAGGAAGGCGAGGAACTCCTGGTGCCGATGGCGACGTTTGCACTGTGCGAGCACCTCGCCGGTGGCGACGTCGAGGGCGGCGAACAAGGTGGTGGTGCCGTGGCGGACGTAGTCGTGGGTCACCCCTTCGACGTAGCCCAGTCCCATGGGCATCATGGGCTGGGTGCGCTCGAGGGCCTGGATCTGGGATTTCTCGTCCACGCACAGCACCACCGCATGGTCGGGCGGGTTCAGATACGTAAGCGGTCAAACAGGGACGTAGGGCGTTTCGCTGCTCGAGCGGTGTCGCGAACGGCGCCCGCCTGCAAAGATATCGAGCTTGTCGGAGCCTAGCTTCCGGGCGGGTCGCGGCCGCGGTCGAGGTCGGAGCGCAGCGGGTCGTCCGCGAACAGCGTGCGCCACACCCGCGGCGTGAGTTCCACGGCGCGCGACGCCGGATGGCGTCCGACGCGCTGCAGGACGTCGACGAGGTAGGTGTACGGATCCACGCCCTGCAGCGTGCAGGTCGCGAGCAGGCCCTGAGCCACGCCGACGCGCTCGGCGCCGAGCTCGGTCCAGGCGAACAGCCAGTTGCG
The DNA here is from genome assembly GCA_028821405.1 of Gammaproteobacteria bacterium. Taxonomy (GTDB): domain Bacteria; phylum Pseudomonadota; class Gammaproteobacteria; order Pseudomonadales; family Azotimanducaceae; genus VXYL01. The sequence goes on along the minus strand of JAPPGK010000051.1, from coordinate 25,964 downwards.
CCGTCCGGCCGGGATCGGCCGCAGCGCCCTTTCGACGTGATTGGTGTCTATCGCCACGTCGGCGTCGGCCAGGTACACCGACAGCCCGGCCTCGCGTTCCAGCGCGTAGTTCAGCGCCTTCGCCAGCGGACTGCGCGGCAGCAGGTCGGGCCGCGCGAGCTGCCCGCGGCACCAGGCGAAGAACCGTTCCGCCGCCGGAACGCTCCGCTCGCGCCGGTGCGCCAGCTTGGCGGCGCCCTTGAGCTTCCGGGCGCGGATCGTCTTCTCGTTCGCGTACAGCGCGCCGATCAGCGCCAGCGCCGCGCCGGCCGCCTCCGGCTCGCCGTCGCGCGCCTGCCCGAAGCCTCTGCGCGCATGGCTCCAGCACTGCGCGTGGCGCACGCCCGCGCGCTTCGCCGCGTAGCGCGCGTACGCCTCGTAGCCGTCGCTCACCAGCGTGCCGCGGAACTCCCCCAGGAACGCCTCGACGTGGCGGTGCTCGCGCGTCGGCGCGAACGGGAACACGATCTCGTCGTCCTCTCCGTAGATCGGCCAGAAGTAGCCTTGGCGCATCTTCCCAGGCTCGCGGACACCCGCCTTGACCGGCGTCTCGTCCATCGCCAGCACGCGGCTCTCCAGGACGTGCGCCGTCTGCGCCGCGGCCACCGGCGCGAGCAAGTCGACCGCGCGCCCGGTCCAGTTCGTCAGGCTCGCCCGGCTCACCGCGATCCCGGCGTCCGCCATGCGCCGGTGCTGGCGGTGCAGGGGGAGGTGGTGGCGGAACTTGTCGACCAGCATGCCGGCCAGCAGGCTGACGTCCGCCGAGGTCCTCTCCAGGACGTTCGCCGGCGAGCGCGCCGCCAGCAGCCCGCCGGTGTCCCGGCGCTTCACCACCGGCCGCACGTAGCGCAGCACCTCGTAGCTCGCCGGACGCTGCGCCAGGCGGTGCGTGACCTTCTCGCCGACCACCACGCGCTCCGACTCCGGGATCGACTCCACCGCGGGGTCCTTCACCTCGACGGTGGTCACCGGAACCGTGGCGTCGAAGCGCAGCCCGGACTCGTTCACCGCATCGCCGCGGTGCTTCCTTCGGCGCCGGTAGCTGATCGTCTCGGTGGGAACCTCGGGTGCCGGCACGTCGCCGGCGCCGAGCGCCTCGAACAGGCTCGCCTGCTCCGCGAGCTCGAACTCCAGGCGCTTCTCGGAGCGCCGGCCGAACAGCTGGCGCTTGAACCAGTCGAGCTGGTCCTTCAGCGACGCCGCGGTCTCCTTGAGCGCCGAGACCGTCCTCTGCAGCACCGCGTAGTCGGCCGCGAGCGCTTCGTGGGCGCGGCCGGCCGCGGCCAGCCGTTCGGGAATTGTGTAGCAGAGTGCACGGCGAAGTCTTAGACTTGCTCGTCCATGAGCGACAGAGCAGCGATCAAGGCGCTAGAAGCTCGTATAGAGGCGCTTGAGAAGCGACTCGGAGATTCGGAACGACACGAGCAGTGCGAGCCTGTGGACATAGGGCGAGGAACCGTCGTCTTTCGCACGGTCTCCCAGCCAGCGCGTCACTTCTGCGGAAACTGCTACGCCAAGGGCAAGCGCGCGCTGCTTGCAAACGTTCCGAAGGCCATCCAGAGCATTCTCGGCGGTCAGCATGTAAAGTGCGCGGATTGCGAATGGGTGGGACCGGGGTCCCTGTCCTAGCGTCGTGACTGCGTTCATAGCCATATTCTGTCAGGGACGCCCGGCATGACGAGAGCGGGCGCGCCATGACCGACTTCGTAGCAACGGCGGACGCCTACGTTCTAACGGGCGCGACCTGCGTTCTGGCCATCGCGACGTGGCAGTTGGCCAGGACCACCAGACGCCAGACCGTCGTAATGCAGGAACGCCAGCAGCGGACCCTGGACCGCGACAAGCCGAAGATCGAGCTTCGACAATGCACCACCACCGTAGTCCGCCCGGGCCTGGACGCCCCGGTAAGCGAGAACAAGCATTTCCATGGATTCACCGCCGTCAATGCCGGGGCCGTACCGGTCACCATCGTCGGCGTTGCAGCGCATTTCGCCGTCAAGGCCGGAGTCACCATGGAGCGGCGGCAAGTACCGGTCCTCCCTCCCGCTACGGAATGGCGGGGCACCGATCTAGGCACCGGACCCGTGCCCGCGAAGCTGAACCCCGGAGACACGGTGAAGGTGCTGTTCGACGCCGACGCGCTTCACGAGCGGGGCAGGCCGGTTCAGTGGCGCTGCCAGGACTCTCTAGGCAACGTCCATGCGAGCGGCACCTGGGTGACCGTGCCCGAACCGAACAGCATCTCCGGCATCGCCGAGCTAGGGGACGAGTTCGACGTGCTACCCAATGCTATGGTTGCGTGGAGCACGATCAGCCCCCAGCCGAGGTCCGGCTAGCAGGGAATCGTGCAAGTGCGCATGGGGACGCTATGGCAGCCCGACCTTGCGGGCGTCTATGGCTTCGCGCATGACGATTCTCCGTTGTTGTGTGTCCTGCCTGGAATTGTAGCGGAATGCTCGGCAGTAGGTGCTAGCCGGTAACCAGTCCCGGTGCTATATCGTCCACGTTGCACGGGGGTACGATCCCTACAATGATGTGGCTGATGCTGTCCTCCGGCGGCGTGTCGGAGAACCGCGACGATACGAACTGCGGAACCTCACACACCAGAACGTCGTCCCCCACTTCGATGTACTCGTTGGCGTATATGCGCCCGCTCTCTTCGATGCGACTAGCCAGTTGCAGGGCTTGGTACTCGCTCCCTCCGCTCTCGACGATGAAGAGCACTTTGTTGTGCGCAGCCGTCACGGTCATCACGCGCATATTAACTCCCGTCAATCCCGACACACTCGTCAATGCGGCCCCGGCGCTAGCATGGTCATGCCGTTACCCCAGCGAGCGCGCCAGTCGCTCGTTCGTGCGCTTCGCAGTCAGCTTCCACCAGTAGTCGTTGTCCACATTCTGCACATGCCCGGCGTCCTTCATGACGAGCAGCAGATGGCGGACGATTTCATGACGCGGGTCCCTGCCTCCGGTGTAGTCGTCGAACGCCCCCCGGCATATGTCGCCAACCTGCATCTTCCGGTCTCCGAGCCGCCGCTCGATGGCTTCGCGGATAAGCTTCTGGCCCAGGTCGGTCAGTTCCTTGTTGCTGAGGTCCATGCAAGCGGTCTCGGGAGCCAAATCCGAGTGTGGGATAATAGTTGGAAACGGGAGACAAGACCAACCATCCGTCACACACCAAGGACACAGCAATGGCGTCGTATTCCACCTCGCGCTTTAGCCAGTAAGCGGCATTTACGACCAGGTTTTCGAGAATCTGGATCATCATCCCGCGCACCGCCCGTATCGTGCATTCGTCCTCCGGTAGATCGAGTAGCAGTTCAATACCGTGTCGAGAGAATTCCCGTTCGTGATTTCCCAACACTTCCCTAACCAAATCACAGAGATCGAAACGCGACTTCGTCTGCCGCTTCTCCCCAGTCAATTCGTCGAATGCGGCGACTCGCTTGTGCAGCGTCTGCAACTGGTCCTTCAGCGTCGACACGCTCGTTCGCGTCGCCCCAACATCCGCGATGACGCTCATCGTGTGCGCTACGGCACGTTCCAACTCGTGGAAGATAAACTCGGTCATCAGACCCACGCCCGCGAGGTAGACGAATTGCTCGCGATCCTGCGTGGATTGCTTCTCCACCTCGTCCAACCGTTTCAGCACGCCGAGCGCCTCCTCGCGGAGATCCCTCGCCGTAGAGACAACCTCCTCGATCTCCTCCTCGTACTGGCCGTCGAGCATGTCGCGCAGGTCGGACACGGCCCTCACCAAGGTCCTCTCAGCCCGGCGAACTTGGTTGTTCTCCAACTCCTCCTTGCGGAACTGCAACCGCTCCTGTTTATCGATCTCGTTGATGAAGTTGCGAAACTCCACATGCACGACCCACATCACCAGCCGCGTCAAAGCGTCCGACACCGGCGACTGCACCAGACCCTCGCGGTTCGTCTGTTCACTGAGATACCGGTGCGGCGTCTCGATCCGAATCCGCCCGAACACCTGCTGCCGATTCAGCTTGAATCCGGAAGCCCCGAATGCTCTCTTGTCGAGCGAGATCCAGTCGTCGTCCGGATCACCGAAAGGCAGTACTCGGAACCCGTACCGATAGAGCATCGGGCCACCCGACCACCGCGCGATCTGGGCACGCGACGCCGTCTTGTTCTCGGTCAACCCCTCAATACTGTCCACAATCCCCCGGTTGTACCAGTAAATCTCCAGCTCGAAGCCACCTAGCTTGACCAGCGCATCGCGACTGATCGGCGTTTCCTCGAACGCCGCGTGGCCGCGCTTCGCCCGACGCTTTCTTGCCGTGCGACTGACCGTCATCACCTCCGATCCGCGGGCCTCGATTGTCGTAGCGCGCCGCTTCTCGCGGTAGTCCACCTTGCCCTCGATCACCGGATCCCCGTCGTCGAAGCGAAACGTCGCCCGACAGCTGGCATGCGCGTGCCTCGTCAACGCCTTGGGTACGGACGGAATCATCGCCCGCCGTCCGTTGTGCCTGGCAACCAGCAGTCGGTTCGCCAGCCCCGCCTCGAACGGATCCATGAATCGGGCGATCTTGCCGTCCAATAGTTCGTTGAACCGCACCCATGTCCAGTCCGCGTTCAGACTCTCGATCCTTATCGTCGTGCCGTGGTCCGCTCGTTTCCTCTTCCGAGTGCGAGAACAACCCCCAGTCCACGGTCAATACGTTCCAATACCGCTCGCCTGCCCTCGTCGTTTCAACCGTCAAGAGGTCGCCCAAACGCATCGCCGACAGCCGCCCTATGCCTTTGTCTCTAAGCTTGGTCGCCCCTTCCTCATTTTGCCTGCGCCGGTGTCGCGTGCCGATACGGAGGTAAACATCGTTGAGGTCCTCAAAAGACATACCCTCCCCGACATCCTTGATTTGTATCGAATTCAGGCGGGCATAGCGCTCGTCGAGTCTTTCCACGTAGATGTCCGCCTCGGTGGTTCGATCCAATTCGGCCAGCCACTTATCGCACCGCCCATCCGGATCCTGTTCGATCTTGCCCCGAAGAAACGCCGTCACTTCGGACAATGCCTTACCTGACTCATATATCTGTCTAACCGCCTCCCGATAATCGGTGTGAGCCAGCATCGATTGAATATCTATCTCAACCTTTGGGGACCCAGCGTCGACGGCGTTCTTGATCAGCTCGTACAGCGCAACCTCATCCGTACTGATGAGTTCCTTGCCCAGCTCCAACAGGGTTCTGGCTTCGAACGAAAAACTCATCTAGTGCATCTCATAGCGAGCAAATGAGACAACCTTCGTCGTCTTCTTCGGGCCCCTCGTCCCCGAAGACCTCCGCGAGCGTCAGGTTCTCCCGCCTTTCCCGCTTTCGGGCCGCCCGCACTTCGTGCTCGCGCTTGATCGCCGCCATGCGTTCCGGGCGTTCCAGCTCGTCCAGGCTCTCGTCCGAACTCCACGTGAACGTCCTGCCGCTTCCTTCGTAGGGCTTTTCGTAATCCTTGGCTAGCTCGAAGAGCTCCGGGTGCTCTTCCTTCAACCGCACCCACTCGATCTTCTGCTGATAGAAGCAAAAGAAGCACCCTGATCGTGTCCTGCCCCATCGCGTGTACGGCGGTAATCCGACGCCGAAACGTAAGCGGTCAAACTAGGACGTAGGCGATTTTCGGCGACCGGCGCTCGCGAGCCGGATGCCGCTCGGGTGTTCCGGACTTCGGACGGACTAGGTGCCGGGCGGATCCCGGGCGCGGTCGAGGTCGGAGCGCAGCGGGTCGTCCGCGAACATCGTCCTCCACACCCGCGGCGTGAGTTCCACGGCGCGCGACGCCGGGTGGCGTCCGACGCGCTGCAGCACGTCCACCAGGTACGCGTAGGGATCCACGCCCTGCAGCGTGCAGGTCGCGAGCAGGCCCTGGACCACGCCGACGCGCTCGGCGCCGACCTCCGTCCAGGCGAACAGCCAGTTGCGCCGGCCCGCCGGGATGGGCCGCAGCGCCCTTTCGAGATCGTTGGTGTCGATCGCGACGTCGGCGTCCGACAAGTACACCGACAGTCCGGCCTCGCGTTCCAGCGCGTAGTTCAGCGCCTTCGCCAGCGGACTGCGCGGCAGCAGGTCGGGACGCGCGAGCTGCCCGCGGCACCAGGCGAAGAACCGCGCCGCCGCGGGAACGCTCCGCTCGCGCCGGAACGCCAGCTTCGCGGCGCCCTTCAGCTTCCGCGTCCGGATCGCCTTCTCGTTCGCGTACAGCGCCCCGATCAGCGCCAGCGACGCGCCGGCCGCCTCCGGCTCGCCGTCGCGCGCCTGCTCGAAGGTGCGTCGACAGTGCGCCCAGCACTGGGCGTGGCGCACGCCGCTGCGCTTCGCCGCGTAGCGCGCGTACGCTTCGTAGCCGTCGCTCGACAGCACCCCCTCGAAGTCGCCGAGGAACGCCTCGACGTGCCGGTGCTCGCGCGTCGGCGCGAACGGGAACACGATCTCGTCGTCCTCCCCGTAGATCGGCCAGAAGTATCCCTGGCGCATCTTGCCGGGCTCGCGGACACCGGCCTTGATCGGCGTCTCGTCCATCGCCAGAACCCGGCTCTCCAGGACGTGCGCCGTCTGCGCCGCGGCCACCGGCCCGAGCAGGTCGGCGGCGCGGCCCGCCCAGTTGGTCAGGCTCGCACGGCTCACCGCGATCCCGGCGTCCGCCATGCGCCGGTGCTGGCGATGCAGCGGCAGGTGGTGCCGGAACTTGTCGACCAGCATCCCCGCCAGCAGGCTGACGTCCGCCGAGGTCCTCTCCAGGACGTTCGCCGGCGCGCGCGCCGCCAGCAGCCCGCCGGTGTCCCGGCGCTTCACCACGGGCCGAACGTAGCGCAGCACCTCGTAGCTCGCCGGACGCTGCGCCAGACGGTGCGTCACCTTCTCGCCGACCACCACGCGCTCCGACGCCGGGATCGACTCCACCGCCGGGTCGCGCACCTCGACGGTGGTCACCGGCACCGTGTCGTCGAAGCGCAGTCCGGACTCGTTCACCGCGTCGCCGCGGGCCTTCCGGCGTCGCCGGCGGTAGCTGACCTCCTCGACGGGAACCTCGGGCGTCGCCAGCGCCCAGCGCTTCGAACAGGCTCGCCTGCTCCGCGAGGTCGAACTCGATGCGCTTCTCGGAGCGCCGGCCGAACAGCTGGCGCTTGAACCAGTCGAGCTGGTCCTTCAGCGACGCGGCGGTCTCCTTGAGCGCCGAGACCGTCCTCTGCAGCGCCGCGTAGTCGCCCTTCAGCGCCTCCAGCCGTTCGGCGAGAAGCGCGTTCTCCCGGCGCAGCTCCGCGATCCCTGCGGCGTTCGGCAATGGCCTTCCGTGGCGTCCTCGAAGCGGCGCAGCCTACACCAAACGCGAGCCTTCACGCAGCCCTCCGGTAGCGCCGCCGGCGGCCCTTCACGACCATGTCGACGCCCTCCACCAGGGCCAGCAGCGCGGTCCGGTCCAGCGCCCGCTTGCGCTCCCGGCCGCGCGGCTCGGCGAACCGTCCCGCCTCCAGGCGCTTGGCCCACACCCAGTAGCCGCCGCCGTCGAACGACAGCACCTTGACGATCGTCCGGCGCCGGTTCACGAACACGAACCAGTCGCCGCCGGCGGGATCCTCGCCCAGGTGGTTGCGCGCCAGCGCCGCCAGGCCGTCGAACGAGCGCCGCATGTCCGCCGGCGCGACGCACAGCCAGATGCGCCGCTCCGCCGCCGGGATCAGCACCGCGGACGGCGCACCCGCAGCACGACGCCGCCGCCCAGTTCCAGCTCGGCGTCCCACGACGCGGCGCCGGCGCCGGGCAGCTCGACGAACATCGGCCCGCCGTTCCCGGCACTCGCCGCCTCCTCGTCGGCCAGGCGGCGCCGCCAGCGCCAGAACGCGCTCCGGCCGATGCCCTCCGCCGCGCAGAACGCCTCGCAGGTCAGGCCGCTCGCCTCCTGCCGCGCCATGATCGAACGCCACTGCGCCGCCGTGCGCTGCACGCGCTTCCCGGTTGCCACGTTGTCCATTTGGATCTCCTGTTCCGAACCGCGAATGGGAACAGGAGCCCGACAGCGGCGGAACTACGCCTCAGAATGACCGCTTACGCCGGAACTAAGCAGGATCTCCTTGATGTCCTCCAACTTCAGTCCGTCCTCCTGGAACGGGTACACGGCCTTGATGTTCGGCTTGTGGCTGATGTAGCCCCCGCGATTCTCGTCCGCGCGCAGGCCCACGTAGTTCACCACCGGATCGTCCCCGACGAACTCCTCGAACGGGCGAAGCTTGAGCATCTTGGTACACCAGCGCCGGTGGTTCGACGGGATCATGCCGCCATACACGTCGTACCAGTGGTCGAACCCGAAATCGGCGTTTAGCCGATGCACGCGTGTCCCCAAATAGTCCTCTATCCGCTCCAGGTACTCGTAGGTCTCCGGCAGTTCCTTCCGTGTGTCGGAGAAGACGTACTCCATCTCCGTAATGCGGTCGCGCATGTAAATCGCGAGCGCCGCCGAGTCCTTGCCTCCTGACAGGCTGAGAATATGTCGCGTCACTTCACGCTCTCCCGCGTTCCTTTCTCCATCATCTCATCAAGCAGGTCCACAAGCACCGCGTCCGGACGCTCGGCCTGAGCGAGCTCCTTCCGCATCCGGGCCTTCAACGCTCCATCGTCTTCCGACCCTTCGCTCAGGAATAGCGACCGCTCCCTCCCGTCCGACGTCGTCAAGTGGATTGCCGTCACGGGGGCGGCGCGTGCATTCGTCTCCCGGATCAATGCGAGGCGGCGGGCGAGCTGCTGCGCCATGCCCCGTATCTCGAAGGCGAACTGGTCGACCAGCGTGTCGTCCCAGCCTTCCAGCCTCTTTCCCACGACCAGCCCCGCAACACCATCTACCCAAGCTTCTTCCTCCACATCGTCCTTCAAGGCACGGTCAACGAACGCCCGCAGTTCGTAACTGCCCAGCGCCAGCAAATGGTCCTCGTAGTCCAGACGCATCTGTTCGCGCAGTTCCCCCACCGAACGCGCGCCAAACGCGTGCCTGACGCTCGCCGCGGCCTGACTGCGCAGCGTCGGCAGTGCGTCGCCGAGCTCGGTCAAGGCCATGTCCAACCGGAGCGTATACGGTTCGACTTCCAGGCCGTCCGATCCCATGGCCCCGCACGCCCGCGGCAGCTGATCGAGCAACAGGTTGATCGGCTCCTTTGCCTTCCTCAGCGCCGCCCGCACGTTCTGCGCCGTCTTGCCAACCGTTCTCGTCCCCCGAGCGAACTCGGGCAGACGTCCCCACCACCGGTACAGCGCCTCCACGACCTCCTTGACACTGGTTCCCGGCCGATCATCCGCCCAGATCGACAGTCCGTCGACCAGCGACCCGAGAACGTCTTCGTTGTCGATCCTCCTAATCCGGCGCAGCGCGAAGTTCCTCGGCGACTTGGCGAGCCGCATGAAGTGCGCCTGCGTGATCTCCGGCTGGAAGCTCCCTCGCTCCATCAGCGCAACGGTGCCACGGTGCCGCAGCATGTACGCTGCGATCAGTAGCAGCGCGGGCCCGGCGCGCAGTCCAACCGGCGCCTCCGCCAGGCTCGCGATCACGGCGTCCACCCTGACGCTCTCGCCGGCCTTGGCCACCTCGTCGAGCCGTTGCCACGCCGGCTCCCAGTCAAGCGGATCCTGTAGCGGCGGACTCCCGAACCGCAGGCGGCTCCCCATCGCCCTGTGCATGCCGGAGGCGTGGAACATCGAGAGATAGATCGTCCGCTCCGGGGGCGCTCCGACGAGACCCAGAAACTCCTGTCCCTCCCGTTCCAGCATCAGAGCCAAGAGCCGCATTCGTGCTGCCGCGGCCGCCGTGGAGAGCTTGTCGCGATTGATCAGCTCGTTGCGAAGAATCGGCGACTTGTCGAACGTCCGGTCGCACATGTCGCTCAGGAAGCGATGCAGGACGCCCCGTGACTCGATCCGCACCGCATCGCCCTCGTGCAGCCACTCCACCCCCGCCTCGTGCACATTCGCCTGACCGAATGGAAGCAGTCGTCGCCGCAACTCGTTCTCGAGATCCCGCATTCGACGTTCTACCTCCGCCCTTGCGAAGTCGTCGATCCGCAGTTCGCCGCAGGCCGTCCGGACCCACCGCCAGCACGCCAGGTCCCTCGCGAGCGCCAGGTGTCCCGGTGCAATCGGCTGTAACCGCACCAGCGCGAGAGTCCCCAGCCGCTTCGACATCCGTACCGCTTCCCGCCTGCCCCCAGCGGGGTCTTCGTCCGGATAGGTCGGACGCACCACGATCAGCCCGTCGTTGCCTGCACGTGTCTCGGTGACCCCATCCCCGATTCGGATCGCGAAGCTCCGAAGCGTCCCGGTCCGATGGTAGTGGCGCTGCGCCACCATCGGCCGCAGCGACGTGACACGAGACAACTCCTCGTCGAGCCGCCTCATCTCGGGGGCGGCCGCTCTCGCCTTGTCCATCCACGGGTCGAGATCCACGCTGCTGTGCGACCAAAGGCTCCAGTCCGCCTGCGACTCCCGCTTGTGAATGACACCGTGCTTCGCGAGTTCGTCCAGCGCCTTCCTCACCCTGTCCTCGGCGCACCCGATCAACCACGCGAGCGTGTCCACCTCCGCCAACAAGCCCGGGACGGGCTCCAATACGGAGATGAGGGTCACCGCCTTGAGTACGCGCCGTGCATCGCTGGACACATCTGCGCAAACCAACAGCGCGTCCTGCCCCCTTTCCCAGCGCTTCTCGCGGTCCCTGCTCTGGAACCGAAGCGAACCTTGCGCCGCCAGATGGTCGTAGACGTCGTCTATCCGGTACCAGTTCCGCCCGTCGTAGCTCGTTCTATGCGCAAACTCCTGGTAGCCGAACGGCTCGGAGGACTGAAGGAACGCGAATACCGACCGCTCGTTCTGTCCGAAGCGACGGGAACAAGACCAAAGGCACGCAAGCGCCCCCGGCTGAAACGGGTACAGGGCCTCGCCGATCTCCGCCAGGTCATTCCGTGGCAGAGCGAACAGCCCCCGCTTTCCCGCCTCTCGATACTCTGACCTCGCCGCAGTCCTGACCGCTGCCGTGTGCGCTCGCCGCGTCACCAGTGCTTCCGACAGGAGGTAAAGCAGTTGTTCGTGGGTCTCGTGAAACGCGATCTCTTCGTAGCGCTCCGAAGATCGCCGCCACTCCCCCTCGACCCAATCGCCGAGCGTCGCCACGTAGTCGCCGAACCTGTGGTGAAGGAGCCCGACAACGCCCAGACCCCCGGGCCGCGACCCGGCGGCCCGCTCTGCGAGTTGCTGAAACACCGAGGCGTCCTCTCGGCCCGGGCTGGATACCGCGAACTCCACGTACCGTCCCATCTCGTCGATCAGCAGTAGGAGCCCCCGGCCACGTTCCTTGTACAGCCTCTCCGAGCAACGTACGAGACAGTCCAGAATACCCTTCGAGTCGGTTTCGCCTGTCGCGGACACACGGTCCACCTCCCGCGCCGCCGATACCGTCAACTCGTCGCCCCCGCCGAACTCCATGCGCGCCACGTCGCGCGCTGCAACGGCCAGATCCGCCGTCAAGCTTGCTCGCCGACCTACGATGACCGCCGGGCGATACGCCGGCACCTGCTGGTCTCCGAGTGCCTCGGCCGCGAGACTCGTCGCCTCGCCGCCTACCGTGCCTTCTCGGAACAACCGCGCCAACAGCAGGCCGAACGACGACTTCCCGCAGCCGTACGGCCCCGTCACCCGGAACGCACGCTGCGACGACCCCGTCCCCAGACCGGCCAGCACCCTGCGAAGCCCGTCCCGAACCGAGGGCGTCAGCACATAGCCTTCCAACGCCCGCGCGTCTTCCTCGTCGCGGAGGATGTCGACAGCCCGAACGTAGCGCCGCCCAATCTCAATCCGGTCCGCTATCAGTTGCTCGGCCACGCAACCTCCTCAAGGCGTCCCTTCGCCCGACCGTCCCCCACAACGTCCATGCCGCCGGCTCCGTCGCTACGCAACACCATGCCGGACAGACCGCAAACCTCCTCGACGCATGCCAGGAGAGACCCCTCGTCGAGCCGAAACACTACTCCCGGCGAGCGACGATCCACGAGGAGGCCTCTGATCGAGAGCGACCGGCTGCCTGGCGCCGTACCCTGCCAATAGTCGTGCAGCGCGAACGCGAAGGCCCCGACGTCCAGTTGAGCCTTCGGTCCTCGCTTCACGCTCACTTGCGTGTGTCCGTTCACGGCTGACGTTTCCATCAAGTGCAGTTCCTGGAACGGGCACCCCGACGCGTCCTCGCCCGGTTGCCGCCGCGTCGCTGCGTGCCCAGTCGTACGTCCGCAACAGGATGTCCACGTGGTTCGTCGCCGTTCTCTGCGTCACCGATCCCCTGGCTACCACGGCCCGATTCCGCACGACGTCGATCAACCGATCTCGCGAGACCTGCGCGTCCTGCAACTCGAGGAAGGCCGTTACCCACGCGCCCAGACCGGCGTGCGCGGTCACAAACCAGTGCAACCTCCAGAGGGACCCCGCATCCTCGAGGTACGGGTCCAACCCCTCTTCCGTGTCCAGCAGTCGCCGCGCCAGCTCCGTATTCCTTGCGACTCCGCGTTGCACGTCCAGCAGCCCGAATGCGTGCCCCCCAGAACCGAATCGACCTGACCATGTTCTTGCCCAGGCCAAGCGCAAGAATCGCCCGTTCGTCGTCCGCGAAGAGCTCCTCATCCTGTTCGACCGCCTCGTACAACTTCGGCAGCCACCCGTATCTACATGCGAACGACTCGTGACCCGAAAACACCCGCGCTTGGCCGCCCGCCAATTCCCAGGTCCTGTTGGCCCTCGCTGTCTTCGCGGGCGTCACCCTAGCTTCCCCCGCAACCTCGCCGCCGCCCCCGCCACCATTCTCGCCGCCTCGGCGACCTCGCACGCCGCTGTTCCCCTTCCAAACCCGATCCTCACCGCGCTGTCAATGCGATCTTCGGACAGGCCCATCGCCGTCAGCACCGCGGATCGCGCGATCGACCCTGAAGAACACGCGGAGCCGGTGGACAGCGCGACCGTCGGCACCTGCGCCAGCAACGCCTCCGCCTCGATCCCGTCGAAGCTCACATTGAGGTTTTGCGCCACACGCTCTTCGCGGCTCCCGTTGACAACGTACGACACATGGGCGTTGTCCAATTCGCGCAGGAACGCGTTTGCCAGCACCCCAGCCTCCGCCGCGTCCTTCTCCTGCTCCCTGACCGCCAGAGCGCAGGCCACCCCGAAACCTACGCACAGCGCCGTCGGGAGCGTTCCGGGTCGAAGGCCCCTTTCTTGTCCTCCGCCACTCATGATCGGCTTCAGCAGTGCCACCTCTTCCGGCTGCGAACAGATAGCGCCAATGCCGGGCGGACCGTAAACCTTGTGCGAAGAGAGCGTTGCGAATGCGATGCCGAGCCCCATATCGACCTTCACGCGACCAATTGCCTGCACCGCGTCCGTGTGCAATCGGACACCCTCGCTCATACACAAGGCTCCGATGTCTTCAATCGGCTGAATCGTGCCAACCTCATTGTTGACCGTCATGACCGACACCAGGTCGGCGCCGACCATCAGTTCCGGGAGCACGTCCAGATCGACCAGCCCTTCCTCATCCACTGGAACTACAGTTACTTCCGTGCCGTATTGCTTCTGGCACCCCGCCACCGTCTCCGCCACACACGGATGCTCAATAGCACTTATCAGTAGGCGTCCTCCGCCATTGGCGAAACTACGTATAACGACATTGGCCGCTTCGGTCGCGCTTCCGGTAAACACAACACCTTTCGGGTCACCACTGACAGCCTCGGCCACCTGCTCGCGCGCCAACTCAACCGCCGCTGCCGCATCCCGACCGAACGCATGCTCGCTTGAGTGCGGGTTCGCCGGACGTCCCAGCCATGGGAGCATCGCCTCGAGGACCCTTTCATCCAGTGGCGTTGTGGCCTGGTAGTCTAGGTATATGTTCGCAGTCGTCATCGAGAGCTTCCAGTCTCCACGGCCAAGCCTCGCCCAAAGCGCCACATCCTCCTTGACCTGCAGCTCAATGCTGTGTACCTAGACGACCTGCCTCCGGTGCCAACGTGCGTGTGTGCGGCTGCCAGCCAGTTCCACCGGCTTGCGACAAGACACACCACTACCTGATCGTAGCATCCGGCCATCCGCACTTCGAGTCGGGACCCGACCATCGAGTCCATCGGCGGATTCAGCCACTGCCGGTAGACCCAGTCGAGTAGGAGCGGGCGACCCCCCTCCGGGGTCGGGCTCTCGTGCTGCGCACCGAGCCTCGCCAAAGGCGAGTCTCGGCCCTGGCGGGCGTCGATCCCTGTCGCGGGAACCGCCGGACGTTGGTCCATACGTTCCTCAGTCCGCGTCAGCCGCCGACCGCAGGCGACGCATTCCTACCCGCCTGGCCACCGGTATCCGCGAACTCCTCAACGCAGGCGTAGAGCGTCGAGCGGGAGAGCCCCACCAGCGCGCAGACCTCCTTCACGGTGCGCTGGCGCGACCGGTAGAGCTCCACCGCGTGGCGACGCTGCTGCTCGCCGAGCCGTTTGTGCCGCCCGCCCATGCGGCCCCGAGCCCGGGCGGCGGCCAGGCCCGCCCGGGTGCGTTCCCCGATCAGCACACGCTCGAAATCCGCCAGCGCCCCGAAGATGCGGAACACGAACTGGCCCGTGCTGGAATCCGTGTCGATTGCCTCCTTCAGGCTGCGCAGGGCGGGGCGCTCGGCGGCGCCGCCCGCGGTGTCCTCGAAGAAGCGCTCGCACCCCACCGCCAGGAGCACCTCCCGCTGCAGGTCCCTCGGTGGAGACGCGCGCGTAGCCGATCAACATCTCGCCTTTTCCTCTCCGCGAACCATCCCGGTGCCGCCGACGCCAAGCCCTCGGCCAGCGGCGGTCGACGCGAACCGATCCTAGCCCGTGCACGACGGCAGCGCGAGAAGAAAACTCTTATCAAACAGCTAATTGACACCGCCCGGAACGGCTGTCAACGCAACGGCGAGGCCGCCGACGAAGGGAACCCGAAGGCTCCCTCCGCGCGGCGGTCGGTCAGATCAGGCCGCGGGCGGCCATGCTGACGGTCTCGGTCCGGGACACGACGATGTGGTCCAGCAGCCGCACGTCGATCTCGTCGAGGAGATCCTTCACGCGACCGGTCAGATCCATGTCGCTCGGCGACGGATCGGCCACGGAGCTGGGGTGGTTGTGATAACAGATCAGCGCCGCGGCGTTGTGCTTGAGCGCCTTCTGCAAGATCACCCGCGGGTGCACCGTGGTGCGGTCGATGGAGCCGTAGAACAACTCCTGGTCGCATATCAGCCTGTTTCTCGTCGTGAGGAACAGGCATCCGAACACCTCGCGCTCGCGTCCGCCTGCCTTGAGCTGCAGGTAGCGCGCAGTGGCCGTCTCGCCCGTCATCACGGGTCCGTCGGCCACTTCCTCCGCCATCACTCTCAGAGCCAGCTTCACCACGCTTTCCCTTTCCGCCTCGCTGAGCGCCTCCGCGCCCAGGCCGGCGAACCTGTCTTCGTCCTTCATTGGGATTCCTCCTGGAAGGACTCCCGCGAACAGGCACCGGCCTCCGCAGGGGACTTCGGTCCCCTGCGGGAGTGGGCGGAGATCTCCGCCCGGGCTTGTCACGCCGGCTTGCGCCGACACCTTGCTTCACGCCGCGTTCGACCGCGACCACGCCGACTGCGTCGGCTTCAAAGCAAGATCAGAATAGCACTTAAAAACAACGGCTTGGCAACGCCAACCCCGTGCCACCCCATGATGCTCGGCGACACCGGTCCCCGGCGATCCGCGACCGCTAGCGCCGCCGCCGGCCCAGCTTGCCGGTCGCCTCCGGGGGCGCGTCCGTCTCCCAGATCAACTCGCCCGGGAACACCATCCCGTCGGCGCGGCGGCCGTCCGGCAGCTCGGCGCGGAACGTGTTGGCGGCGCCCGACCGCGTGCCGCGCTCGCGGTGCCGGCCGAGGCGGACGACGCGGTTCCTGACCGTGCCCACCGCGACGCCCTCCTGGGCGGCGAACGCCTCGAATCCCTCCGGCACCACCACGTACGCCTCGCCGGCGACGTTGTAGAGCCAGCCGCTCGCGGCGTTGACCGCAATCGAGCCGTCGGCGAGGCCCGCTCGCACCCAGTTCACCCAGCGCCAGCCCGCCGCCTCGCCTCCGATGTCCTCCGCCGACTGTGCGTCCGTCGCCGGTTGCCCGTCGGTGCCCGCGTCGGCCACCGCTTCGTCGTCCGCAACGGACCCGCCCTCGGGCACCCCCTCGGACACGCCCTCCCGTGCCAGCGGCAGACCGACCCGCGTCTCCGCCTGCTCGACGATCGCGCGCAGGTCGCTCGGGCCGCCGCCGAAGTAGGCGGCGAGCGCATCAAGGGCGGTCCGCTCCTGCGCGAGCCATCCGAGACCCGTCTCGCCCGCCAGGCGGGGCAGGAGCAGGGCGCCGTACGCACAGGGCACGGACCGGGCGGCCAGCACCGCCTCGGCCGGCACGTCTGCCGTCAGCGGACACCAGCCGGGCGCGGACGCCCGTCCCGCCACCAGGCCGAAGCGCTCGGCGACGACCGCGGCGGCGAGCGCGAAACTCATCACCTCCGCCAGCCGGGCCACGTCCTCGGCGGCGGCGAAGCGGGGCAGCACCCGCGCCTGGCGGGCGCGCAGGGCGGCCACGGCGGCGGTCAGCGCCTCGGACCGGAGCCCGGTCCACGCCTCGCCTTTGGGCGCCGACACGTAGCGCCAGAAGCGCGCCAGCAGCACGCCGTAGGTGGCCTCGAAGCCGTCCCGGGGCAGGGCGGTCAGCCGCCACAGCGCGTCCACGCGTTCGCGCTCCCAAGGGGTGAAGAGATCGCCGCCGACGCTCGTCGCCGGCCGCGTTTGCTTGCGCTTGAACATGCCCATCGAAAACCATTGCCGTCGTGAGCCGGGGGCCATCCGGGAGGAGGTGGCGGCGGCGCCTCCCATATCGCCACGGGAAGCGGGCCGCCGTTTCGGTCGCGCCGACTTACGCCAGCTCGACGACCACGCGCGGGACGGGGCTCCGCTGGAGCCGCGCCGCCGCCAGGCATTGCCCCGAGAGGGGGAACACCGCGCAGTCGACGCCGGCGGCGGTGCCGGCATGGATCTCGGCCATCCCGACCTCGAACTCCACGGCCCGCGCCGCGCGCGCGAGGATCTCGTCCTCCGGCAGGGCGCTGGCCGCGACCACGTCGCTGCCGACGCTCGCCTCGCACAGGAACTCGGACGGTTGTCCGGGTCCGCGCACGTCGACGATGCCTCTCAGGTCCGTCATGACGGTTCTCCTTCAAGTCCCGCCGGACGGACCCTCCCGCCGGAAGGGTTCCCGGCGGGAGATCGAATGGGCCTTGCGGCCCGGTTGTGCCACGCCGCCCGAGGGCGGCACCAATGCTCACGCCTGGGTTTCCAGGCCACGCCGGATACCGGCTTGCAAGCACGATAAATCGTAGCATTTTCAGTTAGATATCGACAGTCCGTCGACCGAGACGGGATGCCTCCCCGTGACGCTTCCTGCGCCCCACGAGCGCCCGCATGCCCGCCTTGGCGGGCCGCGTTCGGCCGGTTTTCCGTCCGCAAACCCACCACCAAAACGGCCTGTCGGTTCTCCTGTCGAGCCGACCGGCACCCCGCAGCCTCGGCCGCCGGGGCCGCCCGCGGCAAGGCCGGAGCCCTGCGGGCGGCCGCCGTCCCTGGCGGTCCGGCGTCCGGCCTTGCCCCGGTCGGAGGGACCCCGGCGGCCCGGCGCGGCGCCGTTCGCTCGATTCGAAGGAGAACCGGCAATGGCCCGCATCAACGACCTCTACGACAAGATCGCATCGCAGATCCGCACCCAGCTCGCCGACGGCGTGCTGCCCTGGCACAAGCCCTGGGCCGTCGACCCCGACCGGCAGGTGTCGAAGCCGCTGCGCGAGAACGCCGTGCCCTACCAGGGCATCAACGTCCTCATCCTCTGGGGCGCCGCCATCGAGGCGGGCTACGCCTCGCCGTTCTGGATGACCTACCGCCAGGCGCAGTCGATCGGCGCCCAGGTGCGCAAGGGCGAACGCGCCACGCACATCGTGTTCGCCAAGACGGCGAAGAAGACCGAGACCGACGAGTTCGGCGACGAAAGCCAGGTGCTGCTCCACGTCCGCCGCGTCTACGCCGTCTTCAACGCCGACCAGATCGACGGACTGCCCGCGAAGTACGTCCCGGAGACCCCCGACGTCAACCCCGACGAACGCGACGCGCGCTGCGAGGCGTGGTTCGACGCCCTCAGCCTCGACGTCCGCCACGGCGGCGAACGCGCGTACTACGCCCCCGGTCCCGACCGCATCCAGATGCCGCCGTTCGAGACCTTCGAGTCGGCGCACGCGTTCTTCGGCACGCTCGGCCACGAGCACGTCCACGCGACGGGCGCGAAGCACCGGCTCGACCGCACATTCGGCGCACCGGGCACCCGCGAGTACGCCCGCGAGGAGCTGGTCGCGGAGCTCGGCAGCGCGTTCCTTTGCGCGGACCTCGGCATCGCCTCCACGCCGCGGGCGGACCACGCGAGCTACATCGCCTCGTGGCTCGATCTGCTCGAGGACGAGCCGCGGGCCGTGTTCGACGCCGCGACGCAGGCCCAGCAGGCGGTCGAGTTCCTGCACGCGCTGCACGACGCCAACGCGTCCGAAGCGGCAGCGGCCTGAACCGCCCCCGCGCCTGCCGTCGATTCCTTCGAGCCTAGTCCGCGCCGCCGGCCGTCAAGGCCGAGCCGCTGACGCGGTCGCTAACGCGAGCCTTGACCGCCGGCTCGTAGCGCGGACTGCGACCCGGACGGGAATAGACAGCAGACCATCAAGGAGGTCGAAATGCCCTACACGTCCCAACCGTCCAACACCCCGCTCCCGGAGGAGTTCGTCTCCGACGGGTCCTACGCCCGTTTCGTCAAGGTCAAGGGCGAGTGGCAGATGTCCCTCGCGCCCCAGCTCGCCGGCATGGTCCAGGTCGGCACCGCCGTCACCTGCGACGTCGAGACGAAGGCCGGCAAGCGCTACACGCGGACCGGCACCGTCGTCAGGACGCAGGTCATGCGCGACGGCACCCCCAGGGCGCTGTGCCGCATCGAGGAGTTCCGGGCCGGGCGGGCCAGCGACGAGCGCAACACCTTCGCGATGCTCCCGAACGGCGACTGGGGCGTGCGGCTCCACGCCTCGGCGTCGCGGCGGGCCCGCACCGGCGACACGGTCGAGGTCGCGGTCACCGCGAAGTCGGGCCGCGTTGCCCACGTCAAGGCGCGGATCACCGACATCGTCGAGAACGAGCACGGCGACCGCCAGGCGATCGGGGAGATCGTCGAGCGCGACACGGGCCGCACCCGGGAGCCACACTTCGAGGCGTCGCACGGGGTCACCGAATCCTGCCCCGTCTGCGGCACCACGGCATGCGACTCCGGCATCACCGGACGCTGCACCATCTCCCCGGAGCAGCACCCGCGCGAGTTCGGCGATATCCCGCTCGCCGACACCCCGCGCGAGGACTTCGACAGCCACGTCGAGCCGATCGCGCTCGCGCAGGACTGGGACCACTGGTCCGCGCGGATCAACCGCGGCGAATTCGTCCGCGCGCCCGCGTAGCGCCCCACGCCGCGCGGCGGTCTCCCCGGGCCGCCGCGCGGTCCTTTTCATCCCGCACAGCCGCGACCCAATCCCATGCCCAAACGCACCCGCCAGATGGAACTGTGGCGCCCGGAGGAACTGCCGGTCACCCACCGCCGCTGCCCCGAGTGCCTCGGCGTGTACCGCGTCGACAAGGGCTGCCGGTGGTGCGCATCGGGCGGCCACGCCCGCGCCGAGGCGGCGCGGTTCGCCAACGGCTGGCTCGTGGCCCAGTTCCCGTGGAAGACGCGGACCATGCCGCGCGCCGCCTACGCCGGTTGAGCGAGACCGGCCGCTTCGCGGCCGACCTTGCCCCGACCCCCCGCCCGCAACAACGCATCGTGAGAACGAACCATGCAATGCGATTACCGAGACAACGCCGGCGACCGGACCACCGCCGCCGAATCCATCGCCGACGCCTGGTCGCGCGACGGGCGCGACGTCGACTACCGCGAAATGGACCCCGACTGGCGGCCGCTCACGGCGTGGCAGCCGTACCGCGCCGGCACCGCCGCCCTTTACGCGCCGCCCGCGCCACCCGACGCCGAACGCCGGCAACCCCTCCAACCCACCCCCAACCAAGGGAAACCCCATGCGCATCGCAGTGAAGAGCGCCGGCGGCATCACCGAGTGCTTCCTCCACGCCGACAACGCGGAAGAAGGAGCCAAGGACGCCGCCCGGCAGATCGCCGAGGACTACGGCCTGCCCGTCGACCTCGAGCTCTGGTCCGACCCCCCGGACGGAGCGCCCCGCCGCGTCGGCGAACTCCGTTTCGTCGCGCTGGCCGGCGACGGCACCGTCCTCCAGCTCGACTGAGCAGCGCGAACGGCTCGCCCGTCAACCTCGCGCCCGGCACGCGGCCGGCGTCAAGGAAAAACCCCTCGCGGGGCGGCGCTCACGCGCCGTCCTTGACTCCGCCGCGCCCGTACGCGCCGACGGTGCTCGGCCATTCCGCTTTGCAACCAAGGAGATCCATCCATGCAGAAGGCAACCCCGACCGCCGCCTCTCCCGAGACGCGGCTCATCCCCCTCAACAAGCTCCGCTTCGACGAGCGCAACGCGCGCTCCGCGTCCGACGATCCCGCGCGGGTCCAGGCCGACGCCGAGCTCGTCGCCTCGATCAGGAGCCACGGCCTCCTCGAGAACCTCGTCGTCGCGCCGCGCACGAAGACCCTGTTCGGGGTCGCGGCGGGCGCCCGGAGGCTGCGCGCGCTGAACGCCCTCGCGGCGGAGAAGCACATCCCGAAGAACCACCCGGTGCCGTGCCTCGTCGTCGAACCCGACGCCGCCGCGGAGTCGTCGCTCGCCGAGAACGTCGTGCGCATCTCCATGCACCCGGCGGACCAGGTGGTCGCGTTCAGCCGGCTCGCCCGCGAGGGCGCGACGACGGAGCAGATCGCCGCCCGCTTCGGCGTCGCCGAGCGCACCGTGCAGAAGCGCGTGCGCCTGGGCGGCCTGCCCGACGAGATCATCGACGCCTACCGCGAGGGCCGCATCAACGCGGACACAGCCGAGGCGTTCGCGGTCACGGCGGACGCCGAGTTCGTGCGCAACATCTTCAAGGGCCTCGCCGATTCCGGCCAGCTCTACGGCCACGCGGTTCGCCAGGCCATCGGCTCGCGCCGGACGCGCTCCGACGCGCCCATCGCGCTGTACGTCGGCCTCGACGCCTACCGCGCCGCCGGCGGCCACACCGAGGATCCGCTGTTCGAGGACGACTACGTCTCGATTCTCGACCCGGACCTCATGGAGGAACTCGCGCTGCAGAAGCTGAACGCCGAGGCCGCGAAGTACGCGGAGGACTGGAAGTGGACCGCCGCGCAGACCGAGTTCACCTGGCTCGACCAGCAGAACCACCTGATCGCGGACGTCGACACGCGCGCCGAGTTCACCGACGAGGAGACCGCCGCCCTCACCGAAGCCGAGGAACGCATCGAGCAGGCCCACGCCCGGCTCGACACGTTCGACAGCGACCTCGACGCCGCCGGACGGCAGGCGCAGTGGGACATCGTGACCCGCGAGCAGGCCCGCTACGCGGAGATCGAGCGCGCCCGCGCCGACCGCGACGCCTACTCCGGGACCGCCCGCGGCCACGCCGGCGTGGTCGTCGCGCTCGACCGCGACGGCGGCCTCGACATCCACCGCGGCCTCATCCGCGCCGAGGACGCCCCCGCCTACCGCGCCGCCCGCGCCGGGGAGCGCACCGGCGACGGCAACGGCGCCGACGGAACCACGGCCATGCCGGACTCCCCGGACGCCCCCCACGTCCCGGACGACGCCCCGCCGGCGAAGCGCAACGGCGGCTGGACCGACGCGCTGCGCAACGACCTGCGCGTCATGCGCACGGCCGCCGTGCGCCGGGTACTCGCGCGCAGCCCCGCGGTCGCCACCGACCTCGTCGGCTTCGTGCTGGCGCGCGTCGTCGGCTTCGGCCGCCCCTACACGGGCTACGAGCACCCGGTCCTCGCCGTGCGCAAGGACTACCAGGGCGTCTACGCCTCCGACGCGATGAAGTCGAGCGAGCCCATGAAGCACCTCGACCCGGTGCCCGCCGTCGACCTCGGCTGGCTCGCGGAGCCCGACGCGGCGCTCGCGTTCCGCGCCTACCGCGCGCTGCCCGACGAGGACCGCGCCAGCGTGCTCGCCCATGCCGTCGCCACGCTCACGGTGCCGCACCTCTGCGACGACCGCGACGTGTCGGCGGCGCACGAGGAGGCCGTGCGCGACCTCGACATCGACTTCCCGGCCGAACTCGCCGCGATCGGCGCCATGCCGTTCGACGCGGACCTCGTCTGGAGCCGCATGAGCAAGGCGCTGATCCTCGGCGCGGCGGGCGACACGCTGGGCGACGACTGGACAGGGCGGCACAACGGGCTGAAGAAGACCGACCTGGTGACCGCAACCGCCGCCGCGTTCCGCCCCGATCCGGCCCGGGACGCCGAGACCGACGCCGCCGCAGCACGCTGGCTCCCGCCGGGGTTCGCGCCGGAGCCGGTCGCCGATCCCGACGCGTCCAAGCCCGTCGCGGCTTCCGAAGCCACGCCGCCCGCCACGGAGTCCGAAGCGCCCGAGCCGACCGGAGGCGACGGCGAATCCGTAGCGGACGCTTCGGACGCGGACGATCCCGCAGCAGTCCAGAACCGCGCCGAACAGCCCGTCGAGGACGCCGCAGCCGATGACGACGCGACCGAGAGCGACGGCGCCGGCAACGGCGCTACCGAGCCCGCGGGCGACGACGGCGACCTCCCCGCGTTCCTCAACTCCTGAGGCTCCTCCGCCCGCGCCCGGGACGGCGCGGGACCTCGCGGCCCGGCAGCCACGGACGGCGCGCCGGGCCGCGATTTCTTCTCCCCGGCCTTGCTTCCCGCCGCCCGCGTCGCTCGCAGACCAACGGCCTTGACCCGCGCCATCCGCGCCGATCCGCCGCACGGAGGCGGAAGCGCCGAGACCCTGCGCCCGCTCCGCCGTCCCGCAAGGCGACCCGTTCCGGGCGCGCTCCGCGCGGCCTTGCGGGCCGCCGATCCCGGGCGCGCCCCGGGGCGCATCGCCACCGCTTGCTTGAAGGAGCCCCACATGACCACCCCGGAGACCGCATCCCTGTTCGATCTCGCCGCCGACGGCTCCCTTGCCGATCCCGCGCCCGTTCCGATTCCCCGCGCCGACCCGGGCCGCGCCGTGGCCGAGGCCGCCCGCACCCTCGTTCCG
Source organism: Gammaproteobacteria bacterium (assembly GCA_028821405.1). Lineage (GTDB taxonomy): Bacteria > Pseudomonadota > Gammaproteobacteria > Pseudomonadales > Azotimanducaceae > VXYL01. The sequence continues at coordinate 2,624 of JAPPGK010000051.1, read as the reverse complement.
GTTCTCGAGGCCGGCCGCCGCCTCGCCGCGCCGGTGGTTCTCGACGCGATGCGCGACGCCTGGCGCCGCCTCGACCCGGCCGGCCGCTCGTGGAACTCGAAACTCTGCTACGACGCCGCGGAAGCCGCGACCGTCCTGTTCCTGCGCCGCTGGGGCCGCGCCATGAGCGACGCGGCGGTTTCGCCCGAGGCGTTCCTCACCATGATCGAGCGGATCGCGGCCCTGGAGCCGACCCACTCGCACCGCAGCGAGCACCAGGTCGCCTTCGACCAGTTCTCGACGCCGCTCGCGATCGCCTGCGCCGCCTTCCTCGCGGCCGACGTGCGCCCCGGCGACACGGTGCTGGAGCCGTCCGCCGGCACGGGGGTCCTGGCGGCGTTGCCGGCCGCCGTCCTCGACGACCTCTCCCGGCTGAACCTGAACGAGCTCTCGCCGGTCCGCCACGGCCTGCTCGCCGAGATCTTCCCCGAGGCGTCTGCGACGCGGCACAACGCCGAGCGCATCCGCGACCGGCTGCCCGACGTGCGTCCCGACGTCGTGCTCATGAACCCGCCGTTCGCGGCCCGCCCGACGGTCGGCAAGCGCGCCCGGCACGTCGACCTCGCGCACGTCCGGTCCGCCTACGCCGCGCTGACGCCGTCCGGGCGGCTGGTCGCAATCACCGGCGCCAACTGCGTGCCCGACTCCACCGCCTGGCGCGAGGCCCTCGGCAGCGGCGCGACCGCGCCGCGCATCCTGCTGGCGGTCCGCATCCCCGCCGCGCTGTACCGCCGCCGCGGCACGGGGGTGGAGACCCGCCTGGTTGTCCTCGAGCGCGCCCCGGCGGCGCCGGCCGGCCGCTACCCGCCGCTCGATCCGTTCGCCATCGCCGAGGACGCCGCCGACCTGGTCCGCCGCGTTGACGCCCTGCCGGAGCGCCTGACCGCCGACCCTGAGCCGCGCGCGCTCCAGATCCAAGCGGTCGAACGCGAGGGCGATGCCGCCAGCGGCTCCTCCACGTGGACGCCGTGGTCCCCCGCCTCGTTCCGCGTGCCCGGCGCCGCGGAGCATCCCACGCCGCTGGTCGAGTCCGCCGCCATGGCCGACATCGCGCCGCCGGTGCCGCACTACCGGCCCCTGCTGCCGCCCGCGCTGGTCGGCGACGGGCTGCTCTCCGAGGCCCAGCTCGAGAGCGTCGCGCTGGCCGGCGAAGCCCACTCGAAGCTGCTCCCGGCGCGCTGCCGCATCGACGCCGACTTCCTGCGCGCCTTTCCCGTCGACGCCGACGGCAGCGCGCTGGATTCCGGCATCGAGCCCGGCGCGCCGCTGTCCGCGCCGGTGCGGCTGCGGCAGGGCTGGATGCTCGGCGACGGCACCGGCTGCGGCAAGGGCCGCCAGGCGGCCGCCATCGTGCTCGACCGCTGGCTGCGCGGCGCGAAGCGAGCGCTCTGGATCAGCCAGTCGACCCGACTGCTCGACGACGCCCGCCGCGACTGGCGCGAGATCGGCCGCGACGAGCGCGACGTCTTCCCGCTGGCGGACTACCGCCCTGCGCAGCCTATTCCCCGCGCCACCGGCATCCTGTTCACCACCTACGCCACCCTGCGCTCCCCGGCCCGCGGCGAGGCGCCCGCGCGGCTCGACCAGATCGTCCGCTGGCTCGCCGGCCGCATGGACGAGGCGTCGAGGCACGCGTTCGACGGCGTCGTCGTGTTCGACGAGGCGCACGCCATGGTCGCCGCGGCCGGGCCCGCCAACAAGACCCGCGGCGACGGCAAGCCCTCGCAGCAGGGGCTCGCCGGACTGCGCCTGCAGCACGCGCTGCCGAACGCCCGCGTGCTGTACGCCTCGGCCACCGGAGCGACCACGGTGCACGGCCTCGCCTACGCGTCCCGCCTGGGCCTCTGGGGCGGCGACGCGACCGCGTTCAGCGACCGCGCCGACTTCGTCTCCGCCATGGAGCGCGGCGGGGTCGCCGCCATGGAGATCGTCGCCCGCGACCTGAAGGCGATGGGCCTCTACCAGGCGCGCGCGCTCGCCTACCACGGCGTCGAGATCGACATCCTCGAACACGCCCTGACCGAGCCCCAGCGCGAGATCTGGGACGCCTACGCCGGGGCGTTCCGGATCATCCACCAGCACATCCACGACGCGCTCGAAGCCACCGGCGTCACGCACAACGGCGACACGCTCTCCTCCGGGGCGAAGGCCGCCGCCATGTCCGCGTTCGAGCAGGCCAAGCAGCGGTTCTTCGGCCACCTGCTCGCCGCCATGAAGTGCCCGACCCTCATCCGCGCCATCGAGGCGGACCTCGAAGCGGGCCGGGCGCCGGTGGTGCAGCTCGTCTCCACCGGCGAGGCGCTTCTGGACCGCCGGCTCGCGGAACTGCCGCCGGCCGAGCACGCCGACCTCTCCGTCGACCTCACGCCGCGCGAGTACGTCATGGAATACCTCGTGCGCTCGTTCCCCACCACGCTGCACGAGGAGGCCGTGGACGACTCCGGCAACGTCATCGCCGTGCCCGTGTACGACGACGACGGCCGCCCCGTCGAGTCGCAGCAGGCGGTCGAAGCCCGCGACGCGCTGATCCTGCAGCTCGGGGCGCTGCCGGCCATGCCGTCCGCCATCGACATCCTCACGCACCG
>JAPPGK010000025.1 GCA_028821405.1 Gammaproteobacteria bacterium | reverse complement strand
CGAGCCGGCCGCAACGCCGCGAGGGGCGCTCCGGCGACCACCCGAAGGGCGCGGCTGACGCGACGTTTGAGGGTTGACGGGACACTAGCCCGGAATCCGTCCTTCACGCGCCGACAACTCACTCCGACCGAATCGGAACCCACGCCAGACCGTCCACGGCCGCGAAGTGCCGGTCGGACGAGATGAGGTCGGCACCGGTTTCCATGGCGTGCGCCGCAATCCAGATGTCGTTGGTTGGGATGGGGCGGCCTTTCGCGCGCAAGGCGGAAGCGATCCGCGCGTAGCGATCTGCGGTCGTCATCGTCGTGGCAACAACGCCCACCCGGGAGTTGCCCAGAAAGAGGCGAAGTTCGCGGGCGTTGTCCTCGAGTCGCGAGCCGTAGCGGAAGCCGTAGAGCAACTCCCCCACGACTACGATGGGGACAAGGACTTCACGGGAGGACCGGATCAGTTCTGCGACATGCGGGTGTCCCCGCTTGAAGAGCGAATACGCATTCGAGTCCAACAGAATCTTCACTTCCACATGGCCTCGTCGATTCGCGAGAAGTCCTGAAGTGCTCGGTCGATCGCGTTGGCCTCTTCACCCGTCCAGGTTCCCATCAAGTGATCAAGCGATGAACCGACCACGTCCGCATCGCCTTCGTCCAGGTTGGCACCTCGCCGTACCAGTCGCATGACCGCCCGGTTCAAGGAAATCCCGTCCCGATGTGCCAGGCGCCGGATGTATTCCGCCAACTCGTCGTCGAAGCCACGAATAGTCAGTTGATTCATCGTACGCCGCCGGTTCATTTAATGACTCAGATTGAGTCAATCTAACGAGTCGCCCAGACCGAGTCAACGCAAACCGCACCGAGCTGCGCGCAACAAAGCGCCTCGAGGACCTCGATCTCCGCAGCGTTGGTCAGTTCGAGCCGCCAGTCGCCCCCGCCAGTGTCTTGCGGTCGGGTTGCATCGGCGAGACGTCGTAGGACGGGACCGACGTCGCCAAGCCTTTCCCAAAGCACGAATCTGATGGGTTCCCCGGCGGGCGGTGCGTTCGCCAACGCGATCTCGATCCGCCGCTCCTCGACGACTTCGCCCGCCTCCAGAGCGTCCATTAGGGCCATGCCAACCTAGGTCTCGTGATCGAAAAACGACAAGTTGGTTAGCCGCAATTCGTTGCTGTCGACGCCGCGGTGGCTGCGCAGACCGAAGGACAGCGAGAACTCACCCGGTGTGCCGTCCGGGCCGGGCTGTTTACGGTCACTTGCGCCATGACCGGGCGCAGCTTTGGAACCAGGCCGTTTCGCCGGGCGGACGCGGCCGATTCCGAACGGCCATGAGGACGGGTAGGCGCTGCAATGCCGATTGGTGTTCCGTCAGGGCGTGGGAGACGGAGCGAAATCCGGACGGATGGCCTTCACCGTCCGCTGCTCGAGAGTGTCCCTACCCGCCGGGCTCGATGCGCCAGCACCGTGTCCGAGGGTCTCGTCGCGCGCCCGACCCATGAGTTCCTGCTTGAGCCTCGCCGTGCCCATTGCGGGTTGGCGGGACCAAGGGTTCGTGGCGTGGGCGCCGGTAGCGGCGGAGTCGCACAGCCTCTCCCGCAAAGATCGTTGCTATGATCCCCCGCAACCACGCCAGCCCAAGAGCAGCGCAACGTGCCCGCCTCAATGACACGAACCGCCATCGGCATCCTCGCAACAGCCTTGGCAGCCTTGTGCAACCCCGTAGTCGCATCGCCCGTCCTGGAAGCCCTCAAGACCGAAATCGCCCGCTCCATGGCGATCCTCGGCGACGAGCCCATCCCGCCGTACTTCCTGAGCTACGAGATCACCGAACGCGAAACGGCGTCCGCCAACGCCGCGTTCGGCGCCCTCACCAGCAGCAGTCGGGGACGCAGCCGCTATCTCGATATCGACCTGCGCGTCGGCGACTACGAACTCGACAACACCCGGCCGATCCAGGGTGCGCGCAACCGACGCACGACCGTGCGAATCCCGCTCGACGACGACGCCGATGCGATCCGCAGCGTCATCTGGAACGCCACCGACAAACGCTACAAGCTGGCGCTCGAGGAACTGACGAAGGTCGAGACCGACGTGCAAGTCAAGGTCGAAGCGGAGGACACCTCCGCCGACTTCTCCCACGAGCAGCCGACCCGGCATTTCGACGACGCCACGAGGCTCCTTGCCGACATGGACGATTGGAAGCGCAAGGCGAGGCTCTATTCGAAGCCTTTCGCCGCACACGACGAGATCCTTGCCGCGTCCGCCACGATCTCCGGCACCCGGGAGAGCCGCTGGTTCGTCAGCAGCGAGGGCAGCGAGGTCCGCACGGCCGATGTCCACTACCGGGTCTTCGTTTCGGCGCGAACCAAGGCCGACGACGGCATGACGTTGCCGCGCTACGAGTCGTTCTTCTCGTTCACCCCCGACGGTTTGCCCCCCGACGAGGCGGTCCTCGATACCGTCGCGCGGATGATTCGCGATCTTGACGCACTCCGCGAGGCCCCGATTGTCGACCCGTACACGGGTCCCGCGATCCTCTCGGGACGGGCAAGCGGGGTCTTCTTCCACGAGATCCTCGGTCACCGGGTGGAAGGCCATCGGCAGAAACGCGTCGACGATGGCCAGACCTTCAAGAGGAAGATCAACGAACGCATCCTGCCACCCGGGTTCAGCGTGACCTTCGATCCGAGCCGGCGACAGGCGGGGGGTCTCGATCTGGTCGGCTCGTATGCCTACGACAACCAGGGCGTCCCCGGCGGACGCGTCGTGGTGGTCGACGACGGCGTACTCGTGGACTTTCTCATGTCGCGTACACCCATCGACGGCTTTCCCATCTCCAACGGCCACGGCCGCAAGCAATACGGCTACAGCCCGGTTTCCCGCCAATCGAATCTCATCGTCGAGGTTCGCGATGCCCTCAGCCGGGAAGCGCTCAAGGCGCAACTGCTCGCCATGATCCGGGACAGCGGCAGGCCGTTTGGGCTCTTCATCGACGACATCCAAGGCGGTGTGACCACCACGGGTCGGTTCATGCCGAACGCGTTCAACGTCGACCCCAACGTCGTCTACCGGATCTATCCGGACGGGCGCGAAGAACTGGTTCGGGGCGTGGACCTGATCGGGACACCGCTGACGACGCTGAGCCGCGTCATCGCGGCAGATGACGAGATGGCGGTGTTCAACGGTTTCTGCGGTGCGGAATCCGGCAGCGTACCCGTTTCGGCCGCGGCGCCTGGAATTCTCATATCGCAAATTGAAGTGCAGAAAAAGGGCAAGTCCCAGGAGCGCCTGCCCATCCTTTCCCGACCGCCGCCCGGCGACCCCCGAGCGTTACCCGACGACGACGCGGCCGCCGCGAATAGCAGCGCCGACGGCGTGTTGCTCCAAGCGATGCGGGACGAACTCGACCGGTCCACGGCCAACCTCGCCATGGAGGGCATGGAGACGCCCTATTTCCTCGCCTACCGGGTCGACGAGGTGGAAGGCTTCCGCGTCTGGGCGCGTTTCGGTGCGCTCGTACGCAGTTCGCCAGCCAAGCGACGGTCATTGTCGGTGGAACTGCGCGTCGGCGATCCGGACTTCGACAACACCAACTTCCTAGGCAGCTATACGGGTCCGGGCGGATCCACGACGCTGCCCCTCGACGACGACTATGGTGCCTTGCGCCATCGACTCTGGCTGGCCACCGACTCGGCCTACAAGAACGCCCAGCGCAAGCTCGCGGGCAAGCGCGCGGCGCTACAGAACCGCACGCGCGACGAGATTCCCGATTTCGTCGATGCACCAGCCGTGCAGTTCCTCGATACCGCTGGCTCGGTCAACTGGGCTGTCGAGGATGCCGAGACACTCGCACGAGCCTTGTCCGCAGTCTTCAAGCAGACCCCGGGAATCCACGAGTCGCGTGTGCAAACCGATGTAGACAACCGCCGCAGCTACTACGTGAACAGCGAAGGCACGTCCTACGTCAAGGTCGAACCGTGGGTGCTCCTACAAGCCTGGGCCAGTACCCAGGCGGACGATGGCACGATCCTCGAGGACGCCGAAGTGATCTATGCCCGGACGGACGACTTGCCGGACCGCAGCGTCCTAGTCGAGCGAGTGCGGGCGATGGCCGAGTCGCTGAGCGGCCAGCGCGCGGCAGAGACCATCGACCGCTACAGCGGACCGGTACTGTTCGAGGGACAAGCCGCCGCCGCCCTCGTGGCCGGATACTTCGCGCCCAGGCTCGCCGCCGTCCGAGTGCCGGCCGGCGACGGATTCCGCTACGAGCAATCGGCGGCGGCCGCCCGCAATCCATTCGCGGACAAGATCGGCGCCCGGGTGATGCCTCGGTTCCTGGCAGTCAGGGACGATCCCACGCTGCTCGAGTACGGTCGGCACCGCCTGCACGGCGGCTACCGCGTGGACGACGAAGGCGTCCGGGCCGCCCCGACGATCCTCGTCGAACGCGGACGGCTCAAGGCCTTGCTCACGACGCGCAACCCGGTGGAGGGAATCGACGCCAGCACGGGAAACCGGCGGGGCATCGCGCCGGTGCCGAGCAACCTGATCGTATCCGCGGACGAGGGTCTTCCCGAGGACGAATTGCGCACCGAATTCGTCGCGCTCATCCACGAGCGCGGCAACGAGTTCGGCATCGTCGTGAAACGGCTGCGGGGATCAACGGTGGTTCAGGCTGCGAAGGTCTACCCCGACGGCCGCACCGTGCCGATCCGCAAGGCGGAGCTATCCGGCTTGTCGGCGTCCACGTTCAAGGAAATCGTTGCCGTGTCACAGGCGGAGAACATACACACGTTGCGTTTTTCGACCGCTCGGTCGGCAATCCTGTCGCGCACGTCCGCTGTTCACGGTTCGCCGCGCTACGACACGATCGGATCCGTGGTCGTGCCAGACCTCTTGTTCGAGGAAGTGACGTTGCGCAAGCCCCTCGGCAACTCGCCGCGGCCACCGGTGCTTGCCCATCCGTTCTTCGAGAAAGCCCAGTAGGGGACCCGCCGAACCCCGGGGGTCGCCCCCACGATCCGCATCGATGTCGCGGCGTTGCGAATTCGGGCGCGTTGGGGTCTCGGTTACGCGGCGAACTCGCGCAACGTCAGCAATACCCGCTCGGCCAACTCCCGAGAAATGGGCTGGCCGCTACCATCCTGGACTTCGACGACCACACTGTCGGTGCCTACGTGCAGGCGGATGGTGATGGCGGTTCCCTCACGAGGGCCCCCGGCGAAGACCCGGGCAAAGAAACCCGGGCGGCGGTCATCCGGAACGACGGCGCGAAACGTGGCGTTCTCCCGGTCGGATTCCGTGATTACCATCTCCGCCCGCTGTAGCGCGCCGTCCACCGTGGCCCACGCCCGGTCGAAGCCGATATTGAGCACCAACGTCGGCACCCCGCCTTCGCCTTCGACGATCCGCGCCTTGCTCTCGGAAGCGATGTCCCGACCGACCATCGAAACCGATCCCGCCGCCACGCCCTCGGCGAAATAGTCCGCGATCTGGGTGATGAGTTCGGCTTCGACTGCTGCAACCGCAGAGGTCTCGACGGCGTCGCTCTCGCCCCCGGAGTTCGACCGGTAGTGGACGACGTGCACCTCCGATGAGCCGAACCGGATGCCACGCTCGATGCGCACCTGCACCCGGTCGAGCCACGTGCCGCCCGCCGTTTCGCCGGCCTCGGCGAGACCCGTTCTGACCGCCGCGCCCAAGACCCCCGGCGCCGCCGAATCCGCACGGAACCACGCGGTCTCGACGATCCCCGCCGTCGGATCCTCGCGTTCCATGTCGACGTTGCTGTCCACGATCAACTGCTTGACCAGCGGCCAGACCTGTTCCGGCGCGTCGGCGAGGACGATCCAGGACTTGCTTCCGAGCTTCTGGATCTTGATCGCGTCCACGTTGGCACCCGCGAGGAATCTGGGGCGTGGAACTTCGCCAACGTAGGTCTTCGACGTGGGTTGTTCGACCACCTCGGGAATCGGCCAGGTATCGCCGACACTGGCTTGCATCCCTTCAGGAACCCTTAACGGTCGGCCCTCGGTGGCGTCTATGTAGTCGTCCCGGGGATCCGCGAACAAGCCCTCGTCGTCCTTGAAGAAGAGCCCGCACCCTGCCGTCAGCAGCAGCACGCAGACGAGCCCTACAAACGGGCAGAAAACCATGGACAAGCGTTTCACCAAGCAATCCCCACGGAGAAGGCTCCGAATCCAATCATCCGTCGCGACCCGGCGTCTACAGAGCCGAGCCCGTCAACTGTTCGAGTCGTTTGCGAACTTCGACCTGCGCCGGTTGCGTCAGTTCCACCAGCGGAAGGCGGATTCCGGAGTCGATCCGACCCATGGCACTGAGCGCCCACTTGCTCGGGATCGGGCTCGTCTCGATGAAAAGGATCTCGTGGATCGGCTGCAGCTTCGCGTCGATCTCCGACGCCTTGGCATCGTCCCCGTCCAGGAAGGCTGCGCAGAACGCCGCCATCATCGTGGGCAGTACGTTGGCCGTCACGGAGATTGCGCCGACCGCCCCGTAGCCCACCATGGTGAGTGTCTGGGCGTCCTCGCCGGACAGCAGGATGAAGTCGTCCGGAACGAGAGCCTTGATCTCCCCCACCCGGTCGGCGTCGCCGCAGGCTTCCTTGATGCCCACGATACTGTCGACCTGGGCAAGCCGAGCCACCGTTTCCGCCTTCATGTCGCAGGCTGTGCGCGGCGGCACGTTGTAGAGCACCATGGGCAGGTCAACCGCCTCCGCAATGGCGCAATAGTGCCGGTAGAGTCCCTCCTGGGTCGGCTTGTTGTAGTACGGGGTCACCGACAGGCAGTAGTCGGCACCATCGCCCTTCGCCGATTCCGTGAGTTCGATGGCCTCCGCGGTGGCGTTGGCACCGGCGCCCGCGACGACCGGCACGCGTCCGTCCACCCGGCGAATCACGGCCTTGATGACCTGTTTGTGCTCGTCGTGGTTGAGGGTCGCCGACTCGCCCGTGGTGCCGACGGGGACGATGCCGTGGGTGCCGGACTCCAAGTGCCAGTCGACAAGGCTATCGAGCGCCGCCCAATCCACGGCGCCGTTGCGCTTCATGGGCGTCACCAAGGCGACCAGGCTGCCACGCAAGCTCTTGCTGCTGGCGGTCATCGAAACCTCACAGGCGAGGAGGATTTAAGGGAATGCATCGTACTGAACGGCCACCCTCAATCACAAGCGAGACGACACGGAATGTCAAAGCAATTCAGAGATGTCCCCTTCTCTCCAATTCAGAGATGTCCCCTT
>JAPPGK010000045.1 GCA_028821405.1 Gammaproteobacteria bacterium | reverse complement strand
CTCCGAATTGAACACGCCCACAATTATAGAAGTTATTTACGGGACAGTACACTAGCTCGCGGGCGATGGTCCTGCGCGCCTCCCTGTCGACCCGCCGCCGCGCCCCGGTCAGTGACCGCCGCGACGGCCCCCCGGCAGCCGGCGACTTCCACCCCGTGATCTCCTCGTAGCGACGCTGCGCATAGCCGTGCCTCAGACCGTGCATCCGGTACAGACCCGCCTCGCGGGTCCGGTTCTCGTAGACCTTCAGCTGCTGTTTGTAGTTGCGGCCCGGCGGGATCAGCGCGCCGCCTCCAGCCAGCCTGCGCGCGTCGTCGAGCAGGCGGCGCTGGCTGTCCTTCAGAACCGGCACCTCGCGCGGGCGGCCGCCCTTGGTGGTCGAGCCCTTCAGCCGGATGCGGTCGCCCCGGTCGTCCCTCGACGGCGTGAACTTGATCGCCTCCTCGCGGCGCAGCCCGAACTCCGCCTCCATCCGCAGCGCCATGACGACGTGTTCGTCCTTCACCAGCGCCAGCTTCTCCGGATCGAGCACGACGCTCTTGTCCTCGTTGGTCACGTACTCGCGGTTGTCGATGCCCAGGTCTTTGTTCGACGGCACCACGGCCGGCCGCCCGATGCGCTCCGCCCACCAGCGCAGGTGCGCCGTGCGGTTCTTCATCGTGCCGATGGCGCGTCCCTGGCGCTTCCACTCCCCGACCAGCGCCACCACATGCTTGCGCTTCAGCCCCGTCGCCCGCAGGCCCTTGAAGCCGAGTTCGTGCAGGGTGTTGGCCATCTGCGCCAGCGCGTAGGAACGCGCCCTGCGCGTGCCGTGGGAGCCGTCGCCGTGCGCCTTCTCCAGGCGCTTCAGGTCGAAGTTCAGATCGCGCATCGTCCACCTCCGGCGGACGCTATACGCCTGTCGGAGAACCCGGTCTACGACCGCGCTTGTAGCAATCCGCTAAGCCGGAAACCGCACGGAACGCCGTGCGCCGAAGCGGCGCCGATTGCGCCTCCGGACTTTTTTCGGCGGGGAAACGAGGGAAGCTGCCGCGCCCGGCGCCGCGTCTGCGGGCCGGGCCGGCGTGCGAGGTCAGTTTTGCTGGGCGATCCGCCGTCCCTCGACGAGGACGATGCGGACCCGCATTGCTGCGCAAGGCCCTTCGATGCAGTTGCCGTGCCGTCGCCTGCGGCGGCCCCGGCCTGTCTTGCGACAGCGGCCGGCGGCCTCTTGTTCGGCACCGATGGCGTCACGGCTGCGGTGGTTGTCTGTCGAACCCGACAACCCAATGCCAGGATGCCTCCCGGCGCCCGCGACCGCCTCGGTCGCCACGACAGCGTCGGCCTCGATCAAGGACTCTGCTTTGTCCCGTCGTGCCCCGCGAGCCGTCAGATAGTCTCGTGAGGCCGCCGCGCTGCCGTGTCCGGATGCTTCCACGCTACCCGTCAAGGACAGCACGCATCCTGTCGATCCGCCCCTGTCCGCCCCCATCGGACGGCATGGCGCATCCGTGCCAAATGCCGGTGCATCTCCCCGGCGACTCCGCAATGCTGCTAGCATCCCGGAAACGGCACCCGGACCTCGGCATCCCGCATCGGATGCCCGGCCCCACGCAGGATTTCCGCCTGCCGTCCGGTCTCCCGGTCTGCCGGAGTCCCCTCCGGCCATGCTGCACAAGGGCAGCTCAAAGATGGCTGCAGAATAGCATCTGGCACCACGACAGCACCACCGCCGCGTTCTTATCACCCTGCGCCGCCACTGCGCTCCAGTTCCGTTTCTCGCGCTGTCACTACCTACTTCCCTACCTCGCCGACTCCATTTCCGGAGGAGGGCGAGACGTTGTGCGACAGAACACGGAGGTAGTGACAGCGCGGAGATTGCGCCAGCCGCCGTCGTCGGCGCTTACGGCCACGCCGAGCACCATAGTCTCGTTATCCGCGTCGAGCACGAAAATCGGCCGGGTCGCCACTCGACGCGCGACGCCCAGCACGCAGCGGCCGTCCTCGATGCGGCACTCTCGCACCAGCACGCCCGGTCCGCGGTCCACGAATGCTGCCGCGTCCGCGAAACCAACAGTCCGCAGGCCCACGACCGCCCGCGGCTGCCAACCAGGTCAGTGCCGTTCCCCGCATGTAAGCGGCGCATTCTGCGCTGTTCGCTACAACGCTCTCCGCGCCTACGGTCGTATGAGTCCACGATGGCGCTCTGAGAACTCCTGACAAGCCCCGCGCCAAATCTCCAGATTCGTGAGCGGGGACCGGCTTGGATGCTGCGGCCACAGCACGACCTTTATCTCATTGCCCTGTGGTCCCTTGCAGTCCCACTCCTGAAACACGTAGCGCCTTTCCTGATAGCACTTCAGCGGGTATTGAGCGTGTGGCCTTGCCGTGTCGAATCCATCGAAAACCCTCGACAGGAGCTCGACCGCCTCCGGCTTCCTCTTCAGGCCCAGACACACCACGAACCTCGGCCTTAGCTTGTCTCGGATGGTCCGTAGCACCCACTCGCCAAACACCGGATCGATCTCCACATCACTCGCCCGGCCGCTTCGATTCGGGTTGAGGTTCATGTTGCCGAACAGCGCATACGAATCCTCGCTGCTCGTTGTATCCGACTGGATCACCGTGCTCGCCAGCCCACGAATCTTGCACCAGAAACGCTTCCGATCCTCGTAGGCCGTGTGTGGGTGCTTGACTCCCGCCGTCGGCAAGTCGAGCGGCTTTCCGGCAGGATCCGCCACTCTGCCGTCTGGCGACCGCCCGGGGGACGGCCCCAGCGTCACCAGTAGGGGGTTGATCGAAGTTGCGCTTCCGTACGGCCAGACCGCGACGGGACAGCCTTCGCAAAAATCCTCATGTACGGCAGCAAGCATCGAACCGCTAAGCGACCGCGCACCGTCCAGCCGCTCACTTATCGAGTCGCCCCAGATTCGACCGGTTTCGCTTGCAGGCAACATTCGCTGAGGACTTCTGAAGATCCCTTTCTGTTTGGCGTTCAAGCTCTCGTAGGTCAGCGCGACTCAGCTTCATGGAAGGCTCTCAGCCATCCGGCCATCGAGCTGACACGTCAAACTCGAACAGTTCCTTCTTCGAGTTGCGCTTCCGGATCGCACGGTATTCGACGTTGGCGAATTGGAGACGCCGGAGCATCTCGGCGTAAAGCTCTTCGACTGGCAGCAAGACGCCGTAAAACGTCGAGTTGCCGACGATGTAGTGGACCTCGCAGCCCGCTTTCAACACTTCGGTTAGTGACGCGAGGTGTAGCCAGATGTCGTCGAAGTACTTCGCCACGTAGTTCGCCAGCAACGTCCCGTTCTTGTTCTCGGGGCGGGCGACCTCGGCAAGGAACTGGTCGAGGCGCTGGTCCTGGAACCGTACGTCCGATTCCTTCCTCGCCATCAGCCGGCTTGTCGCGACGCCCCAAGTCCCACCGATCGCCTCCCAGTCGAGGTCTCCCGCTTCGCGGGCCGACTTTAGGTAGCCCAGCCAATACATGTAGGGACGCAACTCGCGGATATACGACATCCTGTTCGCATACGGCGGCGAAGTGACGACCAGATCAAACTCCGCATCCAACGAGCCGAGATTCCTTGCATCGCCCGGAATCACCGCCACGTCGCCCCGCGGGTTGTCCATAGCGCCCTCAAGGACAAACTTGACATCCCGCCTGAACATGCCGTCCAGAGCGCTCTGATCCAAAGCGAACAGCGAATCCTGACTCTCCTTGAACGACATCGACTGGTGATTGAACGCCGCGTTGGACGACGCAATGAGAATCCTGCAAAACGCAACCTCAAGGAGCATCCGCTCCAAAGACCCTCTCTCGCATTCCGTCTCGATGGCACCCTTGAGCGCGCAGAGATAGTCGACAACGTTTGGCGGCCACCAGCGCTCGATGTTGGAGATTGGCGGCGGCACGGCCGACACATTGCGCCCATTCCGAACCGCCTCGATCAAACTTGAGCAGATTCCGAGCACCCTCTCGGCCACCTTGCGCGAGTAACTCGCCGTCTTGGCCCGCCCCAACCACACAAGAAACGGATTGATGTCTACCGTCGTTGCCGCATGTCCACGGTACGCCGCAGACAACGCAGTCGTGCCGGTCCCACAAAACGGGTCCAAGACATGCAATGGCGTGGGGTGTCTTGCCAGCATCTCCTCCACGATCTTCACGGAGTACGCCGGCGTCAGCCGCAACCAACCGTGCCGCCCTGTGTTCGAGTTGTAGCTGTGAGTGTAGTCAGCGCGCTGACGAAGTCGCGCGGCGCCCTCAACGGCCAAATCGCTCATGAGGGCGCCAGTAGGTTCGTCAGCACCGAACGCACCTCTCGCCGCAACTCGTCGCTGTTTCTCTCAAAGAACGCCGCCAAGTCGTAGCCCAGCACCTCCCGCGAGAAGTCGTACGTCGAGCGCAAAACGTCGTCACCGCCGACAGATCCCGTGAGCACCGACCACTTCGCCGCCGAGTACCTCACCAAGACGTCGCTATCAATCTGACCAGAGAGGATGACCGCGCAAGGCAGGTAGCCGTTCGCGTATGCGGCCGAAGCGTTCGAGATATCGGCGTTCTGACGTTTCGAGTCCTTGCTCTTGTACCCTTGTCGAACTTCAAACACCGTGCCCTTCAGGCTACCGAACACGTCCTCGTCAACGCCGAGGTTGGTCGCGGCTCGCTTCATCCAGCCATGCAATCTTGCCCGGTCCCCGTCCTCTCCAATGCTGCCGAGCGGAACTCTCCCATCAAGGTGCAGCCGGCGCTTCTGTCCATCCGCGCGCTCCACCTCGTATGACCACTTCACATCGTCGGGAGCAAGACCCAATGAGTCCATCAGGATCTGGCGGAACAGACGTTCTACGCCGATCCCGATCTGCCGGTAGACGCTAGTCATCCCGCCAGCAGCTTTGTGAGCTGCGTACATCATCGGATCGTCGAGCCCAAACCAGCCGTAGAATGCGTCTCCCTGGTAGAGCCTGCTGAACTCGTCCAAGGTCAGGCCGACCCGGCCCCCACGACCAAACTTGGGCCGATAGTTGTGCGACACCCGGATAGCGGCAAGCAGGACGTCCAAGTACTCGGCATCGCGGTTGGTGTTGTCAGATGCTCTGCTCAAGTCTGGCTCGGACACTCTCGACTTCCTTGTGTGTACGCACCCGGCCCTCTACGTCAGTCCACCGGCCCGTTACACGCCGACTCACTGACCGCCAATGCACGTCTCGGAATCCTGCATGAGTTGGTCCCACATGTCGAGAAGGAACGGGCGAAGTGGAACGTGCGAAATGCGGCTGCCGGAACCTCGCGGCTGGCTTAACCGCGTGCATCGCTGCGAACGCGGAGGGTCCATGAGTCGGAATCCAGGCCGGCCTTGGAAGCACACGGTCGGCCGTGCACCGTGCGCTCCGCCACTCTCGACACTCGGTTTCCCGCATCCGCGTTCTTCTCGCTTCCCGGCTTCCCGGCTTCCCGCTTACCCGCTTGCCACTTCCCGCCAGAAGCCTCACGCCAAAGGAGTCGTTCAAGGAGTAGCGGGTCTTGCCAACGCCTAAGAAATATAGTTAAATCAGCAAGTTGATTGCAGTCTGTCGGTGACGCGGGGGAAGCGCGACGAGCTGTCCGCCGACCGAGATACCTTCGGTGATCTCGATGTTGAAGCCGCACCCCTTGCGATGGGGGAACGCCGCTCCTACGCGGGTGTAGCTCGTCTTCTCCTCGCCGTCGTTGCCCTGGTAGTTCTCGGTGACGAAAACGCCCAGGTACTTCGGCATGGCCGGAGCCTGTTCGGACTTCTGTGTCCTTCGAGCTGCCATGGTCTTCTCCTCAATGGGTTGATGACAAGACCCGTCGTTGCCAACCTCCCCTTCGGGGCGGCAAGCCCCTCGGGGTCGGTTTGACGTTGCTCACACGCCGCGGGTTTCCCGCAGCCACGTCGGCATGGCCGACAAGCAAGCAGGGCGATGGAACGCCCGTCGGCGTACGGGGTCAAGCAATAAGTTCTTAGCGCTTTGCTAAGGGGGAGACTTGGCGGAACGGGCCGCGACGGCCGGGATCCCGGTGACGCCTGGAACTTTTTTCAGCGCAAACGAGTCGGAGCGGCGGATTGAGGTCGCCGGCGAGCCGGTCGACCGGTTCGCGCTCCTCGCGGCGGATCGCGGGAAATTGGAGCCTGGAGGGGGCGGCGCCCGCAGGGCCGCCTTGACGGGTCGCGGGCGCGGGCCAGGCTGGAAGGAATCGACGGCCCGGGCGCCGCCGGAGGATCAGCCCGCCTTGTGCAGCTCCTCGCGCACGACGCGGCGCAGCGTGTCCTCGAGTTCGTCGGCGGCGAGATGCTCGCGCAGCGCCTGGTTGATGGCGGTCTGGTAGCCGCGTCCGGTGTCGGCGGCGCGCGCGCGGAACGCCGCGAGGACATCGCGGTCGAGCATGATCGTGATGCGCGTTTTGCCGGGCTGCGTCAGGGCCGCGCCTCGTTCGGCGTCGGCGAGGTCATATTCCTTGCGCATAGGCTTCCTTCTCGTTGCGGGTTGCGGGTCGTGCGGAAATCAGCCGGACGTCGTCGCCGCGGTGGGCGTGGACGACCGCGACGATCCTGCCGAGCGCGTCGGCGCCGACGGTGACGAACCGCGCCTCGCCCTCGGCGTCCGGATCCTCGCGGGTGAGACTGGCGGGGTCCGACAGCGCGACTTCGGCGTCCTCGAAGGCGACGCCGTGCCGGGCGAGGTTGGCGCGGGCCTTGGCGGGGTCCCAGGTGGTTTCCACGGACGGATTATATGTATTGAAGTATGTATGTCGTCAACAGCGGACGCGACGGCGCTCAGGGGATCCGGATCGGGGCGACGGGCAGCCGGGGATGCCGCTTCAGGCGCCAGAGCACCACGCTCCAGCGCGAGGGGTCGGCGTGGAGGACGCGGTGCTGGTGCTTGCAGTCGAAGTCGAGGACTTCGCCGCCGGAGAGTTCCAGCGAGACCGGATCGCGGGGCTGGCCGTTGGCGGAGTCGCGCGCCCGGTCGAGCTCGAAGGTGCAGGGACCGAGGTTGACGAGGACGGCGCGGGCGTGCGCGTAGGACGCGTCGCGGTGCCAGGCGATCCCGGTGTCGCCATGGATTGACAGCCCGACCGCCGGATCTGTGTCGGGGTCGATGCGCCGCCACACCGCGACGAGCCAGGGCCAGAGCCGGTGCGAGGCGAGCCCCGGCCGCCAGGGCTGGGTGGGGCCGAGCGGCGCCTCGATCTCCAGCCAGGCGCGCTGGCGGCCCCTGGCGTAGTTGGAGACGTCCGGCGCGAGACGGGGCGCGACGTGGCGGTCGAGGTGGTCGACGACGGCGCGGACGGTGTCCGGGTCGATGCGCAGGGCGCGGCGGATGCAGGTCATGGCGTGTGTCCTCCCGAGGACGGCGGTGTTCGCCGCCGGGAAGGACGGCGCGAGCCGGCGCGCGCGCAGGGCCGCCGTAGGCGCCGGCCGCAAGGCCGGTTGCCTTGCGCGACGCCGGGCGGGCCGTCACGGTGGCCGGGGAAC
>JAPPGK010000034.1 GCA_028821405.1 Gammaproteobacteria bacterium | reverse complement strand
GGAACACTCCGGCGACCACTGACGCGACGTTTGAGGGTTGACGTGACACTAGGCGCGGCCATGGCCGAGGCACTGTCCTCGTTCCGCATTTGCGATTTCACAGGCCAACTCGCGGGTGCCGGGGCCACCAAGTGGTTGGCGTCCTTCGGTGCCGAGGTCATCCGCATCGAGGATCCGGTTCGCCAAGGCCGTTGGGACATCCTGCGCGGCACACCGCCATTCGTTGACGAACGCCGCGGTGTCAACTTGGGCGGTGCGTTCAACAACCACAACGCCGGCAAGTACGGCATCACCCTCAACCTCCGCACCGACAGGGCGAAGCGGATTCTCGAGCAGTTGATCGAGGTCTCCGACGTGGTCAGCGAGAACTTCGCAAAGGGGGTCATGGAACGTTGGGGGTTCGGCTACGAGCGCCTGAAGGCCATCAAGCCCGACATCATCTACGTGTCGAACTGCGGGTTCGGTCACACGGGACCGTACAGCGACTTCAAGACCTGGGGACCCATCGTTCAAGCCGTCTCGGGTTTGACTTTCACATCCGGGCTACCTGGCCGCGAACCCGCCGGGTGGGGCTATTCCTACATGGACCACACCGGCGCCTATTTCATGGCGATGGCCATCCTGTTGGCGCTGGTTCACCGGCAACGCACCGGCGAGGGCCAGTGGGTGGACCTGGCATGTACCGAAGCGGCGCTGACCCTGCATGGGCCGGCGCTCATCGACTGGACGGTGAACGCCCGCCCGATGCGTCGCGCAGGGCAGCCCCACTCGAACCGCAACCGGTGGCCGCCCATGGCGCCCCACGGCATCTATCCCTCGCAGGGCGACGACGACTGGGTGGCCCTGGCCTGCCGGGACGAATCGGACTGGGCGCGCTTCGCGGACGTGGTCGGGGAGACCTGGTGTGCCGATGCCCGGTTCCGCGGGCTGGACTCGCGCCTGGCCGCCCAAGACGCCCTCGATGACCACGTCGGTGCATGGACGGCCAAGCGCGGCAAGTTCCACGTCGAGGAACTGCTTCGGGAGGCAGGTGTGCCCGTGTCGGCCGTGATGAAGCCACAGGAGCGCATCGAGCGGGATGCCAGCACGGCGGATTTCGGGCTTTGGCCGACGGTCGGGCACACCGAGATGGGCGAGGTCCGCGTGGACGGCCAGCCGGTGCATTTCTCCAAGACCGATTGGCGCATCACCCGGGGCGGGCCGTGTCTCGGCGAACACAACGAGGAGATTCTGACCCGATTGCTGGGCCTTGCGCCGGAGGACGTCAGCCGGTTGGCGGAGGAGGGTGTGTTGTGACCGAGCCACGGCCGCCATCGGGCGAGCGAGCCGTCGGGGCGCTCCACGGCGTCCGGGTCGTGGAGTTGGCCCGGGAACCGATTGCCTGGGCGGGCAAGCTGTTGGCGGACATGGGTGCGGACGTGGTTCTCGTGGAGCCACCGGGTGGCGATCCGTGCCGCGGCTATCCGCCGTTTCTGGACGACGAGCCCGGTGAGGATCGCAGCCTGTATTGGTGGCACTACCACACCAGCAAGCGGGGGGTCGTCATCGATCTCGACGAGCCCGACGGACGTGAACGGTTCCGCGCCCTTGTCGGCACGGCGGACGTGCTGCTCGAAGCGGAACCCCGGCGGCGGCTCGGCGCGCTTGGTCTCGACTACGAGGACCTGACCGCCATCCGACCCGACGTGGTCCACGTGTCGGTCACGCCCTACGGGCGCAACGATCCCAAGAGCGATGCGCCGTTCACCGACCTCACGATCATGGCCGCGTCGGGGCCGCCGTGGAGCTGCGGCTACGACGATCATTCGCTAGCGCCGGTTCGCGGCCCGATGCAGGGCTACCACACCGCGAGCCACTTCGCCGTGCTGTCGGTACTCACCGCGCTTGTGCATTGCCGTGTTGCCGGACAGGGGCAGTTCATCGACGTGAGCATGACCGCGGCCAACAACGTCACGACCGAAGCGGCTACCTATACCTGGCTGGTGGCGCAGAAGACGGTGCAGCGCCAGACCGGCCGGCACGCCTCGGTCTCGCCCTCCCGGGAGACCCAACAGGAGTGCGCCGATGGCCGCTACGCCAACACCGGCGTGCCGCCGCGGCGCCCCCACGAGTTTGCCGCGCTCGACAAGTGGTTGAAGGAACTCGGGCTCGATGCCGAACTGCCGGAGGCCGTGTTCCTCACGATGGGCGCCAATTGGGAAGGGCCGTTCGACCTGGCGAGAATCGGCCGCGACGACGAGATCACGGCGATCTTCGGTGCGGGCCGCGACGCCCTGAGGCTCATCGCCTCGAGGGTTCCGGCGCAGGAGTTCTTCCTGGGTTGCCAGCGCGCGGGATTGGCCGTGGGGGTCGTGAACGCCCCGGAAGACGCCTTCGAGGACGAGCACTTCAAGGCGCGAGGGTTCCAGGTCCCGGTGGTCCACGACGATCTCAAGCGGACCGTCGTCTACCCAGGGGCGCCCTACGCGTTCGGCGGTAGTCCATGGGCGATCTCGCGCCGGGCGCCGAGGCTCGGCGAACACGACGCCGAGATCTTCGCCGAGATCGGGGTTCGCTAGACACGCCAAGCCCGTCCCCTACGGCCAGGCCGCCACGGGGTTTGGCTTTGGGGCGGTGCAGGCGCAATAGGGTCCCTTTGCGGACATGTCTGGGGAAACGAAGTAGACACCTACGCCCGATTGGGAAATCTCGCACACCAATTTCCGAAAATTCGCACATCTTCGTCGGCCGAAGGCGTACAGGCTGGCGGCGTTCCACGCGGCACACTCTCCACCAAAGTTCAACGCGAGGTCGCCGATGCAGATTGCCTATCCCGTGGAGCTCACGAAGAGCCGACGCAGTGTCAGCATCGCCTTTCCGGATCTTCCCGACGCCAGCACCAAGTGTGCCGCGGGCCAGGAAGGGGATGCCGCGATTGCGTTGCTTGTCGATGGGCTGGAACAGTGCATTAAGGAAAGGAGCGAGATCCCGAGACCGTCGCGTAGACGTGGCTGTCCGCTCGTCGAACCGCCTGTCCTTGTATCCGCCAAGGTTGCCCTATACCAGGCGATGCAGGAGAACGAGCTCTCCAATGTGGCCTTGGCACATGAGCTTGGAACCGTGGAGGGCACGGTCCGCCGTATGATCGATCTACGCCACCGGTCGCACGTCGACCAGGTGGAGGCGGCATTGGCGCTCCTCGGCAAACGGCTCGTCGTGACGGTACGTCGGACATGATGCGCCTCGTTCGGTTTGCGGCGGCAATGTGCCTGGCCATGGTGGCCGCAGGGTGCGCGATCGTCGAGGGGAAGGTTGCGGAGCCCGCGACGGTCGAACGAACCCCGGTGCTGTCGCCGGCGACGCAGGCAAGGGCCGAGCCGGTGGATCCGGCACCCGCGCGTGCCGATGCGAGCGATGTTGTCGCTGCCCAAGGCGCGACGTGGCTTGCCGATCGGTTGACGGCGGAGTATCGCGAACTGCCGGCAAGCGTGGCCATGCGCCAGGTCACCCAGGGGCGCCCGGTGAGACTCGATGTCGGCGGTGACGATCCGCTCGTTCACTCGCCACCGGCGGCCGCCACCATCCGTGATCACGTGGCGTCGATCTGCCGGCAGGCCGATTGGCATTGCAGTGTCCTTGAGGACACGGTGATGGTCACGGACATCGAGACCCGAACCTTTCCCCTGTCGCTACAGCCCGGAACCACGACGGCAACGATGCGGCTTCGATCGCTTGCCGCCGGCGAAGGCGGTGCGACCGGGAACCGAATGAATCTTGCGCTCGAGCCCTACGAGGATGAGATCGTCGGGTTGGTGCGCACGGTGACGGGTCTTGCGTCGGGTGGTGGCGCAGGCGCTGCCGCAACCGGAAGCGTCGTGGACCCGCGCACGAGCGTCATGGTTCTGCCGAGCGCCAATGCGGCGGTGGTCACGGCCAGACCGCACGTGATGCGGCGCGTGGCCCGCGAGATCGAACGCTACAATCGATCCGCGTCGCGAACCGTCAGGTTGCACGTCGCGCTCTACGAGGTCGAGACAAGCCGCACCGAGGATCGGAGCGTCGACCTCGATGCGATGCGCGACTCGGCGGCCCGATTCGGTTTCCGTGTGACGCCGGCGACGGCAAGTGCTTCCGGCGCGGTGGCGGAGCTCCGTTTCGAACGCGGGCACGGGGCCGTGGCGGGGAGCGCCGTGCTGCACTGGCTAAGAACCGTCGGCCGTACGTCCGTGTCGTTGGACGACGTGGTCGAGGTGCGCAACAACGCAGTAGCCTCGGTCGACGCCACCGAGACCCGTCAATTCGTGGCGCAGGTGTCCCAGCAGACGGAGATTGCCGGGTTGTCGCAGTTTGCGGCCCCACAGGTCGAGTTCGACGAACTTCGCCTGGGCTGGTCGCTCGCACTCCAACCGACCATCGCCGAGGACGCCGTCACCGTGCGCGTGGCCCTGTCGCGCCGGGAACTGGTCGCCGAGCGACCCTACAACCTAGGTGATGGCGCCATCCAGGGAACGACCTTCACCACGGACGACTTCAACAGGGTGATGTCCGTGGCGCTTCGCTCGGGCGAGACGAAATTGTTGACGAGCCTGGCGAACTCAACGCACCGGGCCCGTACGCGTCGCGTGCCTTGGCTGCGCTGGATCGGCGACGGCATGTCGAAAAGCCGGCGCGAACGTGAAGTCGTGCTGTTGTTGACGGCGGAGGTTCTGTAGGTGGAACGAGTTGAGGAATCGATCCGAGGAAAGCGCGTGGCCGTCGTGTATGGCGTCCCACAGCTTCCGCTGCCCACGACGGGTAGTCGATGGGCGCGTAGCCGGCAGCTCCACCGGTTCGCCCGGGCTCACGGCGGGAGCCACCTGCTTCGGGTACGGGATGCCTCGGGTGAGGCGGACGTCTGGTGGGCGGGTCGAGCCGGGGTTTCCTTCGCGGCGGCGATCGAGGCATGGGCGGAAACGCAGCCCGACGTTCGCGACGATGTCGTGGTTGTGCCGCTTGACAAGAGGATCTACGCGGCGGAGCTCGAGGAGGGGCTGGTTGAACAGGAATACGTGCTGGGCCCCGCGCGCTTGTCGGAAATGATAGCCGAATGGCGGCAGCGCAAGGTCAGGACCTTCGCGGCCGGCGATATGGGCTCGGCCCTCGAAGGGAAGACACCGGTGGAGACCGTTCCCTTCGACCTTCGGGCGCGCCGTTTCCGCTCGGTGTCGGCTGCGCTCACGGCCGCCGGGCTCTTCGCGCCCGCGCAAGTCGCGGCTGCCGCAGTGCTCGCCCTGATCGCCGCGGTGCCGGAACTCGACGACGTCTTTGGCGAATATTGGAGCGATGCCGACGCGGTCGCCGAGGCCGCAGTGCAGGAGCATGCTGCAATGCTCGAAGGATCCTACGATGCGGCGAGGGCGTTGCGGGGCCTCGCCGACATCGGATGGCACGACGCGGCGTTGTTGATGCATCGCGACGGCCTCGCCGAGATGCGATTCGAAGACATCTTCGAGGTCAGCTTCACCGGCCGGTCGGCTGCGGGATATCCCGAAGCCGCGGCGGAATACGCCGCCGCCCACTCGGCGACATTCGACGTATCCGGCGAGGGTTGGGTAGTGCGCCGGCCGGTTTTCTGGGGCGGTGCCGAGCGGCGCTCGGTGGAAGGGTTCCGGTCCCGAAGGCTTGCCCAGGTCTTGCATGTCGTGGCGAAGGCGGCTCGGGCTGAGGTGAAGGCATCGCCGGGGGTCTCTGCGGGACCGACCGAGGAGCGCCGCTTTGCGCTGCGGATCGCCGCGGCGACGCCGCGCGACCTTGCGTTTCTGGCCGACGCCTTGGCGGGGCGCCCGTTCGGCCTCAGCCATGCCCGCTGCACTTTTGCGGGCTACCTGGCATCGGCCTGCGAAATCGAGCTCGTAACGAAGGGGATGGCCGGATGACACCGACACGAAAAAAACTGCGCAGCGATGGGTTGCTGCGCCAGATGGATACCAGGCGTTGTTCCGCGACGGTTCTGCGCGTCAACCTTCGCAGAGCACTTGTTGGCCTGGCGTCTTTGGCCGCCCTGGGATCGGGGGCGGGACAGGATCCCCAGACCGAGCAGGCGGTCGAGCCGGAGCGCCTCGACGTGGTGTTCAGCCGGCTGGCAAGGCAGCAACGGACGTTGGACGCCCTGCTGGAGATCGTGCTGAAGCTGGAGAAGGTCGCCGTACATCCCGATGCGGCTGCCGCGCTGCTTTCCCACGAGGGCGAGCCGACCGACCGGCTTCGCTCGGCGTTGGTGGAAGTTGCCAAGCAGCGCAACCGTCCGGTTGAGACGTTGCCCGCCCCCGGGGTCGTGCCCGCGGGGACTCGTCCGGCCCAAAGGCTGCGACCGGAAATCGAATATGCGCAATTGGTGCCGGACGACACGCCGCGTGTGCTGTTGTCCGCCCGCGGCGAGCGCTTCGAGGCCGCAGCCGGGCAGACGATCCGCTTGGGAGAGGACACGATCCACGTACGCGCGGTACGGCGCGCATCGGACGCCGGCGTGGATGTCGAACTGAGTGTCAATGGCGATGCGCCGATCGTCAGGCGCGCCGGGCGGTGAACCGTGACCTTGCGGCTGCAGGATGTCCGGGCCAGCGACCAGTGCACGGATCGCGCCGTGCGCGAGTTCCTGAGGGTGCAGGGCGACCGCCTCGAATGCGTAGTCGCGGCCGATGGCACCGTGTTTGCGGTGCGCGGCGGACTGTCGCGTCGCGTGGGCCGGGCACTCCTGAGTCTGGTGCGCGGCAGTCTTGGCGCCGCGCGTCTCGTGGAGGTGACGCCCTTGGACTTTGCGCAGTGGCGGGAGGCGAACCGGCCGAGGCTGGGTGCCGTGCCCGTAACGACGCGCAACCCCGCCAACCGCACGGTCGAGTTCGTGTTTGGTCGGGCTGTCGAGGAGCATGCGAGTGACGTCTACCTCGATGTGCGCCGGGAGCGCGCCATGTTGGCGTTCAGGACCTACGGGTTCCGGCGTCCGTTCGACGAATTGTCGCGCAACGACGGTCTCGCCCTGGCGCGGTCGATCTGGGCGCTCGGGACGAATGCGCAGTTCGACGAATCGGGCGTCTGCGACGTGGCGTTCGACTTCGAGCACGGCGGACGCCAGTACCGGATTCGGGGCAACAGCATGAAGGAGGTGCGTGGCAACAGTGTCGTCTGCCGGGTCCGCGACCCGTCGTTCGTCCTGCCGTTGGAAGAAAGCGGCTACTCGCCGGTCCAGGTCCGCCAGATCTCGCGAATGTGCCGTGCGCCCGGGGGGTTGATCCTGATCACGGGCGAGACGAACAGCGGCAAGAGCACGACCTTGGCTTCGTTGATGGCGGCCATGCCCGCCACCCAGAAGGTGATCGAGGTGGCCGATCCGGTGGAGGTGGTGATGGACCATGTGTCGCATGTCGAGATCGAACACTACGGCGAGGGTGCCGAACAACGGTTGATCCAGAACCTGGCCGCGCTGGTGCGCCAGAACCCGGATACGCTCGTGCTGGGCGAGATACGCGATGCCCCGTCGGCCACGGCCGCCAAGGACATGGCGATCCAGGGCAAGCGCGTACTCACGACCCTGCACTCCCAAAGCTGCGTGGCGGCGCTGCCTCGGCTTGCCAACCTCGGCGTGCCAATGCCGCTCCTGGGTGCGCGCGCCTTCCTGGCCGGGATCGTCAACCAGAACCTCGTGCCGGTGGTTTGTGGGTCGTGCGGATTGACGAGCCACGCCGATCCCGTGGTGGACGCTCGCTACCGGACGCTGTTCGGCCACGGCGTGCGGTTCGTGAACGCCCACGGCTGCGGCGAATGCCGCAGCGGAGTTGCCGGACAGACGCTGGTCGCGGAGGTGTATCCGCTTTGCCTGGACAGGACCGGGACCGCGCACGACCTGATCGGTGAGGGACGCTTGGCGGAACTGGAGCGATACATGCGCCGCAACGGGGCCGACTGCAACGGCTGCATGACGAAGCATCAGCATGCGGCGGGGAAGGCTGCGGCCGGGGAGATCGATCCGGAGCACGCGGAGCGGATCATAGGAGAGTTCAACGGTGAGGATGTGGAAGGACGTTGCGTCGAGATGGCTTAACTGCGCCATTCGGTTTCCGCGGGCCCGCCGCGAGATGTTCTACCGACTCGTTGCGGCGCAATTGCGGGGCGGCGTGGCCGTCCGTCGAGCTCTCGACACGTTGGGGACGACGGCCAGGCTCGATGCCGTCTCGACCGGCGTGGCGAGGATCGTAGGTGCCGCGGTCCAAGAAGGCAGGCTCGTGGCCGAAGGACTCGCTGCGACCCGCAGCGTGCCGCAGGCGGAGGTCGGCTTGATCCGGGTCGCCGAACGGTCGGGGACCATGGCGGAGGCCTTGGAGGAACTGGGCCAGGGTGAGGCGAAGCGTCTCGGCATCGCTCGCAACGTATTGGCGCCGAACAGCTACTACCTGGTGGCGCTGGCCGTGGCAGTCCTGGGAACGATGCAGCTGCAAAGCATGTTGGGTGCCGTGCTCGGGCACGACGCCCTCGCCGCGAACGGGGCGTACGTGCTAAGCCGCCGACTGAACGAGTGGGTGCCTGCGGGAACCGTTGCCTTGGCGGTCCTCGCCGCTGGCGTCCTTGCAGGCCGGGGATACTGGCACGGCCGCGCCCGGAGGCTGTTGTTGTTCTTCGACGCAGAGCATCGGGCGCGTCTGGCGGTTCAGTTCGCGGAGTTTGCGGGCCGGCTTTACCACCGCGGCGCAACGCATGCCGAAGTCCTCGACGCCTTTGATGAGGCCTACGCCCGCGGCGGCTTCGTGCGCTGGGCGGTTCGCGAAGCCCGTCGCGACCACATCGATGCGGGCATGTCCATCGAGGACGCGCTTGCCGGGCGACTGGTCCCGGACTGGCTGGCCGGCGTGTTGTCGGCAATGGTCCCGGGGGGCCGCCGGGACCTCTATCCGGCTGCGTGGGACGCGCTGGCAAGCATGCAGCGATCGCTTCTGGAGACGCGGCTGCGAACGGCATCCACCTTGGTGCGGGGTGGGGCGATTGGAACGATTGGAATGATGGTGGCGGTGGTCGTGCCGGGAATCTACACGGCCTACACGGCGCCGATTTGATGGTCATTGAAGTAGGAGGAATTTGGGCGATGGCATGGGTGAACAGGAATCGGGGCGTAACGCTTCCCGAAATGGGGTTGTACGTCGGTCTGCTGGCGATAGTGGGTCTTTTCGTCGTAGGCCAGTGGGGCAACATACAAAGCGGGGTCCGCACCGAGCAGGCGTACGCCGAGATCGTTCGGGTGAAGACCGCGGCGGAGGCCTACCGATCCGCGCCGGCCCAGGCGGGCTCGTACGCGAGCATCAGCGTGGAGGAACTCGCGGACAGCGGCTACAACGTCGAGCCGTTCACCGACGGCGACGATGAGAACGTCTACGGGCTCGACGTGGCGGTCGCTTCGAGCAGTGACGTGGACGCCAAGATCACCTACCAGTTCGACGTGGACGCCGATTGCGAGCAACTCGTGGACCGGATGACGGCCGCAGTCGGTGTCAAGAGCACGCCCGCGTGCTCCGGGTCGGGCCCTTACACGCTCACCTTCGTCATTGAGTAGAGATGCGACGCGACCGCTTCGCGGTCGCCCGCGCGCGCCAGGACGGGCCGGAGAGGCGGTGGCGAATGTCAGGCAACAGAGGATGGTTTTGTTGTGCAAGCACTTGAGGTGGTGGCGGTGATCGGCATCGCGGCGGTGTTGGCGACTGCGGGGTACCGCGTTGCGAACGAGCGGCGCGACGCGGCCCGCGTGTCGGCGGATCTGAGCGCAGTCGCTGCCCTCGCGGCTGCCTACCAGGGTGCCGGCGCGAACTGCGGTCGTCCGAGCGGGACGGTCATCGGCGTCGGGGACATGATTGCCGCCCTCGGCGGGGGTCCATCCGGCCCTGCAGAACCCGCGGCGTGGGGCGTGCGCTACTACTCGCGGCCGTCGTCGATCCCAAGCGGTTGGCCGCCGAGGGGTTCGCCCCGCGTGACGGGATTCGCGTTCGACGTCGTGCGCGAACCGGGTGCGACGGCCGCGGAACGTGCCGCGTTGGCGGGGCTTGGCGGGCGACCCGAAGGCGAGCGCACGGTTGTTCCGTGGCGGTTGGGTCGCGGGGCGACGCACGAGGGGCGACGGGTATTCGCAGCGGGGAGGGCGTTCACGGGATGTTGACCAGGGGAATAACACTCGTCGAGATGCTGGTCACGCTCGCCGCCGCATCGCTCCTGCTGCACGGCTACTTTGTCTGGCAGTCGGCCGCCCTCGAGGACGCGGCGGTGCAACGCACGATCGACGGCATTCTGCTCGTGGATGAAGCGGCGTACGCCTATCACGCCGAGCAGGGGAACTGGCCCGCGTCGGTGGCGCAACTCGTGTCCTCGGGCCTGTTGCCGGCGGATCCGGACGACGCCAGTAAGACGATCCTTGCCAACGGTACGGGCGGCGCTTTCAACCTGCAGGCGGTCGCTGGCGGCGGGATCAAGATATCCACTGAGCTTCTGCAGGCCGACGACCCGAGCGCCGATCGGCTCGCGAAGGCGGTCGTGCGTTCGTTTCCGCATGGCACGACGGCGGTTGGAAACCGCGTGGAGCTCGTGCGTACCGTTCCGCCGGGGGCGCACTCGGATCTCGCGGCATTCGTGCGTCGCGACGGCTCCCGGGCGATGACGGGGGGTCCGCTCGATTTCGCCGGCAATGGCATCGCCGGCGTTTCCGCGCTGGCCTTCGACGCGACGGTGGTCAACGGTCAAGCCTGCGCCGGGAAGCGGATCTCGACGGCCGCCGACGGTGCGCTGATGGAATGCGTGTCCGGCGCCTGGCGAACCGCAGGTGCGTCCTCAGGTGGGATTCCGTGCTCCTGGTCGGGGTGGAAGATCATCAATGTGATCGGTTGGTCGTCCCCGAACGTCAGCCCGCCCTACACCGCGGGATCGGTCGTGGCGTGGCGCTGCGAGAACGAGGCGGTCGTCGACGTGACCACCACTACGTGCCGCTACGCCATGTCGGTACCACAGGGACGAGGCAGTCCGACCTTCACCCTGGCGCAATGCGGGTTGACCAACGAGGGCTCGTAGGGGCAAGGCTTGTCCTCGCCCGCCTTGGGGCAAATGCACCGTTGGGTCCATGGGGCGAATGCAAGGGTCGCCCCTACGGCATTGCCTCGCCGATCTGAGGCGGCCTCGCTAGATGAAGAGTCCGTCCTCCTCCCCTTTCCTGACCTCCTCCTCGCTCATACCGAGCCAGTCGGCCAACACGCGGAGGGTGTCCTCGCCCACGCGACGGGCACGCCGGTAGACGTCGCACGGCGTGTCCTCGAAACGGATCGGCAGCCGATCCGCGTAGGTCTGCCCAAGTACCGGGTGCGGTGCTTCGATGGGCGCGAGAAACCCGCTCCGTGCCAGTTGGGGGTCGGCATCGCCCATGTCGATGCCCGTCTGGACCACGCCCGCCGGAACGCCTGCGGCTTGACAACGTTCCATGATCTCGGGGGCGGCGAGCGTCCGCGTCCACGCCGCCAAGCCCGCGTCGAGGTCGGCGCTGGCTGCCCGGCCTTGGGCTGTGGCGAGCTTGGGATCATGCGTCCACGGCGGATCGCCCATCACCCGTCGCAGCGCCTGCCATTGGTTGTCGGTCATGCAGGCGATGGCGACCCAGCGTTCTTCGACGACGGCTTCGCTTTTGGCGCCGGCGCAGGGATAGCAGCCGTGGGGCGCGGCGCAGTCGTAGGGCAGTCTGTTGCCCGTCGGCTCGGCCACGTGGCCGTTGGCAAAGTAGTCGAGCAGCGACGGCCCCGCCAGTCCGACGCCGACCTCGAACTGCGAGAGGTCGATACGCTGTCCATGGCCGGTGTGCCGACGCGCCTCCAAGGCAGCTAGGATGGCGAACGCCCCGTGAAGCCCGGCGCAATGGTCGTTGTAGGAGAACCCGATGCCGATGTCCTCCCGGCCGGGCACGCCGGTCAGGTGCGTGAGGCCCGAAAGCGCATGGATGGTCGGGGCGTAGGTCACGAAACCCGACCACGGTCCGCCTGCGCCCATGCCCGACATCTGCACGTAGACGACACCGGGATTGCCGGGATTGACCGCGCCGTAGCCGACGCCCCAACGATCCAGCACGCCCACCGAGAAGTTGTCGATGACGACGTCGGCGGCCTCGGCAAGCCGTTTGCAGACGGCGCGGCTCTCGTCGCGGGACATGTCCAACGCAAGCGAGCGCTTGTTTCGGTTCCAGGTGACGTAGTAGGCGCCGTCGGGCGCGTTCGGCCCCGTGCGGATCGCCGAGCCGACCTTGACCACGTCGGCACCGAGGTCGGCGAGCACCCGCGTCGCGAAAGGGCCCGCCAGGACATGCGTGAAGTCGAGGATTCGTACGCCGGCCAGAGGCCGGTCATCGTCCTGCGCGCACCGTCCGCCAGAGATTCGGGTCGGAGAAGGCCGTCGATCCCACGCTTCCACGAGCTGTTCGACGGCAGCATTGTCTGCGGCCGCGCGGTAGGGGCCAAGACGCCAAGGCGTATTGCTGAATGCGTACGGCGCACCGGGTCCTCGAACGGTCGTCGTTGTGGTGGGGTAGTCGACCCACCAGTCGCGGGCTTCGAGCTGGGGATTCGCCGCAACCTTGTCGATGGGCAGCACCCACCCGTAGGGCGCGTGGTGGTCCTGGGCCTCGTAGAAGAGCTCCTCCACGTCCCGCGTCGCCACCCAATTGCGCAGCACTTCCATGAATCGGCGGATGTAGTCGCGGCGGTGCTCGGGCGCCTGGTACTTGGGGTCGAGCAGATCCTCGTGGGCATCCTTTTCGATCAGCCACACCAGTTGGTTGTCGAAACTGGGCGTCGGTGTGACCATGATCGAGCCGCCCTTGGCCGGCGTCACGACGTAGGCGTTGGACCAGTGCAGGCTGCCGCGTCGCGCCAGCGCCTGCTTGCCGGCGGTTGGCATCTTGTCGGGGTACCAGTACCAGAGCAGAACGTGCTCCAGGCACGATGCGATGCACTCGTGTACCGGCACGTGAACGGCTTGTCCGGCACCGGTGTCGCGTACGCGGCGGTACGCCGCCAGCGCCGCGATGGCGGCGTACGCGCCGGACAGGATGAAGTTCAGTTCGCCGAAGCACTTGAGCGGCGCCGTGTCGGCATCGCCGGTGGTTGCCATCGCGCCGCCGAGCGCGCCGGCGACGAGGTCGGGCGCCAGGTAGTCGCGCCACGGCCCGTCGGGGCCGAAGGAGGAGGTCTCGACCACGACGAGTTCCGGTCGTCGTCGACGCGCTTCGTCGAGTCCCGCTTCGACGACGCCGAATGCACCGGTAGATACCAGCACGACATCCGCACGATCGACGAGTGTCCTCAACAAGGTGCCGCCCGGTGACGTTTCCAGATCAAGAGTCACGAAACGGCGGCTTGAGGCGAAAAACGCGTGCCATAGCGAGGCACCCTGTTCTGGGCCTTCGTCCCGGGGCCCACGCCGACGCAGCGGATCGCCATCGGGGGGCTCCGGCCGGATTACCTCGGCACCGAGGTCGGCGAGCATCTTGGCACCGTAGATTGCGCGTTCGTCGGTGAGGTCGAGAACCCTTAGCTTGTCCAGGGCACCTCGTGGCACGGTGTTGTTCTCTTCAACGGCAAGGCGCGTCGATCATAGTACGAACGGACCGGGGGCGTGGCTGGGCGGCGGTGCACCCGGCGCAAGGCGTTACAGGAGCGCCGGGCACAGCCTTACGGCGCTTAGAGCCACTCAGCCACCACCACCTCGCCGATGCCGATGACGGCGAAGTTGGCGCCCAGGCGCGTCAGCGGCGGAATATGTGGAACACCGAATCGCAACGGCATAGTCTACTTAGCCTAGCCGATAATATGTAGATCTCGTGTAGTGTGGAACTCGTCAACAATTTAACCTAATGAGATCAACATGAAAGGGTTAGAGTCTACCGCCCGTCGCAGATTCGTTTGCGTATGGGCGCTATGGGTTGGCGTCGTCATCGGGCTGTCCGTGCAGGGCGCGCATGTCGCCGACTTCGACGGCGACGGTCGGGACGACGTGCTGCTGCGGATCGACGATACCTGGCACGTCTACGAGCTGGAGGGCCTTGAGGTCGCCAGCGGCGACACCGAGGCACCCGACCTGCCGGCTGACAACGCTTGGCGTGTTGTCGGCACTGGCGATCTCAACGGCGATGGCAGGGACGATCTGCTGTTTCGCCATGTGGACGGCGCATGGGCCTATTACGCGATGGACGGCCGCCGCTCTATCGGAGAGGAGAGCGGAACGCTCGCGCTGCCGGAGAGCCTGGACTGGACGTTCGCGGGGATCGGGGACCTGAACGGCGACGGCAACGACGACGTGCTATTGCGTCACATGTCGGGTCGGTGGCTCTACTATGCGGCCGATGGCCGGACCCGCATCGCGCCCGCCCGCGGCATCGCGCTGCCGCACGACCTCCGGCTGCGCTTCGCCGGCATCGGTGACCTGAACGGCGACGGCTCGGACGACGTGCTGCTGCGCCACGAGGACGGTCGCTGGTTCTACCACGCACTCCGGCGAGGACGCTCGGTCGCCGCGCTTAGCGGTTGGGTCGATCTCCGCGTCGATGCCGGCTTCCGCTTCGGCGGGATCGGCGATCTCAACGGTGACGGCAACGACGACGTGCTTCTGCGCGCCTCGGGAGGCCAGTGGTACTACTACGCGATGGACGGACGGGAGGTTTTGGAAGA
Organism: Gammaproteobacteria bacterium; assembly: GCA_028821405.1. Classification (GTDB taxonomy): domain Bacteria; phylum Pseudomonadota; class Gammaproteobacteria; order Pseudomonadales; family Azotimanducaceae; genus VXYL01. The sequence goes on along the minus strand of JAPPGK010000034.1, from coordinate 45,155 downwards.
GGAGAGCGGCCGGGCCGGGATTTCGAGCAGCGACACGTGGCGGCTGGCCGGCATCGGCGACCTTGACGGGGACGGTCGCGATGGCGTGCTGCTGCAGCACGCCGACGGTGGCTGGCACTACTATGCAATGGACGGCAGGCAATCCGTGGCGTCGCGCAGCGGCGAGGTGGCGTTGCCGGAGACCGGTTCAGCGTACGCTTGCGGGGACCAGGGGGCGGCCTCGTACGTCGGGCGCATCGAGGGATTCGCAGGTCCCACAGACGATCTCGAGGTGGTGCTGACGGGTCGGGGCGCACTGTACACGGTACGTCCCGGGGACAACGGCTGTTTCGCGTTCAGCGAGGTGGCCCCGGGCCGCTACGCTGTCAAGGTCAACGCGAAGGGACACCGGACGACCCCGGCGCGCATCGTGCGGTTCCCTTTTCACGAAGTACACGACGGCGTGGCCTACGAAGTGGAGTCGCTGCCGACGGACCCGTTCGTCTACCACTGGGAGGAGGACCAGGATACGCCGGCTGGAGCGGAGTACTCGTCGCACGTCGTTGAGCCGCGGGTCGTGGAGTTCCAGGGCGGCACGGTAGACGTAGTGGACACGGCCGCCGCCGACCGCCTCCGACAGGACTACAACATGCTCCTCGTCGGTGCGGGCTGGTCGCAGGAGCACGCCTTCCGCCTGCTTCAAACCATGGAGGCAATCCCGCAGCCCGTTCAGGATGCGGACTCCGAAGAAGGGACGCTGCCGGCAAGCGTCTGGCGCATCACCGACGAGTTCATCGCCGGGGACATCGCGGTCGAGGTCGCCGAGGACGGTACCCGCGAGACGACGGTCTCGTCCGCCGCCTTCGTCAACGCCGCCCCGCGCATGGCCACGGTGGACGGCAAGCGCGGCGTGTGGTTCTCGCGGCGCCTGCACCATGCAGGAGTGCACTTCGTCACCGATGGCGGGCGGGACCGGGCGGCCTTCGAGCGGATATTCCGGGATCGATACGGCCTGACGACGTCCATCGACGACTACTGGTCGCTGACCGCGCCGACGGGGAACGAGTCGGAGCACAACTTCCAGCAGTTCGAGCCGAAGGAGATCGTCCTGCTTCTCAACATGATGGAGGAGATGCCGAAGGGTATGCACCAGGTGGATGGATTCGACTACCTAGTGCGCAGGCTCAATGGCTTGCCCCATCCGCTCTACCCCACGGCCCCCGCCGTGGCCTGGCCCCGTTCCGGATACGTTGAGTTCATGGAGAGGGCCTTCAAGGGCCAGAGCGAGGACTACATGCACCGGCTCATCACCCACGAGAAGGCGCACTTCCTCTGGGCCCACCTGTTCGACGACGACCTCAAGGCGGACTGGATCGAACTCGGCGGCTGGTACGAGGATCCAGCGGCCGCGAGCGGCTGGTCGACGACCAAGTCGGCGGAGTTCGTCTCCGCGTACGCGCATCTCAAAAATCCCAACGAGGACATGGCGGAGACGATCTCGTACTTCGTCGTCAACCCGGACAGGCTCCGCGCCCGATCGCAGGCGAAGTACGACTTCGTGCGCGACCGTATCATGCAGGGCAGCATCTATCTGGCCCGCATCCGGGAGGATCTGACCTTTGAGGTCTACAACCTGTTCCCCGACTACGTCTATCCAGGCAAGGTCCGGCGGGTCGACATAACCGTGGCGGGCGGATCGCACGACGACAAGATACTGACGGTGGACTTGGAGCTCCACGCCCTGGACGGCGAGAAGGAAGGGGCGGAACGGGGCCTTACGCGACTGTCGAGCCCGATTGGTACATTCCTCGATCTCTGGGTGTATCCGATCGACGAGCACGGAGACTACCTCCCCGGCGGCGAGACGGGCACCGTGCTGCGGGGCGAGGCGACCTTGAGCAAGTACGTCAAGGCCGGCTACTGGCTTCCTGAGCAGTTTAGGCTGACGGACGCAGCCGGTAACGACCGCTACCAGCGCCCGAGCGACTTTGGTTGGCGCATGTACGTCGACAACGCGCTGGAGGACTACACGGAGCCCGAGTACGTGGCCGGGTCGCTGACGATGGGCAAGTCGGTCTGGGAGGACGATGACACGGTCCAGGTCATCCGGGTCACCTGGTCCGTGGTCGAGGAGGACAGCGGCTTGGCCAACGGGACGTGCTTGGCGGCCATCAACGACGAACTGCCCGGTACGTATTCCCTCCAACGGTACGGGGATTCCAACGCCGCAAGCGACGAATGCACCGTGGACTTCCTGATGCCCAACTACATGCCCACGTCCACGTACTCGACGCAACACGTATCGATGAAGGATCTGGGCAACAACTCGGGGTCCGCGAAGTTCACGGGCGACGATGCGGACGAGGCGCCCGCGACCATCGAGCTCGTTACCACCAACCCCGACACGGAACCGCCCGAGATCGACGTCAATAGGATCAGCGTCGACGCTGTCCCCACGAATCCCGAAGCGCCGAACGGTGAGACGGAGGTCACCGTGGGCTTCCCCCGCCGGGACAACATTTCCGGGTTCCGCGCGGCGCAGTTGCTACTGCGCGACCCGCAAGGCGGCACGCACCACTACCACGTCTCCCCGGACGATCGGGACGAGTTGTATCCGGACGGCGACCCGACCGAATGGCGGGAGCTTGAAAAGGTTGTGATCCTGCCGCCCGGCTCGGTGCCGGGCACGTGGGGCATTGCCGAAATCGACGTGCATGACCGCGCGAGGAACTACAGGGAGTACAACTTCGTGGAGATCGTCCGCTTCGAGGTCGAAGGTGAGTAGGCCCGGCGTGGTCGTAGGAAACGGCATTCCCGCATTGATCGGTATGCTCCTGCCGATGTCCGCCAGCGCCCAGCTATGCGAGTTCGGGGCGGAGATGCTCCCCTTCGTGCCGGCGTCCGGCTGGCCGGACGGTCTGCAGGGCTTCGTGCGCCTGGTCAACCCGCGCGCGCAGGCCGCCGAGGTCGCGTTCACGGCGCGGGACGATGCGGGCAACGCCTACGACCTGTCTGTCTCCCTCGGCCCCCGGGAGACGCTTCACTTCAACAGCGCCGATCTGGAGGCTGGGAACGTGGAGAAGGGGGGCCTGGTGGGGACGGGTAGCGAACCCGCGATGGGGCACTGGCGACTGTGCTTCCCGCCCGGCGACCACGCCGTTGAACCGACGGCCTATATCCGCACCCGCGATGGATTCCTGACGGACATGACGTCGTCCGTCGCGTTCGCCGGAACCTGGGACTGCGCCGCAGACGGCCTATGCGCCGAGTGGCGGTTGCCTATCTTCAATCCCGCCGCCAACACGAACCAAGTGAGCCGGCTGCGGCTGATCAACAACGGCGACGACGAGGTGACTGTCCTCGTCACGGGCTTCCGCACGGACGGATCGCGGAATCTGGACTCGCTTGGGAATCATGCGACGGTGTCGGGCACTGTCCCGGCGTCGACCGCTGTGGAGTTGTCGGCGTACGAACTCGAGACCGGCGAGGGGCTGGACGCGAAACTGGGAATCGCGACGGACGTCGACGGCGTCGATCTGCCGCTCGGCAACCTCGGCCCGGCGCTCGGGAAGTGGCGGTTGCTGGTCCGCTCCCGCGGCATTGCCGATTCCGGACAGCTCGTGATCGTCAACCTCATGGCGACCCCGACGGGCCATGTGACCAACCTCTCGACGGACCATCTCGACGCCTGGAACCGGCGATAGGGGTTGCGACTGCTACGCCGGCAAATCAGCCAGCCGCGGGGTGCGGAAATCAGGGCGCTGGAATACGGTAGCCGACGCCGCGCTCGTTGAAGATCCATACCGGTTCCGCAGCGGCGTCGCCGAGTTTGCGGCGCAGCGTACGGACGAAGATGCGTACGAGGTTGGCGGAGGCGTGGGGGCGACCGCGCCACACCGTTCGCAGTAGCGTTTCGTAGGTGACGACGCGCCCGGCGTCGCGCGACAACGCGGCCAGCAGATCGAACTCGGTGGCCGTGAGGCCGATCTCGCGGCCCTCGACACTCGCCCGGCGGCGGCCGTAGTCCACTGTCAGCGTGCCGAGGACGAACGGCGGGGAGTCCCCGCGCTGGCGTAGCGCCGCCCGCACCCGTGCGACCAGCTCCGTTGGCGAGAACGGCTTGACGATGTGGTCGACGGCACCGGCTTCGAGCGCATCGGCCACGGTGGCGTCCCGACCGTAGCCGGAGACGTAAATCACCGGCACGTTGGCCAGTTCCCGTGCACTTTCGACCACCTTTTCGAGCACCGTGTCGACATCGAGAGTGGCGTTGATCCGCAGCATCGCGGCGTGCAAGGTCGCCGCGCGCTCGCCGAGCGCTGCCGACCCTGCTGAAGAGTCCCGGGACTTGGTCATTGTTGCTCGGCCTTCCGGCCCGGTCCAGAGCTAAACTAATGGAAAACAAACCGATTTTCCTCTTTGCTCATATGCTAAATCAACGCAATCCTTGCTTTCGTCGCAATCGAACGGGAAACCCCGACCAAACGATGCGGGGTTGGTTGCGTTGTGATTGTGCTCCTGCCGGTCGCTACCGACGCAGGCGTTTGGCTGCCAACAGCACATGAGGTCCACGAATTGGGTGAGCCGCCGTGAACTCCGCGCTAGAATGGAGGCCTACGCCGGTGGAGAAAAACGGGTCGGACCATGGCACGGATCGCGGATATGGACGGCCAGCGTGGATCCAGTTGGACGCGACAAATCTTGACGGCGTTGCTGATGGGCGGCGCGGCCACCTTCGCTGCGACGGCATCGGCCGTCGATCTGGCGAAGGCCGTCGCGGAGGGCAAGACGTCGCTGGGATTCCGCTACCGGCTCGAACACGTGTCGCAGGCGGGTGTCGAGGAGGATGCACTTGCATCGACGGCACGGGCGCGGTTGACCTGGAATTCCGCCGAGACCGACCACTTCACGTTCGGCATCGAGACCGACTACTCCTTGATCCTCGGCATCGAGGACTTCAATTCCACGACCAACGGACGTACCGAGTACCCCATCGTCGCGGACCCGAAGGGTTTCGATCTCAATCAGGCGTTCGTCAAGTACGCGAACGGCGACGTCACGGTGACCGTGGGCCGGCAGCGCGTCAACCACGGCGGCCAACGCATTCTCGGCGGCGTTGCCTACCGGCAGAACGAGCAGACCTACGACGCGCTGCGCATCCAGCGCAGCGTCGGCAACCTCGACCTCGACTACAGCTACATTCACAACATCAACCGCATCTTCGGGCCGGGCGACGCCGCGCAGCCGGGTGACTGGTATGGCAATTCGCACGCGTTCCGGGCCTCGGCGACGCCTGCCGACGGCCACACCATGGCGGGATTCGCCTACCTGTTCGACCTGTCGAACGCGAACGGCCCGCCCAACGCCAATGCGACCTACGGCGTCGACTACGAGGGCGATTTCGAAGTCCTGACCCTAAGTGCCGCAATAGCGCGCCAGAGCGACTACGCGGACAACCCGGCGTCCTACGAGGCGCTCTACTACATGGTGCAGGGCGTCGCCACCGTGGGCGCACTGACCCTGACCGGCGCCTACGAGGTACTCGGCAGCGACGACGGCAACGCAGGCTTCCGCACTCCCGTGGCCACGCTGCACAAGTTCCAGGGCTGGACGGACCGTTTTCTCGCGACACCCGCTGCGGGCGTGCGCGACCTGTGGTTCAGCGTGGCGGGCAGGGTCGGCGACGCCACCGTCACCGGCGTCTTCCACGACTTCCAGGCCGACGAAGGCGGCGCGGACTACGGCTCGGAAATCGGCCTCGCGGTCACCTACCCGCTCCGCGACAACCTGTCCTTCCTGTTCAAGACGGCGCAATACTCGGCGGACGAACACGCCGGCGACATCACCAAGCTGTGGCTGATGTTGGATTGGAAGTGGTAGCGCAACGTCGTTTGGGTGCGGTACCGCGCAGTCACCGCTGAACCCCAACCTGCTACGGCGTGTTGGTGTCGCCCGGGGCTTCTTCCTGCACTTGGCTGTCGAACACGTTGTCCAAACGGTACTCCGTCGCCCCCCAGGTCTCACTTTGAATCGGCGTTGCAGCCGTCGCCGCGTCGTACCGGCGGGTCACGCTCTCGATCCCTGTATCGGACAAACTCAGTTGTTCGACGGTTGACTGCAACACAATACGCTGTCCTTCGTGGATCGTGGGTATTGTCGCGGTCCTCACATACGGCAGGACGACGCGAGCATCGCCATGCACGACGGTCTGCGCGTCGTGCAGCGCGAACGATTCGGCAAGCGGTTGCACGCCCGGGCGATAGTAACCGCCGTAGACAACTTGGGCGCTCGGTTGTCCGAAATGGGGAAAGTCGAGTCGGTACTGGGTGTATGTCGTGCCTCCGGTCGTCACGTCTGTCGCGGCGGATGCGGCGAATCCCACAGTGCCCCAGTTGTTCGTGCTCTCCCAAAACGGGCCCTGGTAGCCGTAGCGAACATGGTCAGTTTTTCCTTCGTCGGTCGTCTCAACGAAGTCGGTCACCACCGCCTTGGCGTAGCCCTTGGCAGTGACGCGGCCCTCGCGCACGTCGGCCGTCGGTGTCAAGGCACCGAACGGACTCTCGTCGGCGCCGAACGTGAAGTCCGCACCCTCTCGTGCGTTGTGCATACCGTAGTTGAATGCCCTGGTCGTGCCATGGGGGCTTTCGATGCGGGCAACGAGGGTCCGTACGTAGGGTAGTTCGACGCTCGGGTCGATCCAGTCGATGGCAAGCGGCGTCAGGCAGGTTGTGCGGTCGTTGCGGGCCGCAAAGCACAACTGGATCCGTCGCAGGCGTTCCCAGCCTGTCGCGGTGCGCTCGCTCTCCAGTCGGTACTCGCGAGCCATCGTCCCCCCGACGAGTATCTCCAGGCGGTGCAGGCGCAGCCGCTCGGTCAGTTCGTACTTCCCTACCAGCATGGTCGAGACATCGCTTCGCGTCGCGTACCTGAATCGCATTTCAACGGCGTCGCCGCGACCGAACACCACGCGTTTGAGCTGGCGGACGCCCGCCTTCTCGTCTTCGTAGTACTCGAACCGCACCTCGTCTCCCTCGACGCGGGGGTCGGCCAGACGGTTCAGCGACCATGCAAACGGGACTGGGCGGTCATCGCTGGCGTGGGCCGGCTCTGTGCCCTTTGCTTCTAGTAGGAGCCGCGAGTCGGACGTTCGCCCGTATTCGGCGATCAGCCCGTCCGGTCGCAACAGTTCGAACCAGAGATCGGACAGCGCCGGACCGCCCCTGACCACAACCCGTTCGAACCGCTCGACAAGCGTGCGGTACTCGGCACCTGGGCGCAGGTGTTTGTCGCGCGCGAGAACGAGACGGCGGTTTGCGATACATAACGGATCCGAGGCATCCACCTTGAGACGGCGTTGTGCCGTTCGTTCGCCCTTCATGCACCAGCCCACATAGGACACGCCGCCAACGAACCACCCGTAGCCCAGGCTGTCGCCGGGTTCCTCAAGGTGTTGCCGGTTTCGCTCTCGGCCACCGAGATAGCGAATCTGCAGGTCTGGACTCAATCCCGGCGGACGCGGGCCGGGGTCGATGGGGATGGTCACGTAGGCGTCGCCGCCTTTTGTGACGCCGGCATCGTAGGGCAGGTAGCTCGCGCCGGTCTCGCTGATCGGCGTCTCCGGGGCCACGGCGGGCAGGTCGCTGCTGGCATAAGAGCCATTCGCGCCGACGACGAGCGACCCCGCGACGGCGAGAGTCGTCGCTAAGGGGTAGCGGATTCGGGAGGGCGCCGACGTTCCTTCCTCGGTCGCGTTCGCCTCGGCGTTGTCCTGCATTTCACCAATGGCCGGCACGCGCAGAGTCCTCGTCCTTATCCAGCGCACACTAGCAGTTGCTCACCGACGCGGCGATGAGTTCCGAGGACAGCGAGGTGCGTGCCTGCTTCCAGGGTTTCGCCAAGACGCAGAATTCGGCCATTGCCCCCACATCGATGCGCCGCGGGGTCCCGCCGGGGTCGTCAAGCGGGGTCAGGAACAGCGCCAATGACTGCTCTGGCGACAGCGCCTCGTGTTCACCGACAACCTCGCCGTCCGTCGTTCGCCGCTCCACCGCCGCGCGCATGGCAGCCCATGCATCGGGGTCGCCGTAGGGAGCGTCGGTACCGCCGCCAAGGGGGATGCCCGCTTCGAGAAAGCCACGGCAGCGGTACAGTTTGTCGTGGTCTTCAGGTGGCACGTCCCGGAGGTACTGATCGCCACGCTCGGCGATGAAGTTCGGTTGGGTGACGACCGCGACGTGGCAGGCCGAGCCCGACACGTCCTGCATCAAGCGCATGGCGGACGCATCGGTGACGGAGGCGTGTTCGATGCGATCACCGGGTATCGTGCCCGCGCTCTGCAAAGCGGCGAGGGCGAACACTAGCTCCGTACGGGTAACGCAGTGGAATGCGACCGGGCGCCCCCGATCGTGGGCCTTCGCGATGCGTCGCTCTAAGCCGTCCAGGTCCGGGAGCGCGGCATCGTCCAGCATGATCTTCAGCGATCCGCGGGATAGCGACTCGTCGCCCATGAGGTTCACTCGCTGGCAGAGGTCGAGTCGCTGGTAGAGCGCCTCGGTGGTTCGGTCGTTGGTGTAGGTGGCGTCGGTGATCCCGGTGATGCCGTAGCCGGCCAGCAAGCGCGACGTGTCCTCCACTGACCCGACGAGGTCGTCGTCCTCGGCGAGCCTCTCCCGCAACAGTCCGTCCAGCCTGAACAGTTGCCCGTTGCCGGAATCGATGCCGAGTCTTCGGATCGCCAGCGAGTTGACGAACCACATCTTGCCCGACCTGTGTTGGATTCGAACCGGCCGGTCCCCGCGCAGATGGTCCAGCGCCTGCCGGTCGAGCATCCCGGCGACGGACTCGTGGTAGCCAATGCCGCGAATCCAGTCCTCGCCCGGCGCGGCTTCGAGTGCCGCCCCGAGTTCGGCAAGCGATGTGATCGACGGTGGTCCGCACATCACGGACCGGCGCGCGGCGGCCAGTGCGAATAGGTGGATGTGGTGGTCGTTGAGACCCGGCAGCAACGCGCCGCCTCGGGCGTCGAGTGTTGCTTCGCCGGGCGCGCCGGCTAGACCTCTGTCGATCTCGACAACCTTCCCGTCGCGGCAGCGCACATCGAGGTTGGCGACGCCCTCGACTTCGGCATTGACGATCAGCAACGCCCGTCGGTGATTGGCACGCACGTGCTCGCCGGTTCCGGCCGGCCGGGTCATTTCAGGGGTCGTCGACCGCGACGGCCAGGTCCGCAGCGAACGCCCTGACCCCGCTTGCAAGGAGGAGCGCGACAGCCCATCGCCGAACGCCGTATGAACCGTGTCGTTCCATGGATGTGCCTCAAGGATGGCCGCGAGACTACCACAGACCCCGGGATTGAACCGGAGCAACGGCGGTGGCGAGACCAAGGAAAGGCCCCCCAAAAAAGGCGTCCAAAGAAAAGGCGTCCGAGGGGAGGCGTCCAAGGAGGGAGGCGTCCAAGGGACACCCACCCCGACGGAAGGAAAAGGCGTCCAAGGGACACCGACCTCGGCGGCAGCCCAAAGGAGGGGCCGCACAGGAGGGGCCGCAAGGGGGACACCCACCTCGACGTGAACAACGGGACAGGCAAAAAGATCCACCCCAAAGGGGACATCCGCCTCGGACTAAAGAGGACACCCACCGCGAGGCACCTTCAAGGAGGCACCTTCAAGGGGACACCCACCCTGCCCAAGGGTGCCCAAAGGGGACACCCACCGCGGGAGGAATGCGGAAGAGGAAATGCGGAAGAGGAAATGCGGAAGAGGGGACACCCACCGCAGCGAGTACAATCTGCCGAAGGCCCAAGGACCGCAAAACGGCCGTGAGACCGATGACCCTCGAGGAACTCGCCGATCGCCTCGCGTCAAACGAGGGCTACGAGTCCCTCTCGATCGCGGCGGGTACGCCCTGGGTGGCGGTCCGCCTCGGGGACGAGCCGATGCCGTTGCACGCCCAACCGAATTGCCCCGTTGTTGGCATCGCCGAAGGGAACGAACCACTCGATGATGCCGTTCCGGATGTCGTGGATGTCGTGGTGACGGCGGAGGAGGTGGCAGCGGTGACCGACTCGATCAGTCGCAATCCCGTTGCCGCTGCGGTCCTGGTACGCCTACTCCGCCACAACGAGCGCGTGGGCAGCGCGGATTCGGGATTCGCCGAGTCCTTGGCGTACTCCACCCTGCAGCACGGTTCGGAGTTCCAGGCTTGGCTCGCCAGCCGGGAGTCCCGTCCGCTGCGGCCCGAGCCGGATACCCCGGTTGTGCTGCTCGAACGCCGGGACGCCAGGTTGCGCATCACCCTCAATCGACCGCACAAGCGAAACGCCTACTCCGCCAACCTTCGCGATGGCTTGTGCGAAGCGTTGGGACTCGCGCTGGCCGATGATTCCATTCGCCAGGTCGTTCTGGATGGCGCCGGTGCCTGCTTCAGCGCCGGCGGCGACCTCGACGAGTTCGGCGAGGCAACGGATGCGGGGCTTGCCCACGCTTCCCGGATGGCGCGCAACGCCGGAGCGCTGATCGACTGCCTGCGGGACCGCATCGAGGCGAGACTCCATGGCGCGTGCATCGGTGCCGGCATCGAGTTGCCGGCATTTGCGGGACGGGTCGTGGCTCGCCCGGATGCGTTCTTCCAACTCCCGGAAGTCGGAATGGGGCTCATTCCGGGAGCGGGTGGAACGACCAGCATTCTGCGCCGCATCGGGAGGCGTCGGTTGGCCTACATGGCGTTGACAGGTGCGCGGATCGACGCCGGCACGGGTCTCGACTGGGGGTTGGTCGACGCCGTGGAAACCTAGGCCCGGGTTAAACGAATCCGGGGGACGGCGCCCCCTTCGGTTGAGGACGGCGCCCCCTTCGGGCGCGTTGAGGACGGCGCCCCCTTTCGCGTTGGGCTGTCCCTGCGGCTAGTCGTCTCGGACGGGATGCTCGAAGCACAGGCAACGCCCGTCGGGGTCGCGCACCTCGAGCTGCTTCATCCCGTAGAAGGCCACGAAGGGCGGTTCCAAGTCGACGCCGTTGGTCGCGAACCGTTCGTGCAGGACATCGACGTCCTCGCAGAGGAAGTAAAGGGCGATGTCGCTCCGGTCTTCGGCCAGCCCTGCCAGGCGGCCCGGGTCGGCTTGTTCCAGCATGATCTGCGCACCTTCAATGACGAGCAGGCACCAGGACAGTTTGCCGTCCGGGTCGTAGCGGTTCGTTAGCGTGAACCCGAGTTGATCGCAGTAGAACGCTCGCGAGCGTTCGATATCGCTTGTGAAAAGCAGGGGCAGTGGCGCGTGGACGTTTTCCTTGGGTGACGTGAGCTTGTCCTTGACCACCCGTCGCAGCAGCTTGCCGGTCTCGTTGTACGGCAGTTCAGCCCAGAACTCGATGACCTCGGGGACCCGCGACGAACGCATGTGGTTCTTGACCCAGTCCTTGAGTTCCTCGATAAGCGCTTCGTTGGCAGGCGTGTCGCTCTTCACGACCACCGCGCTCGCCACCGCTTCGCCCCATTCCTCGCTGGGGATGCCGACCACCGCCGCGTCGGTCACCGCGTCGTGGGCGATCAATACGTCCTCGATCTCGCCCGGGGACATGTTCTCGCCGCCGCGGACGATGACGTCGTCGGCGCGGCCATCGAGGAACAGGTAGCCGTCGGCGTCCAGGAAACCCGCATCGCGGGTGGGGAACCAACCATCGGCATCCACGAGGCTGCCGCGATCCTCGTATTCGCCGGATACCTGTTCTCCGCGGACGTGTATCTCGCCGCGTTGTTTGGCGCCAAGGGCCCGCCCATCCTCGTCGCGAACTTCGATCTCGATGCCCGGCAGGGGAATGCCGACGGAAATGAGCCGCCGCCGCGTATCGGGGTCTTCGCTCACTGCGGCCATGCGATGCTCGTCCGGGCCGAGGACGGTGATCGTGGAACTCGTCTCGGTAAGCCCGTAGGCGTTGGTGAAGTCGGTGTCGGGAAACAGCGCCATGGCCTTTTCGATGACCGCCAGCGGCATCTTGCCGCCGCCGTAGGACAGGGACTGCAGGTGATCCATGCCGGCGGTCTTCTCGCCTTCAAGGGCGTCGACGATCCTTGAGAGCATCGTAGGCACCACGAACGCCGTGGTGATGCGTTCGTGACGCGCGGTCTCGATCCAGGCGTCGGCGCTGAAGTTGGCGAGTTGCACGACCCGTCGCCCGGCGTAGACCGAGCTCAACGCCGCCGCGATGCCGGCGATGTGGTAGGGCGGCACGCAGACCAAAGCCGCTTCGTCCTCCTCGGCGGACATGAACTCCACCGAACTGACGATGTAGGAGACCAAGTGCTTGTGGCGCAGCACGGCCGCCTTGGGGACGCCCGTGGTCCCGCTGGTGAATAGCAGCACGCCGACATCGTCGGGATCCATCGACCGCTGTTCGTGTTCGCCGCCGCCAGCGCGGGCGACGTCGAGGAAAGACTCCCTGGAGATGGCCTCCACGCCTTGGCGATCCCGCAAGTCGGCCAGGCGTTCGTCGTCGGTGATGAGAAAGGCGGGCTGAACACGTGCCAGCAACGCGTCGATCTCGTCGCGGGTGAGTCGGTAGTTGATGGGTACGTAGGGCACGTTGGCCCAGCCGCTGGCGAACAACGCGACGGGCACTGCCAAGTTGCTGACGTCGAGCATGGCTACCCGGGTTGCGCCGGACTCCCGGATGCGGTGCGCCGCGGCACCGGCGGCGTCGTAGAGTTCCTGGTAGGTGATCGAGGAGCCTTCGGCTGGGTCCGTGAAGGCGATGCGATGGCCGAACCCGGACGTGGCCATCTCGAGAAGCATCATGGTGTTCACGGGCTACGGGTCCGTGCGAAAAAAAGGGAACGGTCAGTCGGTCTTGGGTAGCTTCTTGGCGTCCTTGATGGCAAGCGCGGCGTCGCCCGACGACAGCGAACCATCCCCGGCCTTGACGCACAGCACTTCCAGCGAACCGTCGCCGTTGACGTAGCGTTTGCCGATCGCGGTCCCGTCGGAGCGGCCCGGGTCCACACCCCCGCCGTTTGCGCCGTCGCCTTCGACCATCGGCGCGCCGCCGCAGGACAGTTCGACATCCCCGTCCGGGGCGGAGATCACCATGATCTCGGTGGTGCAGACGGCGCTCTTAAGACGTTTACCGGCGGACAAGGTCGGCATGACTCCCCTTCGAATCTCGGTGGTTCACGAAAACGCCGCATTGTACCCAAAACCGGATCGAGTGCGCCGTGCCGGCTAGCGGTCACGGTCAGCATCTCGTTGGGTGTCCCGTCGGCCGCAACGGCATCGTTCACCCCGAACGCGCGCCGCTCGGTGGTGGCGGATTCGCACAGGGGCCGGAGTGGTGGTGGAACAGCCTCATCTCGCCGCTCTCGGCGATGAAGCCGTTGGTGGCGGCGCAGATCGAACCGGGGAGTTCCTCGTAGCAGGTCACCATCACGACGTCGCCGACCATGATCGCCTTGGCGTTGTAGAAGTCGATTCCGGGCTGCTCGGGATTGCCCAAGATACGCCGCCAGCTTTCGAGGATCTCGCGTCGACCGGTGATGGTCGGCCACCCGGGATGGACGCAGAACGTCGCGTGATCGGCGGCCCACAGGCGCTGCATCGCGTCGATGTCCTTCTGCGCGAACGCTAGGTAGAACGTGTCGTTGGCGAACAGCGCATGCTCTTCGGCATTCATGTAAGCAGCCGGGTGGCGTAGGCGAGTGTGCCCTTGGTCAGCGCGTGGCGTTGGCGAAAGTTCTCGCGGGCCGTCGCGGGCGGTGTGCGCGATGCCTGCCAGGAGTTGAGGCCGTCGTACCACGTGCACAGCAACATGCGACCCGTCGCAGCGGTGGTGTCCTGCTGGCGGAACAGTCCCTGCGGCTCGGCCTGGTAGTCGTCGACGTTCTCGAAGGTCTTCCACGCCTCGAACGACAAGGCGGCGATCTCGTCCACGTCCTTGTGGTCCACCTCGAAGAACCGGAACACGTACAGCCCTTCCCGCGTGCGCGGCGCGTACTGTGTTGGCCGTACCGTCGGCTCGAGCAGAAGCGTGTTCGCCGCGACGACTTCATCCATTCCCGCGATCACGTCGTGGACGTGGTCGACATCGCCGTAGCTGACGACGATCAACTCGTTGGAGGCGACGCCGAAGAGTCCGTGGAAAGCGCCCCACAAGCCCGCGGGTTCCACCCCGCGATGCTGCAACGCTTGGGCTGCGGCTCCGTAGTCGCGCCCGTGGGCACTGAGCCGTGTAAACGCATACGCCATGGGATGCCTCGGGTTCGGACGCGGGCAGCGGAGTATATGGCAAACTCTCCGCCCTTTGAGCCGAGGAGATGCGCGGTGAACGGTGCCCAGAGTGTGATACGAACCCTCATGGCCCATGGCGTGGACACCTGCTTCGCCAACCCGGGCACCTCGGAGATGCACCTGGTCCAAGCCATCGATGCCGTTCCCGAATCGCGCGCGATCCTGTGCCTCTTCGAGGGCGTCTGCACCGGCGCGGCGGACGGCTACGGGCGCATGAAGGGCGTGCCTGCTACCACGTTGCTGCACCTCGGCGCGGGCCTCGGCAACGGCATCGCCAACCTGCACAACTGCCGTCGGGCGGGCACGCCCCTGGTCAACATCATCGGCGACCACGCGATCCACCACGTCGCCTACGACGCCCCCCTGACCTCTGACATCGAAGCGGTCGCGAAGCCCGTGTCGAATTGGATTCGCACCTCGCGAACCAGCGACGGCGCAGGCCTCGACGCCGCCGATGCCATCCGCGCGGCGATGGCACCCAATCCCGACCCTCGCGGTGGCGTCTCGACGCTGATCCTGCCGGCCGACTGCGCCTGGGGCCCGGGACGTGTCGCCCCCAAGGCGGACGGATTCGACGCGGCGGTTGCCAAGGCCCGGGTGCCAACCGATGTGATCGAGTCGGCGGCGCGGCAGATCGACTCGGCTACGATGCTGTTCGTGGATGGCAACGGCCTTGGCGTACCGGGCGTCACGGCAGCGGGCCGCATCGCGGCGAAGACGGGCTGCTCGGTATACTCGCCCACCTTCCCGGCCCGGGTCGAGGCGGGTCCGGACCTCCCCGTGATCAACCGGCTGCCGTACTTCCCGGAACAGATCCTTGAGCTATTGGGGACGGTTCGAAGGCTCGTTCTCGTCGGTGCCGAACGACCGGTCAGTTTCTTCGCATACCAAAATCTGCCGAGCGATCTGGTACCTGAGGGTTGCGAAGTGATCCGCGTGGCACACCGGCACGAGGATGTGGCCCGCGCCCTCGCCGACATCGCCGACGCCTTGGATGCGCCGCCGGCCGAAGTGCCCGGCGGCCGACGCCCCGACGTTCCTGCCGGTCCTTTGCGGGTCCGCAACATCGCCGCGACTCTCGCCGCCCGGGCACCGGACAACTGCATCGTGGCCGTGGACTCCGGGGGCGGCGGCGCAGCCTATGGCGTGATGCAGCGTTGCGTGCGGCATACCTGGCTCAATCTCACCGGGGGCGCCATCGGCCAAGGCGGGCCGGCAGCCGTCGGTGCCGCCGTCGCCTGTCCGGACCGCCCGGTACTGGCATTGCTTGGCGACGGGGGTGCGATGTACACCAACCAGTTCCTGTGGACCGCGGCCAGGGAGAACCTCGACTTGGTCTCGGTCATCTTCTCCAACCGGCAATATAACATCCTTGAAGTCGAATACCGGCGTCTTGGTGTCAACGAGATCGGCGAACGGGCCGCCAGCCTCTTCGACCTGTCCGGGCCGGACCTGGACTGGGTCGCCCTTGCCAACGCCCAGGGCGTTGCGGGAACGCGGGCAGAGACCTGCGAGGAGTTTGACAAGAGCCTTGGCGATGCGTTGGCGGAAGGCGGGGCGCATCTGATCGAAGCGGTTCTCTAGTCGGGCTTGCCGGCCGAGCATCGAACCATCAGGGTCTGTGCAGTACACTCGGCGCTTTCCGACCCACGATCTAAGGAGCGAGCATGGCGATTCAAGAAGGCGACAGGCTACCGGAGGCGACGCTGCACGTAATGCGGGACGGTCGCCCGACGGCGGTCACCACCGGTGACCTCTTCGGGGGAAAGAAGGTGGTCCTGTTCGCGGTTCCCGGTGCATTCACGCCGACCTGCTCCCAGGCACATCTGCCGGGCTATGTCGCCAATGCCGATGGGATCAAGGCCAAGGGCGTGGACAGCATCGTCTGCGTCGCGGTCAACGATGCGTTCGTGATGGATGCGTGGGGTGCGAACGGGAACGCGGGGGAGTTGGTCATGGCCGGGGACGGCAATGGCGATTTCACGGCAGCCATCGGGCTCGAAATGGACGGTCGCGGTTTCGGTCTGGGCACGCGCTCGGAACGCTACGCCATGATCGTCGACGATGGCGTCGTCACCAAGCTCGCGGTGGAGGCGCCCGGCGCGTTCGAGGTGAGCAAGGCGGAGGCGATTCTCGAAGCGCTCTAGGGGTTTGTATCCGCCTACGAGCCATGAGTCGTACGCGCGGCGTCACCCACGGGCACCAGGGGCAGGCGGCTAGCGCGCTAGGCCTTGGTGTCCTGGTCGTGGCGCTTGTCGGCGCAACGCTGCACGATGCCGATCACGCGTTCGACGAAGGCGATGTGCCCTGCAGCGTGTGTCTCAACGCCGACCGCCCCGATAGTGCCGCCACGACGGCGGCATCGATTCCGGCGACCCGTCTCCCAGGCGTCATCGTCGATGTCCGTCGGGCTGTGGTTTTGGTCCCCGCGCGGATCGCCAAGGGACACGGACCACGCGCCCCGCCGTTCATTGGTTGACCCATGCCGGTTCGTGCCGGCACGCCGAGCGAGGAGCACGTCCGACTGGTCATTGAGAAACTTGACTGGAATGACCACGCTTCCCCACGGACAGGAATAGTGTCACCAAGCGGAGGCAAACCATGACAAATCGCACAGCATTGGGTGCCCTGGCGCTCGTTGTCGGCTTCGTTGCCGACGCCGCAGAGACCCACGGTGCCCACGAGCACGGCCACGCGGTCCTGAAGTTGGTCCAGGAAGGCGCCGAGGTCGTCGTCCATTTCCAGAGTCCCTTGGACTCTATCGTCGGTTTCGAACACGAGCCCGAGAACGACGAGCAACACGCAGCCCTTGGGGAGGCGATGCGAACCGTTCAAGTCCCGGAGAACATCGTCCGCCTGCCCGCCACCTGCACGTCGGCCGGGGAGCCGGAGGTCACTGCCCCCTACGTCGGCGACGACCACGGCGACGATCACGACACGGCGGATGAGCATGCCGACAGTGCCCACGCCGACCACGAGACCGCCGGGCACGACGGCGACGACCACGACGCGGATGAACATGCCGCGGTGCATGCGGACCTCGAGGCCACGTTCAAGTACCACTGCGAGTCCGGCATCGCGTGGCTGGAGGCCACCGCGTTCGAGACCTTCGGCGGCTTGGAGGAAATCGAACTCCAAGCGGTGGGTTCCGACGCGACCGTCGTCGAGACGTTGACCCCCGCATCGCCACGGGCGGCGCTGACCGGGTTCTAGCCGGCCGTTGCGGACCCATGTCGTCGCCCGACTCGCCCGCGATTCGGCTTTGCCGGATCGAGTTCGCGTATGGGGGCGGTGCCCCGGTTGTCGATATCGCCCAATTGGAGGTCGCCCGAGGCGAGCGCCTTTTCGTGGAGGGGCCGAGCGGCAGCGGCAAGAGTACGCTGCTGTGCCTCGTCGCCGGCATCCTGACGCCGACCGGTGGCACCGTGGACGTCCTTGGCGAGTCGGTGTCGGCGTTGGGGGCGGCAGCGCGGGACCGCTTTCGGGCGGAGAACATCGGCTTCGTGTTCCAGATGTTCAACCTGCTGCCGTACCTTTCCCTCGTCGACAACGTTGTACTGCCATGCCACTTCTCGCGGGCAAGGGCGGAAGTGGCGCTGCAGAACTCGGCATCGCTCGCCGACGAGGCGATGCGATTGCTCGAGCGGCTCGGCCTCGGCACGAACGCACTGCGCGGGCGGCGTGTCACGGAACTCAGCATCGGCCAGCAGCAACGCGTCGCCGTGGCCCGGGCGTTGATTGGCCGACCGCCGCTGGTGGTGGCGGACGAGCCGACCTCGGCGATGGACGCGACCGCGCGGATCGCCTTCGTGAAACTCCTCCTGGAGGAGTGTGCGACCGCGGGCAGCACGGTGGTATTCGTGAGTCATGATCCATCGCTCGCGGCGTCTTTCGGGCGCAGCGTCTCGATGAGGAAGATCAACGCCGCGCCGATGGAGGGGATGGTGGATGCGGGCTAGCCCGGATATCTCACCAGTGGCCGCGATGATCGCCGAGGATTTTGGTTCCGTGCGCGTGCTCGCGACCGAAAACATAGCGGGGACTACGTTTGAGGTCGCATGTGCGCGCACGGGGCCAAAAGACCGGCGAGGGCGCGGCCAGCGCTTCCTGTAAACGCTCAACCCGATGGGCACGCTCCGCAAGCATATGATTCCCAAAAAGTTTCGTCTTTGTAACAAGCGGCTGGTGAGATATGCGGGCTAGCGGCATTCTCTTCTCGCTGGCGGCGAAGAGCCTTCTCAACCGGCGCTTGACGGCGGGTCTCACCGTGCTGTCGGTGGCGGTCAGCGTCGCGCTCCTGATCGGCGTTGACCGGGTGCGCACCGAAGCCCGGACGAGTTTCACGAACACGATTTCCGGTGCCGATCTCATCGTCGGGGCGCGAAGTGGCCCTATCAACCTGCTGCTGTATTCGGTGTTCCGGATCGGCGATGCCACCAACAACATCGGGTGGGAAAGCTACCAGGAGATTCGTGGGCGACCGGAAGTCGCCTGGACGATTCCCATCTCGCTCGGTGATTCCCACCGGGGCTTCCGCGTGATGGGCACCGACGACGGCTACTTCGAGCACTACCGGTTCGCCAGGGAACGCACGCTCGAGTTCGCCGACGGCGGGGTGTTCGTGAACGTCAACGATGCGGTACTCGGCGCCGACGTGGCCGAGTCCCTGGGCTACGCGGTCGGCGACGGCATCATCGTCTCGCACGGCATCGGCGACGTGAGTTTCGAGGACCACGACGAGCTGCCCTTCGTGGTAGGCGGCATCCTCGCCAGGACCGGCACGCCGGTGGACCGCACGGTCCACGTCACGTTGGCGGGCATCGAAGCCATACACTCCGGCTGGGCCAGGACGCCGCGTGCCCGCGAGACCGTGGTTGCCGCGGACGCCTTGGCGCAGGAACTCAAGCCCGATGCGATCACGGCGTGCATCGTGGGGCTCGAGTCGAAGCTGATGCTGTTCGGTCTGCAGCGATTCATCAACGAGTACGCCGGCGAGCCGCTGATGGCGATCGTTCCGGGGGTTACGCTTCAGCAGCTCTGGGAACTCTTGGGCGCTGCGGAGGCCGCACTCCTGGTTGTCAGCATCCTGGTCGTTGCCGCCGGGCTCGTCGGCATGTTGACCACCCTCCTGACCAGCCTCGCGGAGCGTCGTCGGGAGATGGCCGTGTTGCGCTCGATGGGCGCGGGTGCGCGTCTCGTGTTCGGCCTGCTTCTCGCCGAGGCGGTGCTGCTGGCGGCCGTGGCGGCGCTTTCGGGCGTTGTCGTCGTCCACCTCGCCATGCTTGCGGCGCGTCCATTGGTGCTCGCCAACTTCGGTTTCTACCTGCATGCTGGCTTGCCCGGCGAGTTCGACCTCGTCGTGGTCGCAGCGGTGACGGGTGCCGCCGGCTTGCTGGCCCTCGTGCCGGCGTGGCGTGCCTTCAGGCTCTCGTTGGCGGACGGACTCACGGTGCGGACGTGACGAGCAGGCGGGACTTCGGATCGGCTCGCAGGGACGCCGGGAGCAGTGGCGCAGAAGCGCGGAGGTCGCTATGGTTCGCCTCGTGTGGGTACGCGGCTTGAGGACAACGTCATGGAACTGAACCACACCATCATCCCCTCCCGCGACAAGGAGGCTGCTGCGGGGTTCTTCGCCGACATCATGGGCCTCGAATACCTGGGCCCGGCAGGTCACTTTGCCCCGGTGCAGGTGAACGACGCGCTAACCATGGACTTCGACAACGCGGTGGAGTTCAAGAGTCACCACTACGCGTTCAAGGTCACCGACGAGGAATTCGACGGGATCTTCGCGCGCATCGAAGCCGCGGGTGTAACCTACGGCTCGGGCCCGTTCTCCTGGGACGACGGCAAGATCAACACCCGTCACGGCGGTCGCGGCTTCTATTGGCGCGACATCGACGGCCACTTGATGGAGGTCTTGACCCGTGACGGGTGAGGGCTCGCTGCGTTCAAGCGGTATCGCAGAGGAGGAACTGAGCTGATCGCGAAACGACTTGCCGCGTTGCTCATCGTCGCATGGCCGATCTGGGCGTTCGGTGACGAGCCGGCCGAGGAGAAGGAGAAGGAACCTCGTGAGTTGACGTGGGACGACCTGCTGCCGGAGGGTGCGACGATGCCGCCTCCCGTGGTGGATCATTCCTCGCTCGTGTTGTTCGACGACTTCCCGGTGACCACCGTGGACGGTGTGGTGCCCGAGTTGAACGGCGAGAACGTGAAACTGCCCGGTTTCGTCGTTCCGCTCGACGTGGTTGGCGACAAGGTGGCGAGCTTTCTCCTGGTGCCTTACTTCGGGGCTTGTATTCACCAACCGCCACCACCACCGAACCAGATCGTGTTCGTGGAGTTCGAGGAACCCGTGAGACTTGAGTCCATGTATGACCCGGTGTGGGTAGTCGGGGAACTCGGGCTGGAAGGGCATGCCAGCAACCTGGCCAGGGCTGGCTACTCGATGAAGGGCACGTCGCTCGAGAAGTACCGCTATTGACCGTGGGGGCGACCTTTGCGCTCGCCCGGCGGATTCGCCTTTTCTTCGGCGCTACGAGAATGCGGGGGAATGCGCCCGTGGGGTGCGCGGGAGGGGACAAGTCCGTCCCCCACGGTTCCGTTGTTCTGTGCGCGTCCGCGGCCCGGCCTGGGGGCGACCGGGGTGTCAGGAGTCCCCGGGGTGTTGCTGGGCGCGCAATATGGCCGCCTGCAAAGACTCCAGGGAACGTATCCAGGGTTGATGCGCGGTGAATACCTCGGGCAGGCTGAGGGAAGCGCGCTCCGCTGTTTCACGATCCGTGTAGATTCCCGCCAGCAGGGCGTAGAACAACTCGCCGCCCTTCTCGACCAACGCGCCCGACATCGCCGGCAGGTTGTTGTCGACGATGAACTGCTCGAGGTCTTCCTTGGAGGACAGCGCGATCACCTGGATCGCATAGAAGCTGCTGGGCAGGTCCGTCAATGCCGTCGGTTGATCCGGTTGATACGAAAGCTCCTGGTAGAGGGGGATCGATGGGTGCCGGGGCGGGTTCCGAACCTGGGCATTTGGCGGCTGCGGGGGACTCGGGTTGGGCGGAATGGAAGCGGGTGGGCCCTGCCCGGTGGTGTCGGGTTGCGCGAAAAGCGGCTGAGGCAGACGTAGCGGCTGAGGATTTGCCACTCGATCCGCATCCTGCACGCAGTCCCAGCCGCCGTCCTCGGCGGGTTCGCAGAACCAGTCGACCTGCGCCCGCTGGTCGTCGACCAACCACACGGCTGCGGAATCGCTCGCCGGGGCCGATCCCGCGCAACCGGACAACACGACGAGCAGCATCGCGAAGGTGATTGCTCTCAGTACAGCCATGCCGAGACTAAAGCAGATGTCTGGACCATAGGCAACGCCGCGACGACCGGGCCGGGTTCCAGCCCTCGGGATGGCGCCGGGCGGGTATTCAACGGGGTTCGCAACCGGGTTTCCATCGAACCACCTGGCCGGTGAGGAGGGGAACCTGAACGGTGCCGCCGCAATGGGGCATGGCGCGTAGCCCGGTGGCGTAGTCGATGGAAACGGTCTCCGACTCGGTGCCGAGGGCGGGGACGATGTCCGCCTTGGCCATGAGCGAGTTCCACAGACGCAGGGCGCCTCGGGATCCCGACAGGCCGTGGGGTTGGTTGTCGTCCCGGCCGATCCATATCACGGCCAGCGAGTTTGCGTCGTAGCCGGCAAACCAACTGTCCCGGTAGTCGTCGGAGGTACCGGTCTTGCCGGCAACGCCGGAGTCCGCCAACGGCGACCACCTGCCGGTACCGTGCCCCATGGCGATCTGCAAAGCGCTCGTCAGGGTCGCGACGGTGCGTGGGTCCGCGGCCTGCTCGACCTTGATCGGATACCGCTTGATGGTCTCGCCCCTGACGTCCACGACTGCGGTGACGGCTTTGGCGGGGGTGCTGAAGCCCCCGCTCGCCAATACCGCGTAGAACTCCGAGACCTCGAAAGGGGATGCATCGTAGGCACCGAGGATCAGGGACGGGTAGGCGGGCGGATACCTGCCGGTGACATTTCCGAGTCGTTCGGCGACCTCGGCGAGACCGACGTCGAGGCCGACGCGGACCGAAGCGACGTTCAACGAGTCCCCTAGGGCGCGCACCAGGGGAACGACGCCGTGGAACTCGCCGTCATGGTTGGTCGGCGCGTAGTCATCGAATTCGTCGAGGACGAACGGCGTGTCCTCTACCGGCGTCGCGAGGCTGTAGCGACCGGATTCGAGGGCCGCGAGGTAGACCAGTGGCTTTATCAACGACCCGACGGGCCGTTTGGCGTTCAACGCGCGGTTGAACCCTTGCCGGCCGGGTTGGCGTCCGCCCACCGCCGCCTGGATGTCGCCGGTTTGGCTCGCCCGCACGACCATGGCGACCTGCAGCGTGCCGGACGGGATTCCACGGGCCTGCTCGAGGGTGGCCAAGGTGGCTTTGGCCGCCGCTTCGGCAGTCTGTTGGAGCCGGGGATCCAAGGTCGTGTGGATGGCGAGCCCCTGTGCCGACAGCGTGGCGCGGTCGTAGTCCGTTGCGAGTTCCAGCCGCACCAAGTCCATGAATGCGGGGTAGTAGCGTCCACCCTCCCGGGTCTGGGTCAGCGATAGGGGTTGTCTCAGCGCGCCCTCGAAGGCCTGCTGGTCGATCAGCGCGAACTCCCGCATCTCGGCTAGGACTAGGTTTCGCCGCTGTTTGGCGCGCTCCGGGTGACGAAACGGATTGAAGTAGGACGGTCCGTTTATCACCGCGACGAGCAGGGCGATCTCGTGGGCATCGAGTTCGAAAAGCGGCTTGTTGAAGTAGAAATAGCTGCCGAGGCCGAAACCGTGGATTGCCCGTGCGCCGTCTTGTCCCAGGAATATCTCGTTCACGTAGGCGTTCATGAGATCCGCCTTCTCGAAGCGCGCGTCGAGGATGACGGCAAAGGCGACTTCCTTGACCTTGCGCGCGATCGTGGGACGGTTGTCCAGGTAGTAGGAACGCACCAGCTGCTGGGTCAGCGTACTCCCGCCCTGCTCGATGCCGCCAGCGCGTAGGTTTGCCCACAGTGCGCGGATCATGCCCTTGATGTCGAACCCGAAATGGGTATCGAAGTTGCGGTCCTCCACGACCTTCAGGGTCTCGATCAGCAGCAGCGGGGTGTCCTCAGGGGTGACGACCAGGCGGTCTTCGCCGTGCGAGGCGAAGAAACTTCCGATGACCGGGGGTTCCAGGCGCGCATAGCGTAGCGGACCGTATGCCCCCATGAGGCTGGCAACGCGACCCGCGTTGAACCGCACGTCGATGGGCAATGCAGGCCGGCGGGCATCGGCGAACCGGAACGGGCGCAAGGTGGCTTGAACGCGGCGCGCGGACACCAGGTAGCGGCCCACGCCGAGTTCGCCCCGGGTCCGTGCCTCCCGGTAGCCGAGCCGGCGAAGCTCGCCGACCAATTCGGCCGGTGTAAGGGCAAGACCGGCGTAAAGCGCCATCGGCGCGGCATACACGCGTGCGGGCAGCGACCAGCGTCGACCCTCGAAACGATGGGTTATCTCTTGATCGAGAACGACGAGGTAGGCCGCGATGCCAATCGCCGCGACGGTACACACCGCCACCATCCACTTTGCGGCGGCAACCAGCCAATTGCGCCGCGAGCGCCGGCGCCGGGTCGGGGTTTTTCTTCTCCGTGTCACCTTTGATGCGGTGTCCGCACTAGCGGTGGACCACTGGCTTCGCTAGTCGACCCTGCGGTTCGTCAGCAATTCCTCGACAAGATCCTCGGTCACCCCAAGCGCGCGTCTGCGTCCGAGGCCCATGTTGATGATGTGCTTGTCGTCAACCACCAGGGCGGGGACACTGGTAAGTCCCAGTGCCACGAAGTCACGTTCGCCGGCGTCCACCTCGCGGGCGGTCCGTGAGGATTCCAGCGCACTGAGAAAGCTCTCCCGGTCGACTCCCGAACCGTCGACGAAGTCCGCGAGTTCGCTGGGCGTCGTAAACCGTCGGTTGCGGTCGTGAATGGCTCGAAACAAGCGGCCGTGGTTGACGTCGATCGCGTCGATGCGGGTCAGCGCGCGGTGCGCCTTGGCCAGCAGTCGATTGGTGGGCGAATAGGCGACATGGACGCGTTTGAAGACCACGCCGTCGGGCAGCCCGTCTTGCCAGCCGTCGAGAAGGTCGTCGAAGCTTCGGCAAGTCGGACACTCGTAGGAGAAGTACTCGACCACCTCGATGAGGCCTGTGCCGTCGGGCCTGTCGAGCGTGACGTAGGGCTCGCCGGTGGACGCCCCGCCAAAGCCTAGGCTGTAGTAGAGCCCGTAGCCAACGACGATCAGGATGAGGGCCGCCACGGCGACGAGTATGCCGGTGCGGATCTCGGTGATGCTGTCCCTGCGCTTTGCCACTTCGATGTCGAAACAAGGATCAGGCGTAGTCTACAACGCCAGGAGCCGGTGCCACACGGGTTCGGCGTTGGATAACCTGAACTCGTCCCGTAGCGAGGCCCAACGTGATCGTCCCGGGCGTGCTCGTCGGCTTGAGTTTCCGCCTGGCTTCCTTGATGCTTGAACGCTTGACCTTAGGGGAGGGAAGCCATGGCCTTGGAGGATTTCCGCGCCGAAGCCCGCGAGTGGCTCACCGCCAATTGCCCGCCCGGTGTCCAGGCGGGCCAGCCTGGAGACCGCGACGATGCCCGCCTCTGGCGCGAGCGTCTGATCGAGAAGGGCTGGTCGGCGCCGACGTGGCCCACGGAATACGGCGGCGGCGGTTTGTCCAACGAGGAATACATGGTGCTCATCCAGGAGCTCCGCAGCGTGCGCGCCACGGTGCCCTTTGGCGGCATGGGTCTGTCGTTGATCGGACCCACGCTGCTGGAGCTTGGTACGGAAGATCAGAAACGTCGCCACATTCCGCCGATCGTTCGCGGCGAGGTCAACTGGTGCCAGGGCTATAGCGAACCGAGTTCCGGTTCCGATCTGGCGAGCTTGCGCACACGGGCGGTGGACAACGGCGACCACTTCGTAATCAACGGCCAGAAGATCTGGACATCGGGGGCGCAGTTCGCGGACTGGATGTTCGCCCTGGTGCGCACGGACCCCGACGTCCCCAAGCACGAGGGCATCAGCTTCGTGCTTCTGACGATGCACCAACCCGGCGTGACCGTGAAGCCGATTCGTCTCATCAGCGGCAGTTCCCCGTTCTGCGAGACCTTCTTCGACAACGCCATCGCCAAGAAAGACGATCTCGTCGGCGAACTCAACAAGGGCTGGACCATCGGCAAGCGGCTCCTGCAATTCGAGCGCGGCAGCATGGCGTCGCTTGTCGGCGGCGCCGCGGTCCGGGAGGCCGGCCCCACCCTCGAGGGCCGCGCCAAGGAATACGCCGGCGAGGTCAACGGCCGCATCGCCGACGATGCGCTCCGCTCGCGCATCATCGGCCACAACATCGACAACCAGGCCTTCCGTCTCACCCAGCGGCGAACCATGGAGGAAGCCAAGGACGGACGGACGCCGGGGCCGGCGACGTCGATCTTCAAGATGTACGGCACGGAGTTGCAGCAGGACAAGTCCTCGCTCCTCGTGGAGATGCGGGGAACCCAGGGTCTTGGTTGGGAAGGCAACGCCTTCAGCAACCAGGAGATCGGCGACACCCGGACGTTTCTCGCCAACCGCGCCGCCTCGATCTACAGCGGGAGCAACGAGATCCAGCGCAACATCATCGCCAAGCGGGTTCTCGGGCTGCCGGATTGACGCCCCGCTTTCGAACATGGCCGGTGCGGTTGCCCCTCGCCGTGGCGCTGCTTGTTGCCGCGGGTTGCGCTGAAGTGAAAACCGGGCCCATGCCTCCGGTTGCGGAACAGCGGCCGCATTCGTTTAGCGTGCACGGCGTCACGGTGCACGACCCCTACCACTGGTTGAAGGACCAGAGCTACCCGGAGGTCGACGATGCCGACGTGCTCGCCTACCTGGAAGCCGAGAATGCCTACTTCGACGCCGTGATGGCATCGCGCAAGGAACTTGTCGATACGATCTTCGCCGAGATCAAGGCACGCCAGAAACCCGACGATGCCAACGTCCCCGTAAAGGACGGCGGGTACTACTACCAGTGGCGTTTCGAAGCCGACGGCCAATACCGCATCTGGTCGAGATGGCCCGTTACCGACGCCGGCGCGGATGCGTCCCCCACGCCACAAGCCGAGGTAATCCTCGATGAACCCGCTCTCGCCCGGGACACGGACTACTTCCGCCTCGGCGCACTCTCCGTAGCCAACGCCGGGCGGCTGATGGCGTATAGCACGGACACCTCCGGCGCCGAGCGCTTCACCCTCCGAATCAAGGATCTTGAGACCGGCGAACTGTTTCCCGAGGCCATTGAGAACACGTCCGGCAACCCCGTCTGGAGCGCGGACGATGGATCGTTCTTCTACACGGTGGTGGACGACAACTGGCGTCCCTACCAGGTTCGGCGACACGTCCTTGGCACGCCGGTTGCGGACGACGCGATCATCTACGAGGAGCAGGATCCGGGCTTCTTCGTGGGCGTCTCCTCGACGTCTTCCGAGCATTACGTGGTGATCGCATCGGGGGACCACGTGACGGCGGAGGTGTATCTCGTTCCCGCTGACGCACCGGCGAGCGAACCGCGGCTGGTCGCCGCCCGGCGCCAGGAGCACGACTACGTGGTGGACCACCAAGGCGACCGGTTCGTCATCCGCACCAACGACACCCACAAGAACAACCGCCTGGTCACGGCGCCGGACGATGACCCCTCGGAGGCCCGGTGGGAGACGCTCATCGCCGGCGCCGACGAGCGCTACATCACGGGTTTCCAGCCGTTCGCCGACTTCTTGGCGGTGGAGGAGCGCATCGACGGTCTCGACCAGATCCGCCTCGTCGATCGTGCGGGGAACAGCACCTACGTCGAGTTTCCCGAGGCGGCCTACCGGGTCGGCATCGGGGCCAACGAAGAGTTCGAGAGCCGAACCCTGCGCCTCTCCTACGAGTCCATGGTGACGCCGGACACCGTGTTCGACTACGACCTCGATACCGCGCAGCTGCGCACGCGCAAGGTCCAGGAGATCCCGAGTGGCTACGATCCCGCGGGATACGTCACCGAACGTGCAATGGCCCCGGCCCGGGACGGCGTGCGGGTGCCGGTGTCGATCGTATTCCGGAAGGGAACGCCAACAGACGGCAGCGCGCCGCTCTACCTGTATGGCTACGGCGCCTACGGAAGCGGCATGTCCCCGCATTTCTCGACCACGCGGCTGTCGCTCTTGGACCGTGGCTTCATCTACGCCATCGCCCATGTCCGCGGCGGCGACGAGCTGGGCTACCACTGGTACGAGGCGGGCAAGCTGGACAAACGCACCAACACGTTCAACGACTTCGTGGATGTCGCGCGCCACCTGGTGGCCGAACGCTTCACACGACCGGGGCGCATCGCCATCGCGGGCGGCAGCGCCGGTGGCGAACTCATGGGCGCGGTGGTCAACCAGGCGCCGGCGCTTTGGGGCGCCGTCGCCGCCCACGTGCCCTTCGTCGACGTGCTGAACACGATGCTCGACACGTCGTTGCCGCTCACGCCCATCGAGTGGCCGGAATGGGGCAACCCCATCGAGGACAAGGCCGCGTTCGACTACATTCGCTCCTATTCGCCCTACGATCAGCTGAAGGCCGGCCACTACCCGCCGATGCTCGTAACCGCGGGCCTCAACGATCCGCGCGTGACCTATTGGGAGCCTGCCAAGTACGTCGCAAAACTCAGGACGCTGAAGCAGGACGACAACCTGCTCCTGCTGAAGACCAATATGGGAGCGGGACACGGCGGTAGGTCGGGGCGCTACGATTCGCTCTACGAGGTGGCCGAGGAGTACGCGTTCATGGTTGCCGCCGTTGGCGACCCGTAGCGTTCTCGAGCGGTTTCCGAGTCGATCGTTGAGCGAGGTTCCGTAGGGGCGAGGCCTGCCTTGGCGCGCATTGCGGCCAGGAAAGGGGCACCGTCCGGTCGATCGGGCGACCAGCAACGCGCCGAAGTGCGCGGGCCCCGGCCCCGGGGTGGGAACCTCCATCGAGCACGTGCCACCTCGCCCGCGCACGAGCGCGCACTCCCAGCGCACTCAAAATGCACTCCGTGGCGCTTGTGTCATGCGGGAGCTTTGGTCATGATTGCGCGCTGGTTTTGGTGCCTGCCGGCGATTCGAGGAGAGCGAGGTGCTGGCGACGCTCGACAGCTACGACCGCGTGCCGCGCATCCTGCGGCTCAATCTAACGGGCCAACCGGTGGACTGGGCGACTTGGCAGGAAGCGGTGTGCCTCTATGCGCGCAACCTGGTGGTCTGGAAACGCGGCGAGTCGATTCTCCGCCTGCGCGGCGGCCGTTCGCGGTTCGACGGCAGCCGGACCACGATGGACGTGCACAGCATCATCGCCTGTGGTGGCCGCATCGCGCGGCACGGCCGCAGCGTGCCGCCACTCACGAACCAGGCGCTGTTCGGTCGTGACCGCAACCTGTGCCTCTACTGCGGCGGCGTATACCCCGATTCGGGCCTGACGCGAGATCACGTCGTGCCCAAGTCGCGCGGCGGCAGCGATGTCTGGGACAACGTCGTTGCGGCCTGCAAGCGCTGCAACCACCGCAAGGGCAACCGGCTTGCGCACGAGTGCGGCATGGAATTGCTGGCGCTTCCCTATGTGCCGAACATCGCCGAATACTTGGCGCTCATCAACTCGGGTCGAATACTCGGGGACCAGATGGACTTCCTGGCCAGCCAGTTTGGCCGCGCCAGCAGGGAGCGCGACAGCCTCCTCGCGTAGGGGCGACCCGACCGCGCCCGTCAGCGCGCGGTCGCCAGGATCGGGGCGTTCGACCTAGGGAAGGTCTGAACAAGACCTTCCCTAGCGCGGCACAGGGATGTGCCGCCAAATTCGATGGCGTAAGCCATTGAATTTGCAAGCGAAACTATTTGTTTCGCTACTGTTCAAGTCCAGGGACGGACCTTGAACAGAGGTTTCCTAGCGGTCAGGCGTCCAGAACCTTAAGGGCCAACGGGGCGCGCCATATGACCCAACAGTTGCGCGATGCATGCCGTCACGTGCTTGCCCGTGGCGATGTCCAGGAACTCGTTCGGTCCGTGGGCGTTGGAGTTGGGGCCCAGTACGCCGGTGACGGCGAACTGCACGTCGGGGTAGCGGTCACCCAGCATCTTCATGAACGGGATGGTGCCGCCGCAGCCCATGGTCCTGAGCGGCGACCCGAAGTGATCTCGGGATGCCTGGTCGAGGGCCGTCGTGAGCCAAGGGGCTTGGTCGGGTGCCCGCCAACCGGATTGCGGATGTTCGAGTTCGAATGACACCTGGGCGCCATGCGGTGGATCGGCCTCGAACAGCATCTTGACCCGTTCGCCCGCGGCTGCGGCGTCCAGGGTTGGCGGTAGCCGGAACACGAGCTTGGCGGCGGTCGACGGGCGCAGCGTATTGCCTGCGTCCGCCAGCGCGGGGGCACCTCCCAAGCCGACCACGGCTAGGCTCGAACGCCAGGTATTGGCAAGGATGAGGTCGGCCGCCGATGCGTCGCCGGCGTTCGTCCCACCGGCCCAGGGAAAACGTTCGGTGGCGAGACTTCCCAAGGTCATCGCGACGTCCGCGGCCTGTTGACGCGCCCAAGCCGGGATGGGGACCGTGAGCGCGTCCGCCAATTCACCGGTGACCGCGTTCTCGACCCGTTCGATGAGTTGCCGGAGCAATCGGAAGCTCGATGGCACGATGCCGCCGGCGGCACCCGAATGCACGCCTTCGGTCAGCACCTGGACGTTGAGCGTTCCCGGCAGCATGCCGCGCAGCGAGGTGGTGAGCCAAAGCTGGTCGTAGTTGCCGCATTCGGCATCGAGGCAGACCACGAGGTCGGGCGTGCCGATCTCGTCGGCCAGGGCGTCCATGTAGAACGGCAGGTCGTAGCTCCCGCTTTCCTCGCAGCCTTCGATGAGGACGAGGCAGCGCGGATGGGGCAGTCCCTGGTCTTGGAGTGCCGCAATGGCGGCGAGCGAGCCGAACACCGCGTAGCCGTCGTCGGCGCCGCCCCGGCCGTAGAGGCGTCCGTCGCGGACTACCGGCTTCCACGGCGCGAGTCCATCGACCCAGCCGTCGAACTCGGGCTGCTTGTCGTAGTGACCGTAGAGCAGAACGTTGCCGGGCGCGCTGCCTGCCACGTCGCACAACAGCACCGGCGTCCGGCCAGCCAAGGTCACGATGCGATGTTCGAGCCCACGAACCCCGTAGCTCGAGACCCAGCGCTCGAGGTGTTCCACGGCGTCCTGCATGTAGCCGAGTTCGGCCCATTGGGGTTCGAACTGGGGCGACTTGTTGGGAATCCGGATGTACTCCTCCAGGGTCGGGACGACGCTGTCGTCCCACACCTCGTCGACGTAGCGGCCCAGTCGCTCCACATCCATGGCTAGACCCTTCTCCAACGCGTACCGGCCCGACCATCCTCAAGCTGGATGCCCCCCGCCGCGAGTTCATCGCGGATCGCATCCGCGCGGGCGAAGTCCTTGGCCTCGCGGGCAGCATTGCGTTCCTCGATGCGTGCTTCGACAACGTCTGGTGCCATGGCGTCCGCGGATTCGCCGACGCCATGGAAGTACACGGCCACGGGCTTGGTCAGGATGCCGAGAAGCCACCCGCCGGCAAGCAGCTTCGCCCGCAACGCGCGTACGGACTCGGGGCTGTCCGCACGACGCGCTTGGCTCGCCAGCGCGTGCATCGCGGCAAGCGCCTGTGGCGTGTTCAGGTCGTTGCACAACGCCACCACCACGTCCGACGGGAACGCGTCGGTGTCAGCGTTGGCGTAGCTGGCCGCGGTCTCGTTGCTCCCGTCGTCGGTGTCGCGTAGCGCTTGGTAAAGCGTATCGAGACTGCTTTGGGCCTGGGCGAGACTCTCGTTCCACATGAGTTGCGCCCGGTAGTGGCCGGAGAGAAGCGCATAGCGCAGCACCTCGCCGTCGTGTCGAGAGAGGAGTTCGCGGATGGTGACGATGTTGCCGACGCTCTTCGACATCTTGCCGGTGCCCATGGTCAGCATGCCGTTGTGCAGCCAATAGCGAACGCTTGGCGTGCCGCCGTTGACGCAGCGGCTTTGCGCGGACTCGTTCTCGTGGTGGGGAAACGTGAGGTCGCTGCCGCCGCCGTGGATATCGATCACGGGACCTAAGTGCTTGCGGATCATCGCGGAGCACTCGATATGCCAACCCGGCCGGCCACGTCCCCAGGGGCTTTCCCAGCCGGGAAGTTCCGGGGTCGACGGCTTCCACAGCACGAAGTCCTTGGGATCCCTCTTGTAGGGTGCGACCTCGACCCGGGCGCCGTCGAGCATGTCCTCAAGGCTCCGCTTGGCGAGCGTGCCGTAGTCCGGGTCGGACGGGACGTGGAACAGCACGTGACCCTCGGCCTCGTAGGCATGGCCACCGGCAATCAACGTCTCGATCATGTCGACGATCTCGGGGATATGGCCGGTGGCGCGGGGCTCCACGTCGGGCGGGATCACGCCCAGCGCGGCGATGTCGTCCTGGTACTCCTTGGCATAGCGTTCCCCGAGTTCGCGGATCGGGCGACCCGTGGCGATGCCGGCCGCGTTGATCTTGTCGTCCACGTCGGTGATGTTGCGCACGAACGTCACCTTCGGATACTCCAGGCGAAGCAGGCGCACGAGCACGTCGAAGGCGACCGCCGGTACGGCGTTGCCGATATGGGCGAAGTCGTAGACCGTCGGACCGCAGAGGTAGATGCTCACCTCGCCGGGAACGAGGGGTTCGAACCGTTCCCGCTTGCCGGATTGGGTGTTGTGCAGGGTGATGTCCATGGTGCCGCTCTCCTGATTGCCGATTTCGCGTCGATGGCGGGCGGGGAACATGGGTCCCCGCGCCGTCGCACTAACAGCGGGGACAACAGGAACGGGGCATTCGGCGTACGGTCTCCATGGCGGCGGCGATTATACGCTGATGGCACCGTAGCGAGATTGGCTTTTTGCTCGGTTTGAGGGCCGGACGCGGGTGCTACCATGCAGGACACCGAACGAGGCCATCAGGAGTATTCGATGACATCGCCAACGAAAAAGAGATACATCGAGGATCTCGATCCAGTCGAGTTCATGGCCGTGCTGGACGAAGGGGCACGCAAGTTCAACGAGGAATGCGTCCGGCTGGGCATCTCCCGGGTCGTGGAGATCGATGGGCAGGCGGTTCTCTATCACCCGGACGGGACGCATACGCCGTTGCCCAAGGATGATGCTGCGCTGCAAGCGCTTTTCCAGAAGCACAAGGTGTATTCGGGTGAGCAGCAGTGCCCCTAGCCGACCGTGCCTGACGATCTTCGGGGGTCCTAACGGGTCGGGCAAGTCGACAGCCTATGATCGGTTTCTGAGAGCCGGATTCGACTCCGGCGAGTACCTGAATCCGGACGCAATCGCCAAGTCCCTGGCTGGTTCCCAGGTGCCGGCGGTCGACTTGCGCGCCGGTCGTGAGGTCATCGAGCGTACCCGTTCGCTGATCGATGCGCGTCGGTCCTTCGTGCGCGAGTCGACGCTAACCAGCCGCGAGATCGTTCGCAGCGCCGAGCGCGCCAAAGCGGCAGGCTACCGCCTCGTGATGGTCTTCGTGGCGGTCCCGTCCACCGACATGACCCGGGGACGCATTGCCACTCGCGTTGCCAAAGGCGGCCACCACATCGCACGTGAGGATCAGAAGCGCCGGTTCCCGCGGTCGTTCGATAACGCACCGAGGGTCGCGCGGCTCGTCGACGCCGCCTACTTCCTGGACAACGCCGGATTCGAGCACAAGCTGGTCGCGACGGTCAGGAGCGGGACGATCACTTTCCTCGATCTGCACGAGGCGGGATGGGTCGAGCGTGCCACGATGGACTTGCCACGGACGGCAACCTTTAAGTCACGGGATGAAGCCTTGGCTGATTTGCGCGAGCCGGAGGGGCTGTCGGCGGGACGCCAGGTCCGCGAACCACGACACGGCT
Source organism: Gammaproteobacteria bacterium (assembly GCA_028821405.1). Lineage (GTDB taxonomy): Bacteria > Pseudomonadota > Gammaproteobacteria > Pseudomonadales > Azotimanducaceae > VXYL01. Next base: position 11,909 of record JAPPGK010000034.1, on the reverse strand, counting down.
ACCTGGCCGTGTAGGACAACCCGAGCGCGGGATGGACTATGTCGGCGCGACGGCCTTCGCCAGTTCGTCGGCGCGGTAGCTGGAACGCACCAGGGGGCCGGCGGCGACTTCCCGGAAACCGGCATCGAGCCCCCACACCCGGTACTCGTCGAACTCGTTCGGGTGGACCCAGCGCGCCACCCGGAGATGATTGCGGGTCGGCTGCAGGTACTGGCCGAGGGTCAGGAGGTCGACGCCGTGTCGGCGCAGGTCGGCCATCGCTTCGCGGATTTCCGCGTCGGTTTCTCCCAAGCCCAGCATCAGGCTGCTCTTGGTGACCACTCCCCGCGATGCCGCGTGGGCGAGCACATCGAGGGTCTGCTCGTAGCCCGCGCGCGGATCGCGGGCGACATGGGTTAGTCGCCGCACGGTCTCCAGGTTCTGGGCGAACACGTCGACGCCCGAGTTCACAATCTTGTCCACCGCCGTCGTGTCTCCCTGGAAGTCGGGGGTCAGCGCCTCGACGGTGGTCCCGGGACATCGCGCCTTGATGGCGCGAATGCAGGCGGCGTAGTGCCCGGCCCCGCCATCGGGCAGGTCGTCGCGGTCCACGGATGTCAGGACGATGTAGTTGAGGCCCATGAGGTGCACGGACTCGGCGGCGTTTTCGGGCTCCGCTTCGTCCAAGGCGCCCCGGGGATTGCCGGTGTCGACGGCACAGAAGCGGCACGCTCGGGTGCACACCTCGCCCATCAGCATGAGCGTGGCCGTGCCGGCGTTCCAGCACTCGCCGATGTTGGGGCAATGGGACTCTTCGCACACCGTGGCCAGGCGATGTTCGCGCACGGTGCGCAGGACGTTGGCGTATTCGCCGTTGCCGCCGATGCGCACCCGCAGCCACGGCGGTTTGCGCAATGGGGGCGCGGCGGCATCGAGGTTCACCACCTTGATGCCGTCCTTGATGGCGCTGAAACCCTGCGCCGTCCGGTACTTGGTGCCGCTCTCAGGCATGGCCGTATCTTACGCTTGTGGCGACCATCCAACCTTCGATCGTATGACCCGTCGAGGTCGCCGACGTTCAGAACGCGGCGTTGTTCGGCACCCGCGGAAACGGGATGGCGTCGCGGATGTTCTCCATGCCGGTGACGTAGAGCACGAGGCGTTCGAGGCCGAGTCCGAACCCGGCGTGGGGAACCGAGCCGTAGCGGCGCAGGTCGCGGTACCACCAGAGCTCTTCCTTGACGGCATCCGTCATGCGCGAGTCCAGGACGGCGAGTCGCTCCTCCCGCTGGCTGCCGCCGATGATCTCGCCGACGCCGGGCACCAGCACGTCCATGGCCGCGACGGTCTCCCCGTCGTCGTTCAAACGCATGTAGAACGCCTTGATGTCCTTGGGGTAGTTGACCACGACAACCGGACCGCCGGCGTGCTCCTCGGTGAGAAAGCGCTCATGCTCGGATTGCAGGTCGCGGCCCCACTCGACGGGAAACTCGAACGTGGCACCCGACGCCTGGAGGATCTCCACGGCTTGGGCGTAGTCAAGCCGCAGGAAGGCGGATTCGATGACGTTCTCCAGCCGCTCGACGACCGATTTGTCGATCCGGTCTCGAAAGAACGCCATGTCGTCCGGATGGCGGTTCAATACCTCGGTGAAGATGCTCTTCAGGAAGTCCTCCGCGAGGTCGGCAAGGTCATCGAGGCCCGCGAAGGCGATCTCGGGTTCGATCATCCAGAACTCGGCGAGATGGCGGCTGGTGTTCGAGTTCTCGGCACGGAACGTGGGTCCGAAGGTGTAGACCTTGCTCATGGAGAGACAGTACGGCTCGACGTTGAGCTGCCCGGACACGGTCAGGAACGTATCGCGTCCAAAGAAGCTCGACGGGGGAGGCGTCGTCACCTGGAACAGTTCGCCGGCCCCCTCGCAGTCGCTGGCGGTGATGATCGGGGTGTTCACCCACACGAAACCGTTGTCGTCGAAGTAGCGGTGCACGGCCTGGGCGACCGTGTTTCGCACCCGGGAGATGGCCCCGAAGGTGTTGGTGCGCGGTCGCAGGTGGGCGACGGTGCGCAGGTATTCGAAGGTGTGGCGCTTCTTCGCGATGGGGTAGGTCTCGGGGTCGTCGACGCGGCCGACGATGGTCACGGCGCTCGCCTGGACTTCCCGATCCTGCCCCTTGCCGGGTGATTCGGCGACGGTGCCGATGACTTCCAGGGCGCATCCGGCGCCGAGTTCGGTGATGTCGTCGTAGTTGGCCAGCGACTGGTCGGCGACGACCTGGAGGTCGGCGAAGCACGAACCATCGTTGATGGCGAGGAACGAAAAGCCGCCGCGCGAACTGCGCCGGGACTTCACCCACCCGCTGACGGTGACTTCAGTGCCTGGATCTTGGCGAAAGACCGCCTTTATGGGACAACGACTCATGGGTCGTAATGTAAACCATCGACGGCGGAATGAGGCCGCTCGCGTCAACCGTTCGTTGCCCCTTGGCCGTCGAAGTCGACCGTCACCCGGAACGGCGAATGGCGCTGCTCGATGTAGGTGATGTCCTCCTGCACGTATTGCCGCTCGTCCGCGAGGTAGCGCTGAACCGCCGCGCGCAACCGTGGATCGCTGATCCAGTGTGCCGAGTAGGTGGGTTTCGGCATGTAGCCCCGGGCGAGTTTGTGACCGCCCTGGGCGCCTGCCTCCACGCGTTTCAAGCCCCGTTCGATGGCGAAGTCGATGGCCTGGTAGTAGCAGGTCTCGAAGTGCAGGAACCGGTGATCCTCCGAACAGCCCCAGTTGCGTCCGTAGAGCGTCTCGCTGCCGATGAAGTTGATGGCGCCGGCGATGTAGCGGCCTGCGCGCTTGCACATCACAAGCAGCACTTGCTCGCCCATGGTCTCGCCGACGCGACTGAAGAACTCGCGGGTGAGGTACGGCGTGCCCCACTTGCGGCCGCCGGTGTCGACGTAGAAGCCGTAGAACGCATCCCACTGCGCCTCGCTGATGGCCCCGGTCAACCACTCGATCTCGATGCCGTTCGCCAACGCATCCCGCCGTTCGCGGCGGATGTTCTTGCGCTTCTTGTAGGAAAGGGCGGCGGCGAAGTCGTCGAACGTGGCGTAGCCGTCGTTCTCCCAGTGGAATTGCGTGTCGATGCGTTGCAGGCAGCCGAGTTCGCCGGCCCGTCGCCACTGAGCTTCGGGCATGAACGTGAAGTGGACGGAACTCACCTCGAGTTGGCGAGCGACCTGTACCGTCGCGCCGAGCAGCATGTTCTCGACCTCTAACGGGTCGTCCGCGTTGGCCGCCACCAGCAGGCGGCGACCGGTGGCCGGCGTGAAGGGGACACTCACCTGCAGCTTGGGGTAGTAGCGGCCACCGGCTTGGTAGAACGCGTGCGCCCAGCCGGCGTCGAACACATACTCGCCGTGGGAGTGGGACTTCAGGTACATCGGCAATGCGCCCACGGCGTCGTTGACGCCATGGTCCCGGGCAGAGAGCACGACATGGAACGGCTGCCAGCCGGTCTTCGCCGAGACGCTGCCGCTTTGTTCCAGCGCGGCGAGGAACCGGTGATCGAGGAACGGGTTGTATTCGGTGGCGGCCGGGTTCGCGCAACGGTTCCACGCCGCGGGATCGATGGCGTCGATGTCGTTGAGGATCCTGGCGGCTCGTTCGGGCAACCTGGGACGCTTGGGTGCTGGTCGAGAGGCTATTGTACGGTGTCGTCCTTGTCGTCGCCCTCGTGTGGAATTCCGCCGGATTCCCCCACCTCCTGCTCTTTGCGCCGTGGTGGCGTACCGGGGGCCAGGACCTCCATCGCCAACCGCTTTAGCTGGCCGACGAGGTATAGGGGCAGGGACAGGAGGCGATAGCTGATCGTCGAACCGTCCGCGAGCCTTCGCGTGTCCTCCAGGAGGCTCGGGGTGTCGGCGTTGAAACGAACGCCGAAGTCGCTGCGTTTCTCCGCCAGGAACTGATGAAGCGAACGCAGCGAGCCGGTGGTTCCGGCCTTCACTTCGACGGGCACGATGCGATGCCCGATCGTCGCCACGTAGTCGATTTCCGCGGATGCATTCCTTGCCTCGCGCGCCCAGTAGTGCAGCGCGGGCGTCTCGTGGGGCGACCCGCTCGCGAGGAGGTGCTGCCCCACGAACTGCTCAGCGACGGCACCGTCGTTGACGAGGACGAGATCCTCCCTGCCGAGGTCGATGACATTGAGGCGCAACGCAGCGCACATGACTCCGACATCCATGGTCAGGCACTTGAAATAACGCTCGTAGACCTCCGCCTCCAGGGGTAGACCGTTTGCGGCGGTGCGGCGTACCTTCCATGCGAGGCGTGCCATGCAGAGATGCGTCAGCGCGTCTGCGAGTTCCGCCGCGCGATGCTCGCGACTCACGCCGACATAGGCGAATTTCCGCCCGACCATCGCGGGCAACCGCTCGAAGACCAGTTGCATGCGGTCCCGCAGGCGTCCGTGGCTGTATTTGCCGAAGTCGTCGCGATAGGTGGCGAGCAGGTTCTGCTGGATGCGCGCGACGTGGATGAAGTCACCGGGTGGGCCGCCGGTTGTCGACGCGTAGGCGGCGACGGCTTCGGGGAGCCCCCCGACGATCCAGTACTGCCGTAGCAGGCCCAGGTACTGGCGGTGAAGGGCATCGGGAAGCGTACCCCCGGCAAGTTCGAATGTCCGCAGATGTTCGGCAAGCCGTGGGCGTCCGACGGCCACGAGAAAGTCCTCGAAGTGCATCGGTCCGAGGTTCAGGTACTCGATGCGTCCCACCGGCATCGAGAACCCCTTCTCTTCCAGGGCGAGTTCCAACAGCGAACCCGCGGCCACCACGTGAAGGCCGGGCATCTCCTCGTAGAAATAGCGAAGCATCGCCAAGGCCCGTGGCACGGCCTGTATCTCGTCCAGGAACAACAGCGTCTCGCCGGCTCTTACGCCTTGCCCGGTAAGGAGGGAAAGCGTGGCGAGAACTTGCGCGGGGTCGGCGTTTTCGAAGGCCTGTCCGATTTCGGGATTGCGTTCCAAGTTGATCTCCACGAGCGTCATCCGCGCGCGGCGGGCGAACTCCCGTACCAGTGTCGATTTGCCCACTTGTCGAGCGCCGCGAATCACCAGCGGTTTTCGGGAAGCCCGGCCGGCCCACTCCTCGAGGTGGAAGAGTTCGTGACGTTCTAGGATGTTCGGCATCATGTTAGAACCTCGTCGCAACGAACCGACCGCGGGCTACGGTCGTGATAGCATTGTATATTCACATAAATAATGACTAAATACAGGGTTTATTGATTAAAGATAGTGATCTTATACAAGGCAATGAGCTCATGTGGGTGCTGGCGCGGCTTGGGCTCGGGCAACAGGCGGTGTCGCCAAGCAACGGTTTTGGGGTGCCTGGGCCCCGTTGTATCAGGGCTTGATGCAGGTCAGCACGCCGTCTCGGAGGAGCAGTCGTGCGGCTTCGGACGCGCCTGGGAGGATGTGCTCGGTTGGGACGCCGTGCAGAGCGGCGACGCTGTTGGCGATCTCGGCGATGGTTTCGCTCCCCTTGCTCCTCTCGGCGCGTTGCACGACGTGTGCGACCAAGGGGCTCACCGGCAGGTCGACGCGGTTGTCGCCACGAATGACCTGGCCTCTTTCGAATCGTCCGTCGCCCAGCACGGCGTCGGGAACGAGCGAAAGCCCGGCGGCGAGTCTGGGTCGCAGGTTGGCGACCTCGGCAACGACGGGTGCGGGTTCTAGCGATTGCAGGGCGGCTTCGATGTCGTTTGGCAGAGAAGCCCGGCTCAGCACGGATCGTTCGTAGCCGGCGGCAGCTTGTCCGGAGACCGCTCGTACGAAGGCCTCCCTGGGCGGGCGTTGCTCGCCCGTGATGCGCCGCGTCTCCCAGAAATACGAATCGACGCTCCTGTTTCCGGCATAGAAGAGCCGCGCGAGTTCGTGGAAGTGCTCGTACTGCGTGCGGTAGAGGCGCTCGAACGCGACAGCGGCCTCGGGCGCAAGGTCCTGATCGCACAGTGCCGTGACGACGTATGCAGCCCCGATGTGGGCAGCCGTCACCGCCAGGTGGACCCCCGTGGAGAACAGCGGATCGACGAAACAAGCCGCGTCGCCGAGGAGGACCCACCCCGGCCCCGTCATGGACGAGGCCGAATACGACCAGTCCCGGACGGCCGTGGGTGCCGACTCGCCCACGGCGCCTTCGACCAGGGCGGCGGTGCGCGGTGCCCGGGAGATCTGTTCATCAAGGAATCCACGCAGTCCCGAGCGCCGGATCGCCTTCGCGCCGACATCGCGATCCACCACGGCACCGATGCTGGACACGCCGTTGGCCAGGGGAATCTTCCAGATCCAGCCGTTGGCGTAGGACTCGATGAAGATGTTGCCGTCGGCAGGCGGGTCCAAGTGGGCGCAGTCCCGGAAATACCCGTACACCGCGAGGTTGCGGAACGCCGGATCCCACACCTTCAACGCGCGTTGCCGGGCGAGCAGCGAGGCCTGGCCGGTGGCATCGACGACCATGGTCGCGCCGATGCGCCCGCCGTGGGCGAGTTCGACCCCCGTGGCCCGGGCACCGTCGAACACCACACGCCTTACGGCGGTTGCTTCGTGGACCTCGACGCCGCAATCGCGACTGTGATCGAGCAGGATCTGGTCGAAACGGGGCCGCCACACCTGGTAGGCGTACGGGAAGCGCTTGTTGGTCTCCTTGAAGTACCAACTCCAAGGATCGCGTGTGCGTCCCCAACACATGGTTGCGCCCCACTTTCGCTTGAACCCTTCGCCTTCGATGGCGTCCAATACACCAATGCCGTCCAGAACGGCCAAGGTCGCCGGCAGCAGGGATTCGCCGACATGCAATCGCGGAAAACGCTCGCGCTCGAACAGTTGGACCTTGAGTCCGGCGCGGGCGAGCAGCGTGGCCGCCGTGCTCCCGGCAGGACCCCCGCCGACCACGACGATGTCCGCGTGTTCGCGCGCCTTGGATTGCCGAATGGACATCCGCGACACTCTAGCAGTCCGTCGGTCGCGCCGTCGGCGGCTCGTGGAAGGTTCGTCGACCCGGACTGGACGGCGGCGGGCAAGCCGCGGGCTCGTGTCGCCCTGGATCGACTGCGCACGCTCTGGTTCAACACCGGCACCCTATGCAATCTCCAATGCGGGCACTGCTACATCGAGTCGAGCCCGCGCAACGACCGCCTGGTCTACCTGAGCCGCCTCGAGGTGCGCCGCTACCTGGACGAGATTTCGGCTCTTGACCTCCCCACCGAAGAGATCGGGTTCACGGGCGGCGAGCCGTTCATGAATCCCGATCTGCCGGCCATGCTCGCCGACAGCCTGGCCAGGGGTTACCGGGTTCTGCTATTGACCAACGCAATGCGTCCGATGATGAAGTGCGCCCCCGAGCTCCTCGCCCTGCGGGACTGGTACGGATCCCGGCTTACCCTACGTGTCTCCATCGACCACTACCGCCCGGAACTCCACGAGGAGGAACGCGGGCCACGCACCTGGACGCCGACGCTCGACGGACTCAAGTGGCTCTCCGACAACGGTTTCGCCATCGCCGCCGCCGGTCGTCGTCGCTGGGGCGACGAGGAGGACGCGCTGCGTCGCGGCTTCGAACGGCTGTTCACTGCCGAAGGGATCGACATCGACCCGGCTTCCCCCACGCAACTCGTGCTGTTCCCGGAAATGGACCTCAACGCCGACACCCCCGAGATCACCACCGAATGCTGGGACATCGTAGGCATGCAACCAGGCGACGTGATGTGCGCTTCCTCGCGCATGGTCATCAAACGCAAAGGGGCTCACTCGCCAGTCGTGGCAAGCTGCACGCTGCTGCCCTATGACCCGGCGTTCAGTCTCGGCGAACGACTCGGCGACAGCTTGGGTGACGTCGCCCTCAATCACCCGCATTGCTCGCGGTTCTGTGTGCTCGGCGGGGGGCGCTGCTCGCAATAGGCCCGCCACGGGTTCCGGCTGGCCCGGGCGCTCGCTCCTTGCGTCTCCTTGGATCCTTTCGGGGGATTCCAAGGGGGGCCTGCTCCCTTGGCGCAGCGGACCTCAGCCGCGCAGGATCAGGTGGACTGGATTCGCCAGCAGTGCCGCCTTGGCGGGCACGATCAGTCGGCTGCTTGGGTTGCGGCATCGCCGGAACCCTCGACAGGCGCTTCGGCCGCCGTCTGGGCATCTCCTGCCGGGTTGGACTCGAAAGGCCCCTTGAGATCGAGTTCGTCCGCCATTTCGCGGACCGCCGGGATCACGTCCGAACCCATCAGCCTCAGGCTCCGCATCTGGTCGTCGTGGGACATCGCGCCATCGCCGTCCCAGAAGAAGATCGTGCCCGGTCGCAGGGTTTCCAGGACGTGCCGGACCTTGGGAATCACCGTGTCCGGCGTCCCGGAGATGATGGAGAGCTTCTCGGTCTGGTCGGTGTAGGTGTCCTTGGGCGGCGGGGGCGGGGCTTCCTGCTTCTGCTCCTTCAGGTGTTGGCCGGCACGGCCCCGGGATGCCGCCGCGGCGAAGCTGCGCATGGTCGGCAGCAGATTGTTGCGCTGGGTTAGTCCGGGGAGGTTCTGGATGAACGGCCGGACGATTCCCTGGTTGCCTTCGAGGAACGGATTGCTAGGACCTTGGACGTACTTGCGGCCGGCCTCTTCGGCAAGTTCCTCCGTCTCGTCCACGTGGACCTTGAACAGGTACCCACGATGCTCGGTGCCGGCGTCGTAGCCTGCTTCCGCGGCGACCTCGTCGTAGTACTGGAATGACTCCAGCGTCGGTTGGAGTTCCGTGGCCAGCATGAGGTACGGATAGCGGTGTTTGGCGGCCCAGGCGACCGTGTTGCGGCTCATGACGCCGGGAATCCAGATCGGCGGATGAGGCTCTTGGTAGGGGCGCGACCAGGGGTTCACATAGCGGTAGTGGTAGTGCTCGCCCTCCCAGCGGAAAGGTCCGGGTTTCGTCCACGCCTCGACGATGAAGTCGTGGGCTTCCTGGAACCGCTCCCAGTTGTAGGGTGGTACCGCGTTGTGGGCGACGCTCTCGCGACCGGTTCCCCGCACCCATCCGGTGACCAGCCGACCCCGGGAGATCATGTCGATCTCGGCGAGTTCCTCGGCGAGGAACAGGGGGTCGTCCCAGATGGGCAGGATGTTGCCGAGCAGCACGATCTTGGCGCGTTTGGTGATGCGCGCAAGGATCGCCGCTTCGAGGTTCATGACCTGACCCATGCAGAATGGTGTCGAGTGATGCTCGTTCAGCATCAGCCCGTCGAACCCCATCTCTTCGGCGAACACGCGCTCGTCGAGATAGCGGTTGTAGAGATCGGCGCCGAGCTTCGGGTCGTAGCTCGCGTTGGACATGCCTAGGTCCATGAGGCTGCGACCGGTTGCGCCGAAATACCCCGACTTGGGATCTTGGTAGGGCCGTTCCGTGAAATGTCCGATGAACATGGTGCGTCTCTCTCAAATGGCTCGCGGCGTGCTCATGGGTTCCCTACGAGGGACGCGAGCTGGTCGGGTTGCTCCAATTCGACAACATGGCCGGCACCCTCCAGGACCTCGATCCGGGCGTTCGGGATGGCGGCCTCGAACTGCTTGGCACACTCGAAGGGAACCACCTTGTCCTTGTCGCCCCAGACGATGAGGGTGGGTACGTCCAGGTCGCCGAGAAGGGGCGCAAGACGCCGGTTGAACATGTAGGGTTTCCACGTGACCCGGGCGGTCATCTCGCGGGACAGGTCCCACAGCTGGCGGATGTCGTCCGGCGGTTCTTCCCCGACATAGTCGGTGTAGGCCTCGGCGTTGCGGAAACTCTCCTCGATGTACCTGCGGTGGGAGAGCATCATCTGGTCCATGATCTCACCCGTCTTCGGTTGCAGGCCCGCCGACCCGACCAGTACTAGGTGGGCCAGGGGCGATGGGTTCATCGTCGCGAGTTCGGCTGCCACGTAGCCGCCGAAACCCAGCCCGACGAGCGTGACGTTGTCGAGTTCGAGGCGTGCGAGCAGACGCGTCACGATGATCGCGATGTCCCGGGGGTCTCTGGCCCAGGCAGGCCGCTCGGAGCCGCCCCAACCTGGCATGTCCGGTACGATCACGCGGTGGGTTTCCCCCAATCGTTCGTGGAACGGCAGCCAGCCGGGACTTCCCCAGCTATGGTGGAGAATAACGACCGGTGGTCCGGCGCCTTGTTCGAGATACTTGATCTTGCCTGTCGCCAGCGCGAGTTCGCCCTCTGTGTAGGACACTGCTTCGGCCATGAATCCCTCCCTCGCGTTTCGAGTTTAACCCGAATGCGCGTTTCGTCGGCGCACGGCCCGAGGGGCGTAGAATCGTGCGGACCACGGCAACGACCGGTGCAGCGATGACCGTCATCAACGCGGGCGACCTGACCCAGAGCGTCGCTGATGCTCTGCAGTACATCTCCTACTACCACCCGCCGGATTTCATCCGCGCCCTGGCCCACGCCTACGAGCGGGAGGAATCCACCGCCGCCAAGGCCGCACTCGCGCAGGTGCTCGAGAACTCGCGGATGTGTGCCTTGGGCAAGCGACCGATCTGCCAGGACACCGGCATCGTTATCGTCTTCCTGGAAGTCGGCATGGAGGTGAGCTGGGAAGGCGGCAAAAGCATCGACGACATGATCAACGAGGGCGTACGTCGGGCGTACCAGCATCCGGACAACCTGCTGCGCGGCTCGATACTCGCGGATCCCGATGGCAGTCGTACAAACACGCGGGACAACACGCCGGCGGTAATCCACACGCGCATCGTGCCGGGCGACAAGCTTGGCGTGGAGGTCGCGGCCAAAGGCGGTGGCAGCGAAGACAAGGCCAGGTTCGCGACGCTCAACCCCTCGGACTCGGTCGTCGATTGGATCCTCCAGACGGTGCCGACCATGGGGGCGGGCTGGTGTCCACCCGGCATCCTCGGTATCGGCATCGGGGGCTCGCCGGAGAAAGCCATGATGCTGGCCAAGGAAGCCATGATGGCGCCGATCGACATCCACGAGGTGAAAGCGCGTGGGCCGGCCAATCGCGCCGAGGAACTGCGCCTTGAGATCTTCGAGAGGGTCAACGCCCTCGGGATCGGCGCTCAGGGGCTCGGCGGTCTGACCACGGTACTGGACGTCAAGGTGCTGGAACATCCCATGCATGCCGCCACCAAGCCGGTGGCGGTGATCCCCAACTGCACCGCCACCCGCCACGTGAAGTTCGAACTCGACGGCTCGGGGTCCGCGATGTTCGAGCCACCGGATCTGGCGGACTGGCCGGTAGTCGCCTATCGGCCGGGGACAGACGTTCGGCGCGTGAACCTCGACTCGGTTTCCCGCGCCGAGACGATGAAGTGGCGAGCCGGTGAGACGCTACTGCTTTCCGGTCGTCTGCTCACCGGGCGCGATGCGGCCCACAAGCGGCTCGTGGACTTGATCGCAAACGGGGCACCGCTGCCGGTGGACTTGAAGGACCGGTTCATCTACTACGTGGGGCCCGTGGATCCGGTCCGCGACGAGGTCATCGGTCCGGCGGGCCCCACCACCGCGACCCGCATGGACAAGTTCACCCGGACCATGCTCGAACAGACCGGACTCTTGGGCATGATCGGCAAGGCCGAACGGGGACCCGTGGCGGTGGATGCCATACGCGATTTGGGTGCCGTGTCGCTGATCGCCGTGGGCGGTGCCGCCTACCTGATCGCCCGGGCCATCACCAAGTCGACCCGGCTGGCTTTCGAGGACCTTGGCATGGAGGCGATCTACGAATTCGAGGTCAAGGACATGCCGGTTACCGTCTCGGTGGATTCCCTGGGCGAATCGGTGCATGTCACGGGGCCGCAGACCTGGGCGCGCAAGATCGAGAATCGGATCGCCGCAGCCACGGTGGACTAGTGTCACGTCAACCCTCGAACGTCGCGTCAGTGGTCGCCGGAGTGTTCCTCG
>JAPPGK010000088.1 GCA_028821405.1 Gammaproteobacteria bacterium | reverse complement strand
GGAGACGCCCCTGCCCGCCTGACGCCACGGGGCGCGGCCGCCACGCGGCGGCGCGCGCCCGAACCCCTCGGCCACGCCGCCAACGTCGGAGAACGCTCGCGCGCGGTCGTTGGCATGGTCCCGCGCGGCCCGTTACCGGCACCGGCCAACCTGTCTCGGCCCCGCATCCCATAGCCGTGCCCGTTTCGCGCGCTTGCGCCCACCCAAGGCCGAACGTTTGGGGGGCAACATCCTACAGCCGTGTGCGATCACAATCGCGTGTGTCCCAAACTCCCCCGTGTAGGACCGATTCACGTGTGTCCCAAACTCGCCATGTGAAGCCCCGTGTAGGACCGATTCACGTGTGTCCCAAACTCCCTGCGTCCCAAACTCCCTGCGTGCCCGTTTCGCGCGCTTGCGCCCACCCAAGGCCGAACGTTTGGGGGGCAACATCCTACAGCCGTGTGCGATCACAATCGCGTGTGTCCCAAAACTCCCCCGTGTAGGACCGATTCACGTGTGTCCCAAACTCGCCAACTGATTCACGTGTGTCCCAAACTCCCCACGGTGTCCCAAACTCCCCACGTGTAGGACCGATTCACGTGTGTCCCAAACTCCCTACCCGTGTAGGACCGATTCACGTGTGTCCCAAACTCGCCATGTGAAGCCCCGTGTAGGACCGATTCACGTGTGTCCCAAACTCCCCACCCCCGTGTGTCCCAAACTCCCCCAAACTCCCTGTGTCCCAAACTCCCCCAAACTCCCCAAACTCCCTATGACGGCGGCGCCACGAGCGTCCACTTCACGCCGCAAATGAACAGCTCATCGAACTTCCTGTCGACCCCGGGGACTGCCCACAAGTCCACACCGACCACGCCGGTAGCACCACCTGGCTCCGGCTCGACGAACCGCATGGATTGTCCGGCTGCGAGTCTCAACGTCGCGGGGTCTTCCGGGTCTATCGAACATCCTGCCCCAAGGCCGCGCAGCCACCGCTGGCACATCTCCTCGGGGTCGGTGTCCCGGGGCGCGATCTCGACGGCCGCGAAGCCCGTGGTCACGGAGCCATGCGGCCGTGCGTCGACCCCGTTCTGCCAAGTGTTCCCGGCCGGGAAGTACGCTCCCTTGTTGTGCGGAAAGTCGCCGTGACCGGGCCAGTTCTCCTGGATCTCGGCGAGGGTGCCGAAGTCCCTAGGGTGGAACTGCACGTTCACGCCGGAGACCGTGCCGGGACTCTTGGGCAGGGATTCGCCGAGCACATAACGTCCCGCCTCGACCCCGGCCAAGCCCGACCCCGGCGTGCCGGGGCAGACGTTCCAGCTACCCGAAACGATCCCTATGCCCGCGCCCTGCACCGCCATCGACCGCGAGGCCACCGAAACGTCCGGAACCTGGACGATGGCCATGTAGCCGCAATCGCCGTTGCGTTCCAAGAGCCGGGTCTGGGTCGTGGAACGCTGCCAGGCAAGGTCCGTCGGACACACGGTTTCGAGAAACGAGTCGCCCAAGCGGATATGCGTATTGGTCAGATTCCCGCCAGCGGCCATTCGGGGATCCCGAAACACCACGGGCGCATCGAACGCCGTGCACAGAAGGTTGGATGTCCACTCCAGATCCCGGGCGAGCAGACAGATCTGGCGCAGGCGCAATATAGGGTCGGCCATCATCTACGGTCTCGCCTCCTCTTCATTGCCCTCTTTCTCTTCTTCCTCTTCCTTCTCTTCCTTCTCTTCATCCGCTTCCGTGTTCGGCTTCTCGACCATCCTGGCGAGAATGATCCCGAATTCGAACAGCACCCAGGCCGGTACCGCCAGCAGAATCTGGCTGATCACATCCGGCGGGGTCAGCAACATGCCGACCACGAAGCAGCCGACGATGACGTACGGACGCTTGCGCGCCATGGCACGCGACGACGTCAGTCCCGTCTTGGCAAGCAGCACCGTGGCCACGGGTATCTCGAACGCGACGCCGAACGCGAAAAACAACTTCAGGACGAAGTCGAGATATTGGTTGATGTCCGTGGTTGGCGTGACCCCGGTCAAGCCCTGGCTGGCGAAGAACTCGAAGACCAGGGGAAATACCGCGTAGTAGGCGAAGGCCATGCCGACGTAGAAGAGCGCCGTGCTTGAGACCAGGAGCGGGATGGCGAAGCGCTTCTCGCGCAGGTACAAACCCGGTCTGACGAAACCCCACACCTGCTGCAGCACGTAGGGGATGGTGATGAAGACCGTGACGTAGAGGCAGAGCTTGAGCGGCGTGAGGAACGGCGATGCCACCTGCGTTGCGATCATGTCACCCGGCAGAGCGTCGCGCATCGGCCCGGTGACTAAGTCGAATATCTCGTCGCTGAAGTAGTACACCGGGAAGAACGACACGAACACGACCAGGAGGCTGCGCAGGATCCGGGTACGCAGTTCCAGGAGGTGGGACAGGAAGGGCTGTTCGTCCGCGTCGACTCGTTCATCGTGGGCACGCTCGCCGTCGTCGGACCCGTCGGCGGCGCCCCCAGAGGCGACGTCGGTCCTATCTGCCAACGCCGTCACGCCCGACGCCGACTTGCGTCGAAGCAGGCGCGATATGCCCTTAGGCGGCCTTTCCGTCGTTGTCGGCCCCCCGCTCGTTGCGGGGGCTGTCTCCGTTTTCGTCGCGCGGCGCCACTGGCCGGTCAGTAGCTTGCGCCATCGGATCTTCAATGCGGTTGATTTCCTCGCCCATGGCCTGGACCTCGCGCTCAACGCGCTTCACGTCGGCCATGACCTGTTCGTTGTGAAGTTGCCTGCGGACCTCGTCCATACCGATTTCGCGCTCGATCTCGGTCTTGACGTTGTAGTAGTTGCGCCGCAGCCGGCCGATCCACAGTCCAAGGGTTCGCAGGGCACCGGGAAGCCGCGACGGTCCCAGAATGACGAGCGCCACCACCGCGGCAAGGAAGAACTCCGGAAAGGAGAGGTCAAACATTCTGTGGCTTGTCGCCAGACGACAAGCCGTCCGCGCGCGCTGCACCGGGACTCGCCGACGCCTCCTGGCCTTCGTGTTCGACAGCCTTCGCCTCGGCACCGGCGTCGTTCTCGCGCACGGCCTTGCGGAACCCCTTGATGGCGTTGCCGAGTTCGGAGCCCAGGCTCTTGATGCGTTTGGGCCCGAACACCACCAGCACGATCAACAGAACCACAAGGACGACGACGAGTTCCTTGGGGCCGAACATGGCACCTCCCTTAAGCGTTAGCGCATACCGAATCGCAGTCTGTCCGAATTGGGGTCAAGCGGCAAGTATGCGACCGTTCCGCGGTCGCCCGCACGTCCAAGTCCACACCGACCGCCAAGGTCGCCCCTACGAACCTAGCCGCCTCGGCATTTGCCGGTGCCGGGATGCTGCGGCCGCGGTTCGGTCAGGTGCCAACAGGTAGCGCAGCGGCCAGTCCTTGGCGCGGGAGATGCCGATTCGGGGCGTCGTCAACACGTCCGGGACATCGTGGCCGTCCGAGATGATCGTCAGCCGCCCCCCGCCGCAAAGGTCCTCCCCGTAGTGGTCCATGTCGATGGCCAACGCCTCGCACAGTTTCGCCGGGCCGTCCGCGAGCCGGGCATCGGGCACGTGGCCTCGGCGCCTTCTCATCGCCCCGACTCCCGCCAATGGCTCGAGCGCCCGGATCAGCACGCATCCCGGCACGTCGACCTCCTGCACCACGACGTTGAGGCAGCAGTGCTGCCGGGTGCGGTATACGTAGGCGTGGCCGGGGGGTCCGAACAGTATTTCGGTACGCTTGGTGCGACCGCGGTAGGCATGGGCGGCGGGATCGCCGAAAGCCAGGTAGGCCTCCGTCTCCACGATTCGACCCAGCGTCCCGCCGTGTGCGAGTAGCGTGCCAAGCAAGCCGCGCGCAACCCGCCGCGGGTCTCGGGCGTAGAACGTCCTGTCGATGGGTTGCCGATCCCGGCTCATCTCGGTGCGTGAGGGCAAGCGACGACGAAGCGTACAACAGTTCACCGGGACCCGGTGCGACGGCGGCTATACTGCCCGCAATCGCCGCTGCCCAGGGGCATACCGTCAACACCCAGACCGACGAACGCGGTCCCGACCACCAGGGCATGCTGGCACGTGCCTTTGCCCTGATTGCGGGCTTTATGCTGATCGAGGTGGTCGGTGCCTGGATCGGGAACTCCCTGACCCTTGCCGCGGATGCCGGCCACATGTTTCTCGACGCTTCGGCCCTGGGACTCGCGTGGTTCGCCATGCGCCTGTCCCGGCGGACGCACGACGACCAGCTCACCTACGGCTACGACCGGTTCCAAGTGCTCGCGGCGTTCGTGAACGCCCTGGCCCTGTTCGGGCTTTGCGCGTGGATACTGATCGAAGCCCTCGGGCGGCTACGTTCACCCGAGATGATCGTCCCGTTGCCCGTGCTCGGCGTCGCCACCGTCGGCCTCGCCGTCAACCTCGTCGCCTACCGCATCCTGCATCGGTCGGACAACCTCAACGTCAAGAGCGCAGCCTTGCACGTGCTTGGCGACATCCTGGGCTCCATTGCCGCCATTGTCTCGGCCTTGGCCGCACTCTGGTTCGGCTGGCGCTACGCCGATCCGATCCTGGCGCTGGTGGTGGTCGCCATCCTTGTGCGCGGCGCATGGCGGGTGCTAAGGGAGGCCGGGCGAATCCTGCTCGAAGCCACGCCCAAGGGCATCGACATCGGCGCCGTGCGTTCGGCATTGACGCAGATTGCGGGCGTGCTCGAAATCCACCATGTTCACGTCTGGGCCCTGACCGGCGAGAAACCCATGCTGACCCTTCACGCCCGGCTCGCGGAGGACACCGACGAACAGTCCGCAGTCAGCCGGGTGAAAGCCGTGCTGCGCACGACCTTCGGCATCGACCACTCGACGGTCCAAGTCGAACGGGGCGCCTGCCCGGACGAGGCGGCACCCGAAGGACGGATACGCACACGCCCAGACCCGTAGCGCCCCAAAGCCGTCCCCGGCGCTTCGCTTCGCTGTGCGCCGGGGTTCGCCTCCGGCCCAGCCACGCCGACCTACCCATGGAACAATCGCCACGGTCGCAGGCTCCCTTTGGCGTTTGTTCCATGCAAGGGGCGGGCCTCGCCTAGCCCGAACCGGCGGCAGTGACGTGGGTTTCACCGGGCGACAACCAAAAGTCGTACGTTCCACCCGGCGACCGCAGCCAGGTGCCGTGCGGATTCCCGGGCGAATCGCAAGGGTCGCCCCTACCCCAATAGCGCCAACGCCCGATCGATGAGAGGCGCCATCGAGTTCCGGGTGACCTCCCACGACGGGTCCACGCGTTTGCCGCGACGGTGCAGGCTCAGGTTGAAGCCCGTGATGATGGCGAACTTGTAGGCCGCGAGCGCGCGAAACCAGTTCAGGTCGGGGAGCGGGCCGCCATAGGCGTCGACGTAGAGCGCCATCAGCGTTTCGGGATCGAGGAACATGGGGCGCTCGCCGGTTCCCTTGGCCCAGGCTTGACGGTCGCTGAACGTGCAGATCCAGCCCACGTCGTTCAGCGTCGCGCCGATGCCCGTCAGTTCCCAGTCGATGACGGCAAGGAGTTCGGGTGGACGTTGTGGCGACGGCAACGCGAAGAACAGGTTCGAGGTCTGGAAGTCGCCGTGATAGATCCCCACGGGCGCGTCGGCGGGCAGCGTCTCCAACAGGCGCCGGCGGCAATCCGGCACACGCGCCAGGCATTCGGGGTCGGCGGCGCGTTCGTAGAACCGATCCCAACGCTCCACGTCCTCGTGGAACGGGACCGGTTCGCCCAGGTAGGGCGCGCGCGCCGGGTCAACCTTGTGAATGCCCGCGAGCGCCGACATGACCTGGCGTCCCATGGCCAGTTGAACATCCTCGGCGAGCGCCGACGCCCATTCCCCAGGGCCCAGGCGCAGCACGTCGCCATCGAGTTTCGGCACCACGAAGTACGGACAGCCGAACCACTCGAGGTCGTCCCCCGACCACCGAACGGGGCAATGCGGTACTTCGGTCCCTTCGAGCGCGTTCAACGCCGCTACCTGGCGCAGCACGTCGGCGGTACCGCGCCAGTTGACATTGGGCGGGGGCAGGCGGATGAACCAGGACTCGGCCTCGTTTGGGTCCATCGCCACGCTGAACCCGTAGGAGAAGCCGGCGTGCCCGGGCATGGTGTGCACATCGAATACGCGTACGTCGCGACCGTACTTGGCACCGCAGAATGGAACGAGCCGGATCGCTAGCTCATCGACCTTCACGGCGGACCCCCAGCGAGGCTCCCGGCCGCCTTGCCCCTACGCTGTCCTCGCGATGCATCGCGGCATATGAACATCCGACATGCTCAAACCGGTGCCGGACCCGGGAACTCCTCTCGCAGCAGCCGTTTCAGGATCTTGCCCGAGGGATTGCGCGGCAGGACGTCGACGAAAGCCGCGCCCTTGGGTTGCTTGTAGCCCGCAAGCTTGCCCCGGCAGAATTCGATGACGTCGGCTTCAGTCAGCGCGTCATCGCTCTTGACGGCCACCACGAAGGGCGACTCGCCCCAGCGCTCGCTGGGCTGGCCAATGACGCCGGCCTCGCTGATGCCGGGATGGGTCTGCAGCACCTTCTCGATCTCGGCGGGATAGACGTTCTCGCCACCCGATATGATCATGTCCTTGATCCGATCCTCGATGTAGATGAAACCGTCGGCGTCCATGTGCGCCACGTCGCCGGTATGCAGCCAACCATCCCGGAGCGTCTCGGCCGTCGCCTCGGGTCGGTTCCAGTACTCGCGCATGATGTGCGGCCCCGCCACCAGCACCTCGCCGGGTTCGCCGGGTTGGCAATCTACGCCCTCGCGATCGACGATCCGCACATCGGTGTGGTAGAACGCCTTGCCGGTCGAGCCGATCCGCTTGAGCGCGTTCTCCGCATCGATGAGGGCCGCCGGGCCGCAGGACTCGGTTAGTCCATAGACCTGGTGGATCTCAAGGCCGATTTTCTCGTAGGCCTCGATCAGCGCCTCCGGTACCGGTGCCGCCCCGGACATGCACCAGCGCCACCGGGAGTAGTCGAAGTTGCCGAGGTTCGGGACCTGCAGCATGAAGTTGAGCATGGCCGGCACGGCCAAGCCCACCGTGACCCGTTCCGCATCGACGATCCGCCATGCCGACACCGGGTCGAATGCGCGCATGACGACGCTGGTCACGCCGCGGTAGATGCACATCGTCAGCGGCGTCAGCGCCCCAACGTGGAACATGGGCAGCGGCGACAGGAACCGGTCGCCGTCCTCGAAGTACGTCGTCGCGGCGATGGTGATACACGCCCAGACACACGTGTTGTGAGTGTGCACGACGCCCTTGGGCAACCCGGTCGTGCCGGACGTGTACATGATGTAGAGCATGTCGTCGTCCCGGGCGCCGATCGGCGGTTCGGCCGGGCCTGCCGCGTCCCGAAACACGCGGTAGTCCTCTGCGAAGTAGGCGACGTCCCCGTTCGCGACCTGTAGCCACTGTCCGATGTCGGTCTTGTAGCCCCGGGAGTGCAGATCGGCCACCGTGTCGGCAAAGTCGTCGTCGAACACGAGCCGCGTCGTACCGCTGTCCTTCAAGATGAATTCCAGTTCGTCCGCGACGAGGCGCCAGTTGAGGGGCACCACGACGGCGCCGATCTTCGCCAAGGCAAAGTAGGCCTCCACGAACTCGGCGCTGTTCATCAGCAGAAGGCCGACCCGCTCGCCCTTGTCGACGCCCGCGTCCAGGAACGCATTGGCGGTCTGGTTGCAGCGCGCATTGAGCCCGCTGAAGGTCAGCCGCTCGCCGCCCCCGCCATCGACATAGGCCTCCCGGTCCGGCGTGAGGAACGCCCGTTTGGTCAGCCACCACCCGATATTGTTTTCCATGCGTGCCTCGCCCGCGTCGTCAGCCCCGCCGCGAAACATACGTCAGCGGAACCGGCGAGGCCAGCGGCGTCTGGCGTGAAACGAAGCGGGGTCGGGGCCCGCAGGCTCTACGCGCGCCGGCCCCCAACGCCTAGTGTCACGTCAACCCTCAAACGTCGCGTCAGTGGTCGCCGGAGTGTTCC
>JAPPGK010000061.1 GCA_028821405.1 Gammaproteobacteria bacterium | reverse complement strand
CAGTTCCCTGCCCGTCCGCGGCCCGGTCCCGGGATGGAAACTCGCATGGAACAAAGCGAACGGGAGCGTACGCGACCGGGCGCGTTTGGTCCATGCGAGGTCGGCGTGGCTGGGCCGGAGCCGCACCCGGCGCACACCCGGGGTATTATCATCTTTCGCCATGAACCCTAACCAACCCTTCGCCGGTATCCGGGTCGTGGAGTTCGGACAGTTCGTGTCGGCTCCGTTCTGCGGCCAGTTGCTAGCCGAGGGCGGCGCCGAGGTCATCAAGGTGGAGCCGCTGACCGGCGACCCCACCCGCCAGCTGCGCCAGATCGTTCCCGGCGAGACGCGAATCTTCCTGTCCCGCAACCGTGGCAAGCGGTCGCTGCCGCTAGCCATCCGCCACCCGGACGCAGGCGCGATCATCGATCGGCTCATCGAGGGCGCGGACGTGGCGCTGATGAACTTCCGTCCCGGTCTCGCCGGGCAACTCGGACTCGATGCACCGACGCTCACCCGGCGGTTCAAGCGCCTGATCGTCGGTTCGGTGACCGGATTCGGCACCGAGGGACCGGAGGCGTCGTTCGCGGCCATGGACCCCGTGGTCCAGGCGCGTACCGGGTTGATGGCGGCGAACGGACGCCTGAACGAGGGTCGCCCGACTTCCGGCGATCCCGTGGTCGCCGACTACATGTGCGCCATGTCCTTGGCGTTCGGCATCTCCGCTGCCCTGCTCCGGCGGGAGCGAACCGGTGCCGGCGGCAGCGTCGATGTCTCCCTCATGCAAGCCGCCATGACCTTGGCGAACAACCAGTTGATCCGATCCGAGGCCGAAGACGCGCCCCGTCACGAACGAGTCTTGAGTGAACTCGCGGGCCTACGACGCGACGGTGCCGGCTTCGCCGAACAGGCGACCAGAATGACGAGTGCCCGTACGGCACCGATGCTGAAGATCTATCTGCGCACCTACGACACGGCGGACACCCCGATCGCCATCGCCTGCGGCAGTCACTCCCTGCGGCGCAAGTTCCTGGATGTGCTCGAGATCGAGGACTCGCTGCTCGACAAGCCGGAGAGCGAAGGACACCGAGACCACTACGATCGGTTGAAGGGCGAGGTGGAGGCGATCATCGGTGCAAAACCGGCCACCCATTGGATCGCCCGGTTGAACGAAGCCGGCATACCCGTCTCGCCGGTGAAGTTCCCGGTGGAACTGTTCGACGACCCGCAGGCCCATGCGAATGGCATGTTCCACCGCCTGCGTCACCCCGAAGCCGGCGACTTCACGGTGCTGTCTCCGCCGGTCGCCCTCGACGGCGACGGCTTCCGGTCCCGCGAACCCACGGCGCCGTTCGCCAGCGAGACCCGGACGATCCTGCGAGAACTCGACTTCGCGGATTTCGAGATCGACGAGTTCGTCGCGACCCAAGTAACAAGCGAGCGCGTGCGCTAGGCGCGTTCGGGTTCAATGGCGGTCGATCAACGCACCATCGCGTCGGCGGCAACGCGAATGGGGTTTAGTGCGCGCCCGTTGATGGTCCACAGCAGCCTCTCCTCTTTCGGCCCGATACGGGGAGGTGCCCAAGCCGTCCTAGGCGGGTTGCTTGAAGGTGGCGGGACAATCCTTGTGCCATCTTTTTCGTCGACATTCGGCGTTCCCCGACCCAACGACCAGACGCCGATGGCCCGAAATGGGATCGAAGACGGCTTCCAAGGCCCGACGACCGGTATCGGTCGCGTGTACATGCCGACGTGTGGGGAGATCGACCGTGACATGGGCGCGGTTCCAGCGGCGCTTCTCAACATGGATGGTGCCGTGAGAGGCATGCACCCGCTCAACTCGTTCGCGGCTGTCGGCCCGGATGCCAGAACCCTCGTGGATGGACAGACCGCGCTGGACGTCTATGCGCCGATCCGAGAACTCGCACAGCGTGGCGGCGACATCCTCCTGATGGGCGTCGGCCTTGAAGCGATGACGGCGCTGCATGCAGCCGAAGAACTTGCGGGCCGACGGCCATTTCGACGCTGGGCCAATGGACCCGACGGCAATGCGACTGCTGTTGCCGTGGGCGGTTGCTCTCGAGGTTTCGGCGCTTTCGACGAGGTGCTGGCCGTCGTCGAACGGCGTGAACGCGTGGCCAACAGTGTCTGGCGCGCGTTTCCGGCCCAAGCAGCCATCGCGCTCGCAACCAAGGCGATTCAAGCGTCCCCTGCGCGGACTCGCTGCGACCGGAACCATTGCATTCGTTGCGCCGACGCCGTTGCGGGAGGTCCCGGTATCCCTCGCTCCCAGACGATAGCCGAATCAACCTAGTTTGGGCGCGGCCCACCATCCGGTTCGGAGAACGGATTGATCACGCGCACGCCGCCGTAGTCCTGCTCGGCGTTCATGTCCTCCGAATACACGGCATCGCAACCCGCAGCGGTTGCCGCAGCGAGAATCGCGCCGTCCCAATAGGACAGCCGAAAGCGACGGCTGATCGCCACGGCGTTTCGAAACACGTCGAGGGTTATGGCCTGAACAGGGAAGTCTCCCAGACTGGCGATGAACTGCAGTGCGTGATCCTGCGTCAACGGCGTTGGACGGGTCGGGCGCGTCACCTGGTGATAGAACTCCTGCAACACCTGCACCGACAGCGCCAAGTCCCCTGCTTCGAGAAGGCGTTGGGCGCTTCGCTGCTTGGTCGCCTCGTCGGGTGCCGGACTCGCCGCGTAAATCAGAACGTTGGTGTCGACGAAGCGCACGAACCCTACGCGCCTGCGGGGTCGTGATCTGCTCGGTTGCGTTCGTAGAGTTGATCACGAGGAATGTTGTCCGCCGCCTTGAATCCCCCCGTTGTGGCGCGGATGTCAGCGAGCACCTCCCGCAGGCGCCTCCGACGAAGTTCGTCCACATCCATTCTTGCCTCGATGGCTGTCGTGTCGTCTACGGGACCCGTCGCAAGGCGCCTAAGGAAGTCCCGCACGAGGGCGGACACCGACGTGTCTCGTTCTGCGGCCCGGATTCGTGCCAGCCGGTGGACTTCCTCGTCCACCGATACCGTGATGTTCTTCATCGTCGATGCAGTTTCACGAGTTCTGTGCTACACAGCATACGCGCCATGGCGCCTGTGGTAAACACGCTAGCATCCATTCACGAACAGGTGGCAAGCACAGCGGCGCGGTGCGAAACGCCGTGTGGGACGCGTTGCGCGGGTACTCGGCGCCCCGCTAGACCGGCGTCTGTTCGCATTCCTGTTCGACGACGGACCAGTGCAGCCCGGTGCTCGACGCCTTGCGCGCCTACCGGAATCCGGATGGGGGTTCGCCCTCGACCCGGACGAGCGTCTAGTGTTCCGTGTTCGATCGATACCCCGTCAACTTGTACGTGACCATCGCCGCCGCGACTTCGTCGCCCGTGGCGTTTCGGACGCTGACATCGCCCGTACACAGTGTGCCGCCCCGGCGCCGCACGGTCGCCGTCGCCACGAGATCCGTCGCAACGGCCAGCTTCAGGAAGTTGATGGTGAAACCCACCGTCGCCCCTTGGGAGGTAGGCGTCACGTTGGGACACGACCAGAAAGCGGCCGTGGCGGCGATGTCCACCAGTGCGCTGATGGCACCGCCGTGGATCCGACCGACGCCGAGTTTCCGCTGGTACGGAAGTTTGACGACGACCCGGTCCTCGTCGTGTTCGACAAGCTCGACGCCGATCAGCGAGGCGAAGCTCTCCTTGGCGATGCGCTCCGCGGTTGGATGAAGGCTCACGAAATGATCTCCTCCGCCGCCCGTTCGCCGGACTCCATGGCACCTTCCATGCCCCGGTCGATCCGAGCGAGATGCTCGCCGCAGAAGTGTATGCGACCGTGGGGCGCGGACATGGTCGACCCGAAACGGGTGACCTGGCCGGGCCGGAAATAGGCCCAGCCGCCACCCGCAAAGGGATCCGCCGCCCAGCTTTGGCGACCGATGTAGTCAAGCTGACCGCGGGCGGCGGGCCGTACCGACTCGATTTCTTCGACGACCGTGGCAGCGGCGCGTTCCGGGGAAAGGCCATCCAATCGCAGGGCGTTGCGTCCCATCACCCACGCTGTCAGGCCAGTCACCCGTTCGGGATCTTCGCCCCGCCGCGAAGCGGCGACCATCCCCGCCGGTCCGTCGGTGAAGAGGCTTGGCGCATAACCGTCATGCTTCCAGAAGTCCGACTTCGTGGCGAAGTAGAACTGGGTCATCGGCTGGCTGGGTAGACCGGCCACCGCCTCCGCCTGCGGTCCCGCCAACGCGGGCCGCAAGGCTAGCCTCCGCAGTGCCGGAGTTGGCACGGCGCAGACCACACGATCCGCGCGATACGAAGTTCCGTCGGCGCAGTGAACACTCACTTCGGACGCGCCGTCCTCGATTCCCGTTGCTGTCTTGTCAAACCGCACCTCGTTCACCAACGCCCTGGCCATCGCCTCCGGGATCCGTTGCGCACCGCCACGCACGGTGTAGCCGACGACCCCTTCGGGAACCTGGCGGCGCTGGGCCGTGGAGAACGCGGCGCGGGCGAGCATCATCAAGGCGGAGATGTCGTGGGCATCGTGGCCGTAGCTCGTGTTGAGCCCGTAACCCAAGGCGACCGTCTCGTCGTCGAAACCGAGTCCCGTCATCCATTCGTGCATCGACACGTCGAGATGCGCTGAGCCCGGTTCGAGCCACGTGCCCGGTTCGCGCAGCGGATTCTCCCGCCCCGTCAGCACGCGAGAAAAGTTCCAGGGCATCAGTGCCTTGTCCGGGGCCGGGAACGGATTGGCAGGATGTGTCGGCCATTCGGCTTGACGGATGATCTCTCCACGCAACACCAAGTCCTGCTCGCGGAAGAAGGCGAGCATCGGGGTCGCATCGATCAGTTCCTCGCCGTAGCGCGCCGCCGCGTCAATCACCCGTCGATAGCCTCCGCCGATGGTCGTGCCGCCCGCTTCCTCGACGCCGTCGCCGCGGCGGATCGAGCGGATCCGGCCGCCTACCCGGGATTTCGCCTCCAATACTTCCACGTCGCAGCCGCTTTCCTGCAGGCGCAGCGCCGCGGCAAGGCCGGCAAGACCGGCACCGATGACCAATACGTCTCGACGACGATCCGCGGTCATCGAGATGCCGGCTGTACGTCGCCCACACCGCCCACGGTCGACACTGGCGCGCCGGGTCTTCCCGACAGGCAACAGTCCGGCATGCAGTAGTCGGGATTCGGACCGCGTCGGCCAAGGTACGGTCGAAGCGGGTTCGCGGACATCCGCTCGACGACCAATTGCCGCACCATGTCAACGTAGGCCGGATGGGTGCCGACCGTGCGCGCGCGGAAGTAGCCCAATCCCAGGCCTTCGGCGCAGGTGCGGGCTTCGACGTCGAGATCCATGACCACTTCCATGTGATCGCAGACGAAACCGATGGGCACCACGACGACAGCCGGACGGCCCGATGACGCGATCAAAGCCAGCGCGTCCTCGACCGTCGGCGTGAGCCACGGATCGCCCGTTCGCGCGTTGTTGCTCTGGAATGCAAGCCGCCAGTGAACGTCGCCTAGGCGTTGCGCGACCAGACCGCACGCTTCGTCAAGTTGCGCCTCGTAGTCAGCACGCGCGGCCATGGCCACCGGCAGGCTGTGCGCGGTGAATAGCAGCGCCGCCCCCTCGGGCGCCATCGCTTGTGCCTCGCGCACACGGTGCTCCATCGCCGCAATGAAGCCGGGGTGGTTGTAGGCGACGCGCAGCTTGTCGATCCGGGGCGCGTCCTCCGCTCCTTCGGCCGCACGGAACAGGTCCTCCCGGTACTGGCGGCACCCGCTGTACGAACTGAACACGCTCGTGACATAGGCGATGGCGTTCCTGATGCCGTCGCCGGCCATGCGCCGCATCGCATCGCCGAGCAACGGTGCCGAGTTCCGGTTGCCCCAGTACACCGGCAGTCGTGGTCCCTTGGCGGCCAACCGGGCCTCGAGCGCCGCGATGAATTCGCGTGTCTGGGCGTTGATGGGGCTGACGCCGCCGAACCGGGCGTAGCGCTCGGCAATGCGGGCCTTTACTGGCGTCGGCACCGGCCGGCCGGCGAGCACGCGGTCCAGGAAGGGCATTACTTCGTCGGCACCCTCGGGGCCGCCGAAGGAGACCACGAGGACGGCGTCGTAATTGCGCGCCCCCTCGTCGAAACCCGCAGTCGTCATCTAAGAACGCGGCGACTGCCAGACAACGTGTCCGACGAAGAACGGCCCCAAGCGGTCGAGGTACTGCGAGGTCTGTTCCGTGGCGCGCATCTCACGCACGAGCGCGGACAGCGGATGCAGCCTACGCCCCAGCAGGCCGATCACGAAGTCGTTGTCGTTGCGGTCCAGGCCGTGGCAGGCGAGCCGCACGTCGGCGGCGAGCCCCGCCTCGCCGTAGCGCCGGCCGATGCCGCCGTGTTCGCCGAGGATCGCACGTTGCCGGTCGTCGTCGAGGCGGTAGAAAGCCTTGCTGCGCTGCAGGGGATACCACACCGCCCAGCACAGCGCCGGGTCGAGGATCCGACGCCGAGGTCGGTCGAAGAGCACCTCTTCAAGGTCTCCTTCGTAGCCGATGGAATAGGTCCGGCCGAGCATGTCGTATGCCGGCTGGTGCGCCATGACGCTGAACGGCCCGTCGTTGAACCTCTCGCGTAGCGACGTGACGAAGACCGTCGGATCCTCGGCCAGCACGAGGGTTCCGATGCCCTTGGGATCGTTGACGTCGCGGTAGACCGCGCCCTCGAACCCGGACTCGGCGAGCGCCCGGGCCGCTTCCGACGCGGAACCCTCAAATGCCGTGAACTTCATGAACAAACGCCGGTCGAGGGAGATCTCCCGTCCCTCCCGGCGGCCCTTCTCGCTCATGTCGGGGAGGCGTTGTTCCTCACTCATGGCGCGACCTCGTTGTGTACGGCCTCGACAAGCGCGTCGATGCTCCCAAGCGGCGTTTCGGGCATTAGACCGTGACCCAGGTTGACGATGTGGCCCCGGGGCTCGACACGCGCCAGCAGGTCTCGAGCCGCGCGACGCGTGGCGTCCTCCCCGCCGAGCAGGACGGCGGGGTCGATGTTGCCCTGGAGTGCATGCCCCGACCACCGCCGCTGCGCTCGGGCGATGTCCGTGCGCCAATCGACGCTGATGGCCTGGGCCGGGAGTTCGGCGTAGGCGTCCATCAGGTGCGGCGCGTTCTGTACGAAGAGAATCCTCGGGACGCCGGTCTCGCCAACGGTATCGAGCAAGCTTTGAAGATGGGGGCGGATCAACCGGTTCCAGTCGGCCAGCGAAAGCAGCCCGGCCCAGGAATCGAACACCTGAACGGCATCCGCCCCGGCCTTCGCCTGGGCGATGAGGTAGTCCGCCATCGCCGACGAGAGCTTGGCAAGCAGGGCATCGAGAACGGCGGGTTCCGCCGCCGCGAAGGTGCGCAGCGTGGGGAAGTCCTTGACGCCGCGTCCTTCGACCAGGTACGCCGCCAACGTCCACGGCGCGCCGCAGAAGCCGAGCACCGCGACGTCGTCGGGCGCGGCCTCACGCACCCGCGCGACGGTTTCGATCACCTCCGGCGCGAGGCACTCGACTTGCGCGTCATGCAGCGCATCGACTCCCGCCTGGCTGCGGATCGGTTCGGCCACCACCGGTCCCGGCGCAAAGTCGAAATGCACGCCCAGCGCGGGAAGCGGGCTCATGATGTCGGCGAACACGATGGCCGCGTCGAAGGGGTAGCGCCGCAAGGGGAGCAAGCTCACTTGGGCAGCCAGTTCCGGACTGCCGGACAGGGCCTTGAAGGAATGGGTCTCGCGCATGGCCCGGTATTCCGGGAGGCAGCGACCTGCCTGGCGCATGATCCACAGCGGGCGCCTCGGAACGCCTTCGCGAGCGAGCGCCTTGAGCAGGAGCTTGTCGCTCATGGCGCCACCCGATCCCGCCGGTCGCCCCTGGCCGGGGTTTGGGGCGCTTTCGTGAAACGATAGCCGACGCCCCGGACCGTGTGCAGGTGGGCGGGGGCGTCCGGGTTGCGTTCGAATCGCCGACGCAGTCGGACGATGAAGTTGTCGATGGTGCGCGTGGACGGAAAGACCTCGTAGCCCCAGACCCTATCGAGGATATCCTCCCGTCCCACCACGCCGTCGCCGCGTTCCGCCAGGAGCTTCAAGATCATCGCTTCCTTGTGGGTGAGCGCATGTTCCGATCCGTCCCACGCGCAGGCTCGATACGTGCGAAAGTCGATCTCGTTGCCACCGAAGCGAAGCTTGGCCGTGGTTTCGTTGTACCACTTGGTGCGGCGCAGGATGGCGACGATCCTGAGCAGCAGTTCCTTCAGATGGAAGGGTTTGACCAGGTAGTCGTCGCCGCCCGCCTCGAGACCGCCAATCCGGTCTTCGGGCGCGCTGCGAACCGTGAGGAACAGCACCGGTGTTTCGATGCCCTCCCGGCGCAGGGCCCGGCACATCTCGAGACCATCCATCTCCGGCATGGCCACGTCCAGAACGATCAGGTCGTACGACGCGTCGCGTGCCGCGCGAAGGCCCTCGGCCCCGTTGTGGGCCGTCTCGGCCACGTAGCCTTCCGCGAGGAGGTTCTCGCGAATCCCGGCCGCCAGGTGCGCCTCGTCATCGACGACGAGAATCCTTGCCGAGAGATCGGGTGCGCTCATGTCCGAGGGGCAGGCCAAGTCACGGTGACGGTTGCGCCCTTGCCCGGTCCTGCGCTTCTTGCGACAACGCGTGCATCCGAGATCTCCGCAAGTCGGCGCACCACGTAGAGGCCAAGGCCCGTTCCGGGCATCGGGTTCGTACCTTCGTCCTCCGACCGGTAGAACTTCTCGAAGATCCTTGCGGCATCCCTGGGCGGAAAGCCGATTCCATCGTCGCTGATCTCGACGACAACCTCGGTTCCGGCTCGGTGTGCCGCAATGGAAATCTCCCGACCATCCCCCGCGCTGCACGCCTTGATGGCGTTGTCGATTAAGTTGCCCAACACGCTCTCGAGGGCGAGGGGATCCGCTTCCACCGTGACGGCCGGTACGTCGGCAAGGATGGCGATCCCCTCCCGTGCTGCGCGCGCGGTTTGTCCGGCGGTCACCCCTTCGACGGCCTCGCGCAACGGCACGGACTCTCGACGCAGGTTGATCCGGCCATCGTCGATCCGTGCCGTGTCGAGAAGGTTGTCCACCATGCGCAACAGTCGATCACCGTCCTCCACCAAGCGCTCGCCCAGTCGACGGCTGTCCGGTTCCGTGCTCCGCGTTGCCAACGTTTCACCGGAGAGCCGCATGCTGGCCAACGGGCTCTTGAACTCGTGCGAAACAGCGGCAATGAAGTTCTGCTGGCGCCGCCGCAATTGGGCGTCGTCGCGAATGGCACGGGTCAGCACCCCCATGCCGACGAGCAGCACAAGCAGAAAGAACCCACCTTCCCAGGCATAGCGGTTTATGCGGGACGCGACGTCGTCCGCCAGGTTGTCGACGGCACCCGGCCGCACCGATGCAATGCCGGCGTCGGGGTCGAAGGTCAAATGGGGAAAACCGGCGACGGCCTCCGCCAATGCAACGGCCTCGGTGTCAAGGGACGCGCCGCGCGTCACCTTCCACAACTCGGCGAAGGCGGTCACCGCGGACGCATCCGACTCGTAAAGCTCCACGAGTTGGTCCTGTTCGCCCCGTGCCAGCGCGCGCTGGTCGAGGATCCACCAAGCCACCTGAGCCGTGGCGACGACAAGTACCGCGAGAAACCCCACCTGGAGCGCCTTGGTTGGATCACGCCTTAGGATCATCGGCTTCCTCGCTCGTGTTGGCCTGCCTCTCGCCGCCGTGGACCGCTTTGCGCAGCAAGTCACGACGCTTCGGATCGAGCCCCTTCAGGAACGCGTCCAGCGAGCCCTCGGGACCGTACCGCATGAGACCCTTGAGTCCAACGGTCGGCAGGTGCGCCATACGCCTTCCTAAGGACTTCGCCCAGGCGTCGAGGTGTCGGCGAGTCTCGGCGTCCAGTTCGCCGAGATGCTTCGCGAACCTTGCCACGGCCGTTGTCGCCGCCTCCTGGTAGTGCTTTTGCAGCGCCGCGAACAACGGTCCGTAGACCTGATCGACCACCTTGTCCTTGAGCCGTGGCAGGGCTTCGTCCACCAACGCCCGAGCGTCCGCCGCGGCGAGCAGACGTGCCTCTCGGTTCGACTCGGCCTCGTGCACGATCTCGTCCATGCCGATGCGCCTGATGCCGAGCTTGCGGGACGCTTCCGCATCGATGTCCGCCGGCACCGCCATGTCGATTCCGAGGGGTAGCTCACCCGACCCCGCCGCGCCGGCGAGGCGACCGAGAGTCGGAGCATCGATCACCGGTTCGGGGGATCCCGTAGCCGACAGAAAAACTTCGACCGGCGGCGGTGATTGCCGGAAGTCGGCAAGCGAAACACTCGGCACATCGAAGCGTTCGGTGAATTCCCGTGCATTGGCCGGGGTACGGTTGACCACCAGGAACGGCACCTTCTCCTTGGCCAACGACAGCGCCGCGCGTTCGGTCATCGCCGAGACGCCGATCAAGGCCACCGTTCCCGAAGTTCGGGCGAGCCGACGTCGAACGTGGGCCATCGCCACCTCGGCCAAGGATACGGAGCCCTCTCCCAAGGAGGTGCCATGGCGGACCGTAGCCGCGATCCGGCCCGCCTCCTCGAACAGCAGAGACAGTCGCGCACCGCAAAGTCCCGATGCCCGGGCACGATCATGGGCGAGGCGGACCTGGCCGGCAATCTCCACTTCGCCGACGGCTGCCGAGTCGAGACCTGCGGCAACCAGGAACAGGTGCTCGCAAGCACCCTCGCCCCGCCATGCCTTGAGCGTCCGTTCCGCCTCGCCAGGCGACGGCTTGGCACCGGTTAGCAGTTCGAAGGCAGGTGCGCGCAGATCCCGTGCCGCCGCTTCGTCACTCCCCGCGAAGACGATCTCGACGCGGTTGCAGGTCTCGACGTAGGCGAGCTCGGCGAGCGCTTCGGTGCGGGCAAACCGCTCCAATCGGGCGTCGCGCTGCTCGGTTGGGAGCGAATAGTCGGCGAGCGCTTCGCTGCCGAGGCGGCGCCAAGAAATGCCGACGATTCCCAGTTCATCCAGCATCGCGTCACCTTAGCCGGTTCAACGGCACTTAGTGTCACGGGTTTGTCAGCGTAGACGTGCGGCAAGAGCCCGTATGGCTCACCAGCCGCTTGCCACCCTCCCGCCAACGGTCCTTCCGTAGCCCGTGGTCAGGGCCGACGAGCAATCCATCGAACGCTATGCGACCACACGGGTCGCCCTTCGGGCTGCCGGACCCAGGCGCGTTCCCGGAGGGGCAATCGGACAAAAAAAGGGCGCCCGTCGGGCGCCCTCCTCAAGCACTGCCAACCGTTAGGCGGCTTGCTGAAACTCCGGGTAGGCCTCGATGCCGGTCTCCGCGAGATCGACACCGGACATCTCATCTTCTTCCGAAACCCGGATGCCCATGGTCGCCTTGAGAACCAACCAGACCACGAACGACGCCGCGAATACCCAAGCGAAGATGCCCACGATGCCGAGCAACTGTCCGAGGATTGTCGCATCGGCGTTGTTGAACGTCACCGCGATGATGCCCCAGATGCCGCATGTGCCGTGAACGCTGATGGCACCGACGGGGTCATCGATCCTGATCTTGTCCAACATGACGATCGAGACCACCACGAGCAGACCCCCGCCACCGCCGATGATCATCGCCCAGAACGGATGCGGCGAGAGAGGGTCGGCGGTGATCGCGACCAGCCCGGCAAGCGCCCCGTTCAACGCCATGGTCAGGTCCGCCTTGCCGAACCACGCCCGCGCGAGGATGAGCGCCGCCACCAATCCGCCGCAGGCGGCGATGTTGGTATTGACGAAGACCTCCGCCACCGCGTTGGCTTCATCCACGTTGGAGAGTTTGAGTTCGGACCCACCGTTGAACCCGAACCAACCGAACCAGAGGACGAACATGCCCAGCGTCGCGAGCGGCATGTTGCAGCCCGGAATGGCGTTCACATGGCCACTGGGCCCGTACTTGCCGGCCCGCGGTCCAAGCAGAAGTACCCCTGCAAGCGCTGCGGCCGCACCGCACATGTGGACAATGCCCGAACCGGCGAAGTCCGAATAGCCAGCGGCACTCAGCCAGCCACCGCCCCAGGTCCACATGCCCTGCACGGGATAGATCAGCCCGGTCATGACAACCGCGAAGAGCAGGAAGGCCCAAAGCTTCATGCGCTCGGCGACAGCGCCGGACACGATGGACATGGCCGTCGCCACGAACACGACCTGGAAGAAGTAGTCCGAACGTTCGGAGTGGTCTGTCGCCACGCCACCCGCGGTCCCGGCTACGATCTCCTCGGCCGTGTTCTCAACACCGATCAGCCAACCGAAGCTGGGCAGCCACGCCCCCTCGGTGCCATCGATATACATGATGTAGTACCCGAACAGCAGGTACATGATGCAGGAAATGGAGTACAGCGCGACGTTCTTGGTGAGGATTTCCGAGGTGTTCTTGGCCCGGATCATCCCCGCCTCGAGCATCGAGAAGCCACACGCCATGAACATCACGAGTACTCCCATCACCAGGAAGTAGAAGGTGTCGATGGCGTAGTTGGTTTGGGTTAGCAGATCTTCCACGATCAGTTGCTCCTAGAAGTGGGCTGGGTCAAACGGCGTCAGTTCCGCTCTCCCCCGTTCGAATGCGAACTGCCCCTTCCAGGGTGCTGTAGAAGATCTTTCCATCTCCCACCTTCCCCGTGTTCGCGGCCTTGCTGATGGCTTCCAGACACTGGTCCAGGAGACCATCGTCGATCGCCACCTCAATCTTGACTTTCGGTAGAAAGTCCACGACGTATTCAGCGCCGCGGTAAAGTTCGGTGTGCCCCTTCTGCCGACCGAACCCTTTCACCTCCGTCACCGTCATCCCCTGGACTCCGATCTCCGAGAGAGCCTCCCGGACATCGTCCAGCTTGAACGGTTTGATGATTGCCGTGATGAGTTTCATTTGCTGTTTCCTTTCTCCTTTGCCGAATTGCACCGGCCGTACGTGGGTCGCCGCGCAATTCGCCGGCTGAACGCTGCGGAGCCGACCCTTACGGGTCTACAGGTCCTTCGACAACGTTACCAAGACCCTGGCTTCGCAGTCGCGTCCACACGAGTCTTCATCGATGTTCGTGCCCACGATTCCGATGCCGAAGTTCACGCCGCCCAACGGGAGGCCTGCCGTCGCCGAATAGTCGATGTACTCGTTGTCGTCCCCGAAGAAGTCATCGCTCTTGGCGATGTTCAGCCCCACGGCGAAGTCGAGGCTGATCTCCTCGGTGAGCGCGTAGCTGTAGTTCGCGTATGGGTAGAAAAAGGTCTCGCCGGAGACGCCGAGGTAACTCGGCGAGTAGTTGAATCCCAACCCGAAGTCTCCTACGGACAGGTCGAGGTTGACTTCCTGGTAGTTCAGATCCGTGTCACCCGGATACTGGAAATGGATCAACGACACGCCGAGGTTGATGCCGTCAGCGATCTCGCCGCCCCAACCTGCGTAGAGGTCCCATTCCATGGAGGTGCCACCATCGCCGTAGTTCACGTTGGATGCCCAGGTGCCCAACGAGAATCCACTCTCGAAGGACACATCGAAACCGCCCTGAATCGCCGGGTCACGACCGGTCTGGGACCAGCCGCGAAACGAATAGTCCGATGCCAGCGTTACGTTTGCGCTCGCTTCCGCCGCCATTGCCGTATTCACGGCCAACTGCATCGCAGCCGCAGCGGTCACTATGGTCAGAAGCCTCTTCATCTTTTGTCCCCTTGGTTGAACCGTTGTCGACGCGGCGCATCGGATGGGACGCGCCTTGCGCATATGATGCTCGAACAGCACGGACTGTGCCAGAAATTTTTATTATTAGATTCAATAGATTACAAAATGCTAACGTCCTGCCCGCTCATTTGTTGGGCACGCCGAACGGACCAAGCACCGTATTGGT
The DNA here is from genome assembly GCA_028821405.1 of Gammaproteobacteria bacterium. Lineage (GTDB taxonomy): Bacteria > Pseudomonadota > Gammaproteobacteria > Pseudomonadales > Azotimanducaceae > VXYL01. Next base: position 47,635 of record JAPPGK010000061.1, on the reverse strand, counting down.
GCATGCGGGCGTCTGTGCTTGAGAGATTTCGCACGCGCTTCAACGTCAATGGCCGACACGGGGTCGGGCCATTCGCGCTAACCCTCGACCGAACCAAAACCTACACTCCGGGGTATGTCGGTTACTGTCCGGACTCGCGCGCAAGTGGGCATCGAAGCGCCGCCAGTCCTCGTCGAAGCCCATTGCCTGCCGGGAACGCCATCGTTCACGCTCGTGGGGATGGCGCAGACCGCCGTACGCGAGGCCCGGGACCGGGTGCGCAGCGCCATCAGGAATGTCGGCCTCAAGTTTCCGCAAGGCCGGCTAGTCGTGAACCTCGCACCTGCGGATCTCGCCAAGCACGGCGGTCGATACGACCTGGCCATCGCAGTCGCCATTCTCGCCACGACCAAGCAGGTCGATTCCCGACACCTCGACCGTCTCGAATTTCTCGGGGAACTGTCGCTCTACGGCGAGGTGCGTGCCATTCAGGGCGCGTTCTGCGCGGCGACCAAGCTAAACGGCCGCGACCGTGGTTTGGTCGTCGCGTCAAGCCAACGCCAAGAGCTCGCGCCGTTGGCCGGTGTCAACATCTATCCGGCCGCAACGCTCAAGGATGTCTTTCGCCTGTTGCAGGCGCCGGAGTTGCCCGAGACACAACCGCTCATCCTTCCCCTGCCTTCCCACCACCCCGGGGAGTCATTGTCCGACGTGCGTGGTCAAGCCAAGGCGAAACGGGCGCTTGCCGTTGCCGCGGCCGGTGGCCACCACCTCTTGATGACCGGGCCGCCCGGGACGGGCAAGACCATGCTCGCACGTCGGCTCGCCGGGCTGCTGCCAAGGCTCGGGGACGACGAGGCCATCGAGGTGGCCAATGTCTACTCGGTCTCGACGCGCAAGGCGCCCGCATTCGGTCTGCGTCCCTTCTGCGACCCGCATCACACGGCATCGCTGGCGGCAATGGTTGGCGGCGGAAACCCGATCGCGCCGGGCGAGATCACGCTCGCCCACCGCGGCGTTCTGTTCCTCGACGAACTGCCGGAGTTCCAGCGCAACGTGCTCGAAGCCCTGCGGGAACCCCTGGAAGCCGGCGACGTGGCCGTCGCCCGGGTCAAGCAGACAGTGCGCTATCCCGCCCGCTTCCAACTGGTGGCGGCCATGAACCCGTGCCCCGCAGGATATATCTGCGACGAGGCGCACTGCCGTTGCACGCCCCACCAGGTCCGTCAATACAGCAGTCGCATCTCGGGTCCCCTGCTCGACCGCATCGACATCCGCGTGGAGGTGGGACCTGTACCGGAACAAGACCTTTGGGGTGCGCCACCGCCTGCAAGCCAAGATGCCGACGTGCGCGCGAAGGTCTCGACGGCCTGGGCCCGTCAGATGACACGTGCCGGCAAGATGAACGCCCACCTTGCCGGGCGGGAAATCGAGCGCTATTCCACGTTGGCCGCCCCCGCCGCAACGCTCTTGCGGCGTGCCGCGAAACGTTTCCGGTTGTCCGCCCGGGCGGTGCACCGATTGCGAAAGGTCGCGTTGACAATCGCCGATTTGGCCGGGAAAGACGAAACCGCCTCAGCCCATGTCGCCGAAGCGCTCACCTTCCGGGCGTTCGATGAAGAGTCGGCGGCGGACGACTGACGGGCATTGCAGCTCGCGCCAGGGCTACGTGGGCGCCGTCACCGCAGCTCGTCGTACCACAACGGTGCCTTCGAGTGCAGCTTTCCCTGTTGCAGCTTCTCCTAGCCGTCGTCGCCAGAAGCCCCGATCGTGTACTCGAGGGCGGCGCGCAACTCCGCGTCGGTGCAATCCATGCAGGTTCCCATCGGTGGCATCGTCCCGTTGTTGAACCCCTCCTTGGTGTTCCGGAACAGTTCGTCCATACCCTTCGCGAGGCGCGGTTCCCAGGCTTCGGCATCGCCGAACTTCGGCGCATTGTTGAGCCCGCCCAGGTGGCAAACTTGGCAGTGTTTCGCGTAGATCTCGCTCCCGGTCCGTTCCACGACCTGGACGGCTGCCGGGGCGTCCCCGACCCCGCCGCAGTCGTCGCCTTCGAGACAAAGCTCGCCGAAGGGCCGGGTGCGATCCTCGATATCGGCCACGGTTCCCGCCGGGACGCTATCGCCAACGGCCCCGACGGCGACGAGAACGAGGCCGAAACCGCAAACCAATCTCTTGACGTTGGACACCACGCGCGACCCTTCATGCAACAGCGGGCGATTATACGCAACGCTTCCCACCATGGGTGGCACGCTTGCGGCCTACAGGGCCTGTCGTGACGTTTCATGCCGGGGCGGTCTTGTCGTCGGGTGCCGAGCGCAGTCGCAAGACCAGGATCGCTATTGCACAATTATGGGCATCATGTACATAATTGTGCATTCCATTCGAGGGTCGTCGTGACAGCAGAACCGATGGATCGGACGGCCCCGTCGCCGCTGGTCGAACTGTCCGGCGTCAGCCGGGTGTTCGAAGAAGAGGGCGGCGAACGGGTATGCGCCCTGGACGGAATCTCGTTGGACGTCCACGGTGGCGAGTTCGTCTGCATCACCGGTCCGTCGGGGTCGGGCAAGTCCACGTTGATGCACATCATCGGCTGCCTTGACCGCGCCACCGAGGGTGGTTGCCGGATCGCGGGTACCGATGTCGAGACCCTCGACGACGACGGGCTTGCCGTCCTGCGCCGGCATGCTTTCGGGTTCGTGTTCCAGTCCTACAACCTGCTGGAGTCGTTGTCCGCCGCGGCCAATGTCGAACTGCCGGCGACGTATGCCGGGCTTCGGGCCGGACATCGCCACGACCGGGCGCGCGAACTACTCACAACACTCGGTCTCGGCGACCGCCTCGATCACCGGCCGACGGAACTGTCCGGTGGCGAACAGCAACGGGTCGCCATCGCCAGGGCGCTGATGAACGGCGCAAGGGTCATCCTCGCGGACGAACCGACCGGGGCCATCGACACCGAACAGGGCGCCGAAGTGCTGGATCTGCTCGCAGCCCTGGCGGAGCGGGGGCATGCCGTCATCGTAGTCTCCCATGATCGGACGGTGGCCAGCCGTGCGCACCGCGTGGTCGATCTTGTCGACGGGCGCATCGTCGGGGATTCCGGGGCATCGCGTGCGGCCTCTCACGGTTCCGCACCCGAGACCCCGAAGCCGCAGGTTCCTCGTCGAAGCACAATCCCGTGGCTGGCGGCGGTTCGTCACGGGCTGACAGCGTTGCGGACCGCCGGACTCCGCGGTGCGCTGACCGTCTTCAGCGTTTCCCTGGGGACGTGGTCGGTGCTCGCGCTCCTAGGCCTCTCGGAAGGCGTCCGCCTCGATATCGCCGACGCCATGGTGAAAATGGGGGCGAACCGGCTCACTGTCGGGAGCATGACAATACGACCCGGAGCGACGGCGCTGCCACCTCTGACCCTGGCGGACGCCGACGCCATCGCCGAACAGACGGCTAACGTCAGTTCGGTGCTGCCGGGCATGTGGGAGCGACTGCCGGTCAGCCGCAGTGGCGAGTCGATAGACCCGGTGATCGTGCGGGCCTTGTCCGAATACGAGCCGCGCACGACGCAGAACGCGCCGTGGTCGCTTGCCGAGGGAACCTATCTGTCGGAAGACGACAGGGACACCGTCGCCCAAGTCGCCGTGATCGGCCCGACGATACGAGACCGCCTGTTCTCGCCGGGCGAATCTGCCCTGGGCCAGCACGTGGAAATCGACGCCTTGCCGTTCGTGGTCAAGGGGGTCCTGGCGCGGCATCCCCGACAGATCGGCGACGGCGAGATGATGTGGCTGGCGCCGAACGCCTACGACTGGCTGGGAACGGTCATCCACATACCGTTCGAGACCGGCGCGGATCTCGTTTTTGGGCGGGAGAACCTGAATGGACTCGACATACTCATCTCGGATATCGAACGGATCGACGAGACTGCCGGGGACATCAGGGACCTCCTGTTCCGTCGCCATGGCGCGGAATACGACGTGACGAACGAGGCGCTGATCTGGACCTCCGGGAAAAAGCTCAAGGCAATCCACCTGGCGCTCTTCGGCGCCATCGGCGCCATCGCACTCTGCCTCGGGGGGATGACCATCGTCGCGGTGTCCCTGGCCGGCGTGAGCCAGCGCAGGCGGGAGATCGGCATCCGCAGGGCCGTCGGCGCCCGCCGGCGCGACATCACGGCCCAGTTCGTGGTGGAGACGGGGGTTGCCACCACGCTCGGCGGCGCGATCGGCGCGCTCTCGAGCTTCGCGGGAGGTTCTCTGCTGGCCCAGGTGACCGGGGCCCCGGTGGGATTCGAGCCCTGGTTCGTGCTCGTCGCCCTAGGTTGCGCGATAGCGACCGGACTGGGATTCGGAATCGTTCCCGCCCGGCGCGCGGCGGGGCTCAAGCCGGTAACGGCCCTGGCGACGGACTAGGTTGCTGTCCAATCGGCGTGAAGGCTGCTGCGACAGTCGCCTTCGGCGGCGCTACACTCGCGGCCCCATATGCCAAGAGTAGTAGACACGCCGCGAGCCCAAGGTAGCAAACGACGGACAGGTACTCCTCGTGACTGATCTTTCCGGGCTTGACCGCCTCGACGAACCCGCCGCGGAACGGCGCCCGGTCCTCCGCCGACCTTGGGTCTGGGTGCTCGTCGTGGTGCTCCTGGCGGCGGGCGGCTGGTATTTCCTGTTTGCGATTCCGGGCGGCGCGTCCGAAGACCAGGCACCCCGCCGCTCGGCGACCATCGGTCACCGCAGCCTCGGCGACCTGGTCACCGCTTCGGGCACCTTGAAGCCAAGCCGGCTGGTCGAGGTGGGGGCACAGGTGTCCGGGCAGCTCCAGAAGCTCCACGTGAACGTGGGCGACGTGGTGGCGAAGGGGGACCTTCTCGCCGAGATCGACGCGACCATCCAGCGCAACCTCGTGGAGGCGAGCCGGGCTTCGCTCCGCGCCCAGGAAGCCCAACTCGAGGTGCAGCGTTCGGCGCTCGGACTGGCGGAAGCGGAAGCGGCGCGCCAGGAGCGCCTCAGGGCGAACCGGGCGACGACCGAGGTCGAATACGAACGGGCGCAGGACGCCCTTGTTCGCGCGCGGGGCGCCATGGTGCAGCTCGAGTCGCAGATCGCGTCCCAGCGCGCTCGGCTGACCAGCGACGAGGCGGCCCTCGGCTACAGCTCCATCTATGCGCCGGCGCACGGCACCGTCCTGCAAGTGCTCGCGACCGAAGGACAGACGCTGACCGCGACCTACGTGACACCGGTGATCCTGCACCTGGCCGACTTGTCGACGTTGACCGTGGAAGCGAAGGTGGCCGAAGCCAACATCGGCAAGCTCGAACCCGGCATGGGGGTCCACTTCACGACCCTCGGCGGCCGCGGGCGGCGCTGGCACGGCACCCTCGACCAGATCCTGCCCCGTGCCCAGACCGACGGCAACGTCGTGACCTACACCGCCCTGTTCGATGTGGACAACGCCGACGGCGCGCTGCGCGCCGACATGACCGTGCAGGTGTTCTTCGAGCTGACCGCGCCGCGCCAGATTCTCGCCGTCCCCCTGGAGATGTTGACGGATTTCGGCGAGCGCGATCCGGAGACGGGGACGCCGGCGCAGGTCCGCGTCCAGTATCCCGACGGCCAGGTTGAAATCCGGGAGGTCGCGATCGGTGAGACCAGCCACACCTATGCCGAGGTGCTCTCCGGCTTGGCGGAAGGCGACCGCGTCGTGGCACCGGAGTAGGGGTGGCCGTGCCGGCCTTGCGGTTGGGCAAGTGGACCGCGCCGGTGTTTCTGGGCGCCTGGCTCGCCGGGTGCGAAAGCACGCCGCTGCCCGAACTGCCCCCAGACGATGTGCCGGACGGGTGGCGCGGGGCCAGCCGCGACCAGGCGTGGCCCGCTGCCCACTGGTGGCCCGCGTTCGACAGCAGTGAATTGATCGATCTGATCGAGCGCGTCCGGGCGAACAATCTCGAACTTGCCAACACCGAACGCACCCTGCGCACGGCCGAACTTGCGCTCATCGACGCGGGCCTTGACCGTTTTCCCTCGCCGACGCTCGATGCTGGGGCGAGCCAGAGCTACGCCGGCACCCGTCCGCGCGACGGTGAGTACCGGGACGGGGGAACCGACACCGTCGACCTGACGCTCTCGGTCGACTATTCGGACGTGCTTTCGAGGCAGCCACGCTTCGCCGCAGCGACCGCCCGCTACGAGTCGAGCCTAGCCCGAGCGGCCGACGCCCGTCTGCGCATCGTCGCGGCGGCGGCTGCGGGTTATTTCCGCATCCTCCTGCTCCGTGACCGGATCGAAGCGGGACGGCAAAATCTCGCCCACGCCGAAGCAATCGGGCAAATCGTGCGGGCGCGGGTCGACGCGGGCACGGCGCTGGCCAGCGAGGGTCTGCGTCAGCGCATCGTCGTGCGTCGCCAGGCCAACGCGCTCCGCACGCTGGAACTTGACGTTCTGCGGGCCCGGGCGTCGCTGGCCCTGATGGTCGGCGAGTCGGTCTGGGACTTCGATGTAAAGGGGCAGACCCTTGCCGATCTCGCCGTACCGGAGGTGGCGCCGGGGTTGCCGTCGGAGCTGTTGCTCCGACGGCCGGACATCGTGCAGGCGGAAGCGGCGCTGCGCGAAGCACGGGCCGATGTGGACCTGGCGCGGCTCGCGTTCCTGCCGCGCATCTCGCTCACCGGCGGCGGCGCCCTGGCGTCCGGCGCTACGGCGGCCTCGGTCGCAACGACGGCCGGTCTGGCCCTCAAGCTCTTCGATCTCGACCGCCGCGGCCGTTGCCTCGAGGCGTCGAGACTGCGTCTGGATTCGCTGCTGGCCGACTACCGGATCGCGGTGATTGGCGCGTTCAATGATGTCGAAGTGGCACTCGCGGACATCGAGGTGCTGGGTTCGCTGGGCGAGGTGCTTGCCGAGGACGTGGCGCTCGCCGAGGAGTCGCTGCGCATCGTCGAAGCGCGGTACCGCGAGGGCGTGCAGGAATTCGAAGCGCTGCTCGGCGCCCAGGACACGCTGTACGGCACACGCAACGCCGTGCTCGACAACAAGCTCGCCACGCTGCTCGCCGTCGTCGATCTCTATACTTCGCTGGGCGGCGGCTGGCGTCGCGTGGACTAAAGGAGACCGGCACATGGGACAACCGCCGCCCGGAGAGGCGCAAGCCGCGCCCCTGATCGAACTCGTCGGCGTCACACGGGTGTTCGAAGAGGAAGGCGGCGAGCGGGTACAGGCGCTTGACGGGGTCTCGTTGCGGATCGATGCCGGCGAGTTCGTCTGCGTGACCGGCCCGTCCGGATCCGGCAAGACCACGATGATGCACATCATGGGCGGCCTGGACCGCGCGACGTCAGGCGAATGTCGCATCGCCGGAACCGACATCGCGGAACTCGACGACGACGGTCTTGCCGCCCTGCGGCGCGAGTCCTTCGGCTTCGTGTTCCAGTCCTACAACCTGCTGGAGGCGCTCACGGCGCGCGACAACGTCGAACTCCCGGCGACGTACGTGGCCGGTGCATCCAATGGTCGCAAAAGGGCCCACCAGCTTCTGCAATCCTTCGGCCTGAAGGAGCGATCCGGCTACAGCCCCGCCGAGTTGTCCGGCGGCGAGCAGCAGCGCGTTGCCATCGCGCGGGCCTTGATGAATGGCCCGAGCGTGATCCTCGCCGACGAACCCACCGGCGCGCTCGACACCGAACAGGGCGGCCAGGTGTTGGCCTTGCTCGAACAGCTCGCCGAACGGGGTCGCGCGGTAGTCCTCGTCTCCCACGACGCGGCCGTGGCCAACCGCGCCCGCCGCCGGATCGAGCTCCGCGACGGACGCGTCGTCGCGGACTCGGGACCCGCGCCCGCAACGGATGCCGTCCAGCCACCGAGGCCGCCCGGACGTGCCGGATTGCCGTGGCTGGCCGCGGTGCGCGGCGGATTGGCCTCGTGGCGGGGCGGTCGTCTGCGCGCGGGGCTCACCGTCGTGAGCATCGCGCTTGGAATTTGGCTGGCCGGTGCCGTGCTCAGCCTGGTCGAAGGGGCACGCAGGGACGTCATGTCGGCGGTGGAGCGCATGGGAGCAAACCGACTGAGCGTCGGCGGCATCGACGTGGTGGGCAACCAGGTGCGGTTTCTGCCGAAGACCATGGCGGACGCGCGGGCTATCGCCGAGGAGATTCCCAATGTCCAGACGGTCATTCCGGCGATGAGAAAGCCCCTCGACGTGCAGTTCGAAGGCGAGCACATGGAAGACGTCGACGTTCGTGGAACGCCTCTCACCGAGCCGAGAACCGCCGACGCCGTCGCCTGGCCCCTAACGAGTGGCGTGTATCTCGATCAGCGGGACCAGGACCGTGGTGCGCAGGTGGCCGTCATCGGACCGACCGTTCGCAAGCAACTGTTTGCGCAGGGAGTCGACCCGGTAGGCCAGCACATCCACGTCGGCGGGGTACCCTTCGAGGTCAAGGGGGTTCTCGCCACCTATCCGCGCAACGAGAAAGAGCTACGGCTTGTTCGGGTCACCGATGCGGGCCTCAAGTATTTCGGCATGGTTGTCTACGTTCCCTTCGCGACCGGCCGGGACATGCTGTTCGGCACCGAAAACCTGTGGCGACTCGATGTCCTGGTGCGGGACGTGTCCCGGTTGGATGAGACGGCATCGGAGATCAAGGACCTGATGTTCCGGCGTCACGGTGTCGAGGGCTACACCGTCGAGAACGACGCGCTGCGGCTTGCAGCCTACACGAAGCTCTCCGCCACGCAGGCGACGATCGTGAGTGCGCTCAGTGTGGTCGCGCTGCTCGTCGGCGGGCTCGGCGTCATGTCGGTCACGCTGACCTCGGTGAATCAGCGCCGGCGCGAGATCGGGATCCGCAGGGCAATGGGTGCCCGGCGCCGCGACATCCTGTGGCAGTTCCTGGTCGAGACCAGCGTGCTGACCGCGGTGGGAGGCGCTTGTGGTGTCCTGCTGGTATTCGCGGGCGGACCGTTGTTGTCCAACCTCGTATCCGCGACGGTTGGGTTCGCGCCCTGGTTTGTACCCGCAGCGCTCGCATGCGCAGTGGCCACGGGCATGATCTTCGCCGTCGTCCCGGCACTACGGGGCGCGCGCCTCGACCCGGTGGCGGCGCTATCCCCGGACAGGTAGCGGAGCGGGGTCGGGGTTGGTGGGCATTCGTGGATACCCATGAGGATAAGTCGATGCCGCCGTTGATCGCGCTTCGGGGCGTAGACCGCGTTTCGAATACGACGACGGCGTACGCAGGCCCTTTGCGGCCCCGGTCGCCTTCGCTTCATGGTTCGTCCCGGTCGCGCTGGGCGGCGGCGTTGCGACAGGCCTGGTTGCGGGCATCGTGCCCGCCCGCCGAGCGGCGCAAGTCGATCCGGTGATGGCGCTTGCGGCGGAATAGCCAACGTCGCTGCTAGCGTCGTGGGGCGCCACCATCGACGGGCGTCCTAGGGGCGACCCTCGTGGTCGCCCGACGAATGCACGACGCACCGTTGTGATCCGGGCGGGGTCAAGCCTCGCGCCTACGAGCCGGCCGCCCGCGCCGCGTTCATGCAAGAAACGGCCTTGGTTCGTCGATCCGGGAGACCGCAGGGGTCTCCCCTACTACGCGGCTTCCGACGGCAAGGCGTGGCCGTTGTCAGCCGGTGCCGGAACGGGTTGTGCCAGGAGGTCGGCCAGGTAACGTTCGCGGCTCGCCAAGGCTGCACGGGCGGAGGCTTCCTTCACGGGCCCGAAGCCCTTTACGCCAGCGGGCAGCTTGGCCAGCGCGACGCAGGTCGCGTGGTTGGTCGCGTCGAGCGTCTCGACAATCGTCACCACGTCGGCTTCGAAGGTCGCCAACATCTCCCGTTCGAGCCGGCGTTCCGCCGTGTGTCGGAACGGGTCCATCGCCTTGCCACGCAGCCAGCGCAACCCCGCGAGCATCCGGAGCACCGGGCCAAACCAGGCGCCGACGGCGATTTTTGCGGGGCGGCCCCGGGCATCACGGCGTGCCAAAAGCGGCGGCGCGAAGTGGTACGTGGTCTTGGAACCCGGCTCGAACTGGCTGGCCAGTTTGCCGGCGAAGTCCATGGCAACGCCCGCCGGGCGTCGGGAAAAGAGCCTCGCCACCTCGTACTCGTCCTTGACCGCGAGCAGCTTGAAGTAGCTCTCGGCGACGGCGGCGACAAGCGAATCCTTTGTCGGGCGCACGCGCAGCTCGGCAGCGCGCACGCGTTCGACCAGACGGTCGTATCGTTGTGCGAGGGACTCGTCCTGGTAGTCGACGAGGAACGAGCGGCGAACGGCGATGCGTTGGGCAAGCGTCTGCGAGCGGCGGGGCTGCATCGCATCGGGACCCGCCTGCGGCAGAGTCCGTTCGGCTCCCCCGGTTCCCTCCGCCTCGAGGTGGGCGGCCAAACGTCCATGATGGAACGCGGCCAGGTTGTCGTCGACCGCCACCCCGTTCAGGGTGATGGCCCGTTCCAACGCAGCCACCGAAACCGGAACCGAACCGGTCTGGTAGGCATAGCCGAGCAGGAACACGTTGGCCGTTGCCGTCGAGGCGAACAGTGCCCGGGTTGCGGAGTCCGCATCCACCGTCGCCGTGTCGCTCGCGCGGTCACGCAATCTCGCTTCGAGTCTCACGAGGTCGACGTCGTCGTGCTGGCGGAGCACGAATTCCGACGTGGGCGCGACGTGGGTGTTCAGGACCACGGTCGTCCGCTGTGCGGAGATCAGCGGGAGCACGTCCCGGCTGCCCGCGGTGACCGCATCGGCCCCGATCAGCATGTCGACCGAGACCGCCGGGATCCGGGTCGGCGGATGTGGCTCGTGAATCGGCGAGATGCGGACGTGGCTGAGTACCGCGCCACCCTTCTGCGCCAAGCCGGTCATGTCGAGCGTAGAAGCGTACCGGCCATCCAAGTGGGCCGCCGTGCCCAGCAGTTGCGAGACGGTGACGATGCCCGTTCCGCCGACGCCCGCAATCAGGATATTGGCCGACCCGTGACCGATGACGGGGTCGGGGATCCTTGCCGCGACGTCGTCATGCGTTCGCTTCGCGATCCTGGACCTCGCGCCCGAGACCGTCACCAGGGCCGGGCAAAACCCGTCAAGACAGGACAGGTCCTTGTTGCACGCGGTCTGGTTGATGGCGCGTTTCACGCCGAACTCGGTCTGAAGTGGCTCCACGGCCACGCAGTTGGATTGCACCGAGCAGTCCCCGCAGCCTTCGCAGACGGCGTCATTGATGACCACCCGCACATCCGGGTCGGGCGCCAAGCCGCGCTTTCGGCGGCGGCGCAGTTCCGCTGCGCAGGTTTGCTCGTAGACGATCACGGTGCAGCCCGGCGTGCTCCGAAACGCTCGCTGCACCGCGTCCAGCTTGCGACGGGCCAACACCGGGAACCCGCTTTTCCGATGGCGGCCGGGGTCGTCGCTGAGCACGCGCACGTCCGCGACCCCTTCGGCACGAACCTGGGTGACGACGTCCGCCACCGCCAGGCCGCCTTCCACGGGTTGGCCACCGGTCATCGCGACGGCATCGTTGACGAGAATCTTGTAGGTGATGTTCACGCCGGCCGCGACGGCGGCGCGGATGGCGAGTATCCCCGAGTGGAAATAGGTGCCGTCGCCGAGATTGGCGAATATGTGCTGCTCGTCGGTGAACGGCGCGTGGCCAATCCAGTTGACGCCTTCGGCACCCATGTGGGTCACCGTCGCGGTGCTTCGGTCCATCCACTGCGCCATGTAGTGGCAACCGATTCCGGCCGCCGCGCGGCTACCTTCCGGAACCCGCGTCGAGGTGTTGTGGGGGCACCCGGCGCAATAGATGGGCCGCCGCGCCGCCTTGGCGTGGAGGGCATCGTCGGGCAAAGCCGCGGACGTCACCGCCACCTCGCCCAGGTAGCCCGTGTCCGTGACCCGCTTCAGAATGTCCGCCAGCGTCGCGGCGATGGTCGGCACGTCGAGTTCACCGCTCGACGGGAACCCCGGGGAGAATGCCGCCGTCCCATCCCCATCCGTCGCTTGTGGAAGCCGCTTGCCCAGCACTTCCACGGACGCGTCGAACAGGATCGTCTTGAGTTGATCCTCGACGAACGACCGTTTCTCCTCGACCACGAGCACGCGGTCTGCGCCTCGACAAAACTCGCGCACCGACACGGGATCGAGCGGCCAGGTCATGCCGAGCTTGACCAAGCGAATGCCGCCATCAGCGATCGACGCCGCCGAGCGCAGGTCGAGCTTGTCCAACGCCTCCCGGACGTCCGCATACGCTTTTCCGGCAGTGACGACCACCAACCGGGGGCGTGAGGGGGATGCGACGATTCGGTCGATGGCGTTCGCGGATGCGAACGCCCGGGCCAGGCGCAGTTTCAACTCCAGGCGGGCCTCCTGCTCGACTGGCGAGTCGTTGAGCCGGATATGCACGCCTTGTCGGGCGGGGTCGAGATTTCCGAAAGCGAAATCTCGGGGCGAGGGCTGTGCGGTCGCGTCGCCCAGCGGCGGCAGGACGAAACCGTGACGGGCGAGATCGACATCCACGGTGAGCGCGCTGTCCATGATGTCCGTGAGGGCGATGAGCCCGGCCCAACACCCGGCGTAGCGCGACAGCGCCCAGCCGGCAAGGCCGAAATCGAGCACGTCCTGGACATCGGCCGGCGCGAGCGCCGGGACGCCGAGGTCCCGCAAGGCGAACTCGCTGGCACACGGCAAGGTCGAGGACTTGCAGCCGTGGTCGTCGCCGACCACGAGCAGGACGCCTCCTAGGGGGTTCGTTCCCGCCGCGTTGGCGTGGCGAATGGCATCGGATGACCGGTCGAGGCCGGGGGCCTTGCCGTACCACATGCCGAACACGCCATCGTGACGAGCCCCGGGGAACAATCCGACCTGCTGGCTTCCCCAGACGGCGGTGGCCGCGAGATCCTCGTTGATCCCCGGCTGGAAGACGACCCGGTGTTCGTCAAGCCGGGTCGCGTTGCGCCAAAGCTCCTGGTCCAGGCCTCCGAGCGGAGAACCGCGGTACCCCGAGACGAACCCGGCGGTGTCGAGGCCGGCAGCAGCGTCCAGACGACGTTGGTCGAGAGGTAGTCGGGCTAGCGCCTGGATTCCGGTGAGAAACGCCGCGCCCGTCCTGGTCGCGTAACGGGAGTCGCCGAGCGAGCGTGTCATGGCGGCGGGCGTGTCGTCCAGCATCGTCACCTCCATGCCTTTGCTCATGGTTTGAATCCTATGCGGTGCAGGTGAGGAAATGTGTTGCGATTTTCCGGCTGTGCCGACGTAGGCCAGAAAACGTTCCTAAAATGGCACTTCCATTAGGACAATCTTGCGGTTATGGTGCCGACCTTGACTAAGCGATTCGAAGGTGCGGCGATGAGTTCCGAATCGACGCGAGCGAAGCGGGGCGCAGCCGGCGAGTTGGATGCCATCGACCGGCGCATCCTCGCCACGCTGCAGGAGGCCGCCGACCTTACCATGCAGGAACTCGGCGACCGGGTCGGGCTTTCGCATACGCCCTGCTGGCGCCGCGTGCGGCGACTGGAGGAACGGGGCTACATCACCCGGCGGGTTACGCTGCTCGATGGCAACCGGCTCGATCTCGCGGTCAACGTCTTCGTCAACGTCAACCTGAGGCGGCACCAGGAGAACGCCCTCACCCGTTTCGAAGAAGCCGTCCAGGACGTGCCGGAAATCGTCGAGTGCTACACAGTCTCCGGGGAGACCGACTTCATGCTGCGCGTGGTGGTGTCCGACGTCAGCGCCTACGAGCAACTGCTCAAGGCAACGCTGGTGCATCTGCCCGAGGTCGGGAACCTGACCTCGACGTTCGCGCTCCGACAGGTCAAGTACACGACCGCGTTGCCGCTCGAGGCCAGTCCGGCCTGACCGGAGCCAGGCTGGCGTCAACCGTCGAGACTGACGAGCTCCGCCCCTTCCGCCACCCGGTCACCGGGCACGAACCGGACGGCGGTTACCTTGCCGGGTCCGGGCGCGCGCACTTCGTGCTCCATTTTCATCGCCTCGACAACCACGAGCACCTGCCCGGCACGGACCCGGTCGCCCTCCGAAACGGCTACCGACACGACCTGGCCAGGCATCGGCGCCACGACCCGCCCACCGCTCTCCACCACATCGGTGAAGGCACCCGCATCGGGCTCGACGAATGCAAGGCGTTCGGTTGCCCCATCGCGGATGACGAACACTTCATCGGCCACCACCAGAACCCGCGCCACCACGAGCCGATCCTCAATGATCGCCTGGAAACGACCGTGGCCGTCCAATCGCGCGGCCCCCACTACGGTCTCCGTATCGGCATCGAGGACGCGGAAGCGGTCGTGCTCCGAGACGACGCGCAGTTCGAGACGATCCCTTGCCCGGCGCGCCCGAAGGACTTGCTCGTGGGGCAGGTTGACCTGGAATCCGTCCCCAAGGGACCAGGGATCGCCCCGACGTCTTCCGAGCACCCTCGCCACGGCGGCGATGGCCACGGCCTGCGGGTCCGCAGGGGGCGCCAATACGTTCGCCGACTCCTCGACGGTTGCCGTGGTGTAGGTGCCGTCGGTGAACTCGGGGTGGCCGAGGATGTTGCCGAGCCACGCCACGTTGTGTTCCACGCCCGCGAGTTCGATCTGGTGCAACGCGGCGCGCAGTATCGCGACCGCCCGCGAACGATCAGCCCCGTGCGCAACGACCTTGGCGATCATCGGGTCGTAGTGGGCGCTCACCTCGGACCCTGTGCGAACGCCGCTGTCCACTCGCACCGTGGTCGGAAACGACACCCGATGCAGTGTTCCCGTGGACGGCAGGAAATTCCGCCGGGGGTTCTCCGCGTAGATCCGCGCCTCGACGGCATGGCCGTCGATCGCGAGATCGTGGGCATCGAGCGAGAGCGGCTCGCCCGCCGCGATCCGCAACTGCCATTCCACCAGGTCCAGGCCCGTGACGGCCTCCGTCACCGGGTGCTCGACCTGCAGGCGGGTGTTCATCTCCAGGAAGTAGAACCCGCCGTCGCCGACGACGAACTCCACGGTCCCGGCACCCACGTAGCCGACGGCCTGCGCGGCGCGGATTGCCGCCTCGCCCATCGCCCGTCGGGTCGGTTCGTCCACCCCGGGCGCCGGCGCTTCCTCGATCACCTTCTGGTGGCGCCGCTGCACGGAACAGTCGCGCTCGAAGAGCGACAGCGTCTTGCCGCTCGTGTCCGCAAGAACCTGAATCTCGATGTGCTTGGGCGAGACGAGGTAGCGTTCCAGCAGCACCGTGTCGTCCCCGAAGGCCGCCGCCGCTTCGCGCTTCGCGGCCGCGAGCGCCGCGTCGAAGTCCTCGGCGCGCGAGACGATGCGCATGCCCCGCCCGCCCCCGCCCATGGAAGCCTTGATGAGCACGGGGTAGCCGATCTCGCCGGCATGGACCGCGAGGCCGGTTGCGGACTGGTCGCCTCCGGTATAGCCCGGCACAACGGGCGCGCCGGCCGCGGCCACCCGCCGTTTTGCCTCGATCTTCGAGCCCATCGCGCGAATGGCTTCCGGCGATGGCCCCACGAAGGTCGCACCGGCATCGGCGACCGCCGCTGCGAAGGCGGGGTTCTCCGAGAGAAAGCCGTATCCGGGATGAACGGCTTCGGCACCGCTCTCGATGACCGCGGTGAGCAGCGCGTCCTGGTTGAGGTAGCTGTCCGCTACCGGTGCGCGTCCGATGCGCACCGCCCGGTCGGCTTCGTCGACATGCATCGCGTCGGCATCCGCGTCCGAGTAGACGGCGATGGTGCCGAGACCCATGCGCCGTGCAGTGCGAATCACGCGCACGGCGATCTCGCCGCGATTGGCGATCAGCAGGGAATCAAACATGGGGCCACACGGCGAATCGCTACATTCTGAAGATGCCGAACCGTCCCGGCGGCGTCTCGAGCTCGCGTCCCGCCACGGCCAGGGCCAGACCCAGGATCCGACGGGTGTCCACGGGATCGATGACCCCGTCGTCCCACAGCCGGGCGCTGGCGAAATAGGGGTGGCCTTCGGTCTCGTACTGGTCGCGGATCTCGTCCATGAAGGCATCCTGTTCCGGTTGCGGCCATTCCTGCCCCCGGGCCGCAAGGGAATCGTGGCGTACGGTCGCGAGCACGTGGGCAGCTTGCTCGCCACCCATCACCGACACCCGGGCATTCGGCCACGTCCAGAGCATTCGCGCCCCGTACGCGCGTCCGCACATGGCGTAGTTTCCGGCCCCGAACGAGCCTCCGATCACCACCGTGAACTTGGGCACCCGAGCGCAGGCGACTGCGGTGACCATCTTGGCGCCGTCCTTGGCGATCCCGGCGTTCTCGTACTTCCGGCCCACCATGAAGCCGGTGATGTTCTGCAGGAAGAGGAGCGGCACGCCGCGGCGATCGGCGAGTTGGATGAAATGCGCACCCTTAAGGGCGGACTCGGAAAACAGGATGCCGTTGTTGGCGAGTATCCCGACCGGAATTCCGAATATCCGCGCGAACCCGCATACGAGGGTGTCGCCGTACAACGCCTTGAATTCGTGGAAGTCGGAACCGTCCACCAAGCGCGCGACGACTTCCCGTACGTCGTAGGGTTGGCGCGTATCGGTGGGGACGACGCCGTAGATCTCCTCCGCCGCATAGCGCGGCTCGGTTGGCGCGCGGGTGTCCACGGTGGTCCGGTAGCGAACCGGACTCGCCGCCACCGCTTCCCGGGCCAGTGCCAGCGCATGTTCGTCGTCCACCGCCAGGTAGTCCGTCACCCCGGACCGCCGGGAATGGACGTCGCCACCGCCCAAGGCCTCGGCATCGACTTCCTCGCCCGTCGCCGCCTTAACCAGGGGAGGGCCGCCGAGGAAAATCGTGCCCTGGTTCTGCACGATGATCGCCTGGTCGCACATCGCGGGGACGTATGCCCCGCCCGCCGTGCAGGAACCCATCACCACGGCAATCTGGGGAATCCCGGCCGCCGACAGGTTGGCCTGGTTGTAGAAGATGCGCCCGAAATGCTCCTTGTCGGGGAACACGCCCGCCTGCATCGGCAGGAACGCGCCGCCGGAGTCGACGAGGTAGATGCACGCCAAGCCGTTTTCCCGGGCAACCTCCTGCGCCCGAAGGTGCTTCTTCACGGTAATGGGGTAGTAGGTGCCTCCCTTCACCGTGGCGTCGTTCGCGATGACGACGCACTCCAAGCCGCTGACTCGGCCGATACCCGCGATGAGACCGGCCGCCGGGATGACGTCGTCGTACAACTCGTGGCCGGCAAGTTGGCCGATTTCGAGGAACGGGGCACCCGTGTCGAGCAACCCCTGGACCCGGTCGCGGGGCAGCAGTTTGCCGCGCCGAAGGTGTCGCTCCCGGGATCGTTCGTCGCCCCCCAATGCCACCCGGGCCGATAGGTCGCGCAATTGCTGCGCCAAAGCCCGGTGATGGCGCGCATTGGTCTCGAACGCCTCGCTTCGGACGTCAATTCGCGATTCGAGCACGGCCATGTCCGAAGTATAGGGCAAGGCCGTTCCGTTCACGTTGGGATCGCGATCACGCCGATACGTCGACCGGGTCAACGGAAACACCAACGCGTAAGGTGCGGGTGCCGCCCCGACCGCAAAGGTCACCCCTACGGCGTGTCTCGCAGGTAGGGATTCAGCACCAATTCGATGCGCGCGGCCACCGCAGACGTTTCCTCCTCCTCAAAGTGCCCGGTCAGGCGATCCAGCAACGCCGCATTCAGGATCGACTCGATCACGCTAGCCATCGCCGTCGGGTCGACATAGACATCGAGCTGGCCGCGCTGCTGGGCCGAGACGAGCATTTCGTGGAGGTACTCGCCGATGCCTGGCTCGAGGCACCGGATGATCGACCTTTCGGCATCTCGGAGGGCCTCGATGATCGCCTCCAGGGCGAACTCCCGTTCGCGCTCGGCCACTCGCGTGCTCATCGACTCGGCGAGCGCGCACAACGCCCCGACCAGGTCGGTATCACCGTCGGGTACCCGACCGTCCTGCGCATCGTCGCGACCGAGTAGCGCCAAGGCGATCCGCGCCTTGGAGGGGAAATAGTTGTAAAGCGTCTGGTACGCGACCTCGGCGATGGCCGCGATGTCGCGCATGTTCGCGTTGCGGTAACCTTCGCGTTCGATGCACTCGGCCGCCGCCGCGAGGATTTCGCTGCGCGTACGGTGCTTTTTCTTCTCCCGGAGAGAGGTCGCCATTCCAGACCGAAGGCAGCTCGCGCGTCGTCAGGGCATTGGCCGGCACTATCGCACGCCGGCTCGACCCGGACAACGCGCGGCCGTTCTCGCCGTGCTGATCGCGGCGGCCGGTACCGCCGCGCGACCGGCGGCGGAGGTTACCGCGCAAAGCCTCATCGAGGGTGCGCTGGATCTCACCCGCGGTCAGGCGTCCTACACCGAGATGACCATGACCATCCAAAGGCCGGGTTGGAAGCGCACGCTCTCGCTCACTGCCTGGACCCAGGGCCGGGAGGATGCCCTCATCCGGTTCACGGCGCCCCCCAAGGACGCCGGCACGGCAACGCTCAAGAAGGGCGAACGCATGTGGACGTACGCGCCGAAGATCGGCCGCGAAATCCGCCTGCCGTCGAGCATGATGTCGCAGCAGTGGGCGGGCTCGGACTTCTCGTACAACGACCTGTCGCGCACCGACAAGTACCTGCGCTACTACGACTTCGAGATCGTCCACGCCGAGGAACGCGACGGACACACCGTCTACACCCTTGACCTGATTCCCCACGACGACGCGCCGGTGGTCTGGGGCAAGGAGACGCTGGTGCTCCGCGACGACTACGTGACACTGAGCCAGACCTTCTACGACCAGGAGCTAGAGCCGGTCAAACGCATGGAGACCCTGGAGGTCGGCGACCTCGGGGGACGTACGATCGCCATGGCAATGCGCATGCAGTCCGTGGAAAAGGCGGGTAGCTGGACCGAGATCCGCTACCTGGCGGCCGATTTCGACGCCGACGTCGACGCCACTCTCTTTACCACGTTCGCCCTCCGGGGGCGTTGAGGTGGCCGAGGGTCCTACACGAACCCGCGCGCTGTTCGCGCGTGTTGCGTGGCGGAATCTCTGGCGGCGGCGCCTACGCACCTGGATGTCGGCCTGCGGCATCGGCTTCGCGATCTTTCTCGTCACCGTCGGGATGTCGTTCCAGGCGGGCACCTACGATGCCTGGATCGAGACCGCCACCGGTCTGATGTCCGGACACGCTCAGGTTCAGCATCCAGCGTATTTCGACAATCCGGAGGTGCGCTACAACCTGGCCGAGGGGACGGAACTGACCAGCCGCTTCGAAGGCGTCCCGGGTGTCGTTGCCGTCGCACCCAGGGCGGAGGCGTTCGCGCTGGTCTCCGCCGGCGAGCGCAGCTTCGGCGCCATGGTCATCGGCGTCGACCCCGTGCGGGACGCGGCCCTGTCGGATCTGTCGACCCACCTCGCGGCGGGCAAGTACCTGCCCCGACCCGACAGCGCCTTCGTCGGCACCGCACTGGCCACGAACCTTGGCATCGACGTAGGTGACGAGATCGTCGTTCTCGGTTCCGCGGTTGAAGGAGGTGTGGCCGCCCTCGTATCCCAGGTCGACGGCTTGTTCGAGACGGGGCGTGCGGAAGTCGACCGCAGCGTCCTGCAGGTCGGGCTTGCGGCGATGCAAGCGGGGTTCGAACTCGGCGACGCCGTCCACCGCGTGGTCATCAAGACCGGCGATGCCCGCGGCGTCACCGGGATGCGCCCGGCCCTGCAGGCGGCAATGCCGGCCGGCGGGCGGCTCCTGGATTGGAACGAACTGCTGCCGGAACTGGAACAGGCCATTCAGATCGACAGGACCACGGCTGCCATGACCTATTGGCTGCTGCTCGTCGTCGTGGCGATGTCCGTCGTCAACGCCTTCATCATGACCGTATTCGAACGCACTCGCGAGTTCGGCATGCTGCTCGCCATCGGCATGCGCCCCAACTCGATCATCGGCATGTTGTGCATCGAAGCCGTCTGCGTGTGGGCCATGGGCACCGTGATCGGGATTCTGCTTTGCCTCGTCGTCGTGGTGCCCCTAGGTCTTCTCGGCATCGACATCTCCAACATCGAGGGCATGGAATCCCTGGCGGGGCAACTCATGATGCCGGAACGGCTCTACCCGGCCCTCAATGTCGAGGTCCTTACCGAGTCGCCGCTGTGGATGTTGCTCGGCACCCTGATCGCCGCGCTGATCCCCGCGCTCAGGGTCCGGCGGATGCAGGTCGTCGAATCGCTGCGGGAAGAGGAATGACCCGGGAGGAGGCATGCCGGTAGGAATGTTGCTACAGCTATCGTGGCGCAACATCTGGCGACATCGTCGCCGCAACGCCATCCTCCTGTCTGCCATCGCCATCGCCGTCGCGGGCGTCATGCTCCTGAACACGATGATGCGGGGCATGCAGCAGGACCTGATGAACACCGCCATCGAGAACCTGACCGGACACGTGAAGGTTCTCGACCCAGGCTACCTGGACGACCCCGGAATCGAGCGGGGGTTCGAGGTGGCAGACGGGTGGCAGAGCGCGCTTCCCGACCACGTGCGGGGTTGGGCCATGCGGATCCGGGTTCCCGCCGTGGTCACGAGTGAGCGTGAAACCCGGGGAATCCAACTCGTCGGCGTGGATCCGGCGCGAGAATCCATCTCGTTTCTCGGTGACGCGGCGGTTTCCGGTCAACGCCTGTCCGGGCCCGGGGATTCCCGGCTGCTCATCGGGGGGTTGCTCGCCGAAGCGCTCGACACCGCCGCTGGACGACGACTGGTGCTGGTCACCCAGGGCGCGGATGGGCGTACCCGGGAGGCCGGATTCCGCATCGCGGGCGTCTACCGGGCCGAGATCGCGGGCCTGGAAAAGGCGTTCGTTTTCACCGGCCTCGGTGCGCTACAGCGATTGCTGGGTACGGACGAGATCACCGAGATCTCCATTCGTCTCGACGGTGACGAGTTCGAAGCTGCGACCACCGCCGGGCTCGCCGGGAGCTTTCGCGATCAAGACGTCATGAGTTGGCGCCAGCTTGAGCCGCAGGCCGCGTCGATGGTGGAGGTCAGCGACATCACCATCTACATTCTATTCGTGATCGTGATGGGCGCACTCACCTTCGGCCTGGTCAATACCCTGGTGACCGCCGTCATGGAACGACTGCGCGAGCTCGGCATGCTGCGTGCCATCGGCATGCGACCGCGCGTCGTTGTGGCGCAGGTCGTGGTGGAATCGAGCGCCATCATGGCCATGGGAGTGACGACGGGATTGACGATGGCCGCGGGCATTTTCGCGCTTGTCGCCGACGGAATCGACTTGACGGCCTTCGACGACAGCCTGGCATCGTTCGGCATGCGTCCGACATTCGTGCCGGTCTTCGACTTCCGCGACGTCGTGCTGGTAGCGGTGCTCAGCCTGATCTTGGGTGCCATCTCGAGCTTCTACCCCGCGCGTCGTGCAGTGAAGATCAAACCGCTGGAGGCCCTTAGACGCTAGACTTTCGTAGAGGGCGACCATGGGGTCCCCGGTTGTTCAACAGGGGCGGCCGCGCGCCCCTTCGGGAGCGTTAGCGTCGATCCTAGGCGGTGCAGGCTGGAGGCAAAGGCCATGAGCGAACGAGTAGTGGAATGCCGAGACGTGAGCCGCACCTACGACGACGACGCGGTACCCGTCCACGCCCTACGTGGCGTGGATTTCGAACTCGCCGCCGGCGAGTGGGTGAGCCTCGCCGGTCCCTCGGGCTCGGGCAAGTCGACCCTGCTGCACGTCATCGGCGGGCTCGATCAGCCGAGTGCCGGTAGCGTGGTCGTGGATGGCGTCGAGGTGACCACGCTGTCGGCCGCCCAGCTGTCGGATCTACGCCTCAACAAGATCGGCTTCGTGTTCCAGGCCTACAACCTGATCCCCGTTCTTTCCGCACTCGAGAACGTCGAGTTCATCCTTCAACTGCAGGGCGTGGACCGGGTGGAACGCCGTTCGCGCAGCCGGGAGGCCTTGGATTCGTTGGGACTGTCCGACCTCGAGAACCGCCGACCCGGGGAGATGTCGGGTGGCCAGCAGCAGCGCGTGGCCATCGCCCGCGCGATCGTCGCCGAGCCCGTCTTGCTCCTGGCCGACGAACCGAGCGCGAACCTCGATACGTCCACCACGCGGGAGCTGCTCGACCTGTTGCAGACATTGAATCGTGACCGGGGCGTGACCATCCTGACCGCCACGCACGACCCCATGGTGATGAGCTACACGACCAGGCAGGTGAACCTGCAAGACGGCACGGTAGTCGGCGACAACACTTGACCGGGCCTCGACGAGCCAACAAGCAGCCATTTGGCACGCAACCCGTCTTGGGCGCGCTAATCGCCCTCGTGGCGGCAGCCGGCCTCGCCACCGAGTTCGACGCACGCATCAAGTGGCACTCGACCGCGCAGTGGCTACCCGCGAGCGACGTGACCGGCGAGTCGAGACCCCTCGACCACGGTGCCGATGTACGCCTCCTCTGGCGCCAGAGCTTCTCTCGGGTGACCGTCGTCGTCGACCACGCCAGCACCTACCTCGTCGGCGACACCGTGGGGTCCGCCGCCGACTCGGGACCGACCTTCGACCAAACGCCGACGGGGGACGAGCGCCGCCTCCTCGACGTGACCTGGGAGGTCGACCGGGGCGAGCGCCACCGCCTGCTGCACCGCTTTGACCGTCTCGCATTGAAGTACCGCACGCCCCGATGGGCAGTGACGGTCGGGCGGGACGCGGTCAGTTGGGGCAGCGGCCTGGTGTTCCACCCGATGGATCTCTTCAACCCGTTCGCCCCCACCACCGTGGACCAGGACTACAAGGCGGGCGACGACCTGATCCGGATCGAACGCCTGTTCGACGACGGTTCCGACCTAGAGGTCCTGGCCGTCGCCCGACATGGTGAGATCGGCGGCGACACGGCAAGCGTCGCTTTCAAATACCGCGCCCTCGCCGGTGACCGCGAAGTCGACCTTCTGGCCGGACGGCACTACGGGGGCGGCGTTGCGGGGTTCGGTGTCCGGGTTCCCGTCGGCGGCGCCCTGGTCCGATCCGACCTGGTGGCGGTCGAAAACGAAGACCGCTGGACGTTGTCGGGTGTCGTCAACGTCGACTACAGCTTCCCCGTTGCGCAAAGTTCCGTCTACGTCTTTGCCGAGTTCTTCCACAACGGCTTCGGCGTAGGTCGGCTTCCCGACGACCTCGACGCGCTTCCGACAACGCTGACCGACCGCTTGAGCCGCGGCGAGACCTTCACGCTGATGCGGGACTACGTGGCCCTCGGCGCCCAGTTCCGTTGGCATGCCCTGGTAAGCCAGAGCATCAGCATGATCGGCAATCTGGCCGATGCGTCCAAGGTCCTGCAGACCTCCATCGGCTACGACGCGAGCGATGCCGCACGGCTGCAGGTGGGGTGGATCAAGACGCTCGGCGGCGAAGGCGACGAGTTCGGCCGCCTCGACGTGGAGGACGACCTAACCGTCGGGGGTGGTTCCCGGGCCTACCTGCGCCTCGTGTACTTTTTCTAGCGAGTTTCCACACCGTGGCCGGGGCCGCCGTCCGGTGAATGGGGGCAACGGCAGACGGGCCCGTGGGGGCGGTGCTTGGCCCGCCCGACCGGTGGAGCGAAGTGCCGGGCCGGCTTTGGGCGCTTCCGGGTGACCGCAAGGGTCGCCCAACACACGTTGTGGCGTACGTCAACGACGCTCGAATGTGCGTGTCCGCGCGTTCGAGCGCCCCTCCTCCGGCCGGGCATCACTTCCGGAGTCGCTCTTCGGCTGTGCCGGCGGCCGCTGCACGGGTCGTTCCCGCTGCGGTGCCGGTCGGGACGTATTCCGCGTCGGTGTCGCGCGCTGCGGTCGTGTCTGGGGGGTTGCCTGTCTGGGCGGAACCGACCGGACCGGCGTGGAAACGCGCGGCCGGGTCGCGGGGCGTGACGGTACCGTTCGGGGCCGGGTCGGTTCGACCGCCCGCGGCGCCGCCTGTCGTTGGAAGGTGCGCGTGCGCGCATTGGAACGGGTCGTATCGGCCGAGGGTCGCTCGGTCGTGTTGGACGGGGCCGTAGTCCGATATGTTGGCGTCCGCCTTGGTTCCGCCGGCCGCGATCCACTCCGCACGGTTCGACTGTCCGTCTCCCGCTGGAATGTTCGCGTACGCGCGTTCGAAGGGCGGCTTTCCTCCCGAGCCCGCGAACCGCCGTCCGACACGGGCCGGGGTGGGCGCACCGTCCTCGCGTTCAGAGCCCCGGTCCGCGTCGGTTCGAGTTGCTCCGGACGACGCTGGTATGTCCGGATTCTCGGATTCGGACTGTGCTCCTGGCGCGGTTCGGCAGTCGTGGCACGCGTCGAGACCGGGGGACGGTACTGGGTGGGACGTTGGGGGGTCTCGGTCGACATGGTCCGTTGACCGCCTTGCCGGACCTCCCGGCGCTCGAAGGACCGGGGACGGACATTGGTGACGGTCACCGTCGGGTTCGCGGCGTCCGCTCCACCACCTTCTCGGCGCCCTGGGCGCGAAGCGATGGTTCCCCGTGAGCTCGCCGCGACCCCGGAATCCCGACGCTGAAACGGGTTCGGGCGCGGGTTGGCGGAACCTAGGCCACTGCTGGCTCCTCCACGGTTCGTCGGCTGTTCAGTCCGTTGCGGGTTCGCGGGACGCCCACGGGCCGTGTTGACAAGATCCCTGCCTCGTGGCGCCACGTCGCGTTGACTGGCGATTCGAGCGCGGACATTCGCGGAATCCACGCGACGTCGAAACGCGCTAGGACGCGAAACAACCGCCCGGGCCTCGTTGTCCTGGTGCCCCTCGCCCCGGCGATCCCGGTCTCGGTCGCGACGGTCGCGCCCATCGCGGTCGTCCCGGCGGCGGTCCCGATCGCCCCGGCGGTCGCCGTCGCGTCGATCAAAGCGACGCCCGTCGTGTCGGTCGGCGCGATGCCGGTGGCGGTCGCGATGATGATGGTGATGACGCGGCAGTCGGAAGCTCACGTCGTAGCAGCGCCAATCCCACGTGCCGGGGAAGTACCGATAGGTCCAGCCGTAGTAGTCCCGGAACACGTAGTAGCGTGCCGGATCGTAGATCCATGACACCCGGTAGCTATAGATTGGACGGTCCACGTACCGGTACACCGTGCTCGTTCGGTAGACCGGCCGTTCCACGGTCACCTCGTTGACAATCGTCTGGACCTCGGCCCCGGGCTCGACCAACTCCACCGCCTGCACCACTTCGGCAGGCACGACTTCGACCGCCGCGGGCGGATCGATGCCGACGCCGTCGTCGACCACCACCTCGCGTACCGTTGCGGTGTCCGCACCAAGCATTCCCTCGCGGGGTTCGAGGACCACGACGAGAAGGTTGAGATCCAGGGCGCCGCTGAAATCCACCACCCAGTCGGTGCCGCCTTCGCCAACATCGGGGGCGGGAATGCGCACCTCGTACCAGGACTCGGCATCGCCGTGTGGAATATCGACTACGCCGGATGCCCACTGGTCGACGATCAGCTCGGCGCTGCCACCGCGCCGGGAACGGGCAACGAGAATGACCTCGCGAAGGTGAAAGTCGGCGGCCATGAAGGAGGTCCGCTCGTCGAGCAGGGCGTCCACATCGAGATTCTCGCCCCGGTCAATCGTGACGTCGTCGACAGGAATCTCGACGCTGATCCGGTACTGTTCGGGATCGGTCTCCGGCGTCGCGATGTCGTCTGCGTCTGTTCCCGGTGTCACCCCGACGGCCGCTGCTTCGGGGGTCTCGCCGGCGGCTTCGACGTCTGCCGCAGCGCTGTCGTAATGCGCCTCCGTACCGTCGTACCCCGCACAGGCGGCAAGGCAACCGAGGGCAATCGTAGCGCCGAACACACTCGTCCAGTTCATCTCCGCCTCCACCGGGTAGTACACCGCCAAAGCTTAGTTGGGTCTACGTGAACCCAAACTGAACAGGGTTGCCGGGCAACGCCCTGAGTGATGAAGTCTCGGCACACTGGCCAGACCGATTTAGGTCGACGACAATCGCCAGCCTGATTTTTTGGATGGCTAGCGCCACAAACGCTGTTGCCTGGCGGCGCCGCCTTTTTCCCCAGCCCAAGCCGCCTTAGCACCCAGCCCGACCTTTCGGCTAACGCTAACAAGCCCGACGGGCTGCTAGGTCGCGGGACGGTCGCGAGATCATCCACTCAGCAACGACAAAATCTTCCGTGGCGCCGCCGGCTTCCTGAAAGGTGGCGATATGTCGTTCGCATTGCCGCCACTTGCCTAAGAAGTGATCGTCGCCAAGGTGGAGCGAACGCGCGTCACATGGCGCTGAAAGAGGCGGTTGTAGCGCTGCGGCTCGGGAAACCGGGACAGCGCGCCCTGTATCGCGGCCTTCAAGTACCAGTGGGGCATGGCGCAACGGTGGCGCAGTCAGCTCGGATCGCGATGCGGATCACGTCGTTCTAGTCCCGACCTTCTTCGCCAGCGCTCGCAGAATGACCATAGGTTACCTTAGAGTTCGGTCCCAGGCAGATGTAGAGAGGGTCGCAGGCAGCGCGATGGCAATGAGAGCCGATCCATTCTCAATGTGCGGTCTTCGACAACCATCGGTTGAAGGCATGTCGACAGCAGGATCGCCGGCAAGTTCTCGATTGGGGCGACGAGTCGGCGCGGCACTCGCCGCACTGGCGCTTGTTGCCTTCGCAGGCCTACCGCTACAGGGAGCTCAGGAAGCCCGTGGCAAGTCGGGTGCGGTCGCTTCCCGTTCGCCGCTCGCGACGGCTGTGGGCGTCGACGTGCTCCGTCAAGGCGGCAACGCCATCGACGCGGCGGTGGCTGTCGGCTTCGCTCTCGCCGTGACCCATCCCTCGGCGGGCAACCTCGGCGGCGGCGGCTTCATGGTGATCCGGTTGGCCAACGGCGAACTCGTGGCCAACGACCACCGCGAAAAGGCCCCATTGAGAGCCCATCGCGACATGTTTCTGGACGACGACAACGAGATCGTGGACGGATTGTCCACCGCGTCGCATCTCGCTGTGGGCGTACCCGGCAGCGTGGACGGCCTGCTCCGAATACTCGCCCGCTACGGCACGCTGTCTCGCCAAGAGATCATCGCCCCCGCCATCGCCCTTGCCCGGAACGGGTTTGCCCTGCCCGCGGACCTTGCCCGGCAGTTTGTCAGCAACCGAAGGGGCTTCGAGCGCTATCCGGCGAGCCTCGCCAAGTTCACCCGAGCCGACGGAAGTTCCTTCGAGGCCGGCGACGTATTCCGCCAACCGGACCTCGCGACAACCCTTGAGCGCATTTCCGAGCGTGGGCGGGCGGGTTTCTACGAGGGGGTCACGGCGGATCTCATCGTTGCCGAGATGGCACGCGGCGGCGGGCTCGTCAGCCGAACGGATCTCGCGGAATACCGCGCCGTCTGGCGCACACCTGTCCTTGGCACCTATCGGGGCCACCAGATCGTGTCCATGCCGCCCCCTTCGTCCGGCGGCGCACTGCTGATCCAGATGCTGAACATGCTGGAACCCTACGACCTCGCGACGCTCGGCCGCGGTAGTCGGGACGCGGTGCATCTCATGGTGGAATCCGAGCGCCGCGCCTACGCCGACCGCGCGGAGCACATGGGCGACACCGACTTCTACGACGTGCCGCTCGGGATGCTGATCGACAAGGACTACGCGCGTCACCGGTTCGCCGACTTCGACCCCGCCGCCGCATCGCGTTCCCAAGCCATCGGCGCGGGTCGCTGGCCGGCCGAGAGCCCTGACACCACCCACGTATCCGTAATGGACGGTGCCGGCAACGCGGTGGCCTACACCACGACGCTGAATTTCGGCTACGGCTCGAAGATCGTGGTGACCGGTGCCGGATTCCTGCTCAACAACGAAATGGACGACTTCTCGAGCAAGCCGGGCACCCCCAACTCCTTCGGCCTGATCGGCGCCGAAGCGAACGCCATCGAGCCCGGCAAACGCATGCTGAGTTCCATGACACCCACCCTGGTCCTGAAGGACGGTGAGACGGTCCTGGTCACCGGCTCGCCGGGAGGCAGCACCATCATCACTACCGTCCTTCAGGTCGTGACGAACGTGATCGACCACGGGATGGATGTCGCGGACGCGGTCGCGGCCCCACGCTTCCACCACCAATGGCTGCCGAACCAGATCCGCTACGAACCCGGCGCTCTTGCACTCGACGTATTGGGCGAACTACGGGCGATGGGCCATGTCGACTTCATCGAGGCAAGAGCCATCGGAGATGCCAACTCGGTCATGCGCGTGGGCGACGAGATCATCGCCCGTTCCGACCCACGCAGCGCGGGTGGGGCCGCCGCGTACTAGTCGCCCCCCATCCAATACTCCGATTTTTTCGCCTGCGTGGGGCAATGGCGCCCGTTTTCAAGGCCTTTTTTTCCTGTTTTTCGGCCCTATTTCTCGGTCCATCAACGATTGACCACGCAAGCTGAAATAGGAGAAATCGAATGAACATCGTGCGCTGGAATGCCTTTCCCTTCGGAAGGCGCGAAATCGACCAGGTCTTCGATCGCTATGTCCGGCCGGTACCCGGCTCGTTCATTGCAGACGGTCACGACTGGCGACCCTTGGTGGACATCCGGGAAACCGACGACGCCTACAACGTCGACCTCGAACTGCCCGCCATCGATCCCAAGGACGTGAGCATCACCTTCAAGGACGGCGTCTTGAGCGTCGCCGGCGAACGCCGATCCGCCAACGAGGACGAATCCGGACGCGTGCATCGGAGCGAGCGTCGCTACGGCAGGTTCACGCGCAGTTTCCGACTGCCCGAGGACGCCGATGCCGACGCCATCCGCGCCACCGCCAAGGACGGCGTGATTACCATCGCCATCGCCAAGAGCGAGAAGGCCACGGCCCGGGAAATCGAGGTTGAACTGGCCTGACCGGTTCGCCGCACCCGGATCACACCGGGTGCGGCAGGAACCGTCGGCGGCGGGTTCGTCCCGTCGCCGGACTGACGCCGCGCGTCACGAGTCCTCACCGACCGCGAGGGTCGCCCCTCAGGTTGCGTGTAAGATACGCAACCCCTCGCCACGACCAACCCCGGATCCCGAATGAGCCGCGATAGCTTCGCCACCCGCACCGCCCTGCATGTCGACAACGTCGACTACGACTACTTCAGCCTGCCCAAGGCGGCCGAAGCGGGGGCCGGCGATGTGGGCCGGCTGCCGATGTCCTTGAAGATACTGCTCGAGAACCTGCTCCGGTTCGAGGACGGGGTCACCGTCGGCCGCGAGGACATCGAGGCCTTGGCGAATTGGGCGGACGATGCGCCCGAAGCGCGCGAAATAGCCTACCGGCCAGCGCGGGTCCTCATGCAGGACTTCACGGGCGTACCGGGTGTTGCGGACCTGGCCGCCATGCGCAGCGCGGTCGTCGGCGCGGGCAAGGATCCGGCCATCATCAACCCGCTCTCGCCCGTGGACCTGGTCATCGACCACTCGGTGATGGTCGACCGGTTCGGCAATGACGCCGCGTTCGACGAAAACGTCGCCATCGAGATGGAACGCAACACCGAACGCTACCGGTTCCTGCGCTGGGGCCAGGGCGCCTTCGACAACTTCCGCCTAGTGCCGCCGGGCACGGGCATCTGCCACCAGGTGAACCTCGAGTACTTGGCCCGTACGGTCTGGACAAAGACCGAAAACGGACGCAACGTCGCCTACCCAGACACCCTCGTGGGCACCGACAGCCACACCACCATGGTCAACGGCTTGGGCGTGCTCGGCTGGGGCGTCGGCGGCATCGAGGCCGAAGCGGCGATGCTCGGACAGCCCATCTCGATGCTGATTCCCGAAGTGGTCGGCTTTCGCCTCGACGGTGAGCTAGCCGAAGGCATCACCGCGACGGACCTGGTGTTGCGCGTGGTGCAGATGCTGCGCGAGCACGGCGTTGTCGGAAAGTTCGTCGAGTTCTACGGCGACGGCCTCGACCACTTGCCGCTCGCGGACCGGGCAACGATCGCCAACATGGCACCCGAGTACGGCGCGACCTGCGGCTTCTTCCCCGTGGACGCCGAGACCGTGCGCTATCTCGAACTGTCGGGGCGCCCGGCCGAGACGGTGGCCCTGGTGGAACACTATGCCAAGGCGCAGGGCCTGTGGCGCGACACCGCGGTGGAAGCCGCCTATTCCTCAACCCTCGACCTCGACCTGGGTTCCGTGCGGCCTTCCCTCGCAGGCCCGAAGCGACCCCAGGACCGGGTCGACATCGCCGAGGTGGGCCGGGCCTTCGACGAGGCGCTGGAACTCGCCGGCGGGCGCGACAACCGACGCGTGCCCGTCAACGGCACGAACTACGACCTGGGTCACGGCGACGTAGTCATCGCGGCGATCACGTCCTGTACGAACACGTCTAACCCCGCCGTGATGCTGGGCGCGGGCCTGGTGGCCAAGAAGGCCGTGGAACGTGGCCTCAGCGTCAAGCCGTGGGTAAAGACTTCATTGGCGCCAGGGTCGAAGGTCGTCACCGAGTATCTCGAAGCCACGGGTCTGCAGGGGTACCTCGACCGGATCGGTTTCAACCTTGTCGGCTACGGCTGTACGACCTGCATCGGCAACTCCGGCCCCTTGCCCGAGCCCGTCTCGGCGGCCATTCGGGATGCCGACCTCGTCGTCGCCTCGGTGCTCTCGGGCAATCGCAACTTCGAGGGGCGCGTCCACCAGGAAGTGCGCACGAACTGGCTGGCGTCACCACCGCTCGTGGTTGCGTATGCACTCGCGGGTACAACCCGCATCAACCTCGACGCGGATCCCATCGGCCGGGATCGAGACGGCAACGATGTCTTCCTCCGGGATATCTGGCCAAGCAACGCGGAAATCCAGGATGCGGTGGCCAAAGTCTCGCCGGCCATGTTCGACCGTCAATACGCGGACGTGTTCACCGGGCCCGAGGCCTGGCAAGCCATCGAGGTGGACGAAACCGCCACCTACGCCTGGGAGAACTCCACCTACATCAAGGAGCCGCCGTTCTTCTCCGCCGGCGCCGACCTCGACCAGTCCGTCGAGGTGAGCGGCGCCCGAATACTCGCCCTGCTAGGCGACTCGGTGACCACCGACCACATTTCGCCCGCCGGCGCGATCCAACCCGCGAGCCCGGCCGGCGAATACCTGCAGCAGCACGGCGTCGATGTTGCGACGTTCAACTCCTACGGGTCGCGGCGCGGCAACCACGAGGTGATGATGCGCGGCACGTTCGGCAACATCCGCATCAGGAACGAGATGACCCCGCACCGGGAGGGCGGCTACACGCGCCACATACCCACCGGCGACGAGCTGGCGATCTACGACGCGGCCGTACGCTACCAAGGCGTCGGCACACCGTTGGTCGTGTTCGCCGGCAAGGAATACGGAACGGGATCGAGCCGTGACTGGGCTGCCAAGGGCACCCGCCTGCTCGGCGTGAAGGCGGTCGTCGCCGAGAGCTTCGAGCGCATCCACCGCTCTAATCTGATCGGCATGGGCGTGCTTCCGCTCGTATTCGAACCCGGCGAGAGCCGCGAAACGCTCGGGCTCAACGGCGACGAGATCGTCGACATCGCCTTCCCGGAAGGTGTCCATGAGACCAAGCCGCGACAGGGACTGGTGCTGAGAGTCCACCGGGCCGACGACTCGGTGATCGAGACTACGGTGCACGCCTGCCTCGATACGGAGACGGAGATCGACTACTTCCGGTGCGGGGGCATCCTTCAGTACGTGCTAAACCGGCGTATCGAAGCGGCGTAGGGCCGCGCCGGTTCTCGCTGCCTGGTGTTGCGAAGACTTCGTTAGCACCCCCGGGTAGCGGCTAATACCTCCAGAGGATCTTCGGCAAGCGATCCGATTGCCCAAAAAACGGGGTGAGTAGGAAGGCTCTAACTGCGCGGTTCATGGTCGGCAACCAGTCCCGGTTGAAGCCGCTGCGGACGAGCGACGGGGCTCCCAAACTCACGGTTTTCCTAGAGCCCCAGCATGCTTCCCACGATCACGAGGCCCCAAAAAGCGTACGGAAGGAGAGCGAGTCCTCCGTAGACCGCCAGTCCAGTACGCGCCGGCGAGATCCTTCGCTTCTCCAATGTCACGACCTCGTCGATGGGCACCTCTACCCCGTCGCCGAATATCGTGTCCTGATCGATTTCGGTGACGACAAGGGTCTTTTCGCCTTCAGTCGCCGTGACGACGACTATACGATCACCCGGTCCTACGAGCTCGCCACTGCGGATGTTTTCCCGGAGCGCTTCGGGCGGTTGATGGACCTTCTGCACCGACATGCACCCGTGCATCGTAACGACGGCAATGCCGAGCGCTAGTATTGAGACAAGGCGGTTCGGATTGTTGAACACCGGACCCTTTCGGTGGAATACGGTTCGCATCATGACATTCCTCAAAGATAAAAGGCCAACAACGCCAGTAGGTAGAGGGTCCCCATCGATGCCCCGAAGGCATAAAACACCGTTCGCACCGGCTCCAATTGATGCGTGCTCAACGCAACCACGTCATCGATGGCTACCTCTGTTTCTTCGCCCCCCTTCAATGCACCTCGAATGGCATCCGCTTCCACCTCGCGCACTTTCAGGACTCTCTCTTTGCCATCGTTCGTGACGACGCTGATCTCGTCGCCGGTCTGTACGAGCGAGCCACTGCGTATCCCGTAGCGTATCTCCTCGGGGGGGAGTCGCGTCGACTGTAGCGTCGTGCAGCCCACCATCGACGCGAGCACGACCAGCAACCCGGCCACAAGAGTAGATCGGCTGGCAGTCCCCATCTCTCGCCGTTCCCGTCGATCATGCATCTGCGCGATTCGCCGGAGCGTAACACCGTGGCGACGAACACCGTACGGGTTCGCGAATGAGCCTTGCGTCAACCTACTCGCCGGAGACGGCCTCCAACTCGAACGCCGCCGCCATCAGCGCCTTCGTGTAGTCCGTCTTCGGCGCTTCGAAGACCTGATCGGCACTGCCCTGTTCGACGATCACGCCGTCCTTCATGACCACGAGTTCGTGCGCCAACGCCCGCACCACCTTGAGGTCGTGGCTGATGAAGAGATACGCGAGCCCATGCCGACGCTGCAGATCCCGCAGCAAGTCGACAATCTGCGCCTGCACCGACAGGTCGAGGGCCGACGTGGGTTCGTCGAGCACCACGACTGCGGGATTGAGGATCACCGCGCGGGCGATGGCGACGCGCTGGCGCTGTCCCCCGGAGAACTCGTGGGGGTAGCGGTCCTGGGCGTCGGGATCGAGTCCGACATCGACGAGCACGCGCGCGACCTCCTGGCGCCGGTCGGCGGCGGAAAGCTCCGGTCGATGGATCTTGAGCCCCGCTTCGATGATCTGGTTGACGGAGGAGCGCGGCGACAGGCTGCCGTAGGGATCCTGGAAGACGATCTGCATCTGGTGCCGCAACGGCCGCAGCGCCTTGGCCTGCCAACCTTGGATCGAGTCGTCGCCCAAGCGGATCCCGCCTTCGCTCGCCACGAGCCGCAGCATCGCCATCGCCAACGTGGTCTTGCCCGAGCCGGACTCGCCGACGATGCCGAGGGTCTGGCCGCGACGGATCTGCACGGTGACATCGTCCACGGCGGTCAGAAACCGTTTCGCCGCAAACCAGCCCCGGCCCAAGGGGTACTTGACGGTTAGCTGATCCGCGTCCATGACCACCGGGGCGTCGGCGCGTGCATCCACCGGGTCGCCGCTCGGTTCCGCGGCCAGCAGGGCCCGCGTGTAGTCGTGGCGGGGTGCGTTGAACACGCGCTCGGCGCGTCCCTGCTCGACGATCTCGCCCTGGGTCATGACGCAGACCCGGTCTGCCATCTTGCGCACCACGCCGAGGTCGTGCGTGATCAACATGAGCGCCATGTTGAGACGCTCCTTGAGCTCGTTCAGCAGCTCGAGAATCTGTGCCTGGACGGTGACGTCCAGGGCGGTCGTCGGTTCGTCCGCGATGAGGAGATCCGGTTCGTTGGCAAGCGCCATGGCGATCATGACCCGCTGGCGTTGGCCTCCGGAGAGTTCGTGGGGGTAGGCGCCAAGGCGCTCCGTCGCGTTGGGCAGCGCCACCAAGTCCAACAGTTCGAGGGCGCGTTCACGGGCGATACGCTTGCCCATGCCCCGGTGGACGAAAAGGATCTCGCCGAGTTGCTGTTCGATGGTGTGCAGCGGATTGAGCGAGGTCATCGGCTCCTGGAACACCATGCCGACGCGTTCGCCGCGGATCTTCAGCATGTCGTCCTCGGACGCGCCGATCACCTCTTGGCCGTCTACCCGAACCGACCCCCGGGGATGGCTCGCGTACTGGTAGGGCAAAAGCTGCATCACCGACAGCGCCGTTACGGACTTGCCGGATCCCGATTCTCCGACCAGCGCTAGCGTCTCGCCGCGGTCGATGCAAAAGCTCGCGCCGGTGACGACCTCCTCGTCGCGGAACGCCACCGCGAGATCGTCGACTTCCAGTATCCGGTTCATACCGCGGATCGCCTCGGGTCGAAGGCGTCGCGGACCGCTTCGCCGACGAACACCAATAGGGTAAGCATGATGGCCAACGTGAAGAAGCCGGCGAGTCCCAGCCAAGGCGCCTGGATATTGGCCTTGCCCTGGGCGAGCAGTTCGCCGAGGGACGGGTAGCCGGCGGGCAGCCCGAAGCCCAGGAAGTCCAACGACGTCAGCGTCGTGATGGAGCCGTTGAGGATGAAAGGCAGGTAGGTGAGCGTCGCCACCATGGCGTTGGGCAATACGTAGCGGGTCATGATCGTCAGGTTCTTCTCCCCGAGTGCCCGCGCCGCATTCACATAGTCGAAGTTGCGCGTACGCAGGAACTCCGCGCGCACGACGGCTACCAGCGCCATCCAGTTGAAGAGCAGCAGCAGCAGCAGGAGCGCGATCGGGTTCGGCTCGATGAGGCTGGTCAGGATAATGATCACGAACAGCACCGGCAGCCCGGCCCAGATCTCCACCAGGCGCTGGCCAATGAGGTCGATCAAGCCTCCGAAATAACCCTGGGTCGCCCCCACCGCGATCCCGATAATGGCCGACAGGAACGTCAGCCCGAGGCCGAACAGCACCGACAGCCGGAACCCGTAGATGATCCTCGCGGTCACGTCACGGGCGACGTCGTCTGTACCGAGCCAGTGGCGCAGGCTCGGCGGTTCCGGCACCGCGCCTTCGGTGTAGAAGTCGATGGTGTCGTAGCTGAACGGGATCGGCGGCCAAACCATCCAGCCGTCGCCGGCTTCGATCATCTCCTTGACGTGGTGGGACGTGTAGACCGCCTCCGTCTCGAACACGCCGCCGAATTGGGTCTCTGGATAGAAGAATAAAACCGGCGCATAGAGTTCGCCCTTGTAGCCCATGATGATCGGCTTGTCGTTGGCGATGAACTCCGCGAACAGGGACAGGACGATCAAGATGGAGATGATCCACAGGCTCACGTAGCCGCGACGGTTGGCCTTGAAGTTCGCCCACCTGCGGCGCGTCAGCGGGGAGATCCGGCCCGGTTTGGGCGGCGCGCCCTTCTCGTCCACAACGTAGCCATCCGTCGGCGCCATCGTTCCCGGCAAGGTGGTGGCCATCAGGTTTCCCGCGTCTCGAAGTCGATACGGGGGTCGACGAGGGTGTAGACGATGTCGCCGATCAGTGTCATGGCGAGGCCGACGAAGGTGAACACGAACAGCGTGCCGAACATGATCGGGTAGTCGCGTCGGAGGACGGCCTCGAAGCCGAGGAGCCCGAGGCCATCCAGCGAGAAGATGACCTCGATCAGCAATGCACCGGTGAACAGGATGCCGACCAGTGCCGCCGGAAACCCGGCGATTACGATCAACATCGCGTTACGGAACACGTGGCCGTAGAGCACCCGGCGCTGGTTGAGCCCCATCGCCCGGGCGGTGAGCACGTACTGCTTGGCGATCTCGTCCAGGAACGAATTCTTGGTGAGCATGGTGAGCGTCGCAAAGCCGCCGATGGTCAGCGCCGTCACCGGCAGGGCGAGGTGCCAGAAGTAGTCGCCGACCTTGCCGATGACGGACAGGTCGTCGAAATTGTTCGAGGTCAGCCCCTTCAAGGGGAACAGGTCGAGATACGACCCGCCGGCGAACAGCACGATCAGAAAGATCGCGAACAGGAAACTCGGCACCGCGTAGCCGACGAATATGAGCCCGCTGGTCCAGGCGTCGAAACGCGTGCCGTCGCGCACTGCCTTTGCGACACCCAACGGAATCGAGATCGAATAGATGAGCAGCATGGACCACAGGCCCAGCGAGATCGACACCGGCAGGCGTTCGACGATGAGATCGACGACCGGCCGATCCTGGTAGTAGCTGGTGCCGAGATCGAAAGTCAGGTAGTCGCCGATCATCTTGAAGTAGCGCACGTGGAGCGGCTTGTCGAACCCGAACTGCTTCTCGATCATCTCGATCAGTTCGGGATCGAGACCCTGGGCGCCGGCAAGCTGGCTCTCGGCGGTGGTGGCGTCCATGGCCTGGCGTCCGGCATCTGCGCCGGCGATGCGACTCGCGGCCCCCGCATCCTGGCCGGTGAGGGTCGCGATCATCTGGTCCACAGGCCCGCCCGGTGCGAGCTGGACGATGAAGAAGTTGATGGTGATGATCCCGATGAGGGTCGGGAACAGCAGCAGAATCCGGCGGGCTACATACCTACCCACGTCGAACGAGCCCCCCTGTTATCACCCCTGGCACCAGACATACCTTAACCGAAAGCGACACCTCGCCCGACCGTGTCACTTTACGCGAAACGCGCCGGCGAGAACGGTGCGGCGTCGATGTGCGTGGCTTCTTCCGCGATGATGTCCGAGACGAGCCGTCCGGTGGCCG
Organism: Gammaproteobacteria bacterium; assembly: GCA_028821405.1. Taxonomy (GTDB): domain Bacteria; phylum Pseudomonadota; class Gammaproteobacteria; order Pseudomonadales; family Azotimanducaceae; genus VXYL01. The sequence goes on along the minus strand of JAPPGK010000061.1, from coordinate 10,894 downwards.
GCGCCATTGTCATTCCTAGCATGTGATGCCCGGTGGCCAACACCCCGTTCGCGAGGCCCGGCACCCGGCCGATGACGGGAAGGCTGTCCCAGGTCATGGGCCGCCAGCCGCACCAGGTCTCGAGGACCTCATCGCCCGTCGGTTCATGGAGATAGTACCGCGCAGCGTCGGTCAGCTGGCGGATCCGCCATGGTGGGAGCGTCGCGTCGAATCCGGCGAACTCCATCATCGAGCCCAAGCGAAATCCGTCGTCGAACGGTGTGGCACCAACCCGGTGCTCGGTGAACAGCATGGCGTGGCGCGGACAGTTGCGGGGCCTCGTGGTGGTGATCGAGTACCCCTTCCCCGGTTCGATGGGAAGCGGGCAGCCGAGATCCGCCGCCAGCGCCCCACTCCAGGCACCGCTGGCGAAGACGTAGTGGTCGGCGGTGACCTCGCCCGCGTCGGTGCGGAGCCGCGCGATCTCCCCGGCTGTCGTCTCGACGCCCCGCACGCGACGGTTTTCCTCGAAGCGCACGCCACGCCGCGCGAGCCAACGTCGCCAGCTGCCGGTCAGCGCATCGGGACGCAGAAAAGCATCGCCTTCGTACAGGAACCCCCCCGCAAGGCCCGCTCGGAGCGCAGGCTCGAACTCTGGCAGTTCACTTCCCTCGATCCGCGTCGCTGCAACGCCGAAGGTGTCGCGAAGCATCGCATCCTGGGCTGCGAAGCGATCCATGCCGCGGCCGGTGCGGAGCACGTAGAGCAGTCCGAGGGGCTGCCATTCCGCCTCGAACTCACGCGTCCGGAACAACGCCTCGTATTCCCGGAGCGAGGCATCGAGGATCGATTTCATCGCGCTTCCAGCCGACAGAGCGTGCCGATGGTTGCAGCGACGCGCGAACTCCCACAGCCACCGCAGGAGCGCTGGGCGCCACTGCGGTCTTACCCGGAACGGCGCACGGGGATTCACCAGCGATGAAAACCCCGCCAGGAGATTCGCCGGCTCGTTCAGGGGTAGCACGTGGCTGGCGCAGATGTGCCCGCAATTGCCGTGCGAACAACCGCCGCCGATGCGATCCTGGTCAACGACGGTGACATCGTAGCCGCCGCATGACAGGTAGTGGGCGCAGGCGATGCCAACGACGCCTCCGCCAACGACAACGACTCGCTCGGCCACCTCAGCCGATGCCGTTGCGAAACGGGTCCTGCGGATTCCGGATCAGCGTGTTGTCGCCACAGACGAACGCTTCGCCAGTGATACGGGGAATGATCTCGCCGTTGGGGCCGCGCCGGTAGCCGGCCACAAACCGCGATCCGATGACGCTTTCCTGCACCCAGTCCTCGCCCGGTCGCAACTTGCCATCGGCCGCCAGGCAGGCAACCTTCGCACTGCTTCCGGTGCCGCAGGGCGAGCGGTCGTAGGCAGCCCCGGGGCAAAGCACGAAGTTCCGTCCGTCCGCGTCCGGCGCAACCGGCGGGCCAAACAACTCGATATGGTCGACTTCCGCGCCGTCGCGACCCGTGACACCTTCGCGGGCCAGGGCCGCCTTGATGCGCTTCGAGGTCTCGGTGAGGTCGGGTTCGGCTTCGAGCGAGATGCTCGACAGACCGGCGATCGATGTCGCGTCGACGAGAAAGAACCAGTTGCCGCCCCAGGCGACATCGCCTCGCACCGTACCGACACCTTCGACGTCAACGGCGACGCTCGATCGGAACCGGTAGCTCGGGACGTTCTCGATGGTCGCTTCGTTTGGTGTCCGCAAGGTGACGGCGACGTCGCCGACGGGGGTTTCCAGGCGCAACTCGCCAGCTTCAACCCGCCCGAGGTACGCCAACGTGACCGCGACGCCGATGGCGCCGTGGCCGCACATGTTGAGATAGCCCACGTTGTTGAAGAAGATCACGGCCGCGGCGCAGCCCGGATCGGTGGGCGCGCACAGGAGGGCCCCCACCAGCGCGTCGGAGCCCCGGGGCTCGAGGATCACCGAACGCCGGAAGTCGTCGTGATGGGCCTTGAGGCGTCCGAGTCGTCGTGCGAGCGGACCGTCGCCGAGATCCGGTCCACCGCTGACCACCACCCGCGTCGGTTCGCCGGCGGTGTGGGAGTCGATCACCCTGAGTTTGCTCACCGGTCCTTCCCACCCCAAGAGTCCCACCATTGCCGAAACCGCGCCCAATGCCGATCGACATGCGCCCGCTGCGACGGGCTCAGCTCATCGTCGGGATTGAGGGCGTTCGCGTATTCGGGGTTCCCCTCGAGGACCATCAGACGCTTGAAGTAGAGCACCAGGTCGGGTCCTTCGTCGAACCTGGCCAGCACCGAGAGCGCTTCGTCGAGATCATGGGCCCGAAACCCGGCATCTCGGTCGCCGTCCGCAGCATCCTCGCAAAGCTCGATCAGGCGCAGGACCGCCCGGGGAAACACGTTGCCGATACCGGTGATCACGCCGCTCGCCCCGCACCGGATGATGCCGTGGACCACCTGGGTGTCGACGCCCACGACCAACTGCAGATCCTCCCGACCCGAGGTGATGTGCTCGGCGGCGTAGTCGAGGGATGCCGCACCCCCGAACTCCTTGAAACCAACCAGGTTGTCGAACTCCTCCGCCAGGTCGAAGAACAACTCGGCCTTAGTCTCGAAGCCGTAGTAGGGGCTGTTGTAGATAACGGCGGGAAGTTCGCCCCCGGCTCGCAGCACTGCGGCGAAGTGGGCGCGTTGGGCTGCGGCGGAAGTTCCCCGGGAAAGCACTCGGGGAATGATCATGAGGCCGTCGGCGCCGACTTCCCGGGCATGGCTCGCCAAGGCGCACGCCCGCGCGGTGTTCTGAGCCCCGGTGCCAACGACCACGGGAACGTCCTCATCCACCAGTACTTCGACGCCTTCCCGGCGCTCTTCGTCGGACAGCAGCGGCCATTCGCCCATGGATCCGCAGTAGACGACGCCCCGCATCCCGGCATCGACGAGTTCCCCGCCCTTTTCCCCGAGCGCAATGAAATCCGGCTCGCCGCCGGCATCGCAGGGCGTCATGAGCGCCGGCAGGCAGCCGGAGAAAACGGATTCCATGTCGGCCATGAGGGCACACTAGTGCGTCAGGTCGCAGTCCTCAAGTCCTGCAGCAGCATGGCTAGGTCCATCGCTTCGACGTTGCCCCCCTTGGGAAAGCGTCCCTCGCGACCATGTACGATGATGGCGCGATCGGGACGGATGTCGTCGAACGCGACTCGGAGTGCCCGGTCCATCGTGGCCAGACCGCGTTTGATCTCGATGGCCCATCGTTGACCGCTGGGCAGTTCCAGGACGAGGTCGACCTCTACCTTGGTCGCCGTTCCATAGAAGCTTGCCTCGGTGCGCTCGGGTGCGATGCGAAGCACGTTCTGGCGTAACTTGCAAAACGGGCATGAGATTCCTGATTTGCAGGTTTCTGGTCCATCCGCCCGAAGTGCAACCGCGCGACCGCACGACAGTCCCAAATTCGAGGGTCGAGCATCGCGCCCGCTTGTGACAAACTTCCCTCCCGCCAGCCAGCGTTGTTCTCGACCGCGTACACACCACCGTCTCCGCGCGAGGGTCGATGGCTTGGCCATCTACACGCAGATCTGACAAGGAGAACCGCCGTGCTCGACAGCCGCGTCGCGCAATCCGCCATCGACCACGCCATCGCGCTTGGCGCCGACTTCGCCGAGGTGTTCGTCGAGCGCAACCAGGTCAACAACATCGCCACCCTCTCGAACCAGGTCCGCGACATCGCCTCCGGCATCGACTTCGGCGTCGGTGTCCGGCTGGTCTACGGTGCCAAGGTGCTCTACGGCTACACCAACCGCACGGATGCGGAGGAACTCAAACGCATCGTCTCCGAACTCGCGGCCAAGGACCGCCGCGACCAGGTGAGCGCCGCGGAGGCGTTCGACTTCCGCACCACGACGGATATCCACCAGGCGGAACGGACCCTAGCCAAGGACTCGGAAGTGCGCGACAAGGTGGGCTATCTGTTCGCGGCCGACCGCGCGGCGCGCGCCGCGAGCAACATGATCTCCCAGACCCAGGGTGCCTGCGGGCAGCGCGAACAGGCCGTCGAGATATTCAACAGCGAGGGCCTGCACATACGGGACACGCGCCACTACACCCGTACCCGGATCCAGGCCGTGGCGTCCAACGGCACCGAACAGGCCACCGGCATGCAGACCGACGGGGGCCTCCTCGGCTGGGAGATCGTCGAGACTCTCGATCCCGCCGAGAGCGGCGCCGAAGCGGCCCGCCAGGCGTTGGTCAACCTGTCCGCGAAGCCGTGTCCTTCCGGTCGGATGCCCGTGGTCATCGGCAACGGCTTCGGCGGCGTGATCTTCCACGAGGCCTGCGGGCATCTTCTGGAGACGACGTCGGTCGCCAAGCGAGCATCCGTGTTCCACGACAAGCTCGGCGAGATGATCGCCAACCCGGTGGTCAATGCCGTCGACGACGGCACGCTTCTCCGGGAGTGGGGCTCCATCAACATCGACGACGAGGGGATGCCCACCGAGCGCACCCAGCTCATCAAGGACGGCAAGCTCGTCAACTTCCTCGCCGACCGCGTCGGAGCCGCCCAGACGGGACTGCCCCGCACGGGCTCCGGCCGCCGCCAGAGCTACCAGTTCGCACCCGCCTCCCGGATGCGCAACACGTTCATCGAACCCGGCGCGGCGAGCTTCGACGACATGATCGCGTCCATCGACCGCGGCGTGTATGCCTCGCACATGGGCGGCGGTTCGGTACAGCCCGGCACGGGCGAGTTCAATTTCGCGGTGACCGAGGGCTACTACGTCGAGGACGGCAGGATTCGCCATCCCGTCAAGGCGGCGACCTTGATCAGTACCGGCCCCGACGTCCTTCAACGCATATCGATGGTCGGCGGCGACTTCGCCCTGGCCACCGGGATGTGCGGCTCGGTTTCCGGCATGGTGCCGACCACCGTGGGTCAGGCGACGCTGAAGGTCGACGACATCCTCGTGGGAGGGAACGCGTGATGGCCGGCACCGTCGAAGCCAACGCCGAGCGAATCCTCGACCGGGTCAGCGCGGCCGGCGCGACCGGGGATCTCGTGGTCCAGGAGCAGTCGTCGCTGTCTCTCAAGGCCCACAACGGCGAACTTGAAGAGCACAAGGTGACCTCGACCCGAGTCTACGGTGTCCGGGTGGTCCGGGATGATCGCGCGGGCATTGCGTATAGCGAAGCCGGCGATGCCGCGGCCCTGGACTCCATGGTGGAGCAAGCGGTCGTCAACGCCGCCTTCGCGCGAGTCGACCCCGCCGAGGCGGTCGCCGCCGGCGACACGACGCTGGCGACCGACGACGCCATCCTCTGCCCCGAGGATCCCACGTCCGTGGAGGCCAAGATCGAGGCGGCTCTCTACCTGGAGCGGGAACTCACCGCCCGCGACAACGTCCGCAACGTACCCTACAACGGTGTCCAGGACCTCAGGGCCGAGCGGCACGTGTTCGCGACGACCGGGCGCACCGCAAACAGTCGAAACCGGGTCTGCAGCGCCTTCGCCTACGCCCTCATGAGCGACGGGGAGAAGGACGCGCTCGAAGGCACGCAGCGACACGCCCGCCGATTCCACGAGATCGACACCGCCTGGATTGTCGACGAGACCTACCAGCGTTGCGTCGCGATGCTCCACGGCGAAGCACTGCCGAGCAAACACTACGACGTGCTGTTCGACGTCGAACACCAGGCGGACCTGTTCGCGGTGTTCCACGACATGTTCTCCGCGAAGACCGCGAGGGACGGCATCAATCCGCTGCGCGACAAGGTGGGCGAGCGCATTGCCGTGGACACGCTAACCATTCGCGACGCGCCCCTCGACGCGAACGGCCTTGGCTACGCGCTGTTCGACGACGAGGGCCTCGCCACCGCCGCGACGACGCTCGTCGATGGCGGAGTCCTTCGGACGCTGATCCACAACAGCGCCACCGCCGCGCATTTCGATGTTCCCAACACCCACAACGCCCTCCGGTCCCCCCGATCCTCGCTGGGCGTCGGCCTGCACCAACTCGAGGTCGCCGTCGGGGATGTCGACGAGGGGACGCTCACCGGCGGAGAATACGTAGAGATCGTCGATCTCGCCGGCTTGCACTCGGGCGGGAACCCGGTTTCCGGGGACTTCAGCTTTGGCGCCGCGGGCTTTCTTTGCCGGGACGGCGAGCGTATCCGCCCGGTGCGCAACATCACCGTGGCGGGCAACTTCTTCGAGATGCTCGAGAAGATCGCCGCCATCGGCGACAAGCAGCATTGGAACCCGGAGCGCTCGGCGTTGATGGCCCGCATCCGGTTCGCCGACGTGGCCGTATCGGGCTAGGTACCACGCGGCTCTTCTCGCCAGCTACTCTAGGTCACCATCCAAAGTCGTCTAGGATCTTGGCATTGTTGCGCAGTACGTCCACAAGCTCGCGCACATCGTTGTCAGTCGCGTCGGCTGTCGCTTCGAGAACGGCAGCGTCGCGCTCTATAAGCGTCGCCAGGTCGCTCCAACTTTCCGGTGGGTCGCTTGCCGGAACGGTGAGCTCCTGTGCCTCGAACAATCGTCCTACCACCATCGTATGGTTAAGCACTGCATACCTGAGGAGTGCATCGCTGACGGCCGAACGCTCCTGAACCTGCTGCCACCAGATCGATCGAACCTGCCGTCGTTTCCGCTCACAGTAGAACGCCGCAAACGTGGCAACGGCGGCCCACGCTGCGACCGCGCCAAAGATGATCCAATCCACATACGTCAAGAGTAGCTACGCTCCGGTCGCCCGCCGAACACGACCACACATCCTTGAATCAGCCCGAGACCATCAGAACCTGCCGTCAGCACACGCAGTGGTTGGGCGCTTAGGATTCCATCCCTACGGCATTACGTCGGATTCTTCGCTCGCAGCGGGCGGGGTGGTTCGTTCCGCCGTTAGCTGTCGAAGGGCATCCCGTATTTCGCTTACCGGAATGTCCGCTCTAGCGCTCTTGACAAAGATGTACATGGGCATGACAAGCTCGTCGGAGCAGTAATAGATCATACGTGCACCACCTCTTTTGCCTTGACCAACAAGCGGGAGGCGTACCTTAAAGACCGGTTGACCATCCAAACCAGGGATTCTCATGCCCCCTGTCACATTGCCAACAGCAATTCGATGCAGCTCCGCACAAACCTCGCCACGTAGCTCGCGGTGTTTCCGCGCAAGCCCCTTCAGATCCTTCGCAAAGCGAGGCGAACGTCTAACTTCCTTGATCGGGCTCCGCCTCGACGAGTGACTCCCTCAAATCCTGTTCGACAAGCTGTGCGAACGACGCGCTCGAGGCCAGTGCCGCCGTCTCCGCAATCTCCTCCATTTCGTCGTAGAGCCGCTTCGCTCGGTCCAGGACTTTGCGCTCCAACCAAGTCAGACTAGCGAGCGCCACCTGGTCGCAAGCCGCGTCCAACAGGGCAGCATGTTGTCCTAGAATGGTTGCGATTTGAGCCATGCTTGCCCGATCATCGTTGGAGCGCACATCCGCAGTCTCGATAGCGTTGCGCATTTGACGGGCGGCACGTAAGGCGTACGAGAGGAGAATCGATCCCGCGATTCCGAGCGAACTGCGTGCAAGAGTTAGCCTGACGCGCTGTGCGGCAGCGGCGACTCTTGTGGTCTTCCAGTCCAGTTCAACGTAGGTGAGGATTCCCTCGCTCACGGTGCCTCCGTTCGCGATTGATCAGGTCGGATTAGACGCTCATCGGTGAGGAAACGTCAAGATTCGATGACGGTCGCCGGGCCGCACGGCTACCAAAGCTAGAGACGTTCACTACAGCGGATTGTTGCGACCGGCAACAGCGAACTGGCAGCACTTCGATGTTCCCAGTACCAAAACGCCAGCCCGTCCGATTCGGCCCCACGTGGCTTCGAGCGCGGGCGACCGCAGACGCACCCCTGGGTCGGCCCTACGGTTCCGGTTCGTCCTCGGCAGCCTCGTCGGCGGTGTCTCCGGGGGCCTCCGTCTCCTCGGGGGTGTCTTCGGCGGTCTCCGTCTCGGCGGCCGGTTCCGCGGGCACCGATTCGGGCTCGCCTGCATCGGCATCGTCGTCGGTCACGGTATCCGGGATCTCCGCCGCCGGCGCCCCGCAGGACCAACCGAACCCTTCGAGCTTATTGACGAACTCGTCGAATCGCGCTTCGCAATAGCCCGCTTCGTGTTCGGCCCGCCAGAGCACCTGCTCCCCCCAACCCTCCGTCGGTTTGGCGTAACGGACCTCGCAGGGCACGGCCTCGCCCGGATTTTCGTAGCGTAGTTCGACCGTTCGTTCGAGCGATGCCATGGTGCAGGTGACCGACTTCGCCAATGCTCCCTGCGAACCGAGAACGGCCAATCCGGCAACTGCCAGTGATAGGTAACGAGACATGGCAAATCCTCCACACAATCCAAGGGCAGTGTGCCATATGGCTTGGCCCAGCGATCGCCAAATGGCCGCCTCAGTTTCAAAATCACGCGACGACGGCACCAGCCCCTAGTGGTGGCGGAACAGCGGCAGCACGACGCCGTCGGACACCTCTTCGAATACCACGGTCACGGCCATGCCGATCTCCACCGACTCCGGCGGCACGTCGATCAGGTTGGACGTGATGTGCGGACCCTCGGCCAACTCGACCTCGACGGTTGCCAACGGCGTATGGCCCGCCAAGGCGGGATGCACGGCCTGGTGCGTGACGACGTAGGAGTACACGACGCCCTTGCCGCTCGTCTCCTGCCAATCGAAGTCCGTGGACTGGCAGGCGCTGCACACCGCGCGAGGCGGATGCAGAAGCAGACCGCAGGCCACGCAACACTGGATGGCGAGACGACCTTCGAGCAGCGCATCGAAGAACGGCCGCGCCTCCTCGGCGGGCTGCGGCAGCGGCAAACCCGGCGGACGCTCGAACCGCCAATCGTTCACGACTCGCCCCGCTCGAGAATCACCGATCCCGTACCGATCCCCGTGTCGCAGAACGAGAAGGTGACATTCGGGACCTGGGCGGTGGATTCCCCGCGCACCTGGCGGGTCGCCTCGATGAGATGGTTGATGCCCTGCAGGTACGCCTCCGAGAGGTGCCCGCCCGATGTATTCACCGGCCGCCGACCGCCGTCGAAGTCCGTACCGCCTTCCTCGACGAGTCTTCCGGCGTCCTCGACGAATCCGTAGTCTTCCAACGCGAACAGGACGAACGGTCCGAAGTGGTCGTAGATCTGGATGACGTCGATGTCGTCGCGCTCGACGCCGGCCATCGCGAACAGCCGCTTTGCGCCCCGGGCGGCCGGCGAGCCCACGCCCGGTCCGGACTGTGCGGCGGCGCGGATGAGCGCGGCGGGCTTGCCCAGTTCCCGAGCGAAGTCAGCGGATGCGAGCACCAGGGCGCCGGCCCCATCGGTCTCCAGGCAGCAGTCGAACAGGTGGAATGGATCGACGATGAGCCGCGACGACTGGTGTTCCGCGAGGGTAAGCGTCCGCTCGTAGAACGTCGCGCGCGGATTCCGGTTGGCGTGGCGACGCTGCGCGACTGCCTGCATCCCGAAATGCCGGCTGGTGATCCCCGTCTCGTACATGCGGCGCCGCGCAACCATGGCGAGCCCATGCTGTGGCGTGAGCAGGCCGAAGGGTTCCGTGAAAGCGCCGCCGCCACGGCCCCCCTGCCCGGTCACGTCGCCACGACCGTAGCGCCGGCCCGAGCGACCGTTGACACCCCGGTATATGACGACGACGTTGGCCAGGCCCGCATGGATCGCCGCCGCCGCGTGGGCGACGAGCGGTGCGCCGACATTCCCCGCCTGGCTGATTTCACCCCACCATGCGAGATCCCGGATGCCCATGTTGGCCGCCACCTCCGCCTCGGTGCTGGTGTCCACCCACCATTTCATCAGGCCGTCCACATCGTCCGGCTCGATGCCGGCATCGTCCAGAGCAGCGCGAATCGCCTGCAGGGACAGGGCGAGTTCGGTGCGCCCGCTCGCCCGGGAGTAGTCGGTTTCGCCGACGCCGACAATGGCAACCGAGTTGGAGAAAGACACTGCTACTGCTGCTTCACGTGGTAGCCGACCACACCCCATGAGCCATCGGGCTGGCGCTGCATCGAGACGGTCTCATAGATGTTCCCGGCGTCCCAACTCGAACTGTAGACGACGACCGTGTACTCGCCGTCCGGCGCGCCGATCGGATTGGTCGCGTAGGTCGTGTGATTGAGTTCCCGAAAATTCATCTCGCCCAGGGGATTCCGGGTTTCGTGGGCCTTGGCGAGCCACATCTCCCGCGACCCCACGTTCTCCCGAAACCAGGGCGCTGCCTCATCCCAGCACTTCTCGTACTCGCCCTCGTCCATCATCTCCAGCCACGGCTTGGTGGCCTCCCGCGCCGCCCGTTCGGCCTCGGGGTTGGTCTCGGAACACGCCCCGAGCGGGAGAGCAAGCACGACGATGGCCGCCAACGCGCCCCAACGAACATTCGCAGGGTGAATCAAGATGCCTCCAACAACCCCGGCCAGGAACAAACGCGAACGGGAGCGTAAGCGACCGGGCGCAATTGGTCCATGGGAGACCGCTTCGCGATCGCCCCGAGAGTCTCGCCACGCGAGTTCCCCCGGCGGGAAAGCGCCGCCGACCGCCAGGCAACAAACGCTACACTTTGCGTCAGCATGGGCCGGGACGCCGCATTCGAGCCGACGCTGCTCGCGGGAGCGGTTGTCGTCAACGACGCCAACGGCGACCGGTGCGAGGCGTACGTGGCCGAGTCGTACTGGTCGCCCCACCGGTGGTTACCAGCCAACCGTTCGCGCCGACCGTGGTTCGCAAGGCCGCCTTCCGTGCCGGGCGGCCGACGCGCGTGGCGCTCCGCTGGCCCGGCCGACAACCTGCCGTTCCTACTTCGTCCGCTTCGCTCCCCGGGCCCGCCGGCCC
>JAPPGK010000007.1 GCA_028821405.1 Gammaproteobacteria bacterium | reverse complement strand
CGACATGGTCCGAGCCGCCCAGCAGGTCAAGTGAATCTCAAATGCGATTGCCCTGATTATCAACAAGATGCCCTTGACCGATCCCATTGATCTCGTTCGTGTCGACCACGGTGGCCACAAGTACGGTCGCCATCGTACGGGCCGCCGCTGTGGTCCCGTTCGTGCTTCGAAGGTTCGCCAAGGAACGCCGCTGGAAGCGTCGGGAAGAGGTCTACCACCAGATCCTCCACGCCTCGCTCAACTCAAGGACGCTTTGGATGTCCGCTATGACGGGATGTCGGCCGAGGTGGGTTCGTGCGTTGAAGACCTTCACAAGATGGACGCTAAGGACCGGAGGCGGCCCTAGGTCATGGGTATACACCGTTAGGTGCTCCCGGTCGTCGTCAAGCACTCAGTGGCGGCCCGGTACCTCGTAAGGGGAATTGAGGATCGGACCACGGTGGAAGTCGGGTGTGCGGTCGATGTGGCGGAGCTTACACGCACGGCGGCGGCTTCCTGATCGTCACTTACCCCCGTTTTCGCTAGCAGATTCCCGTCACGCGCCACTGCCTCAAATCGGCGGCCGTCCGCCCGTTGAATGGGTGGCGGGGGTGGCATCCTGAGACGCACGCGCTGACCGATCCGGCCGGTATGCCACGAGACGCCTGCGCAGAACAAGATGCCAGGCTTGGGCCCCCGGAGTGTCGGCGTACGGGTTTCATTTCTCGACGAGTGTCAACTGAGAGCCATATTCGATGCCCGCGATTCTACAGGCCGTTTCTATGTGCTTTCGAATGTTAGCTTGGCTTAGGTTCGTGCCCATCCACCAGCCGTTGCCCAGGTCGATTGAGTGGGTTACTAGATGCGGCGTGTTATATAGATCATCACGTTGCCGCGCCAGCAATCGTCGCCTTTTGCCAACCGTTTCGTCCGCCATTCGCTCCATGAACTCTGGTGTTTCTTTGGCCAGACTCTGGATGAGTTCGGTCAACGTGCGTCGTGCGCTACCAGCTTCAACACGCTGCGTGCCGAGTACAAATCCGACGACCCTCCCACTGGCTTGAGTCCGTCGGGGCTCGGGGGCGCGTTTCGGTAGGGGCTTCGGGGGGACCGGGGATGAACCGAAGGACGATTTCAAACCCCGCAAGAACGCCTCAACGTCTTCCGGATCCGGTTTGCTGCCAGAGTCAGTTTCGACCTTTTCGGCGAGCAAGTCCCGTAGCATCTCGTCCGGGCCGTTCAGCAACTCGTGCCAAGCCGACAGGATCCCATCTCGCGCTCTAAGGCGATTTCGAAGTTGCTCGTGTCGTCGCTCCGCCTCTCTTCTTGCCTCACCAGAAACAACGCGGTCTCTTTTGAGGAGGTCTGCAAATGCCTGGGCACACTCCACAATGTTGGCTCGCTGCAGCTCCACGTCAAAGAAGCGCCGCTCGCTAGGAAGGCCTTCCGCCATGCTGAGGTATAGAGCCCAGACATCTCCATCGGTCAGGACCAGGAGGGGCACGCCTTGATGCGCGGCATACCGAAAGAGTTGGTCTTCCCCATCCGCGCTAATCGCGCCTGTCCGTTTAGCCTCGATGAACACGCGTGGTTTGCCCCGGTCCAGCAAGGCGTAGTCGACCAAGCCACGCCCAACAGCGTACTCTGGTTTGAACGATGCGGGATCCGCATCGTCCCAACCCAATGCGCGCAGGACAGGTAGGATGACCGCCTGTTTGACCTGAGCTTCGTTCTCGAGACGATCCGATCTCAGGTTCCTTACTGCTGTCCGTAGGGTAGCTTCCAGGTCCATCGACTGACGCTCTCAAACTCCAACAAGAAAGGACGGCCAAATACTACCAGCCCTAGTTTCCGGCCGGAGCGCCGACCCAGCGCTCCGAGCGACGCTTACCTCCGGACTGGATGACCTGCTGGTGGACCGGCTTGGCGGCGTTCGGCCGCGTGAAACCCACGGCGGCGGCCACGACCGCGGGACTGTCGCTGGCCGCTCGCGCAGGGGATGATGACCGGGAGAAGCCTAGGGGACCACCGGGGTGGGGAATGCGACATCTTTGGCTTGGCCTGTCAGAGAGGCGTGGGCTTGTCGTTGACCGCCCGGGATGCGGATCGGTGGGTGAAGGTAGCGGCCCGGACCGCGCACCTGCGCATCCGGACCGCCTCAAACCGACGAGGCGTGCGTCGCTGACGTGCCGACGGGCTCCGACCCCTGCTCTTCGGCGCGGCGCGAAGCCGCCTTCATCAGTCGCCCAAGGCGTCGGTGGCCGTGTAGTGGCCTGTGGGGAGCCCATCGGCCTGAGTCCGAACGATGACCGTCGAACGAAGTGCTGAAGGAACAGACAACGCTGGAACCGGAGTGCATCGACCGGGCCGACCATGCTGCGGCGGAGACAGTGCATCAAAGGTCGCACACAGATCCAGACTAAGTGATTCGCTCCCAAACCGAATGTCGCCTAGCCCACAGTGAGGTCTCGGCGCCCCGTTAGAGGCGTCGAAACCAGTCGTATGGCATCGATGATATTGCGCTTACCACCATTGTTCTCGCCGACCAGAACGGTGAGCTTGGGCTCGAACGACACGGCTTCGTCCGAGAATGACCGGAAGTTGACCAGACTGAGTTCCTTAAGGTGCATTCATTTCTCGCGATCTGTGCCGGCTCGCTTTTGCTTTGCTGAGCCAAGCGCACTTACTCCAACATCCCAGAGAGCGCACTAGGCGTTTCGAAATCGGCCAACTGGTCCCGCTGTTGATCTGTCAGCCACTCGACGTCACTACCAGAAACGCCCCGAGTCACGGCGAGTACTTGGTCGAACTGCTCGGCAACCGCGCGGACATGCGAGATGACGCCCAGCATACGTCCACCAGTTACCGCCGTCGTCAACGCCTCCAGAGCCGCGTCAAGGTTGCTGCGATCGAGCGCACCGAATCCCTCGTCGAGGAACAAGGATTCCAGACGTCCCCCACCGCGAGCCATCATCTCGACCATACCGATAGCGAGCGCCAACGAAGCGATGAATTGCTCGCCCCCCGACAGGCTATCGGGCGAACGCACCTGACCAGACTCGTTGTCAAAGATGCGCCACCGATCCTCGACGTCATCGGGATCCGCGAATGCGTAGCGACCGCCCGTCATCTGCTCCAGAGTTCGTGAAGCGTACAGGAGGAGGCTCCGCGAGCGTCGCTGGGTGAGCCACTTCATGAACGCGCCAGGTTTGAGCGCGTTCTCGAGGTCAGTAAACGCTCGCTCCCTGGAGCCTACTTCGCGGACCAACACCAGTAGTTCCTCTACGTCACCTTTGATTGCGTCGAAGCTGTCGAGTTCCTCCTTCGCACGCCGCCGCCTGAGTTCAGCCTCAGTAGCAGCCTCGCGGGCTCTGGCGGTAATCTCCTCCACCGCGTCAATCTCCACGCCGAGGTGTTCGCCAAGGCCCTTTAGGCCCTCGCGCGCCGCTGCCTCCGCTTCTCTTGCGTCCCGGCTGATGGCTTTTGCCTTCGTCACCAGCCTTGTCGCCCAGTTCAGTTGATCCGCGATGCGTGCGGCCACCGCATCTATCGCCTGGGTGTTCAGGGCTCCGGGCATCTCTTCGTTTAACTCCAGTTGGCTCTGGGCCTGAAGCAATGCGTCTCGGTAGTCGTTGACTTGGCGCACAACGTCCGCGGTCGGTGAGTCGACCTCGCGCTGGCGCCGACCTCTAAGCTCCGCCAAGGCTGCTTGGACGGGCGACAGTTCCCCTTGCAGCCGCTGTCTCTCCGACGCGCGGTCGGCTAAGACCGTACGTCGCGAAATGGCCGCCGTCCGGCGAGCTTCGATGTCGGCCGCCTCTACCGACACCAAGTGGAGCGGGTCCTCAGGAAGCGAAAGGTCGGGTTTGAATGTCTCCGGGACCGCCTGCACCGCACCGGCTACACGGACAAGCGCTTGTGCCGCTTTGCGGTTGGCCGTCGTTGCGGCGTCCACTGCGTTTCCTGATGACTCTTCCGCAACTCGCGCCTCGGTCTCAAGCCGCTGACGCTCCTGGTCGAGTTGCTGGCCGTTGTCGTCATGAGCCGTCAGCGCAGTGTCGGCTGCAGCCGCAGCTGTGTCGAACGGTGCCAACAACTCGGGTCGTTCGGGCAGATCCGTCTCGACTTCTACGTCAACCATTCGGGCCAGTTCGGAGAGCGCCGCCTCGTGGCTTTTCTCGGCGCTTTGCACATCGGCTTCCGCTTCTTTGATGTGCGCACCCAAGCTCTGGCGTTGCCCTTCCAGTCTGGTGGCTTGGGTGCGCGCATCTCGGGCTTGCCGTTTTGCGTTCTCGAAGGCCGCCATAGCCTCGTCTAGGTCGCCACTCGCCGGGGCAACCCAATCGGGATCCAGCGGTCTACTACAGATCGGGCAATCTCCCCCGGGGTGCAGCCCCTGGGAGGCCGCTGCCACCAAGTTTACCTTCCGTGCGAGTGTCAGGTGGTCGTCTGCTAGGCTTAGCGCGCGTTCGAGGAGATTGCACTCATCAAGGGCGTTCTCATAGTGCGTCTCCAGCTCGCCTTCCCGCGCCTGTAGGTCGGTGAGGTTGCCGCTCACCCCATCCAACGCTTCGCCACTTGCCGAACAAGTGTCCCATCGTGCGGCGACAGCCTCACGACGACACTGTGCAGTCTCTACTTCGTCCACCAGGCGGTCGCGATCACGACCGTGCTCGTTCACCTTTTCACGCGCGTCCTCGGCAGCTCGAGCCAGCCTCGCCGCGGCTGCGATCTTCTTCTGAGCCTCCTCGCGACTCTTCCGCAGTTCTGCCGCTTTCGTCTCCGCATCGCTCACAAGAAGCTCCAACAGGCTGTCTAGCTGCGCGATCGCCGTTTCCACCTCCGCGATCGTCGGGCCGTCATCATCCGCTGGTACGCGAGATAGGCTCTCGGTAAGGGCGTCCTGATTGGCGGTGAGGCGTATCTCTTGTTGATCTATCTCCTCGGCCTTAGCGGCTATGGGTTCGAGAGTCTCCAAGGAGACCGCCGGCCGCGTGAGGTCCTCAATGACGCGCAGCGCCAGCCGGCCTCTTGCCTTCGCTTGCTCAAGGTCATCTGCCGATTCGCTGACTCTGGCCTCTATCTCAGATGCCGCCTGAGCCGCCGCATTCGCCTGATTTGACTTATCTTGGAGTTCGTCCAAGTGAGCTGCTGGACTAGCGGGGTAGAGTTTTGCTTTCTCTTCCAGACGAACGCGCGTCTCGAGAATCGTCTCACGGGCTTGATGCGCCAGACGTCCCACTTCTTCCATCTCGTCAGTTCGCCACACTTGGCGAAGGATGACGCTCCGGTCGGCTGGACTGTCCTCGACCAGTAGACGGGCGAAACGACCTTGGGGCAGCACCACCGTGCGTAGGAAAGCGTCTCGGTCGAGCCCGATGAGTTCCTTAATGCGGTCGTTGACGGGCGTCACCTGCTCCACGATCTCGACCGCTTCACCATCGGCATCGAGCCTCTGGAGCGTAGCGGTCACACCTCCCACAGTGTTATCGCCAGCTCGCCGAAGTGTTCGTGCCGCCTCCCACTCCTCGCCCGCCACCCGGAACCGTAGTACGACGCGAAGCCTAGTCGACGTATCGTTCATCAACTCCTGGTTCGCCTGTGCAGCGAACGTCGTCTTCCCATACAGCGCGTACGTTATGGCCTCGAGGATGGATGACTTTCCCGCGCCAGTATCACCAATGATCGCAATGTGGTCGCGGTCACCAAAGTCAATGGTCACGGGTGCCCGGAACGACCGCAAGCCTTCAATGACCAGACGGATCGGTCGCATCACTCAGCCTGCGATTGCTCTAGTGTCCGTAGCGTGCGGTCGGCGCGCGAGAGTAGCTCCGTCAACCCGAACTCTGGCACGCTTTCTTGCCCTAGGCCGCCTAAGGCTTCGCCAAACAGCGCCGTGACAGTTTCGTAGGGTGCCGCGTGCCTTGCGGTCGACAGCCACTCTGCGAACAACTGCTCGAGCGTCGGCTCTGTTCCACCATCCTCGCTGCTTTGGACGGGTTTGATGTGCTGATTCTCGACCGCATTGACGATCTCGAAAACGGTGCAGGCGGGTGACGCTTCCAAGAGGCGTTCCGCAAGATCCGGTATTGGGTCCTCCGAGCCGACGCGCGCTTTGAGGATGCAGCCGTCGAAGCCGCCTGCGGCCGCGCGTTCCTCGAACTCCTCCAACGTGCCTACAAACGGCGTTAGCGGCCGTCCAGATGGCAGCGTCCGGGACTCAACTTGGACGTCGCGGTCGATTGTTACGAGCGTGGCCTGTTTGGTCTGTTCCGCCTCTCCGAAGTCGATCGGGATGAGCGATCCCGCATAGCGCCCTGGGGCTGTGCCACCAGGAAGAGCCTGTGAGTCGTGGATGTGCCCAAAGGCGCAATAGACTGCACGCTGGAGACCCTCGACATGCGTCGCATAGTCCTCGCCAACCGTAACCCGACGCTCCGACTTACCCGGCCTAGCGCCGTGGACGTGCAGGTGCGCCGCGTATAGGACGATGCCCTTTTTGCCGACCTGGGACTCCGCGTCGGTGAGCAAACGGTCATTGACCATGCGCACGCCGTCCGCGTAGTTGCCCTCGAACTGCGAAGGATCGTCACTTGCGTAGTCGTTGATTGCGCTGGGTTTAATGAAAGGAACACAGGCTACCGCGACGGGATCGCTCCTGATCTCTGCAAAACAAACAGTCTGTGGCGAGGTCAAGAACCAAAGCCGCCGAGGCGTTACATCGGCGGCGAGGCGATCAATGACCCGGAAGAGTGGGGCGGAGTCGTGATTGCCGCACAATACGATGGTCGGCGCGACGGCGGCCAAGCGGCGCAGCGCTCTGATTCCACGATCTAGCGCAAGGTATGGTGGCTGGGAAGCGTCGAATAGGTCGCCCGTATGCAGAATGAGATCTGGCCGCTCCGCCTCGGCGAGGTCAAACAGACCTCGTAGGGCAACATCGTGATCTGTACCGCGATCATGGCGTCCGAGCCTAGCCCCGAGATGCCAGTCTGAGGTGTGCAGCAGTTTCACAGGTCTGGTTCCGGACCCGCCAGGGCGCTTATCCGTCGCCCGATCTCTTCGGTCCTTGCTTCGCTCGCGTCGCCCCCCCGCTCCGCCTCGTCCGGATTGGTGGCGAACGGTGGGAAGGGGAAACGTATGGGTATCGGTTCGGGGACGATAGGCTGCGAAACGACCATCGTTCCCGGCATGAACCTGGTGGCTCTCTCTCGCAACGCGGGCGTGAGAAAGCGATAGGCCTCCGACTCGCTGGCGTCGAGCCGGCCCGCCACCTTTAGGGACGCGTTCCGCGGCAGCGCCTGGGCAACAGCTGAGGCGGCTTGCTGGGCGCCGATCAACAGCACACCCAGCGAGCGGCCACGTTCCGCTATGTCTGTCAGTAGCTCCTTGAGAGGCGAGAAGCCGCTCGTGGGTGCGTACTTGTTAAGCTCGTCCAGAACCACAAAGCGAAGGGGCGTCCGTCCCGTACCATGCTTGTCCCGCCAGATTCGATCCAGGAGCGCCCCCACGACGAATCGTTGTGCGTCATCGTGCAATCTGGAGATGTCCACTACGTGGAGTCGTTGGCTCTCTGTAGAGATCGGGCTGAGGTCGCATGCGATGAGCGGACCTATGTAGCGGCGCAGCCTAAGCAGTCGCCTGAGGAAGGCCTGTCGGGTACCGCCCTGAGTGCGCCCGAACCACTCGTTCAGGAGATGTTCGTCATCGACGTTGGAGATACGCTCGAACAAGTCAATGAAGTCCCCAAAGTCCCGAACGACCGTCCCTTCACCTGCCCCGGCCTCCTCCGGATCGCGCTCGGCTAAGCGATCCGGATTGAAGCCTGTGTTCGGTGGGGGATACTCTAGGATCACGACGGCCCCGGTCGCGTCTCCGGCCAAACGCCGCAGCCGCCGCAGTAGCTGTATACGAACTTGCTGCTCTACGAAGCCCACTTGGGTCGCGCGTTCATCGGCGGATGTGAAACAGAACTGTAGCAACTGTTCTCGAATGAACTGCTCGGGCGTCCAGCCGTACGGAGCTACATCCGCGGTGTTGCGCGTGCGTACGTTGGCCACCAAGTTGGTCACTCCGTCCTGCCGCGGCGCGTACAGTTGAATGGAACGAAATGGTCCAGGCGCGTCTACTCCTAGAGCCTGCCACTTGCCGGCTTCGTCGGGCTTCTTCCTGAACTCCGCGTTGGCGCGGTCTAGGTGCAGTAGGTCTTCGCCCTTCGTGTTGAACACGAGCGCGCGAGCACTCGCTTGACCGCTACGCCCCCCGAGGAGGTCCATGCCCCCATCCGTCTCTAGCAACAAGTACAGCAGGAACAGCGCATACGATGTCTTTGTCGCGACTCCGGAGATGCCCGAGATCGAAACGTGCCCGCCCGCACGGCCATCAACGAAACGCATGTCCGCAAAGACCGGGTCGCCCCCCAGGTCGAGCCCCAGTGGCAGCATCCCGTGCCTCATCTCGTCTTCGAACAGCGCTACGGCCCGATGGTCTCCTGTGGCTCGTTCAACAGTCGCGCCTGCACTGGGAGCAATGAATAGCTCCGGGACCACTCGCAGTACACGGATCTCGGCTCGTCGTACCGGCTCTCCTGGCAAGATCTCCTGCACAACCCTGGCAGTGTCAGACGGCAGTTCCGCACCCTCAAAGCGTGAGAGCAACTCTGTCACGATGCCGTAGTGCGTAGCCTTGCTGCCATTCGGAAGCTCGGTCGTAACGGCGACGATCTCGTCCAGTTGAACAACCGCCTTTTCGTCAAGCACGACATAGAACCGGCGCGAGTCTGTCTCGACCGAGCCGTCGACCAGTCCGACAACTTCTGCAGTGCGGGTCATTGTTGCGTCGCCTCGCTGCTAGCGTTCAACTCTAGCACCGCTTCGCGAACCGCCCGAAGCGCTAAGCGTGGGTTTCCCTGGAGACGGCGGAGGTGGCGTTCCAAACCGGCGATTGGCGTGAGATTCACGGGTGCACGAGCGTCTCGGTGTAGTGCCGAGGCGTATTCTGGCAACCACGCCGATGCTCTCCCAGCGACCTCTATGGCCTCCTGTCGGCCCGCGCCCGCAGGAACTTCCACGCGGACGATCCCCGCCCAAGGGCCGGCCCAAGGGCCGGCATCGCCGATGCGAAGATAGCAGCCATACACATCATCGCCGATAGCGAACAAACCTGATCGCTCGCCCCGCGAAAGCAGGGGGACGCGTCTCCAAAACTCATCGGCGAGCATGCGCCGATGATGTGTCTTGACGTAGCCGACGACGGGTACGCCGCGGCTCCTCCGGATGCTGTGTAGCGGTCCGTCTACCACTGCGAGCCAACCCTCCCCCGAGAGTTCGTCGGCGATAAGGCCTTCCGCTTCCCGCATACAGCGCTGCAAACGCCGCCGAAGCGACTCGAAGTCGTCGCTCTCTTCGGAATACGCGTCCCATGACCAGCCGTTCGTGCGATCCGGCAGGCGGACCGTCTGGCCTCCGCCGAAGAACGTGGCGCGTCCCACCTGCACTCGTTCGATGGAGAGAGCGCCGTCCTTGTTCAATGCGGCTCCGGCCCCCCAGCTTCCGGCCAGCCCGGAGACTGTCACCCCATTCTCGTCCGTTCGGGTCAAGCGGGCATCAGTCCGCATGGTGCCGTCCACGAACGCCAAGCGTCTTGGCCGATCCTCAGCTGCTGGACGATGAACACGAAAGTCCCCCTCATCCTCGACCAACTCGCACTCCATGTCCTTCGGCGACTCCTCCCCTGCTTCGTAACCAGCCCCGTACCCGACATCAAACGGCTCGACGCCAATCTGGGTTCGGCCCAAGTTGTGAGAGACGTGGGTCTGCGGGGGATTCGTCACGCTTCCCAGCACCATGAGCTTCCAAGGTCGCCGGTGGCCGACTGGCCGTGCCGCAACCGGAGTGTACCGTCTATGGCAACGCACAACTCCGTACGCGAGTGGTCGCGGCGGTGGCGGAGCCGGAAGGCCCACCAGACGCCTAGGCTGATCGATGCGATGTCTACCACGCCGCCGAACTCCGGCTCGGCGTCGCTATGCCATCCGACTATTTCGCGTACGTCCCGGTAGAGGTTGACGAGGACGGAGTTGAACGACAGGCCGGCGGGCTGACAGACGGTTGGAGCCTGCTCGATACTAGGCGGTACGGTTGTCGTGGTGATTCCGGAGTAGGTATACCGGCTTCCGTTCCGGCAGTGGCACCGGGTGAGCCGAGGCACGTCGTGGGTGGGACCGCGGATCGTGATTCTCTCCTATCGTCTGTTTTGAGGACGCTGAACTGCTCATCCGCGAAGGGACCGCCAAGTGAAGTAGGGGGCGCTGCCTTAGACCCGTCGGGTTTGCTGCCTCCGATCACTGGCTTGTGGTATGTGGGCCGACTGGACACGTTGAGCGGGGGATAGCCTATCGCATGGCGAAGCAGAAAGGTGCCGGTGCTCGTAGTGATGGGGTGCACGACAAATCTGTTGGATCCTAGGGGCAGGGCGGGTTTCGCGGCGGCTCCACCCCGGCCAGGTCGTGGAGCAGGTCGGCGGTCTCCGCGAAGCTCGTCCGCGCCGCCTGGCGTAGGCCGCGCTGCCGCCGCAGCCCGCGCACGCCAGCCGGGGCGCCGGACCTCCGCCTCGAGACGTTCGAAGTCGATCCCCTCCGCGGCGCCGTCGCGAACGCGGTCGTCAGCGAACCGCAGAGCCCCCTTTTTGGGGGTTTCGCCCCAGGTCACGGCCGGTCTTCAGCCCGCCCGGCACAGTTCCTCGCTCGCCTCCACCAGCCGGCGGGACACCTCCCGGAACCGTTTGTGCTTCTGGCCTTCGAGGCCGCCCGAATGAAGCGGGGCGGACCATTCCATTAAGGGTCGCCCCTACGGCTTCTTTGTGAATGTAGTACGCTGACTCGCAGGAGGCTTCATGACCGTCAAATCCTCGATCCATCCCACCGACGACCAGCACGCCTTCGCCAAGGCACTACGGCAATTGCTGTCTCGGCGTCGGAAGGGCAAATTCGTCAGCGGCGAACGGATGGACGAACGGCTAGCGGCAATGGTCAGCAAGCGTCGCGCGAATTAGCTAACGGACCCCCTTCAACGCATTCGCCTTGAAATCCCTGGCACCGGCGGCCACCCAAGGCCCCGTCGACGTGAAGAAACACCTGACGCCGATCTCGGCGAAGCGCTGGACGTTGTCGTTCATGCACAGGGTACCGGCGGTCCGTCCGGCGGCAACGATGCGGCGCAGCGAGTCCTCGATCTTCTCCTGCACGTCGGGGTGGCCGACATTGCCGATGTGGCCCAACGACGCCGCGAAATCCGACGGCGCGACGAAGAACACGCCGATGCCGTCGACTTCGAGGATCTCGTCGAGATTCCGCCACGCCTCGATGTCCTCGATGAGCGCGATCAGCAGCGTTTCGTCGTTGGCCCGGGCGAGGTAGTCGCCGACGCCGTAGCCTTGACGGCTGATGAACAGACCGCGCTTGCCGAGCGGCGGGAACTTGCCGCCGGCAACGACGTTCTCGGCATCCGTGCGGGTGTCGACGTGGGGCACCACGATGGCCTGGGCGCCCCGGTCCAGGGTTCGGTAGATGAGGCCCTGGTCGTTGCGGTTGACGCGGACCAGGGAGGTCATTCCCCAGATGTCGCAGGCCCGGGTGAGGTTGCCGAGATCGGCGGCATCGACGCCGCCGTGCTCGCCTTCGAGCCAGATGCCGTCGAAGCCGATCGGGCCGAGGGCGTCGATATCGTCCGCGTGCGTGACGCCGCCCACAACGAACGCCGGTTCGCCGGCTTCGAGTTTTCGGCGGACCCGATTCGCGCGAAGTTCCATGGGACTCCTCTTTTTCGTCAGCGCGTAGAACCGTCAGGCTACCACTGCACCCAGCGACCGTGGGCGCTGCGCAGTACCGACAGCAACGTAGCCGAACGCCCCGCTTCGACAAGAGTGACGTCCATCCGCTCGCCCTCCGAGGCGACGCGGAACACTGGCCGCCACTGCGAAACGGACCGGAGCGCCGCCGCAAACGCTGCCCGCGCCTCGACGGAACACTGGTTGAGCACGTGGCAATGGAACACGCATAGCGAGGCATCCGCGGGTGCTTCGGCAGCGAGAGACGGCAGCCTCTCCAACGCATCACCCGCTTCCACGCGCGGTCTTTCCCGCATCCAAAGGCTGCGCGCATTGGCGAGCAGCGCCATCCGGTCGCCATGGTCCGGCCAAACGAGCGCCTTAAGCCAAAGGTAGTGCTCCTCATCGCCCAGGTCGATGGGATTCAGATCGACCCCCACGGCGAAGGACACAGCCGGGAACCGGGGCCGGATGTCGGGCATCTCGCCGCGACTCTCGCACTCGATCAATACCGGCGACCGCCCCGATCCAAACGTTGAACCGTTGGAGTAGCGGTAGTCGAACCGGTCCCAAAGCAGGTTCAGACCGGCACCTGCACCGACGTCGATCAACGCCAGATCCTTGCCCGTAGTCTGGGCGACGAGGCCGAACGCGGGCATCAGATGCGAACATCGGCGGACCTCGTTGGTCTGCACGTTCCGGGCTCGGACCAAGTTGATGATCCGTTCGGCGTGCCGAAGGCAGAAATCCTCGAACGTCCGCGGCAAGGCCGCAGCAGGCTCCTCGCCTTGTGCGATGCGCGAATAGAACCCCGAGAGCGATTCACCGGGCGCATCCCCCAACAGACGCTTGACGGCGGCAAACAGGAGGTTGGGGATCGGTTGGCCAAGCCGACATTCCCGTGCCAACGCGAGCAGGGATGTACGCCGGGCGACATGGCGTGCCAGCAGGGCGTAGGTAGGCGAGTCCACGCTCATGCCAGAACCCGCCGGTGCGCATTCGAGGTCGGCAAATGCCTCGAAGCGCTCCGCCAATGCCGAATCGGTGCGGCGGCCCCGGTTCAGGTCGACGTGGTCGCGGCCCGGGTTGCCGCTATCCGTCACGACGACGTCTCAAGGCATGTACGGCGTCGGACTCGGACCCAATTGCGTCTCGAGCATGGGCTGGGCCATCTGCACGAACTCCGAGACCATCGGGCGGGTCTCCCTTGGGTCGATGATGTCCTCGATGTTGAACGCCTCCGCGGTTCGGAACGGCGACGACAGCGCTTCGAGCTTCGCCTCGATCTCCGCCTGCTTGGCCTCGGGGTCGTCCGACTCGGCAATGACCCGCCTGTATGCCGCGGAGACGCCGCCCGAGATGTGCATCGAGCCCCAGTGGCCGGACGGCCAGGCGACGCGCTTGAACATGCCGCTCGGGCGGTCGTGGCACTGCCCGGCAACGCCGTAGAGCTGACGGATGATGATGGTGATCCACGGCATCCGCGTGCGCAGCGTCGCGCACAGCATCTTCGCACCCGCGCGCACGATGCCCTGGCGCTGCTGTTCCGGGCCCACCATGAAACCCGGCTCGTCCGCGAGGTAGATCATCGGCAGGTGGAAGGTGTCGCATAGCTGAAGGAAGCGGATCACCTTGACGCCCGCGGAGACATCCATGGAGCCGCCGATACGCTTCGGGTTGTTGATCATCACGCCGACGGGAAAGCCGTCGACCCGCGCCAACCCGACAATCCGCGAGCGGCCGTAGAACGGCGTGATCTCGAAGAACGACTCCCGGTCGACCACCGCGTCGATGATCTTGTAGGCGTCGTAGACGCGTCGTTTCTCCCGCGGTACGGCCGACAGGAGGTACTCGTCCCGGCGATTCGGATCGTCGCCGCTATCGACTCGCGGCGGCATCTGCCAGACGTTGTCCGGGAGGTAGCTCAAGAACCGCTTGACCATCTCGAAGGCGTCGGCTTCGGTATCGGCGAGGTTGTCGATCACGCCGCTGCCGTAGACCTGCGTGCGTTCGTCGCCCAAGTCCTCCTTGCTGATGTCGATACCGAGCGCTGCCTTGACGACCGGTGGACCTCCGGGAAACACCTGGCTGGTGCCCTTGACCATGACATTGAAGTGGGCTAGGCAAGCGTCGACGGCAGGCAGCCCTGCAACGGAACCGAGTACCGCCGCCACGACCGGCACCTGGCAGAGCAGGTTCTCGACCCCCGGCGTGACGGGATTGGTGGGGATGTAGGTGCGCCCGATCTGCTCGAAGGTCTTGACGCTGCCGCCCGTGGCGTCGAGCAGGCGGATGAAGGGCAGCTTCCAATCCAACGCCATCCTCTGGGCATGGCCGCCCTTGTTGCCGATGCCGCCGTCCGACGCGCCGCCGCGCACCGTGAAGTCGCCCGCCGTCAGCACGGCCTTGCGGCCGTTCACCTCGCCGAGGCCGATGATCATGTTGGACGGGCGGACGTGGACGAGCTTGTCGTTCTCGTAGGTGGCCGCCCCGGCGAGCTTGCCGATCTCCTGGAACGATCCTTCGTCGGTTATGAGGTCGATGCGCTCCCGAACCGTCAACTTGCCGCGCCGGCGCTGTTCGGCGATGCCGGCCTCGCCGCCCATCTCCTCGGCGAACGCCCGCCGGCGCTTCATTTCCTCGATTTCCGGCTGCCAGACCATCGTTCGTCCTCACCAAGCCAAGACCGCGCACTTTACCCCATGGAAACCAGACCGCCGTCACGCCACATTTCAACAATTGGATGGAAACGGATGAACAAACGGATGGACTAGGCACATGCCGCACTTCGATCCGCGAACATGATTCCCAGTCTTGTCAACAAAATGATTGCATGCAATCATTCCGGTCCCGAACTGCCAGTGGTACGTTGATGGCTAGCATCACGGTTCGAAACCTCTCCCCCGAGTCCAAGGAGCGTCTCCGCCAACGAGCTCGTCTGAGCGGTCGCAGTCTCGAGTCATACGTCCGCGACCTACTCGACCGAGCCGCCCAAGCACCCATCTCGCAGTCGCGTTTTCCGCACGACCTGATTGCTCTGGTTGAACCGGGCCAAGACATCGAACCCTTCCTTGATGAACTCGATCAGCCGCAGAAGACAATCGAGTTGTGATCCTGCTCGATACCAACGTGCTATCCGAGTTGACCCGGACGCTGCCCGAACCCAAGGTCGTCCGGTGGCTTGAAGAGAACGACCCGCTTCTGGCACTGCCGTCCATCGCACTTGCCGAACTGCGCTACGGGATCGCACGCCTGCCCACGGGTCGCAGGCGAACGAGCCTCTTGGATTTCTGGTCCAAGACACGCCAACGCTTCGTCGGCCGCATCTATTCGTTCGATGAGCGTGCGGCCGAGGCCTACGGCGACCTCGCCGCGGCGGCGGAGGGTATCGGACGCCGGCTCAACGTCGCGGATGGTCAAATCGCTGCCATAGCGAAGGTCCATCGCATGACTGTTGCGACGAGGGACAAGAACGACTTCGCCGCATCCGGGGTTCCTGTCGTGAACCCTTGGACTTGACTGCTTGAGTCAGCAAGACCCGAAAACGCCAGCCATCCGTGCGCCATCACGACGCACCGAGCGTCGCCGGCGCGTGGTCACTCCGGTGGCGTCATTCGCCGGTGTCGCCGTGGGCTAGGACTGCCGCCGCGCACGTGCCGTTCTCGGTCGCGATGGCACGGACCAGGGAATCGACATCGACCGCCTCGTCGCCTTTCCGTCTTGACCGCGCCACCGCCTGTTGCATCACGCGACTGAGAGCGCGCGTCGGCCGAGGCGGACCACCGGACCACGTTGGCGTGTTCGCCACAAAGGTGTCGAGTTCGTTCCGTATGTGGTGCCGCTCGGCAGGTGACACCAGGTGCTCCGAACGGTCGGGGATGTTCACTAACGCGAGCAGAACGTGGTCGACTCCGAACGCCTCGTGCCGCTCCCGCTCGGCACGGGCAAAGGCCGCGTTCAGAACCGCCTCCACGGGCGCCGACACCACACCCGACGAGTGACCGGAATTCGGCAAAGACTTCGGAATTCCGTGCGCCAGGTAACGGATTACGTCCTGCTTGCTCACGTCTTGTCGCAGGAGGAGGTCGCGTGAGAGGCAGGGCTCCGCAAACACGCCGACCAGGACGTTCGCCGAATTGATTCCCTCGCGGCCCAGGACGCTGTAGAACCCGGCCCGGCAAAGGACACCGAAGAGCTCAGGGGAGAGGCAGGCCGTTGGGCTTTTATTCGCCGACTCAAGCCCGGCGAGCAGGTCTTTCCGGAGCCGCGCCGTGTCCGCACCGCACTTGGTCAAAACGTCGTCTGCCACGGCATCGTCCAGGAGCGCCAGCAGAAGGTGTTCGACGTCGACCGAGGCGTGCGTATCCGCCGTCGCACGGGCGAACGCTTTTGCGACCGCTTCGTGCAAGTCCTCCGCAACAGGTGCTGGCTTGGAAATGACCTCCATGAGCTGCGCGAAACCGAACGACTCGCCGTGCTTCTTGAGCGCGCGGAGCAGGCCCTCGTCATCCATACGGGCACCGTTGGGCAGTGGCTTGGGCAAGACGAACTCCGCAATGTCGAACGACTCGCCGTAGTGGGCCAACGCTTCGAGCAGAATCCTGTTCCGTATATGGGCACCGTCCTTCGGCAGCCACGGTTCCGACCACGCGACGTGGTCCTGCAACGTTTTCCAGTCGTCGAATCCGAAGGCCCGCGCCGTGGCCAACCGGCGCGCGTGCGGGTCGTCCGAACCCGATCGCTCGGCGAACCAGTGGAAGTGTTCGAAGCTCGCGTTGCTCGGCAGGGGGCGGATGTCGCCGCCTTCCAGCGCGTCGTACCGCACGGTCAGTTCGGCCGACATGCCGTGTGCGCTGTCGAAATTAATGACATCAAGCCACCAGTACCGGCCGGCCATCGCGTCAATCGCGGCTTGGCGAAGCGTCACGGCAATGGTCAGCGTCTCGCCATGCTCGGCGTCCTCGCGCGTCCAGCCGTGCTGTTGCGGACCACCCTGGAAGCACAGCATTGCCGCATCCGAATTGCCGCATCCGACCCGCTATGGCGCAAGGTGGCCGTCAAGACAGTTTCCCGGTCGAATTGGAAATAGAACTTGCGACGGTTGGTCGCGTCGGCACCGCGCGACGAGCCGCGCTGCGACGCGTCGAGGTCGAACTCCACGGTGCCCGGCGGATGAACCTCCCGCGGCACCACGGCGGGTTTGTAGTCGTCCAGGTCACGCTCCGCGAGCCCCGTCACCAGGCGACGGAACAACTCGCGATAGGCCGGGGACCAACCGTCGGGATGCGCCATCACACCGGCGAAGACGCAGTTCGCCTGGCGCGCCACGACGGCCGAAGCAGCCTCCCGCTCCAAGCGGGCGATGACCTCGACGAAGCCCGCCCCGCGTCCGACCCGCAACTCGTCGGGTACGGGGCGCCACCCCATGTGGCGCGGGTCGCGTCGCAGGGTGTAACTGTCCGGTGAGGGCGGGCGCAAGAGCGGTTGGATCGTGCCCTCGGGCAGGCGTCCCTCGAGCACGCCGGTGTCAACGATTTCGATCGGCTGGACCTCCGAGACCATGCCGCCACCGATTTCCAGGTCGAGCATTCCGCAAAGCCAGGTCGCGCCAGGCCCGGTGACGACCAGTTTGCGGGCCCGGAGCGCCGCCACCCTCGCTGGCGGCAGGCGATCCGCTCGGCGCACATCGAGGTAGAGCACGAGCACTTCGCTGTCCGAATCAAAGGCGCTCTCCAAGGTATCCGCAACGCGGACATTCGCGTCGTCAAGCAGATCCGCGAGCGCCGTACCGACGCCCTCGACATCGGCGAACACCGTTCGGGTGCGCCGCTCGACATGGCGCTTCAGCACCGGCCAGCTCGGGAAGCCGTATTCCCGGGCAACGACGAAGAGCGCCTGCGACTGGGCCAACCTGGCCGGCAACGGCTCGACATGGGCGGCGAGACGGTCACGGCCATCGGCATCGCCGGCATCGAATGCCGTGCGCAACGCCTTAGCTTCGCGTTTCAGATGGGTAATCGACGCTGCCAGCGGCAACGTCCGTTTCGGGTGATCCGACATGGATGCATCTCCCTTCGCAACGCCCGACGTCCGCTAACCGGGCTGAAAGAAGACCATCGATGTTGCGCAACCCGTGCGCTTCGTTTCGCCCGCAGGCCAATCGAGAGGAAGGCGGGATTGAACCCCTTTCCGCGGACCGGAGGCGTCCTTCGCACCGAGTGCGAACTATAGGGCGTGCGGGACGGCAGGTCCACGTCGTCCGCGTCGGTCGTCCACGTCGGCGAGAGTGTGCCCTTTGCGGTACATTGCCGGTGATGATCGAAGCCAAGCGAGTGGGAGACATCCACATGACCAACGGAAACCCCCACCTTGGCAGCACGCTCGACGAGTTGCTGGAGGAAGACGGATCATTGGCCGATGCCCACGCGATCGCCGTCAAGCGTGTCTTGGCGTGGCAGGTCGGCCAGACGATGACGGATCTGCGCATCACCAAGAGCGAGATGGCCCGACGCATGGGCACTAGCCGTTCTGCGCTGGCCCGCCTGCTCGACCCGGAGAACCCGTCAGTGACGCTGCTGACGTTGGACAGGGCCGCAACCGTGCTCGGCAAGCGACTTACCGTCGACTTCGCCGATCGCAAAACCGCCTGAGCGGCCCGCAGACTACGCCGACGTTTTACGCTTGGAGTACGACTCGTGGGCTACGATCCGGCATTCCCGCGGACACACTATGATCGCGTGGCCGACAAGGAGTGGACACGCCTGACCCGCAACCGGCGGGGCGAGCTCAACTTTCTCGTGCACATGGACGTGCTGCGGCGGCACATCACCGCCGACATGGATGTATTGGAGATCGGGGCCGGGGCCGGCATCTACACCAAGGAACTCCTCCACATGGCGCGGCGGCTCGTGGTATCGGACCTCTCCGAGGTGCAACTCGCGCTAAACCAAGACCATATGCGCGATCTCGGCGTTCTCAACCGAGTGGACGAATACCGGGTCTTGGATCTTGCGGACTTGAGCGCACTCGACACGGCGTCGTTCGACGCCGTGGTCTGCGTGGGCGGTCCCTTGAGTTACCTGCTCGACAAGGAGTCGGAGGGTGTGCGCCAGATGCTGCGGGTCGTGAAAGCCGGCGGCATTGTGGTTCTCGGCGTCATGTCCTTGATCAATACCTTGGTGCTTTTCATGGGCATGCTGCCTGCGGAGAAGGCGGCCAACGGCATCGACAACCTGCGCTGGATGCTCGAAACCGGATTCCAGGACCGCGAACATAGCCATCAGACCGAGCACTACTGCCACATGATGACGAGTGCGGACGTGGACGCGCTCCTGGCGAACGAGGAAGTGGACGTCGTGGAGAAGCGTGCCGCAGGCGTGTTGGGCATGGCGGGAGAAGACGCGCTCAACGCAGTCCGGGAGGACGAAGAACTTTGGGCGCTCGTCGTCGAGAGGGAACTCGCTTGGTCGAAACTGCCGGGTACCTTGGATCTCGGGGACAACATCGTCTACGTGATTCGCAAACGCTGACTCGGGTTATGCTCGCCGCGCACAGGCTGCGCAAGGACGGTTGGGAAGAGGCTGTGAGCTCGAACGGAAACACGAACCCTGACATCGCCACCGTCTACGGCGAGGAAGTCCACGTGCCCGGCCTATCGGGCTGGCTCGCGGAGATCGATGAGCAGGGCTACGTGGTGGTTCCCGATTGGACCAGTCCAGAGCGCATTGAAAGGCTCGGTCAAGACCTGCGGCGGGAAGTCAATCCCATTCGCGAGTTGCTGGGACCTGACAAGACCATGGTGCGGGCGCACAACCTGCTCGGCAAGACCCGATGCGTCGACGACCTGGTTTGCGATCCGCAACTGCTCGCGCTGGCCCAAGGCGTCCTCGGCTACAAGATCCAGGTCTCGGTGGTCGTCATGTTCGACCTGCTCCCGGGCGCGAAGGCACAGGGGCTGCATCAAGACGACGGCCTCTGGCCGTTGCCACGGCCGCATCCCCCGTTCGTCGTGAACGTCGTGATCGCCGTCGACGACTTCACCAAGGAGAACGGCGCCACGGTTCTGGTGCCCGGTTCGCACAAGTGGCATGACCAGAAGGTGCGTCAGCCGCCCGATGTCGAGACCGTTCAGGTGGAGATGGGTGCCGGTTCGCTGTTGGCGTGGACCGGCGCCCTGTGGCACGGCGGGGGCGCCAACACCAGCAAGGACCAGACCCGGCTCGCCGTCGACATCAACTTCAACCTGTCGTATCTGCGCCAGCAAGAGAACCAGTACATCGGGGTCCCGCGCGAAGAGGTCGCCAAGATGCCCGAACGCCTACGGCGCGTCCTCGGCTATCAGCATGGCATGTCCGTCGCCGGACCCGGCATGGTGGATCTGCGCGACCCGCTGACGATGATGGACCGGGTACGTTTCGGGTACGACGTCAACGGTCCCGACATACCGGCCATCGGCTAAGACCCCGTAGCGGGCTTGTCCCCGCCCGAACCGCAACTCCATGATGGACCGATTCTCAGGAGACCGGCCCTGGCGGGCACGTTAGGGCCGCCCCTTACGACGTAGAGGTCCGTACGACGCCGTCGTCCACCAGGGCATCGATGGCCTCCTCCGACAAGCCCGTTTCGGCGAGGATCTCCCGGGTGTGCTTGCCCAGCGCCGGCGATGCCGATGTGGTCGACAACGGCGTTTCGCTGAACCTGACAGGGGGCGCGACGACGGTCATGCCTCCTACTTCGTCGTGTTCCAGGCGTGTCAGGTAGCCGTTCTCCCAGACGTGGGGATCCTCGAAGATCTCGTCCTTCAACCGGTACTCGCCGGCGGGCAGGCCCGCCGCGTCAAATCTCGCGAGCCAGCTCGATGTCGTTTCCTCCGCGAGTCGGGCGGCCGAACGCCGCCGCATCCGGCGCGTATACGCCGCGATGTCATCGATCTTGAAGTTGGGATCGGTCAACGCCGGGTCTTCGATGCCGAGGAGCTTGGCGACTCTCACTTGGAGTCCGCGGCCACCGGCGGCGATGGCGATGTAGCCGTCCTTCGTCTTGAAGAAACCGTAGTACGGCGGGTTGATCGACGGCTTCAGGGTCTCGCGTTCGCCTAGCACCTCGGTCAGGCTTCGACCCTCTGCGAAGGCCGTCTTCAAGTGGTCGACGAAACCCTTGCGCCAACCGTCCACGGCATCGACGTGATGTACCGAGTTGTTCTGGATCACGAGCGCGGCTTGGAGAAGCGACACATCGAGCTTCTGCCCCACCCCAGTTCGCTCGCGGTTGTAGAGCGCCGTGGCGATGCCCCAGGCCATCAACAGCGCCGCCGTGTAGTCCACGAACGGATCGGCCGGCGGTCTCGGGCCGGATTCCGTCATTGGCGTCATACCCGTGTAGGCCTGCAGGAGAATGTCCATGCCCGGCTTGCCGGCCAATGGACCCCTTGGGCCGAAAGCCGTGTTCTGGGCGTAGACGATGCGCGGGTTGGTTCGGGAGACCGTGTCGTAGTCGAGGCCGAGCTTCTCGCCCTGGCTGGGACGGAAGTTGACGATGGTGACATCGGCCTTGTGCAGCAGGCCCTGCACGATCCGCATGATGCGAGGGTCCGAGAGCTGTAGCGCGATGCTGCGCTTGCCGCGGTTCTTGTTCAGGTACTGGCGCGCCTCGGTGGGCGAGAAGCGGGTGCCGTTGCGCCGCGCGTCGTCGCCCACCAGTGGTTCGACCTTGATGACGTCGGCGCCGCCATCGGCGAGCAGTTGGCCGCAGTACGGGGCGGCGATGAAGCGGCCGAGTTCGACGACCTTTAGTCCGGCATAGGGTCCTTGCACGCTCGCTCCTGTGGGTCGGTTTCTACGGAAGGTGCTTGGCGTGGCTGTCCGGGAGCGGCAACACGACGTCCGAGGCCGCGGACGGCACCGACAGGATGGCGCGGTCGATGCCGGCTTCCCGGTAGAGGTCGAGTACGGCGGCATTCGACGGGGCCCCGAAGACGTTGATGGACAGGGTTGCCATGTCGCGTTCGGCGGCGTCGGCAACGGCGCGCAGTCGAGCGACGCCTTCGTGGGGATCGAATCCGCCCCGGGCACGGGGTAGCCACCCGTCGCCGTAGTCGACCACTCGGCGCAGGGTGTGGATCGACTCGCCGCCGATGAGGATCGGCGGATTCGGTTTCTGCACGGGCTTCGGGTACGACCAGACCGGGTCGAAGTCGGTGAACTCGCCGTGGAACTCGGGTTCCTCCTCGGCCCAAAGCGTTTTCATCACCTTGGCGCGTTCGCTCATCACCCGGAACCGGGTCGCGAACTCGGTGCCGTGGTTCTCCATCTCCTCCGCGTTCCAGCCGGCGCCGATGCCCACGTCGACGCGCCCGTTGGAGAGCAGGTCGAGGCTGGCGATCTCCTTGGCGGTGACGATGGGGTCGTGTTCCGGCAGAAGGCAGATGCCGGTACCCACGCGTAGGGTCGTCGTCGCCGCCGCCGCCGCCGTCAAGGCCACGAAGGGATCCAAGGTGTGCCAGTACTCCCTCGGCAGGTTCGGTCCGCCCGGCCAGGGGCTTCGGCGGCTCGTGGGAATATGGGTGTGCTCCGGGACGAACAGCGATTCGAAACCTCGCGCTTCGACTTCCCGGGCGAGGTCGTCGATGCGTATCGCGTAGTCCGTGGCGAACATGCAGATGCCGATTTTCACGGTTGAATGGCTCCTTGGTTAACGTGCGGGTGAAGCAATAGCGCGGGCTTAGTGTTCCATCACCGCGCCGCCGTCCTGGTTGATGGACTGGCCGTGGATCCAGGACGCGGCTTGTGTGCAGAGATAGGCGACGAACTCGCCGACCTCGTCGTCGCTGCCCCAGCGGTTGACGGGATCGCCGGGGCGCTTGCGCGCGGGGCGGTCGTCGGGGCGCACGTCGTCCATCCGCGATGTGTCCACAGCGCCCGGGCATACGCAGTTCACGTTGACACCCCGCGGTCCGAACTCCCGGGCCATGGACTGGGTCATGCCGATCATCGCGAAGTTGGCGGCGTTGTAGGCGAGGGTGTTGGCGCTACCGCGCTTGCCCGCGATGGACGCGATGTTGACGA
This sequence comes from Gammaproteobacteria bacterium, assembly GCA_028821405.1. Lineage (GTDB taxonomy): Bacteria > Pseudomonadota > Gammaproteobacteria > Pseudomonadales > Azotimanducaceae > VXYL01. The sequence goes on along the minus strand of JAPPGK010000007.1, from coordinate 41,017 downwards.
TCTTGCCGCCCTGGTCCTGCTGGTAGATGTGCCGGATGACCGCCTGGGTGCACAGGAACGTGCCGCGAACCTTCACGTCGACGACGCGCTGGAAGAGACCGGGATCGAGCGTCTCAACGGTGGTGCGATCCGCACCCCGGGCGATGGCGGCGTTGTTGATGAGGATGTCGATGCGGCCGAGTTCGTTGACGATCCGCTCCACGGCTTCGTTGACCTGCGTCAGGTCGGCGACGTCGAACACCAGCGGCAACGCGCGGCGTCCGCAATCGCGGATCTGATCGGCGACACTCTCCACGTCCCGCCACCCGATGGCCTTTTCGTCGGCCGGAAACGTGGCCGGATCGCGGCCCGTGCCGCTGATCGCGACGTCCGCGCCGAGACGCGCCAACGCCACCGCTGCAGCCCGGCCGATGCCACGCAGTCGTCCCGCGCCGGTAACCAGCGCTACCTTCCCCTCGAGCCCTTCGAGTTCCGCCACGATCAGGCCTCCGTTCCAACCACGCCTGCGTCGACGAGACCGTCGATCTCCGCGCCGGCGAGGCCGAGATCCGAGCCGAGCACCTCCCGGGAGTGTGCGCCCAACAGTGGTGCCGCACGGATCGGGACCTCACTGGCCGACATCCGGGCCGGCCAGCCGAGCAGCTTGATCGGGCCGACTGCGGGATGGTCGAGTTCGTGTACGAAGCCGCGCTCGACGAGGTGCGGATTGCGGTACAGGTCGCTGGTATCGAGTACCGCGCTGGCCGGTACGCCACCTTCCGCGAGTTCGTGCATGGCGTCGTACTTGTCCCGCTCAATCGTCCACTTAGCGATCTCGGCCTTGATCGCATCGCGGTTGCGGTAGCGGTCCCGGGGATCCTGGTAGCGCGGGTCGTGGAACAGGTCCTCGCGGCCGATCACCCGGCACAGCGCCTCCCACATGCGGCCCGTGACCGCCATGATGTAGACGTAGTCGTTGGCGCCGTCGCCCTTGCAGGGGTAGAGGCTCATGTTCGGCGTCGCACCGTTGCCCGAGCGCCCCACGGCCCGCTCGCCGTACCGGCCGCTGGCGGTGGCGGTACGCAGGTAGTAGGTCATCGCCTCCTGCATGGAAATCTCGATGAGCTGGCCCTTGCCGGTATTCAGTCTCTGCACGTAGGCGGAGACGATGGCGAGCGCCATCTGCACCCCCGTCCCGGCATCGCCGGTCGTTGGTCCGGGCCGCATGGGCGGGCCCTCCGCCTCGCCGGTGATCGAGAACGCGCCCGCCGCCGACTGCGCCACCATGTCGAAGCACTTGTAGTGCGACCACGGGCCCGAGGTGCCGAAGCCCTTGATGCGGCCGTAGATGATGTCGGGCTTGACGGCCTTGCATGCGTCGTAGTCGATGCCGAGTTTCTCGACGACGCCGGGGCCGTAGTTCTCCACGAACACGTCGTAGTTGGGCAGCATGTCGAACAGCAGTTGCCGCCCGCGCGGCTTTGACAAGTCGAGGACGACGCTGCGCTTGTTGGAGTTCCAGACCATGAAGTACTCGCTGCTGCCGCCGATGCCGCGACCGGGGTCGCCGTGACCGGGGCGTTCCACCTTGACCACGTCGGCACCGAGCCAGGCCAGCGCCTGGGTGCAGGACGTGCCCGCTTCGTACTGCGTCATGTCGAGAACGCGCAATCCGTCAAGGGCTGGCATCGATTTGCCTCCTCATGTCCTACAAGTGGTTTGCGAGGTCGGCGGCGATCTCGGCGGGTGTCACCCTCGGCTCGTAGCGCGCGACCACGCGACCGTCGCCGTCGACCAGGAACTTGGTGAAGTTCCAGGCGATGTCGGGATTGCCATCGGCTCGGGGGTGCTCGGCCTTCAGAAACTCGTAGAGGGCGCAAGCGCCGTCGCCGTTGACCTCGGTCTTCGCGAACATCTGGAAATTCGCGTCGTACCGGGTGCTCGCGAACTCGAGTATCTCCTCGTTCGTACCCGGCTCCTGGCGACCGAATTGGTTGCAGGGAAACCCGAGCACCTTGACGGCGCCATCTTCTTCAAGGGTACGCAGACCTGCGTACTGACGCGTCATTCCTCACTGACTGGCCAGGTTGACCACGAGGCACGCGGCACCCTTGTACTTCTCGAAGCCGAGCGGCTCGCCGGTGATGGTGTCCATGGTGAACTCGTGGAAACGCGCCATCTCGTCCATCCCCCCTCTGCTAGCATGGATAGCCGGTCGATTATTGCGAAGTGGAGTGGGTTAGCAAGTCATGGGCGCCACCGAACTCACCCTGGACGAGAAACGACGCTTCCTCGCCGACGGTTTCATCGTCATCCGCGAAGCGGTACCTCGGGAACTGACCTTCCGGGCGCGCCGCGCCGTCAACATGCACGCCGTCCGGGAAGGCGTTCGCCGGCCCTACCACGACCTGGCCAGTGACAGCCCGCTCCCCGACCTCGTGAACAAGAGCCGCCTCGGCGAGATCATGCGCAACACCATGGGGCCGTATGATCCGCCGCAGAGCGCATTCGCCGCGATCCTCTATCCCCAGCCCGACACATCCATGCCGAACTACGGCTGGCAACCCCACGTCGACGGCATGTGGTACTCGCCGGATTTGCCGGTGGCGGACGAGGTCGATTCCTGGGAAGCCCCGCGAACGCCCCATTTCGGCAAGGGGGACGCCACCGAGATGGGCGCCAACAAGACGCCGTTCTTCCAGGATCCCGCGTGCACCTTGGCGCTCGGCAGCTTCACGGCGTTCGTCGGCGTAGCGCTCAACGATCAGACCGAGTTCGGCCGCGGCAACCTATGCCTCCTTAAAGGTGCCCATGAAGACGTCGAGGCGTTCTTCCGCATGCAGCGCGACGCCGGCGGGAATGTCGGCCCGGAGGGTCCCGGTTGGCCGCGGCTGGCACCGCGAGACGGCGGTGTCTCGCTGACCCCCATGCCACAGCCGGTGCGCGAGAAGTTCACCGCCGATGCGGAGATCGTCAACGGGGTCGCCTGGCCGGCGCCGACGCCGATCCTGCTCGACGAGGGAGACGCCGTGATCGCGCTGCACGCCTGTCCCCACGGGGGCAGCGTCAATGCCGGGGCCGACCCGCGCATGAACGTCTACTTCCGGCTACGCCACGAACGACCCGGCGGGGCTACGGTTCTAGGCGACAGCGATCATCCGGACCGGGGCTGGGAGGGCGAGTTCCTCGACTATCCCGAGGACTACGATCCCTGGAGGGTTGCCATAGACGCCATGTGCGACCACTGGAGCGAGTGGGACGGTATGGCGGAGGTGGTGGCCCAAGCGCGCCTACAGCAGTAGACGCGCCCGTCGAGAGCGCAACGCTGCCGAATTTACTTGATCCGCACTTGACGAATCCATCGTTCAGCAACAAAAATTGAAGATATATCAGACAGTTATTTACTTGACTCGTACTTGATCGAGGGTCTGACCAATGAACGGCAGACACGCTGACGCCTACCTCGCCGGCTCGCAAGGACGCCAGATTCAAGGACCGTGCTTGAGCCTCGCTCGGGGTGGCACCACAACCAAGAGCGTCGCCCAACGCTGCACACGGTTGGTCATCGCGGCTTCACCGTACGTCCGACCCATTGCTAGCTCGATGGGCGCGAAGCTTCGCCTCCGCCTTGGACTTTTCGGCCGGCGAGTCGAACGCGTTGAGCAGGGCTTCGGCGGTATCCGTATCGAACACCCGCAGTCGACTCGACATCATGGCTGCGAGGGCCCGGTCGCGCACGGGCCCCGGCGGGTATTCCATGACAGCATCCATCGCCGTCGGCAAATCGTCTGCCGACCAGATGGCGAAGACTTGTGCCACCAACGGCGCGGTTTCCCTTTCGCTGCCGAGTGTTGCGACCCAGCGCAACGCCTCCGATGGCTCTCCCCTCTGCACTAGCACCTGCGCGGCCCGGATTCGCAACGAGGTGTCGTCGACCTCCTCGGCAAGCTGCTTCGCCAATTCGGGGTCCGACTCCTGGATACTGAACAACACCCAGCCAAGCGTGTCTCTTCGAATCGGCTCGTCCAGATCCATCGACCAAGCAATTGCCCACTCCGGGTCTTCACGTGCCAAACGGCGACCAACGCCCAACGCATGGCGTTGCCGGTTTCGGGGGTCCAGTTCTTCGAAGGCCGCAAGCGCAATGTCCAACTGGCCCCGCTCGAGGATCACGGAGAACACGCTGATCTGCGCCGCGAGCCTGGCCGGCCCTTCCGGCAGGGTCTCTACCAGCGACTCCGCGTCCGCCAGGTCGGACTTCGCGAGGGCCGCGAAGGCAGATTCCGCCAGGCCCGCCACCACGCGCTCGTCTTGCGTTAGCAGCCAATCCACCGCGGCGCGGGCGTCGGAGTCGGCCCAGGCTTCCATCACCTGGCCGAGCCAGAAACCCCTCATGTCTTCGTTCCCATCCCAATCGACTAGTGCCGCCAACGCGCCGACCGGATCCTTTGCCGCCCAAGCCACCGATACGGAAACAGCCTCTGTGTACCGAGCCCTGCCGTCTTCGATGGCGGCGATTCGAGCTAGTGTCTCCTCGTAGGGTTCGTCGGCGCGCGGCGGCGCCACGTGCTCGATCTCGACGAGTGCCGGCTGTGTGCCAAGCCGTTCGGCGATCGACGCACGCTCTGACGCCGTCAGGTCGAGATCGAGAATGGCTCGGGCTGCGTCCTGCTTCATCGACGTCGAGAGATTGGACGCCCGCGCCACCGCCGCCTCGAGGTCCACGTGTGCCCAGGCGCGGAATACCGCCTCAAAGACCTGGGGCCTGGCATGGCTGTGCAGGGCGTGTTCGACGGCCGCACCGGGTTCAAGGGACGCGAAACGCACGTAGAGGACGCGAGCCGCGTCGTCTCTCTGGGGCGACCTAGGCTCCGCAACCAGCGCCGCGAGCAACGCTTCGATCCGCTGCCGGTCGGCATCCGCAACGAAACGGTAGAGCGCCGCGTTGCGCTCGAAGCGGTTCGCGATCGCGATGATTCGAGCCAGAGCATTCTCGGCCGGCGTTTCGGATGCGCTCCGGTTCGACGACTCCGCCGCAGCGACCGACGGTCGAGCGGCGATGCATGCCGTCGATACCAGGGCGTAGGCGACGGCGGTGACGATCACCCGTCGTCCCAAAGGCGGCATCAAGGGGCTTCCTCCTCATCCTCCGACGGCAGGTACCTGCGGTAGCGCTCCGCCTTGCGCTGCCTCGGTTCGATGTCGGTGAAGTACGCATAAAGGGTTTGCGCTGCGGCGGTTTGCTGTTCGGGCGTTTCGATGGCGTCGAACAGGCGTTCTGCCAAGTACACGTCGTGGCCCAAGACGCTTGGCACCATGGCTGCGGCGGCGCGGTCGCGAGTCGGACCACCGCGCGACTCCAATAGGGCCCGGCAAGCATCGCCGGGGTCCGTGCGGGCCCAGGTGTTGAACACCCGCACGACGAGCTTCTCTCGCTCCGTCTCTGGTTGGAATTTCCGCGCCCAGGCCAATGCCTCGTGCGCATCGCGGTGTACCTGTTGCCCGACGAGATTGGGCGCGGCTGCCGCGCGAATGGCGGGGTTTTCGATGGATTCAAGCAGTCGCACGGCCTCTGCGACGTCTTGGAGGGACACGATAGCGAGGAGATCTGAGACTTCGCGGGCGCGAATACGTGGATCAACAGACAGTGCCCACTCCAGGGCGCGCTGCGGCGACCGCTGGCTGATCAGGTTCTGGCGCAGCGCCATCGTGTTTTGGGCCTGCTCCTCGATGCCGAGCGACTCGAACAGACGCAGCGCGCGGTCTAGGTCGGTGCGCGCGAGCGTCCACAACACGCCGTTGGCGGCCCCCGCGCGTAGCGGGTCGGGAAGATCCGCAAGGCGCGCGATCGCTGCCGCCGGGTTGTATTCGGCCAATGTGGACAGGGCGGCAGGAACGTAGATCTGCATGTCGGCGTCATCCAGGCCCAACGACCACGAAAGCGCCGCGTGCGCATCGTTCTTGGCCCACTCCGAAACGAGGCGAGACCGAAGAATCCGCCGGATTGGAAGGTGCGGAGCGAAGCCGCCGCCCGACACGCTCACTTGATAGGCATCGTCGGTGTCCCACGATTCAAGGGCCGCCAACGCAGCCACGGGATCCTCCAACACCCAATCGAGGGCGATTTGACCGACGAGGAACTGGCGGACCAGGGCTTCCTCCACGCCAATCGCGCGGTGCCAGGCATCTGCGTACGACTCGCCTTCGCGCTTGGCGTGGCTTCGTGCTTCGATCTCCGCGAGAAGGTACGCGTTTGGCGTGAGTTGAGGCTTCCCGGTCATGAGTTGGACCCCCCGCTGGAGGTTGCGGTCGGGCCCACTCTCGTCCAAACGCGCCACCATGGCGCGCAACTCGTCACGCGGCAGATCAAGTTCAAGCAAGGCACGGGACGCGGCCGCCTTGGCGGAAGGTTGCAGCGTCCCGGCACGTGCCGCGGCGGCATCGGGATCGACCTGTCCCCAGGTGCGGAATATGGCGGCCAGCCACGACGCCTTCGTCATGCCCCGCAGCGCGTGTTGAAGGGCCGCTTCGGGATCGGAAACCGTGAATCGGATGTAGAGCACGCGCGCAACGTCGGAGCGGTGTCGTGTCGCCGGGAGCGTCTCGACTTCCGCGAGCCACTCCTCAAGACGCGTCCGTGGTGCATCGGCAACCAAGGCGTAGAGAGCCGAATTGCGGGAGAAGTCGTCTTCGATCGAGGCGATCTCGGCCAGCGTTGCGACGCCAGGCTTGAGCATGGGACGCGGGGCGACCGTTGAAGGCGCCGGTGCTTCAATCGACCCTTCGTCCATCGGTCGAAATTCGCGAGGTCCGACGACGAACAAGGCGACCACAAGGCCTAGGCCCACCGCCGCCAGAGCAAGGCCCCATCGCCTTCGTCGTGGAGATCCTTGTCCGGACTCGCTCCTGGCCATGAGCACTGCACCCGCCCCGTAGGCTACGAAGTCGATGCTACAAGAATAGCATCGCGAATTGCCCGCCGGGAAGATCAAGTGAGCCTCGGCTGACGATGGCTGACGAAGCCCGACACCTCCCGCCATGAGCGTGCCTGTATGATTCGACGGTTATGGCTACGCCGGTAATCGACGCCCAGGTCCACGCCTACGAGCGCGACCGTCCCGAGCGGCCGTGGATCGGGTTCCTGCACGGGCCACCGGAGGTGACCGGCGATCAGATGGTCGCGGCGATGGACGAGGTCGGCGTCGACGGGGCGATCCTGGTCTCGCCCTACAGCATGTACCGGTACGACGCGAGCTATGCATTGGAGGTCCACGCTCGGCATCCCGGTCGATTCGGCCTTGTCAAACCGTTCGACCCCAGCGCGCCCGATGTCGCCGAACAGGTGGCGGAGTGGGCCCGCGCCGACGCCGTCGTGGGGGCGCGGATCATGCTGCCCGATCCCTTCGCGGTGGAGGCCGACGATCCCGGGCTCAATCGGATTCTCGCCGCCGGTGCCGAGACCGGGTTGGCCGTGAACGTCCTGTGCTGGGGCAATGCGCCGCTCCTCGGCGGCTTGGCGCAACGCAACCCGGGGGCGCGCATCGTGCTCGACCATCTCGGTCTCCGCCAGCCCTTCGAACCGCCGGCGCCTGCACAACCCTTTGCCGATCTGCCCAAGGTGCTGGCCCTCGCCCAATACGACAACGTCGCCATCAAGATCACCGGGGCTTGTACGCTCTCCCACGAGCCGTTCCCGTTCGACGACATCTGGGATCCGCTTCGGCGCATCTTCGACGCGTTCGGCATCGAGCGATGCCTGTGGGGCACGGACTGGACCCGCGCGGTCCTATTGGTGAGCTACGCCGAGGGCGTCGACGCGTTCCGGGACTCAGATCGTTTGAGCGACTCGGAGCGATCCGCCCTCATGGGTGGGAACGCGCAGCGCGTCTACGGATTCACGCCGAGACGCTGATGCCGAGACCACGAGGACACGAACCGAACATCGCTTAGAATCAACCGCTGGGGATCCGGAGGGACACAGGTGACCGACGCACTTACGCTTGGACAGAAGCAGACACTCTACGACGACGGCTACATCGTTCTGAAGAACGCCGTATCCCAGGACCTGGTCGACGCCGCCATCGACAAGATCCGAAATCCCGAAGAGGGCGTCTACGTGGGCGGTGCTACGGAACTGACTGACCTCGTGAACGCGTCCACGGTCACGCCGATCCTGCACGAGGCAATGGGCTACTTCGACCCGCCCATCGTCTGCCAGGTGGGCGCCAACCGGGTGCGCAAACCCGGCGACCACTTCAACAACCTGGGCTACAGGGACAAGGACCAGCCCTACTACGGGGCGGAATCACACATGGACGGGCTGTGCACCATCGGTGTGCCGCAGGAAGTCCAGACGGGCACCCCGGAGGAGATCTACAACCACTACATCGCTTCGGGACCCAAGGGCGACATCGGGAGAAGTCCCGAGGTGATGGGTCACAACAGCGTGCCGTTGTTCGAGGATCCGGAAATGACCTTGGGGATGGGTAGTTTCACGGCATTCGCGTTCGTTTGCCTGAACGACCAGACCCGCGAAGGCTGCGGTCAGACCGCGCTGCTGCGTGGCGCCCACCACGTCACCGAGAGGTTCTTCCGCTGGCAACGCTCGGTCAATGACTGCATCGGACCCGAAGGACCGGGTTGGCCGCGACTCAACTACAACGCGACGAACCGCTGCGGGCACGTCTACCTTCCGGAGTCCGTGCGCGAGCAATTCCTAGACGACGCCTCCGAGACGACCCCCGACGGGGTGCGCTGGCCGAGGCCGACGCAGGTGCTGATGGAACCGGGCGATGCCTGCATCACCCTCTTCCACATGCCGCATTCCGGAACGCGCAACGAGGGCACGGAAACGCGGATGAACATCATCTTCCGGATTCGCAACAAGAAGCGGCAGCCGGACAAGATGGTCAACGGCGTCTCCGACCACCCCGACCGGGGCCAGCGCGGCGAGTGGCTGGAATACGAGGAAGGCAACAACCCCTGGGAACGTTCCAAGAACGCGCTCTGCGACATGTGGGACGAGTGGGAAGGCATGGGCGACATCGTGCGCGCCAATCAGGCGTAGGCGGGGCTTGTCCCCGCCCTGCGACACGCCCCGGACGGGGCACCGCAACGAACGCGGGCGCCGCAAGGGTCGCCCTACGGAATCGGCGCGAACCCCCGGCGTGTCGCGAATCCGGGCGACCGCGAGGTTCCAGGGTCGCCCCTATGGGCCCGTCGTGAAGGGGGCGCGAAACACCGCCACGGTGTAGGTCTTGGTCGCCTCGCCGTCTTCGGCGGTGACGGCGACGTCGATGGCGGTCGCCCCGATCGCGAGATCCACCTGGTGGCCATGGGTGTGGGCATCGGCATCGTCCGGGCCGATCACGTAGGTCGCTCCCGCGGCCGCGCTCGCCGACACCGTCGTGCGAGCGACCTGCGGCCCCACGGTTGCCTCGTAGCTGGCAACGTCGGTATCGAAACGCAAGTCGATGCCGCTCAGTTCGAGTTGCAGCAACGAGGCGTCGGTTGACGGGACGTCCGGTTCGTCTCCGACCGAGAAGGTGACGGCGAGGGGCTCGCCGGCGACGCCGCCGAGGTCGTTCTCCGGATAAGGCGTGGCTCGCAATGTGTAGTCACCTGCCGGGGCATCGCCCAGGATGTGGAACACGTACGGTGCGTCGTTGTCGGTGTGCGTCTCCGCTGCGCCATCGACGGTCAGTCCCACGCTCTGCACCCCGTTCGGTTTCTTGACTTCGACCCGGATGCCCGTGTTGCCCGGAACGGCGTGCGTGGCGAGTCTCTTACCGTCCAGTATCGGCTGGAGGTCTTGCCGAGTCGCGTTGTCGTACAACATGAACCCCGTGACCGCCGAGCCGTCGCCATTGATGTCGACCAGGATGCGGTCGGTCCCCAAGGTGGCACCGGTCGGCGAAGACAGGCGAATCTCGAAACGCTCCCGGGGTTCTTCCTCGTTGTCGGTGACCAAGGGCACGACGATGGTCCGCGCCGTCGCGTCCCCGTCAGTCCAAGACAATCGTCCGGGTTGGACCTCCACGTAGTCCGCGCCGGGCAACGCGGTTAGCGAGCCGACATTGAAATCGACCGACGCCGCACCCAATGGACTTCCCAAACGTCGCACCGTGGCGATCAGCCGGCCCGCGGTCTCGTCCACGGCCATCTGCGTCGCGGCAAAGCCGACCGACGGCCCTCGGCCGGCGTCGCCTACAAATACATACGCCATGTTGACGTCCGTCAGCACGGCACCGCCCGTCGGATTGCTGAGCCGAACGAACGCCCGCTCGATCGGCTCGGCGAGGTCGTCGCGAAGCAATGGCACCGCGATGCTGCGCGATACCTCGGCGTCGACCGACGTTTCCGGCCAGTGAAGGGTCCCGGTGACCGCCTCGATGTCAGCGCTATCCGCCGAACCGACGAGTACTGCGTAATCCACTCCCACGGCACCACCGCTACCGGTACGCTCCACGGTGACCGCGACCTCGTCGCCTTCTTCGCCGCCGAATGACCTCGCGGCGAAGCCGATTCGGACACCCTCGGATGAACGCGTCCGATCCGCCAACACGAAAAGGCCACCGGAAAAGTCGCTCACAAGGACGTTGCCGCTGGGCAGGAACGGATAGGCGCCCCAGGCGCCGCTAAAACTGGCGTTGTCGGAGGACGGATGGGTGTCGAAGAAGCCGACCGCCGACGGGTCGGCGGGATCGGTGATGTCGAGGATCGTGAGACCCCGTGTGTAGTTGGACATGAAGTAGCGGTTGCCACGGACATAGCCGTTGTGGTCGATGGCGGCCGTGGGCCCGGTCCAGACCTTGACGAGCCGAGGATCCGTCAAATCGGCGAGATCGAAGACGCGAACCGTGGTGTCGAGATCCGCGTCGCTCTCGTCGAACTCGTCGTGCACGAACAGGTAGCGACCGTCCTCGGTCCACCATCCCGAATGGACGTATCCCGCATTCTCGTAGGTTGTGGAACTCAGAAGCTTCGGGGCGTGCTGATCGCTGAAATCCCAGATCTCGATGTGACTCTCGTTGAAGTCGAGCAGCACCTCGCAGGCCTCGGTGTCCGTCTTGCACGCCGATGTCCGGTCGTCCACCACCAGCATGGAAGTGGCATCGTGGCTGTAGCCGCGCGGCGACACGGCAACCTCAACCAGGTTCAGTGGATCGCTCGTGTCGAAAGAACGAAATGCGCCGCGGTTGAACGCGCTGCCAAGCACCTGCAGCAACGGCGGCGTCCGGCTTTCGTCGAGCGGGACGCCGGTTGTGTAGTCGACGTTGCTCACGTACACGTTGTGCGCGGAGGTATCGGATCGACGGCCAAGGCGAACGCGGTTTGGCAATTCGGTCAGGTCAACGACGACCAAGCGGCCGCCGTACTCGGTGCTCACGTACGCGTAGGTGCGCCATCGGTGCGCGGCATCGTCGTAGCGTTGCGTAATCTTGACGTCCCGCCAATCCGACACCGAGCCGGGCACCGTACCCACCTCGAATGGCGCGGTTGGGTCCGAGACGTCGATTACCGCGAGACCGTTCTCGACCCCGAGAAGTGCGTATTCGCGCTCGGTGTTGAGGTCCACGAAGCCCCAGATGTCGGCGGCGACGCCGGGCTTGGACGACAGGTCGGAGAGGGCGACGTGGGACAACAGGTCGACGTTGTCGCAGGGGTAGGCGCCGGCGCTGTTGGCGATGCAATCCGCCCCGGCACTGCTCGTCCGACTCGCCTGGAACCCGGCAAGCGCCGCTCGATCCGCCGCATCCAAGCCCTTGCGGTCGACGACGACCTGGAATCCCCGTGCTTGTAGGGCGTCGCGGAACGCGACGGGCACGCCGGTCAACGTTGTTCGATTGGTCGCCGGTGCTTGCCGGAGGAAGTGGTCGAAGCGGTCGAATCCGCCCTGCACGTCGACGGCACTGCCGACGACCTCGATGGCGTCGAGAACCTCGGCAAGCGCGTAGGTGCCTCGGGCAACGCGCACCTGGTCACCCTTGCCGGCGACCGATAGCGCGTACGGGATGGTCCGGCACGGCCGCACGGGCAGCGAACAGTCGCCGCGATCATCGCCTTGTTGGGCGACATAGCGGGGTATAGCATCGTCGCCGCGTGCGGCATCGGCTAGCAGTACCGGAACCAGCATCGCGATGATTACTGCGCGGGTCACGAGTATTCCAGCAACCCGTTGATGGGGTGCGAAAGTTAACAAATCCGCACCAGCCACGCAGCCCGCCATCCGTGCCAATGGCACCGGGTACGTGCCTACTCGGACCCACGCTTTCCTGGTGACTGCCTTCGCATTGGCGCTTGGTGGCTGTCAGCCATCCATGACGCCGGTTCGTCTCGACTTCGAGGTGCAATCCACCCTCGTGGCCGACTACTCGCTGCGACTCTTCGTCTCGGACTGGGTGCTGGTCGATGCCGATGGAGACGCCGTTGCCGTGGTTCTCGACGAGAATCCATGGCAGGACGCCACCACGGCCTTGGTTGCGCTCGGTGGCCAACGGGAGAACCCCGTCGTCGCCGGCCGAGTGCCGAACGGACGCTACGAAGCCATCGAGTTCCTGCTCGGCATACCGTTCGACCGAAACCACGGCAATCCCCTGCTCGCGGAGTCGCCGCTCAACGTTCCATCCATGTTCTGGACATGGCAATCGGGGTACAAATTCGTCCGGCTCGATATCGCCAACGAGTGGTCATTTCATCTCGGCAGCACGGGCTGCCTTTCCGCTTCCGCGGTGCGCCCGCCGGGCAGACCCTGCCGACGACCCAACCTCGCCCGCATCCGGCTCCCGAGCGAATCGCCCGGCACGGGGACGATTGTCATCGATCTCGACGCCCTGCTTGCGCACGTCGAGACCGCGGTCGAGGACAATTGCATGGAAGCCTACGCCGCCAGTGCCGCGTGCCGCGGTCTGCTAGCCAGACTCGGTCTGGATCCGAACACGGGGTTGTGCCTCGACGACTGCGAGGGTCAAACGGTGTTCCGTTTCGCCCCGTGAGCGCTATTCACGCCATGACCGGACCGGCGATCGCTTGCCTCGTCTTGGCCCTCGTTTGCGTCGGATGTGGAACGCAAGAGGACTACGCGTGGGACATCCCCGCGGGTTTTCCGCGCCCGCCGGTGCCCGAGGGCAACCCGATGACCGCCGCCAAGGTCGAACTCGGTCGACACTTCTTCTACGACACGCGGCTGTCCGGGAACGGCAAGCAGGCGTGTGCGTCCTGCCATCGGCCGGAGCACGCCTTCAGCGAACCTCGAGCCCGGGCCGTGGGTTCCACCGGCGGCGTCAATTCGCGCAATACGCTCGCGCTCGTCAACGTGGCCTACAACGACACCCTGATGTGGGTGCACCCGGGTCTTTCGACCATCGAACAGCAGTTGCTCATCCCCATGTTCGGCGACAACCCCGTCGAACTCGGGATCGCCGGTCGCGAAGAGGAGGTCCTCGCGCGGTTCCGCGACGACCCGCTCTACCAGGATCTGTACGACGACGCGTTCCCGCGCCATGGCGCGCTTGGGTTCGCGCATATCGTCGACGCACTGGCCTGCTTCGTCCGATCGCTGGTGTCCTTCGAGTCGCCTTTCGACGAGTACGCCTACGCCGCGAACGACGACGCGCTCGACGCCGTCGCCCTCAACGGACTGCAGCACTTCTTCTCCGAGAAGTTCGAATGCCACCACTGCCACGGCGGTTTCAACTTCACCCAGTCGAGCACGCACGATAGCGTTGCGATACTCGACAACGCGTTCCACAACACCGGGCTCTACAACGTCGGCGGCAAAGACGCCTATCCACGCGAAGACCAGGGGTTGTACGACCTCACCGGCGAACCCGGCGACCGGGGCAAGTTCCGGGCGCCGACCCTTCGCAACGTCGCCCTGACAGCGCCGTATATGCACGACGGCAGCTTGGCGGACCTCGCGGCGGTGCTCGATTTCTACGCCGCCGGCGGGCGCAACGTCGAAACCGGGCAACACGTTGGCGACGGCCGCGTCAACGCCTACAAGAGCCAGTTCGTCCGTGGATTCGACATGACGCCCACGGAACGCGCAGAGCTGCTGGCGTTTCTCCACGCCTTGACCGACGCCACGTTCGTGGCGCGGCCCGAATACCAGAGCCCGTTCATCGAGGACCGTTGATTTCCGGGGTCGAGTCCCCGAGTCTCCTCGTCTACAGGAAACAACAACGGACCTTGCCCATGAACGCAGCCGTCGAGCCCGCGCGGGGCGAATTACTCGGACATCCGACGGGCCTCTACATCTGCTTCGCGACGGAGATGTGGGAGCGGTTCAGCTTCTACGGCATGCGCGCGCTCCTGGTGCTCTACCTCACCGAGCACTTCCTGTTCGACGACGCCGTGTCGGCCGGCGTGGTCGCCACCTACGGCTCCTTGGTCTACCTGATGCCGATCATCGGGGGCTTCATCGCGGATCGCTACCTCGGCTTTCGCCGCGCGGTGACCTGCGGCGCGATCCTGCTCTGCTGCGGCCACGTCCTGATGGCCTTCGAAGGCGAACCGGCCAATGTTGTCGACGGCGTGCTGAGCCGCGACGACGGTGCCCTGTCGATCATGTACCTGGCGCTGGCGTTCATCATCATCGGCGTCGGCTTCCTGAAACCGAGCATCTCGACCATCGTCGGGCAACTCTACGCCGACGAGGATCCGCGCCGGGACCAGGGTTTCACCATCTTCTACATGGGCATCAATCTCGGCGCGCTGGCCGCGATCCTGCTGTGCGGCTGGCTGGGTCAGACCTACGGCTGGAAATACGGTTTCGGCCTCGCCGGTATCGGGATGCTGGCTGGCCTGTTTTGCTTCCTCGGTGGCCAGCGCCACTTCCACGGCGCGGGCGAAGCGTCGGCGCCTGCGCGTTTGGCGAGCCGGGTGGCGGGAATCACCAAGGAGCACTGGATCTACGCGGCGAGCCTCGTCGGTGTCGCGGCCGCATGGTGGTTGATGCAGTGGCGGGACCTCGTCGGCGGCCTGCTGGCACTCGCCGCCGGTGGCGCCGTACTGGGAATCGTCTGGTACGCCCTGGCCAAGTGCACCAAGGTCGAACGCGACCGGATGGTGGTCGTGCTGATGTTGACCGCCGTTTCCGTGGTTTTCTGGACGCTGTTCGAGCAGGCAGGCACGTCCATGGTGTTGTTCACGGAACGCAACGTCGAGACCACGCTGGTCGGGATCGAGATGCAGGCCGCACAGATGGGCTTCTTCAACCCCGCGTTCATCATCCTGCTGGCGCCCGCCTTCGCCATGGTCTGGGACATCCTCTCGAAACGCGGCATCGAACCCTCGACGCCGATGAAGTTCGGCCTCGGCGTATTGCAGGCGGGGTTGGGGTTCCTGGTGCTGGTCGCGGGCGCATCGTTCGCCGACAGCGCCGGGCAAGTCGCCGTACTCTGGCTGGTGTTCGCCTACTTCCTGCACACCACCGGCGAACTGTGCCTGTCGCCGGTGGGCCTCTCCATGGTGACCCGCCTCTCCGCCGTGAAGGTGGTCGGCCTGATGATGGGCGTCTGGTTCCTATCCGGTGCGGCCGCGCAGTACCTGGCCGGCTGGATCGCGGGGTTTGCCGCCATCGACCGGGTACCCGGGGCCGAGGTCGATCCGGTCGTGTCGCTCCCGATCTACACCGATACCTTCGCCACCTTGGGGTGGTGGGGCGTGGGTATCGGTGTCGTGGTCATGGCGGTCGCGCCGTTGGTCAACCGGCTGGTGCATGAAGGGAGCGGCGCGACGTCCGAACGTTAGCGCTCAAGCGCCTTTGGATCGGCGCAGTTGTTGCCCCAACTCGGCGATGCGTCGTTCTGCCGCCTTCCTGGCTTCCTCCTCCTCCGCAATCTGTGATTGCGCCTGCCGGTACATGGCCACTGCCTCGTTGTAGTCGGGGAGATCGAGGCCCGTCGCCGGGTCGTGCAATCGCAGCAAGGTGCCTGCGACCCGGATGTCGAGACCAAGGATCGCGCTGTGTCCGGTTATGCCATCTCCCTCGACGCAATAGCTACGGTTCTCGAGGCGTCGCACGAGGAGCGGCGGACCATCACTCTGACGATGCTGATCGAAGGACCAGTACTCGGCGATGCCAAGCGCCTCGTATAGGCCTGGTTTGTCGCGCAGATCTTTCCGCCAAGTCCTATGCGACAGCACTTCCACGACGAGGTCCGGCGGCTTGCCCTCCTCCCAGACCTTGTACGACAGCCGGCTGCCGCCCTCGACCCCGAAAGCGACGAGGACATCCGGTACGACGAGGGCCGATCGATTGCCCTGTTCGAAATAGAGCCCCAAGTCGGCGTTCGCGAACACGTCGTCCCGGTCGGCGTACCGCTCCCCCACCACGTGCTTGATGTAGCCCGACACGATGTTGTGGTCCGAATTGTCCACGGCCGCTGAGTCGTCGCACGGATAGCCGTCGTCGTCACAACCGACCGGCGGCACCGGTTGGTAAAGCGCCGCGGCGTGGACCACCGACAAGGGTTTTGCGGCCGGGCGACGCGCACCGCGGCGTCGCACATCCGTGGACGGGGTGTTCGGGTGGGTTGTTGGCATGGAACCTACTTCCGCGTGTTGTTCGCCGGCGTCGCCGACGAGCGACCGTGGAACGGTCGCGTTGCGCATGGCCGAAACGTACCACAGCTCGATCTCTCGAAGCCGTACCGATGAACCGCCAATGTTCGCCATCGGGGGTCGCGAGCGTTAACGAAAAGGACCGTTGCCGAGGTGAGAATCGGCTGAAATTGCCGTGCGATATTTCCTACAGTGGACTATTCAGTCCGCCGCGTAACCGCCCGCGTCGAGCCGCCGAACGTGGGCAGTACCGCCGAATGGCGCCCCGCCCCGCCCGCGACAAGCACGATCAGTTGGTCCGGGTCGGTCACGAACCGCACGCCGTCGGCGGCGCCTTCCCCCAACAACTGCGCGGGATTGCGATCCGCGACCGCATCGACCATGGCGTCGGAGACGACCGCGCGCGGCACGATCGCCCGATCGGCCAAGAACCGTTTCACGTCCATCTTGGAGAAGCCGTCGGCCGCGATGACCTCAGCGTGTTCCGGTCCGATGACCACCACGGGCTGCCCGCCAAGGTAGAAGTTGTTCGCCCCGGGCGATGCCAGGGTGCCGGCGATGGTCAGCAGGATTTCCTCCCCCGTGCGGCCGTAGTGGTCATTGACGTTGTGAGGACCTTCCACGCCGAACACCGTAACGTGGCTGTCGGCCGGGTCGAGTCCCAACTCCTCGTGATAGGAAGGCCACGGGCTCGCATCCAGGTTCTCCCGGAAGCACAGGGCGTACTTGGCGGGCGATCCCATGGTCGAGCGGTCCAGCGCGCCGGGCGAGGCGCCGCCTATGTTGGTGAGCACGAGGCGGATGGCGCGCCCGATGGCCGCGTTGGCCCGGTTACCCTGGCCGAATACGTTGTACGCACCGTTGACGTCGAGTTCGTCGGCTACGGGTCCGCCCACGAGGCACGCCACGGTGCACGGATGCGTGGTTGACTGCAGGGCCTTGAGGTTGAAGCCCTCGTCGATCATGGCCCTAACAGCCGCGAGAACGACGGGAAAATGCGCCGGCTCGCACCCTGCCATGACCGCGTTTGCTGCGATCTTGCCCAAAGTCGCCCGGCCCAGCCGAGGTTCGACGAGCCCGATCGCCAGGTCGGATTGACGCCCCTCGAGCATTGCCTCCACGCGCCTTGGGGTTGGCGGCAGCACGGGCAATCCGTCCGTCCAGCCGCGTCGGTAGAACACGCGGTTCATGGCTTCGATGGAATCGGGCCCCTTGAACGTCGGCGGTGCATCCGGTGCGTTGAACTCGCTCTCGAAGAGCGACCGGTAGCGACGCCGGCTACCCGCCTGCACGGTCTTTTTGCGGTACTTCGCGGCCAGCAACCCGGGATCGTTGGTCAGCGCTTCCCCAATCTCGCCGAGCACGCCCGCCGCGAATTCACGGCACTCTTCAGCGTTGCGTTTCGCCAGGGGATGGGGCACCACCGCGAGCGGCAAACCGGGCATGTCCCAGCCCATGGCCTCGGTCTTGGCCAGGGCGAAGAACTCGTCGGTGCACACCGCCACGGTCGGGAGGCCGCGTTTCTCGAGTTCGATGCAGTCATGGATACACCACGACGTGCAGGATCCTCAGTCGCAGACGGCACCCACCACGGCGTGGCATTCGGCGATGAACTGGTCGGTGAACGCCGCCGGCTGGGTCGCTTCCTTCCGGAACCAACGGAACCGTTCGACACCATGGGATTCCCGAAGCCCCCGTTGAACGTGTTCGAGAAGCACATCGGCGTTCTTCTTGTCGTTGGCGAAGAGACCGATGGTCGCATCCGGGCCCAAGTCGATGCGGGGTGCTAGCGGCGTCGACTTGACGTCGAAAGCGCCGCAGGGGTTCGTCATTTCCATGGTTGTCCCGTTGTCGCGATGGTCCGCTGGTTATACCACCACACCCGAGCCCGCCACACGAACCGACGGCCCCGACGGACACGACACCAAGGCGTTCGTGGCCCGATCCGGGGACTCGCCGTCTCCCTACAGTGTTCCCAAACGGATCGAGCCGCCGGTGGTTCGCAGGGTGAGTTTCGGGCCGCCGCCGTTGACCGGCGCTTCCAAGACTGATTTGTTGACGGTGACCGGCGCGAGGTTGGGCAGGTCCGCGGAGACTCGGCCACCGGTGGTCCGTGCGTCGATCTCGAACTTCAGGTCCCCCGCCACAACCAGTCCAATACTGCCGCCGGTGGTTCGCAACTGGGAGTCGCCGACAGGTTGTTCCGCGAGCGTCGCGCTGATGGATCCGCCGGTGGTCCGCGCGTCGATGGCGCCCGCAACAGCACCTAGTTCGATGGACCCTCCGGAAGTATGGGCCACGGTTGGACCCTGCGAGGCGCCGATCCAAATCGTCCCGCCGCTAGTCCGAGCATTGACCGGCCCTCCCGCCCGCGCAAGTCGGATCGAACCACCCGAGGTCGTGGCATCCACCGACCCGTCAGCGCCCGCGATGCGAATGGATCCCCCCGAAGTCCATGCCCGCACGGAACCCGTGACCTCGCCGACCGCAAGTTTGCCGCCGCTGGTACCGGCGACGATGTCGCCGTCGATGTCTGCGATGCCCATGTTGCCGCCCGCCGTCCTCAGGTCTAGATCGAAGCGCGCCGGCACGGTAATGCGGAACACGGGGCTAGGGCCTCGCGAGCCGAACCATCCCCGCAAGCCCTGGTTCTCCTTTCGCGCCCGGACAGTCACGGTGCCGTCCTGTTCATCGAATCCGAGCTGCTCGAACTTGCCCGACCGCTCGACGACGACATCCACCGCGTCGCGGCCCCACGTCTCGACGCTGACCTCGCCCCAGTCGGTGTCGAGTACGAAACGACCCCCGGCCGATACCCCGAACGACCGTTGCTCGGTCTCCGCCGTCGCCGCGGTTGACATCAGGGCGAGAACCGCCGATGTCGAAAACGCCATTGCCTTTCGCATGAGAACTCCTCTTTTGCTGCTGCCAGATCCATGCCCGGTCCAAACAAGACCCGTGCCAATCGAAAACTCCATGACAAACAATGCATTACGTACATGCCCACCTCAGATCGTCGCCCATTCGACCAAGTCATCTGGCGAGATTGGCCACACCAGTTCCCCGGCGATCAGTAGAACTGCCGTAGCTGGTCGCGCGCAAAAGGTGTCGCGCCTTGGCCAGCCGCCACCGGTACGCATCGAGCGTCACGGGCCTATCATGGCTCATTCGAGAAACTCTCATGGGGGAGACATGCGGAACATCCACATTCTAGGCGTCCTAGCGGCGCTCGCATTGGCCGCATCTGCGGAGGAGGCGGACTGGTATCCATCCGAGCACGGCGCAGGCGATACGTTGGGCGCCGTCAACCACCTGTCGCCGGACAAGGTCGTCGAGGCGGCCCGGTTGGTGAAAACCGGCAAGACCTATGCGCTCGGCGTCGTTACCGGGTGGGAGTCGCCCGCCTATCCGCCCCGGCACTACGCAATCACTGTCATTCAGCCGGGCCAGGACCTCGGACCCACCATGGGTGCGAACCGGGCCACGGGCAACGACGACCTGCTCTACACCTGGATGGGCATCGGCAGCCAACTGGACGGCTTGGGGCACATGGGCATCGACCACGTCTACTACAACGGGTTGCACGCCAAGGACTTCGTCACCACGAAGGGGCTCACGGCGCTTTCCATCGAGAAGATCCCGCCGATGGTCGGCCGCGGTGTACTTCTCGACATGACCCGCCACTTCGGCGAGAACCCGTTGCCGGCAGGCACCGTGTTCAACGAGGCCGAGATCAAGGCACAGGCCACCGCACAGGGCGTCGAGATCGGCAAGGGCGACGTGGTGCTCTTCCACACCGGTTGGCTCAACCTCGCCGGGGTGGACAACGAGACCTTCATGGGCGGCGAACCCGGCCTCGGGATGGGCGGCGCCAAGTACCTCGCGAGTCTAGACGTGGTCGCGGTGGGTGCCGACACGTGGGGCCTAGAGGCGGTACCGCATGAGAACCCGGAGTTGATGTTCCCCGTCCACCCCGAACTGCTGGCCAAGAACGGCATCTACATCCTGGAGAACATGGACGTCCGGGCGCTGGCGGCGGACGAGGGCTGGGAGTTCCTATTCGTGCTGGGACAGCCGCGCTTCGAAGGGGCGGTGCAGGCAGTCATCAATCCGGTGGCGATCAGGTAACGTTCGAGAACGACCAGCCGGGCAGGACACGAGACGAGACTTCGAGCCGCGCAGCGCCCTGCGCCTCAATCGCCTGTCCGTCGTGACTGCCCGGCGGGGCAATCTCGCACCCAGAGAAACGGCTTTTTCCCACGATCAAATCCGCGATGTCGTACAGCCAGCGGGGGCAATTTCGTTAGCGCCCGCGGCATCGGATGACTGATCCTTCCCGGCCACTTCCGTTGCTGGTTGCCATTTGTGGTACGTTCCCGCCATGCCAAGCACGATCCCGCCTGCGGGGGCGGTAGATGTACCGACCCCGCCACGCCCCGCACCGCCGCATACCCAGCCGCCCCTGTCCGTTGTTCACGCCAAGGCGCTATACAAGCCCGTGCCGCCGGTGGACTGTGACGACGACGGCTATCCCTACTGCGACGGTTCAGCCGTGGAATCGACCGACCACTGGGACTCACGCACGCACGTGGTGCAAGTCGTGCAGTCGCGGTTTCTCGACCGCGACGACGTGTTCGCGGCATGCGACCTCGGGTTCTACTTCGAACGCGGCAATCGCTCAGCCGTCGTGGTCCCGGACGCCATGGTCGTGTTCGGCGTCGGCAGGCATCGCCGACTCTCATACAAGCTCTGGGAGGAGTCGAAGGTGCCGGATCTCGTGCTCGAAGTGATTTCGAAATACAGCTGGCGGAAGGACGTCTACGCCAAGCCGCCGCTCTACGGTGCGCTCGGAGTGCGCGAGTACTGGCTGTTCGATCCCTTGGACGTACGTCGGGACGGCGGACCCCGCTTGGAGGGCTGGCGACTCGGCGCCGATGGCTACGGCGAGCCGCTGCCGTCGGGCGCCACCGGCGTCGGGTTTGCGAGCGAGGTGCTGGGCCTCGACGTGCTGCCGCTGGATGGGGAGTTGCGCCTGCGAGATCCCGAGACGGGCGAGACGATGCCGGGTTGGAAAGAGGCCGAGGCGCAACGCAGATCGGAAGTAGCGCGAGCAAACGAGGAGGCCGCCAAGGCAGAGCAGGCAGCTGCCAGGGCAGAGCGGCAAGCCGCCAGGGCAGAGCGGGAAGCCGCCAGGGCAAAGCGGGAAGCCGCCAGGGCAGTCGAGGAATCCGCCAAGCGGAAGGTTGCGGAACGGCGCATTGCCGAACTCGAAGCCCGTCTACGCGAGGCCTGACGGTCCGTCGGACGAGGGCTAGGAGTTCCGGCGACCTCCTCGGCTCGTCGCCTACTCGTCCTCCAACAGCTTCACAGTGCCGACGTCGCCGTCTACGGCGATCTGTTGGCCTTGCTTGATTCGCTGGGTGCTGGTGCCGGTCCCCACCACCGCCGGGATACCGTATTCCCGGGCGACGATGGAGCCATGGCCCAGGATGCCGCCCATGTCCGTGACCAGCCCGGACGCGTGCGCGAAGAGCGGCGTCCAGGCCGGATTGGTCATCGGGCAGACTAGGATCGAACCGGGCCGCATCTGATCGAACTCGGCCGGTGAGTTAATCAGACTCGCGGGTGCGGTGATCGTCCCGGGGCTGACCGGCACGCCGATCATCGTATCCGAGTTCGGATCGTTGACGAACTGGGTCTCCTTGAACTTGACGCCCGGATCGGCGCTCGCATCGAAGGGCACGGTGCCCGGCGGATGCAGGCGCTTGCGTGCCTCCCGGAGCTCAAACCGTTCCTCCGCCAGTTCGCGGAGCTCGGGGACGGCCTCGTTTTCCTTGCGGGCGGTGGCCGCCTGCTTAAGTTCGTCGAACTTGAGATAGAAGACGTGGTCCCGATCCGGGAGGGTGCCGACATCCGTCAGACGCTGGCCCAGTTCCAGCGCCAAGGGCCTCAGTGCGGGCCAGGCCTGGTACAGGTAGAACATCACCTCCTCGCGGATGAAGTAGAACCGGTGGGTGAACCAGTGGCGGAAGCGGAACTGCCAGTATTGCAGACCGTCGAGCAGTTCGAGGATGTCCGCCATCGCCTTCTCGCGCTTGCGAGTTGCCTCCAGCTCGTGGTTCTTGGGGTTGTAGTCCTTGTCCGAGACCATCGTCTTGAGCGTTGCCAGGAGTCCGGAGGGATCCTCGAGAGGCAACGGCTCCGCAAAGTCCAGGCTGTAGCCCAGGTGGCCGTAGATGTCGAGATAGCCGTTGATTGCCTCGACGACCGATGACGCCGCCGGGGTGGCCTCGAGGGTCTGCATCAACCGCTTGGCCGGCGTGGTGATGACCAGTTCCGAAAGGGCTTCATCCTCGCGGATCTGGCTCGCGATCGTGAACAGGTGTTCATTGGCTTCCATCGTCTTGCCCTTGAATCCGGACAGGAACTGGCCGCTGGTGAAATGGTGGTCCGGTAGGGCTTCCCGAAGGAACGCCTGCAGCTGATCGTCCGTCGACTTGGCCACGCCGAACGTATGGCCGCCGTTGCCGCTCCAGAAACTGCCGCCCGCGATGGCCAGTTCGCGGATCCCTTCGAGCAGCTGCTCGTCGGACGCTTCTGCAACGTCCAACTGCTCCCACTTGGCCCGCGCCGCCAGGATGTTGGGTTTCGCCCAGTCGTAGAAATCCTTGATCTGGTTCTCGTTGACCTGGGTCCGGTTGAACGCACCGAAGGTTGGGTTCTGGCTCTCCGGCTTGGTGACGAGGGCAGTGACGTTGTTGAGTCCCGAGGAAGCCGCCCAATCCTCGTAGGCCGAGCGCTCCTCGTCGGAGAGCGAATCAAGGAACAGGCCGATGTCGTGTTCGGCCATTTCGGCCTGTTGAGCTGCACCAGGCCGATGTGACGGTATCGCGCCGCCCTTCATTCGCTCGCTGAGCTTCTTCCCGGCCCGGGCGGTGCGATCCGCGTATCCCTCGGCCTCCGCCTCTTCCGCCTTGATCTCGGCCGCATCCAGTTCCGCTTCGGTCATGGCTTCGGTAAGCCGTTCCTTTCGCGCCTGGATGATGAAGGGCCAGTCGAAACGCTGATAGGCATAGCCGTGCATGGAGATGAACATCGGACCGCCACCTTCCATGATGCTCTTTCGGAGCTCGCCGTCCTTCCCGGTCTCGAGCCCCACCCACAGGTACATCTCGTCGAACAACGGCGTGCAGGGGTCCGGGATGTTCTCGACGATCTGCCGGCGCGCGAGAATCTGCGCGGGCGGCGGCGGCTCCCACTCGACCTCGATGGGCTGCGGCGGCAGGTTGGTGATGGGCCGCGACTGCAGCATGTAGAGCCTGCCGCTGGCGTAGGCCCACTCGATGTCCTGGGGAACCCCGTCGAAATGCGCCTCGGCCTTGACGGCGAGGGTGACCAGTTCCTCAATGGATTCGTCCGACAGGGAGGACTCGCCGCGTTCATCTTCGGCGATATCCTCAAGCTTCGTGCCCTGGTCGCCATCGGCAACGATCTTCTGTTCCTTGGCGCCGATGATCGTGTCCTTGGCTTGCATGGTTTCACGATCGACCGTGTACGTGTCGGGTGTCACCTGGCCGCCGACGACGGCTTCGCCGAGGCCGAAGCTCGCGTTGATGATCATCTCCGAACGCTCGCCGGTGGCCGGGTTGGCGGTAAAGAGAATGCCGGAGACATCCGACGAGACCATCAACTGGACGACGACCGCCATGGCGACGGCATCGTGCTCGATGCCCATCTCGTGACGGTAGGCCATGGCCCGTGGCGTCCACAGGGATGCCCAGCAGTTCCGCACGGCGGCCACGACCGCGTCGGCGCCCCGTACATTGAGGTAGGTGTCCTGCTGACCGGCGAAGGACATGTCGGGGAGATCTTCGGCGTTGGCTGACGAGCGCACCGCCACCGCCGGGTTGTCGCCCTCGATAGCTTGGTACGCGGCGGCGATTTCGGCTGCCATCGCGTCGGACATGGCGTCCGATTGGAACAGCGCCTGGATCGCCTCGGAGGCCTTGTCGAAGGAGAGCGTGAACTCGCCAATCGTCGGCCTGGCCAGTTCGATGATCCTTGCCTGCAGACCGTTGTCGGCGACGAAGCGCCGGTAGGCCGCCGTCGTTACGTAGAAGCCGCCGGGAACGGCGAGCCCGGCATTTGCCATCTCCGCGAGCGAGCGGCCCTTGCCGCCGACCACCTCAAGCGTGGCCTCGCGGGTATCGATGGGCAGAATGTTCGTGTGGGTCATAAGCGATGGTCCTCGACTTGTCCGTCAATGCAACTTTGGTGGTTGGTACGCAACGGCTAAAGGTCCCCGAACGGCAACGCCGGATCGCGGATCAGCGCGGCGTTCGCCAGCACGGGCGAATAATAGAGTGCGGGACCGGTCTCGTAGTAATCGGGGTTCACCCATTCATCCGTGCCGCTGCCGGATCCGGTGGCCTGACGGTGAGCACGTTCGCTTCGCCCCTGTGATACTGTCGGCGCAAAGTCGACTCCCGCTACGCCATGGCCTCGTGCGCCATCGAAGAAACCGAAGCTCGGCCAATCCACGACGACTTCATGGACGACGACATGCGTCGCCTGTGGCGCAGCATGGGGCCATTGCCCGGGGCACTACGCCTGTACGGCGGCACGGCGCTGGCACTCTACCTGCACCACCGCGAGTCCGTGGACTTCGACTTCTTCACACCGGCGCCCGATGTCCGGCGTGCCTCGATCTCGGCTTTGCCATGGCTGGCCGACGCCCGGCTCCGGGGCGGAGATGGCGTGATCGAGGCCACCTGTCCTGGCGCTGATCGGGACATCCTGGTGACGTTCCTCGAAGTGACCGGACTCGTACCGCCCGCGCTCGATCCTTCGCGGCCGGCACCAAACGGCGTCCCAGTCGCTTCTCCTCGCGACCTCGTGCGTGCGAAGCTGGAAGCGATCTGTAACCGGGGTGCCGCCAAGGACTACGCTGACATCGCCGCCGCTTTCGAAGCGTGGCCAGAGATGTCCGCCGCCGCGTTCTACACCATCGATGGACGCTCTGCCCAGGAGATTGCCATCGCGTTGGCAAATCCGCCCGCCGACGAGCATTCGTCGATCGACGCCGCCACGATGGCAGCAATCCGTCGCCACGCCGTGACTCGTGACCGGAAATGAGCGGATGACGAGTCCGACTTGGGTGGCGAATCGGCTCAATCCCGTGTTCGGCGACCGGACCCGGTGTCGATCCGCGGCATTTCGAACGCGTTCACCTCCGAGTCAGACCGTCGTCTCATTGCGCTACGACCCGCAGCCGAACGTGCGGAACTGGCGAGGCAACTGGCTCCCGCCGTGCTATCACCCCTTGCCCCTGTCCGACGCCTCGGCCCGCATCGCGCGCTGTGTCTGGTGGAACGGCCCGCCGTGGACGGTGTTGCGCAACTCCTCGTACTTCCTCTGGCGCGTTTGGGACTACGCGACACACGAACAGCTTGATCATGTGCGCCGAACCGTACCCGACGAGGCTTGGCTGCGCGCGGTCGACGACGCTGTCCCCGGCGAGGTGTCGCGCGGCGCAACGACGCTCTGGGCATTGCGACTCCACCGGATCGAGCCGACGGACTATATCGACTGGCCGGACACCGCCCACCTGCGCGACTATCGACCGCTGGCCAAGCTCTCCAAGGCGCAGTTCCTAAACCGGGTGCGTTACTCGAACGCGCAATCCGACGGACTCAGGGGTTAGCAACCTATACGCTTGCAGTGAGGACGGTCGCGCCGATGTGGAACGCCTGATTCCGACGTCAGTAACGCTTGCAGTGCGGACGGTCGCGACGATGCGGAACGCCTGATTCCGACGTCAGTGATTGCTCACCACTTGCCGTAAACCCAACAGCGACCCGTTGTGCCGTCTCGGTTGATCGAACTATGCTGGCTCGCTTGCCAACTCAACCAACGCGAGGTGACACATGGGCCCGATTCCCAAGGGCGGAACGGTCGCGGTAACGGGCGCCGCCGGATTCATCGGCGGCTGGGTAGTACGCCGGCTACTCGACAAGGGCTATCGGGTGCGAGCGTGCGTCCGGGATGCCAACGACCCGGAACGCACCGATTTCCTGCGGGTCATGCCTGGATACGCCTCCGGCCGGCTCACCATCCATTCCGCTGACCTCGACGAAGACGGCTGCTTCGACGACATCTTTCCCGGCTGCCACGGCGTCGCCCACGTCTCCCACGTGTCGAGCTACAGCGACCACGAGTACGTCAACCGGGTCTGCAACCACATCATCGAGAGCGTCAACAAGGCGCGGACGGTGCGCCGCGTGGTTGTGACCTCAAGCGTCGCGGCGGTGATGTCCGATGCCGACATGAACGAGTTCGCTCGCCGACCGGTGTTCTACGAGGACCGCTATCCGGACGAGTTCAACCCGAAGCGCACGCCAGAGCGCCAAGGCTATTCGATGGCCAAGATCATCGCCGAGAACGCGTTCTCGGACGCCGCCGAGAAAAACGGCGACTGGGAGGCAGTCACATGCTGCCCCGCGGACAACGTCGGGCCCATTCAGTCGGCACACCAGAAGAACAGGGGTCCCTGGCAGCACAATATCGAGATGATGCTACTCGGGGAATGCGCCCAGAGCGGTGCCTATCGTCCCTGGATGACCGTCGACGTGCGCGACGACGCGGACTGCCATATCGGGCTCCTCACGAGCGTCCACGTGAAGAACGGCGAGCGGTACATCGCCTGGTCCACCGACAAGGTGAACGTGGAGGACATCTGCGCCGGCATCGACCGGCTACTCCCGGAGCTTGGCCACGACACGCCTGAAACGACGGACAACTTCCCCGACTACATAAGGGAACGCGAAACCAAGTACCGCGGCATCTGGGCCGGATGCGAGCTGCGCAACGACCGCATCAAGGCGGTCACGGGCGTCGAGTTCCGGCCCTTTGACGAGTCGCTGCGGGATTGTGTCGAATCGCTGCTGACCGTCGCCAAGGTGAAGCCCAAGCTGCGGGAAGGGTTCGAACACCGGGTGTAGGACGATTCGATCATCGAGGCGGCCGGCCTAAGGACGCACGAATTCGCCGTGCGGCTGAACAGAACCTAGCGCATCTCGCCGCGCGAGCCGACCATGAGCGGCTCGATGCGCTGTTCCAAGACCAGCGAGCTAAACGCCAACGGGAGCGGCAACGAGCTCTTGGACCACCGCGTAGCTCGCGATTCATCTCCGACCGTGCGCAATGTTCGTCAACGTGCGGCCCGACCGCTTCGGTGGCCCGTTGCCATCAGTTCGTACAACCGGATTTCGCCAATCGGCCGTGGCTTTGTTGTCGGCAGTAACGGACTTTAGGGCCAACTCGACGGCAAAATATATTCAATACGTATTAATCTAATTGATATATACTTCCCACATATCAAATGCACGGGCGGATACGCCATGCCGACGCCGAGCATATCCCCCCGAACGTGGCATGTCGAAGTGCGGAAGGCCCGCAAGCGTCAACGCATGACCCAACGCGGCATGGAGGAGCTCACGAGCATCTTCCAGTCCCGCATCTCCCAGATCGAGAAGGGGTTGGTCGACCCGAAGCTGTCCGAAGCGGTTCGGATGGCGAGGTCGGTGGGGTTCGAATTCGCGCTTGTGCCCCGGCATGCGGTGCCCGTCGTCTACGGGCTGTTGAGAGAGCCTGGCGGTGACGGCAGCCAGCCCCCCTCGGCTGTCGAGTTGGTGGTCGGTCGTGGAGACGGAGCATGAGCGACGTTCTGACGGTCCGCCTCCACGGACAGGACGTGGGGGAGATCGTCAGGTTCCGCAACGGGCGCATCCGCTTCGAATTCCTCCCGGAATACGCTAGCCGGCGAGACCGCCCCACGCTCAGCCGGTCGTTCCTGGACGAGTACGGCAACGTCACAGGCACCGGCAAACACACGATCTCCGGGGAAGTCCCGGTGTTCTTCTCGAATCTGCTCCCGGAGGGGCGCCTCCGAACCTACCTCGCGGCCAAGGCGGGCGTTCGCGAGACCCGGGAGTTCGAACTGCTCGGGTTTCTAGGTCGTGATCTGCCCGGCGCCGTCGTGGTGGTCCCGCCCGACGGGCGCGACCATCGCAGCCCGCCCGCCACGCCAATCGGCGGTTCCGATTCGCCGCCCGATGTCCTGCGGTTCTCGCTGGCGGGCGTGCAGTTGAAGTTCTCGGCGGTCGAGAAGGCGGCGGGGGGGTTGACGGTCCCTGCGCGGGGCATCGGTGGGGACTGGATTCTGAAACTGCCATCCGTCCATCACGACGCCATTCCCGAGAACGAGTATTCGATGATGTCGCTGGCCGGGATGGTCGGCATCGAAGTTCCCGAGGCGAGGCTCGTTCCCATGAGCCGGATCGAGGGGTTGCCACCCGAAGTGGCCGATGGCCGGATGGCCGGCGCGAACGCGCTGGCGACCCGGCGCTACGACCGAACGGAGGAGGGGCGCGTGCACGCAGAGGACTTTGCGCAGGTGTTCGGTCTATGGCCCGGCAACAAGTACGACCAGTACTCCTACGCCAACATCGCGACCGTCTTGGCGTTGTTCTCGGGCAACCAGGGCGATGTTGGCGAGTTCTCCCGGCGGCTGATGTACGCTGCGCTTGTCGGCAACGGCGACCTGCACATGAAAAACTGGTCCTTGATCTACCGCGATGGCAGAACCGCGGAGCTGTCGCCCGCCTACGACCTTCTGTGCACGGCCCCCTACATACCGGGCGACGACATGGCGCTGAAACTCGGGGCAACCAGACGGTGGCGGGATCTGACGCTCGACGACTTCGCAGCCGTTGCGGATAGGGCCCACGCCGACCCGGACGCCTTCGTGAATGCCGCCGCCGAGACCGCCGAGCGATTCGGGGACATCTGGCAGGATGCGTCCAAGTCGCTGCCGGTTCCGGGCACCGTGAAATCCGCCATCGAAGGCCAGCGGGCGACCGTTCCCGCGATCACCGGGACACCTCGCCGGCGGACGCGCCGTACCCGTACGTGACACGGCTCGCCAACACCGCTTCGAAACGGCACCGAATGGGAGGCCCAGGGTGTGAACGGGACTATCCGGACGATCCAATGTCAGTTCGGCTCCTCAGCATGTCGAGCACACCCGGCACCCTGTCTGGCTCGTGGTCCACCGAAATCGAAACCCCGGCGGGGATGGCGACCTTCAACCCCGGCGGGGATGGCGACCTTCAACTTCCCGGTGTTGCTCGGTCCCACGAACACCGTCAGCGGTCGCAGATCGACCCTTGCCTCAACGATCGGCCCGAAGTCCGACACTTCGACCGCAAGCGTGTCCGCCTCGGTTTTTCTTGCTAGCGGATTTTGCGTGCCGTTACCTACGAGGCCGGCTCTCGCGAACTAGGGAAGGTCTGAACAAGACCTTCCCTAGCGCGGCACAGGGATGTGCCGCCAAATTCGATGGCGTAAGCCATTGAATTTGCGAGCGAAACTATTTGTTTCGCTACTGTTCAAGTCCAGGGACGGACTTGAACAGAGGTTTCCTAGCAGGTCAGCAATCGTACGTCACGCTCTTCGCCCGGGAACCCTGCTCGAGCTGGTCAGTGGTCGGTTCGCGGCCTACTCCGCGGCGTCAACTGCGGCGTAGACGAGCCCTTTGAGTCTCTCCTGGATCGCATTCGGCATGCCGATGTACTGCGGCATGAACACCGCCACGAGTTCATGGCCGGGATCGATCCAGAAGAAGGTTCCGGCGGCACCGCCCCAGGAATAGGAGCCACGGGACGTAGCGCCGCCGTCCTCCGTGACCACTGCGAAGCCGAGTCCGAACCCGCTGTTCGGCCAGATGCCCCCCGGCAACTGGTCGGTGGTCATCAGCGCCACCGTCTCCGGTTCGAGCACGCGGGTACCGTCGAGCGTGCCGCCGTTCAGGATCATCTGGCAGAAGCGCACGTAGCTTTCCGTCGGCATCACCAGCCCGCCGCCACCGGAAAGGAACGTGACGCCGATGAATTCGGGATCTTCGCGCGGGTTGTCCTGGACGACGAAATTGCCGTCCTTGAACTCGTGGTCCGTGCCGAACCGGTGCACGACATCGGCGGGCACGTCGAAATAGACATCCTCCATGCCCAAGGGCCCGAACAGTCGCTCGTCGAGATATTCATCCAGCGGCATCCCACTGACCCGTTCGATCAGTTGGCCCAGGACGTCGGTGGAGAAGCTGTAGTGCCAGCGCGTGCCGGGCTGGAACAGTAGGGGAATATCGGCGAGTTTTCGCACCAGGATGTTGGTGTCCCGGACGAGGTAGTCCCAGTCGTCGATCAGACCGGCTTCCTGGTAGGCCTTGTCGACAGGCGTATCTCCGTCGTAGCCATACGCCAATCCCGAGGTGTGTAGCAGGAGATGCTTGGCAGTCACCGGCGGATCGACAGGAACGACCTCGTCGCCTTCGTAGGCGGTCTGGCCGTTCCACTCGGGGAAGAACTTCGTGACCGGTTCGTCGAGGTCCAGCTTGCCGTCGTCGACGAGCATCAGCGCGCCGGCGCTCGTGATCGGCTTCGTCATGGAGTAGATGCGGATCAGCGAGTCCAATCGCATCGGCGTGCCGGTTTCGAGGTCAAGCGTTCCCGTCGCATGTTCGAAGACGATCTGGCCGCGCCGCGCGATCATCGCGGTCATGCCCACCAACTCGCCGTCGGCCACCAGCCGGTCCATCTCTTCTGCGACGGCGGTCAAGCCTTGCTTCGTCATTCCCACGGCCTCCGGCTCGGCGCGCGGCAACTCCACGGCGCCGACCGTGGCCGCCATCGCGGCCAAGACCAGCGCGCCCCCGAGAAACCGCGGCGCGTTAGACTGCCGCCGAACATGACGCAATCGACGACCAAGCGCGCCCACCTGCTGATCGGCGGTCGGGTCCAGGGCGTGGGATTCCGCTACTCGACGGCCATCGAGGCCGATTCGCTGGGCCTCAATGGCTGGGTCAGAAACCTGCCCGATGGCCGAGTCGAAGTCGTTGCCGAGGGGCCGCAGGCGACGGTGGAACGCCTGATCGAATGGTGTCGCCAAGGGCCGCGCTATGCTTGGGTCCGGAACGTCGACGTCGCCTGGGAGATCCCCCAGGAAGAGACCCGTGGATTCGGCGTTCGTTAGCGTTTCTCCACGCGTCATCGATGGTCCTCCTCCATGTCGTCCGACGAGACGTCTTCGAACTGTTCGCCCGGAATCCGGTGGCGCTCGTTGGCCCAGTCGCCGAAGTCGATCAACCGGCAGCGTTCCGAGCAGAACGGACGATGACGGTTCTCGCTCGACCACTTGACCGGCTTTCGGCAGCTCGGGCAAGGAACGATACGGATCGTTTCAGTCATGCCGAAGTAACTCTTCGATCATCACCGCCAGCATAGCCCATCCACCCCGCACGCACCGCTTGTGGTTCAATCAGTCGCTGCACGGCCACCCACCAAGACGCGCATGCCCCAAGCCAAGCCACCGAACGTGCTGCTGTTCTTCACCGACGACCAGCGGTTCGACACCATCCGCGCGCTCGGCAACAGTGCCATCTCGACGCCGAACATCGACCGCCTGGTGGCACGAGGGACGACTTTCACCCACGCCCACATCCCCTGCGGAACCCATGGCGCCATCTGCATGCCGAGCCGCGCCATGCTGCACACCGGCCGGTCGCTGTTCCACCTGCACGACTCGGGCAGCAGCATCCCGGACGAACACACCATGCTCGGCGAAGCACTCCGCGGCCAGGGCTACCGCACCTGGGGCGCCGGCAAGTGGCACAATGGCCGGGCGTCCTTCAACCGGGGGTTCGCCGAGGGCGACGAGATCATGTTCGGCGGGATGGCCGACCACTGGAACGTCCCCGTGTACCACTACGATCCGAGCGGCGCCTACGACACGCGCCTGGCGTACATTCCCAACCCGCCGGCCTTCGGCAACAACGAGATCCACTGGCGGGAGTGCGACCACATCCACGCGGGAAGGCATTCCAGCGAGATTCTCTGCGACGCCGCCGTGGACTACATCGGCCGCCAGGACGGCGACGTGCCGTTCTTCGCCTACGTCTCGCTGCTTGCGCCGCACGACCCACGCACCATGCCGGAACGCTTCCGCACCCTATATTCGCCGGACGAGGTCGCGCTGCCGCCGAACTTCCTAGGCGCGCACCCCTTCGACAACGGCTCCTTGCGCATCCGCGACGAAATGCTCGCCGAGTTTCCGCGCACGCCCGAGGAAGTCCGGCGCCACATCGCCGAGTACTACGCGATGATCAGCCACCTGGACCACGAGTTCGGCCGCGTGCTCGACGCACTCGACGATCGGGGGCTCACCGACAACACGCTGATCGTCCTCGCCGGGGACAACGGCCTGGCGGTCGGGCAGCACGGCCTAATGGGCAAGCAGAACTGCTACGAGCACAGCGTGCGCGTGCCGCTCATCTTCGCGGGACCCGGGGTTCCCGCAGGACGCCGGAGCGAGGCCTACGTCTATCTCTTCGATATCTTCGCCACCCTTTGCGAGTTGACCGGGACGCCGAGACCGTCGAGCGTCGAAGGCCAAAGCCTGGTTCCGGCCATGGCCGATCCGACCGAAAGGGGCCGCGACGCTCTCTACTTCGCCTACATCTCTTCGCAACGGGCCGTCAAGAACCGAACCCACAAGCTGATCGAATACGCCGTCCGCGACCGGCAGCGGCAGACCCAGTTGTTTGACCTCGAAACCGATCCGTGGGAGACCCGCAACCTGGCCGAAGTCCCGGGTTCGGCGGACATCGTCGCAGAACTCAGAACCGAGTTGCTTCGCTACCGGGATGACTGGGAGGCTGGCTACACGGGACGGGGCTCGAGCTATTGGACACGCTATGGCTGAAGCCTGCTGCGCGCCCGCACGGCCGGGAGACACGCAAACTTCGTCCGCAGCCATCGAGGCCTGCGGCGATCCGGTCAGCGCGATGGTCGAACTACCCGGCGGCACTTTCCTCATGGGTTCCGAAGACGCCGATGCCCGACAGGAGGACGGCGAGGGTCCGGTGCGGGAAGTACGCGTCGACCCTTTCTGGATCGACGCGACGACCGTCACCAACCGCCGGTTCGCCGAATTCGTCAATGCCACCGGCTACCGAACCGAAGCGGAGGCGTTCGGCTGGTCCTACGTGTTCCGCGGCCTGCTGCCGAAGTCGAAACAGCGCACGTTTGCGCGGGACGTGAAGGCCGTGCCGTGGTGGATCGCCGTGGACGGCGCGTTCTGGGCGAAGCCGGAGGGCCCGGGTTCGAACCTGAAAGGCCGGCGCCACCACCCGGTTGTCCACGTCTCGTGGAACGATGCCACCGCCTACTGTCAATGGGCCGGTAGACGACTTCCCACCGAGGCAGAATGGGAGTACGCCGCCCGCGGTGGCCTCGCGGGCAAGCGCCTGCCCTGGGGCGACGAGTTGACACCGGGCGGCCGGCATCGCTGCAACGTCTGGCAGGGCGCGTTCCCGGACGTCAACACGCAAGGCGACGGCTACCTCAGCACGGCGCCCGCCGAATCGTTCCGACCCAACGGCTACGGTCTCTACAACATGTCCGGCAACGTCTGGGAGTGGTGCGCGGACTGGTTCAGCGCGGACTGGCATCTGAGCCACTCCCCCGACAATCCGACCGGTCCCCCACGGGGTGACGCGAAGGTGCTCAAGGGCGGCTCGTACCTCTGCCACGACAGCTACTGCAACCGCTACCGGGTCGCGGCCCGCTACGCCAACACGCCCGACTCCGCGACCGGCAACGCCGGGTTTCGGTGTGTGCAATCTTGACAGCGCAGCCGAACATCCTGTTGTTCTTCCCGGACCAGCACCGCGGCGACTGGACGGGATACAACGACACGCCGGGTGTGCGCACACCCAATCTCGACAGACTCGCCGCGACCGGCCTGGCGTTTCGCAACGCGATGACGCCTTCGCCGCTGTGTTCGCCGGCACGCGGCTGCCTGGCGGCGGTGGCGGCCTACGATGCCCAGGCGGTGAAACACAACCAGCACGACGTGGACCCCAACGACCCCAACCTCTACCATGCGCTGCGCGATGCTGGCTACCAGGTGTTCGGCTGCGGCAAATTCGATCTCCTGAAGGCTTCGATGAATTGGGGAGCGAACGGGCGCCACGGCGACGGCCCCGACGCGGACCTCCATCGCCTCGGCTTCACCGACGGCATCGACAACGCCGGAAAACACGACTTCGTCGCCGGCCACAAAAAGGGTCGCAGCGAGCCGTTCCAGGCATTCCTCGGCAAGCACGGCCTGCTCGACACCCATCTCGATGACTACGCCGGACGCACCGGAAAGGGCCGCGCCAACTACACCAACACGGCGCCCACGCCGCTGCCGGACTACGCCTATTGCGACAACTGGATCGCCGCCAACGGGTTGCAGCTACTGGAAGCGGCGTCAAACGACGCGCCCTGGTTCCTGCAGGTGAACTTCAACGGTCCCCACGAACCGATGGACGTGACCGCGTCGATGCAATCGCGCTGGCTCGATGCCGACCTGCCGCCGCCGGTCGCCTCGAGCGAGTACGATACGGAGCAGCACAACGCCATCCGGGCCAACTACGCGGCCATGATCGAGAACATCGACGCGCACTTGGGCAGCTATCTCGAGTACCTGGGCGACCGGGACGTCCTCGACGACACCGTCGTGATCTACGCCTCGGACCACGGCGAAATGCTCGGCGACCACGACCTCTGGGGCAAGGTCGTGCCCTACGAGCCATCCGTGCACATCCCGCTCGTGCTGGCCGGTCCCGGCATCGAGGCACGGTCGGTTCGCGATGCGCGGGTCGATCTCGTAGACGTTGCCGCAACGATCATCCATCTCGCGGGCGCAGATTCTCCAAGCGGCAGGGGACAGGTGTTGACCGACCATGCGCTGGCGTCGCGGAAGGCCGTCGGCCTCGGTGGTTGGCGCGCGATCTACGAAGATGGACTGAAATACGTGCACAACTTCGACCCCGAGTCCGGAGGTCGCTCGTGGTACGGCGAATTCGACCCGGCCCACGACGCACCGGCCGCTCTATACGACCTTGAGGTTGACCCAGGAGAGTTGAAGAACCTCGCTGGCGCACAACCCGAAACCGTTGCGCGCTTACGCAGCGCGCTGCTCGACACGCTGGAGACGAACGATGGCTGACCCCTACCGCCGCATCGAGGTCGAGCCGCTCACGCCCGGAATCGGCGCCATCGTGAACGGGGTCGACCTCGGTTCGCCGCTTGGAGACGAGCTTGTCCAGGAGATCCACGACGCTTGGATGGAACACCTGGTTCTCTTCATGCGCGACCAGCACATGTCGCCCGCACAACACCTGGCATTCGGACGTCGCTTCGGGGAACTGCACATCCATCCCGCTGCGCCCTACGCCCACGACGATCCCGCGCTGATGGTCATCCACACCGACAAGGATTCGCGGCGCAACAACGGCGGCGGCTGGCACTCGGACGTTTCCGCCGACGAGGAGCCGCCGCTCGGCAGCATCCTGCACCTGCACGAAGTGCCCGCGCACGGCGGCGACACCCTGTTCGCCAACATGTACGCCGCCTACGAGGCCTTAAGCGAGCCGATCAGGAACCTGCTGGACGGGCTTACCGCCCGCCATGAGTCCGACTACGCTGGCTACTACGGGGATCACCCGCCGCAGCGGGGCTACCCCCGCGCTTCCCATCCGGTCGTTCGCACACATCCGGTGACCGGGCGCAGGGCGTTGTACGTGAACGCCGGTTTCACCCGGCGCATCGAGGGGTTGCGCCGTTCAGAGAGCGAGGCGCTGCTCAACTTCCTGTTCGAGCACGTCAAGAACCCGGCATTCCAATGTCGGTTCCGGTGGAAACCCCACTCGCTCGCCATGTGGGACAACCGCTGCGTCCAGCACATGGCGATCTGGGACTACTACCCGGCGACTCGCAGCGGCCTACGCGTCACCGTCAAGGGCGATCGTCCGTTTCACTAGATCCCCAATTGATTGGATTCGAAGAGAGGATGGAAACCATCGCACTCTTTGGCTAGTGCCCGTCGCCGGCCCACCCCGGCGCGACCGGATCCTGCAAGATTCGCAGGGTCTTCCAGTGAATGAGTGGATGTGAACGGTGCCTTAAAGTGGCACGTCACCGCCGTGCTACGATCGCACTGTGAGTCAAACGACCGGAACAACCTTCGCAAGTGCGTACTACGGGCTCGCGCTAGGCGTCGTGCTCTGTGCCACGATACAAGCGGCAGCACCGAAACGGCCGGCCGACCGCGAGGAGCGGATCGACGACTGGCGGGTGGCGGTCTGGTTGACCGATGGTACTGAAACCCGTGTAGTCGGCGTGGCTACCGAAGGCACACGAATTATAGCCGGTGGCTGTGAGGGCGGGACCACCTACAACGAGATGGAGTCGGGAAGTACATTCTCATCCCACGCTAACGGGGCAGAGGCGGTGAGACTTTGGCGAGCACTTGCTTCTGAAGGTTTTGTTGCCGGTACCGACGAAATGATTCAGCGAATCGGCAGCGCATGTAATTGGGCTGCCGGCGAAGGCCAGCCGGACGGTCGCGGGTTTGGGGAACAATCGCCGAACGCAGATATTGCTGTCCTCATGGAGAGTATGCGAAACATCGCTGCGGACAAACTGGCGATTGAACGTCGAATCGACCGCATCACCCCGCGACTGAAGCAGCTGGAAGCCTACGCGAAGGATGAGTTGGTTCTTGCCGGGGCGGAAATCCTCGTCATGGTGGATAAAGCGGACGGCTTGATTAAGGAAGTCAGGCGAATCACGACGGAGATGGAGCAGAATGGTGTTCAGTGGGCTGAGAATAACGCAGAGACGCTGGCACCGAAGTTCCGGGATATCGACCGTCGGTGGGCGGAGGTGTTCGGACAACTAGGACATAGTGTCAGCCGGTTGGAAGGGCTCCTTGGAATAGGTGCCGAGGAGTGATCACCACACGTTCGCGGAGTCGCGGAATGATCTGCAAGAGCCTTCCAGGAATGGTCGACAACACCGACGCCTCGGCGAAAAACCACGTCGGCCCAGTTCGCGTTTGGTTCCACTTGAACGCTTGACCGGGGTGTCCAGCAAGCCTTCCCAAGACGCCGGAGGATCTCCTGAACCGGATTGAACAGTCTCCGCGCTAGGCCCGTCTAGCCCTCGTTCGGCAACCATCGGTATCTTTCAAGGTATTTGACGCGGTAATGCACCTTCAGCTTTTCAACGGTCACGTTGTCTTGCTCAAGCAGCTTCCGCTGGCGTTCGGCCCGCTCGTGATCAGGCTGTTGGGTCAGCTTCCCATCGGGCGTGTGAACCACTCGATGCCAACCCTCCACATCTCCCATCACTCTGCTGACCACCGAGATCGCCCCTTCACTACAAGCCCACCTGGCTATGTCTGCATAGGTCGCCACCTGGCCCGGTGGAATACAGGCGACGATGGAATGGACGCGTTGTGTGAACTTCGGTTTCATGCCGTCACAGGTTGCCATACCGCCACAGGAATACTCAACCGTGTGGCTCTCTAGTAGGATGCGGCATCCGGGGAGTTCGTTGGTCAAGAGTTACCCCAAGCGAAGGAACAGCAATGGTCCCCATACCTCGTTCTCTCTCGTTGGCTCTGGTCCCGATGGTATTTGCGCCCGTGGCCGAAGCGCGCGGCTTGTCAATCCAAGGCGCACCCGCGTGGGCGTACGAGCACTCCATTGAACGGGAAAAGAACCTCGTCGTGTCCGTATCGCACTACATCGCCCCCAAGGACGTGGCGTTTGACAGCACCCACGCGGCCAGGCTGAGATTCGCATGCAGCTTAGGGCCCGTTAGCGAAGCGGAAAGTACGCCCACCGCGCCCACACTCTCCTTTGTCATGAAGACGGATTGTTCAGGGGACTGCGACTACTATCGGGAACTCTGGGGGTTAACAAAAGCGGGATCCGGCGAATCCGGTAGGCTTGACTTTCGAGTCGACTCACATGAGGTATTGACCCTGCGCGTGAGGGTGACTGAGGTCCACTTCGCCGACGGGCACTTTTTGATAGGCCTCCCCGCCCGGGGCAACGATAGCCTTGCCAATTACATGCGGGGTGGAAGCCTGCTGAGACTCCGCATGCGTGGTGGTCACCGGATTCGGGAGACTGACATTACCGGAGTCGACACTGCCGTTGCCTATCTCACCGACCAGTGTCACGAACGGCAGAAGACCGTCCACCCCCGATCTGACCCGTTCTACAATGAATGATCGAACCGAACTCCACCTGCACGAACAACTGATGCTGCTGGCATTGCGCGACGAGAAAGGCACGTTGGAGTCCAAAGCGACGATGTATGCCTACGCCCTGGGCGGGGCGATGCTGGCCGAGTTGGGCCTCAAGGGCAAGATCCGGATCAGCGATGACAAGAAAGCCTTCGTCGACCTAATGGATCAGTCGCCGCTTGGCGAGCCGGTCTTGGACGAATGCCTCGACAAGGTCGTGACGGCCAAGCGGCGGGCGCGTGCCACGACATGGGTACGGCGGTTTGCGGAACTCAAGCGGTTGCGGCACAGGGTAGCCCAGGGGCTTTGCCGGCGCGGCATCCTGCGCGACGATGAAGACAAGGTGCTGTTGTTCTTTACCCGCAAGTTGTACCCGACCATTAATCCGGTGCCCGAGCGTCGCCTCGTCGACCAGTTGAGGACTGTGATCTTCGGGGACTCCACGTCGCCCGACGCCGAAGCCGTGATCGTCGTCGCCCTGGCCAACGCGACCGGGCTCCTGCCCATCCATTTCGATAGGAAGGACCTGCGGCGCCGCAAACGGCACCTTAAACGCATCACGGAAGGGAACATGGTAGGTGCGGCCGCACAGCAGGCCGTCCTCGCGGCACAGCAGGCCGCCGTGGCTGCAGCCGTCGCCGCTAGTTCCGCCGCGGCTGTTAGCGCGACGTAGAACCAAGGCAGATCACCACGCTGACGGCGTCAATCGGGGCCGCCATACGTCCCACGCGGCCCCAACGGTGCTATGCTCTTCGCAACGGCGCCCTCAACAGGACGTGGCGGAGGCGCAATGTCTAGCTTCGCGGAGTTTTTTGCTGGCATAGGCCTAGTACGCGAGGCAGTCGAGCCACTTGGATGGCACTGCGCCTTCGCCAATGACATCGCGCCCGAGAAGGCCGAGATGTACCGGGCCCGTTTTGGCGGCGATCACCTGCTGGTCGCTGACGTCAGGGAAGTTGCCGTCGACGACCTTCCGGCGGACATCGGGCTAGCTACCGCTTCCTTCCCCTGCATCGATCTCTCTCTCGCGGGCAATCGAGCTGGGCTTGCGGGTCAGCACTCCGGAACCGTGTGGCCTTTCCTCGAGCTGGTGGCTGGACTTTGCCAACAGGGTTCCGCGCCTAAGGCGTTGTTGTTCGAAAACGTCACTGGGTTCCTTACTTCCCACCGGGGACAGGATCTTGGCAACGTTTGTGAGCGACTCGCGAAGCTTGGCTATAGTCAAGACATCACGCTCGTCGATGCGCGCTGGTTTGTCCCCCAAAGCCGACCGAGGTTGTTTGTCTTGGCGGTGCGCCACGACCTGCTACCGCATGCGTTGCCCCTTAGCGGCGATCTGACGAGGTTGCGTCCGCGAGCAATCCGCGACTTTCAACTGCGTCATCCCGACTTGCCCTTCGTAGAATTACCGCTGCCCGAACCACCTTTGCGTTGCAGTACCACGCTTGCCTCCATCCTTGAGGACATACCCGTCGACTCGTCCTTGTGGTGGTCACCCGAGCGCGTCTCCGAGACGGTCCATGCAATGAACCCTCGGCATCGATCGAAGGTCGACGAATTGCGGCGAGGCTGCCGCGAAGGCGTCGGCACGATGTTCCGGAGGGTACGAAACGGAAAAACTGTGGGCGAACTTCGCGATGACTGCATCGCGGGATGTCTCCGAACCCCTCAGGGCGGGAGTAGTGTGCAGTTCTTGGTCGATACCAGGCAAAGCCAACTGCGGATTAGGCCTTTGACTGGCCTGGAATACGCACGCTTGCAGGGTGCCCGGGACTACCCGATCAATGTCGGAAGACGGCAAGCGCAATTGGGCTTCGGCGATGCAGTGTGCGTACCCGCGGTTCGGTGGCTGGTGGACCATGCTTTCGGATTCATCCTCGGCGAAAGACCCAGTCCCATGAGCGACCAGCTAGACTTTCCCCAACGCGTGGCTGCATAGGACCGAGTGTCGTAGACCCCGGACAGACCCGGTTTGTCATTACCGAAATCCTTGGACGTGTATATGGCGATGGTGTACTTCCACGCCTATATGTACGGTCCACTGCAAGGCAAAGTGCGCCTCTACAAGGATCGTGGAATACGCTCACGCGTGGCGATGTCCGAGGACTGGGAGGTGTTCGCCTCGATCCTCGTGCGTGACACGGGCACCTCCACCGGTTCCGGACTCGACCTCGAAGGCTACGAGGTCAAATCGGCGAAGGGTAGAGGTGGCTTCGAGTTGTCAAAGCAATTCAGAGATGTCCCCTTCTCTCCAATTCAGAGATGTCCCCTT